>JAIPAL010000061.1 GCA_021740085.1 Crocinitomicaceae bacterium
GGATTACGCGTCTGAATGGACGCGTGATCCCGGGAGGGGAGGCTTCATACTAATTAAAGCTTATCCGCTATGCGGCTAATGGCTTTTTTTGTTTCTACTTCACTTACAAAAGCAAGCTTTTGACGTTCGAGAAAACAAAAAAAGCCAAGCAAACTGCTTGGCTTTAATTATTTTGGCGGAGAAATAGGGATTCGAACCCCAGGAACCTCTCGGTTCAACAGTTTTCAAGACTGCCGCAATCGACCACTCTGCCATTTCTCCTCGGTGCAAAAATAGTGATATTTTAAAGAATTACAAGAACTCTGCAAAAAAAATACGGCTATACGTAATGAAAACGTACTTTTGTAAGATGAAACTCAAGCAAATTTCCTTGGAAGAAATAAACGCTAGAAATGCGAATACACTAATGGAATCATTAGAAATTTCGTGTGTCGAATTAGGGGAAGACTATATTGTGGCAAGAATGCCTGTGAATGAGCGCACTGTGCAACCAATGGGATTATTACATGGTGGTGCAAGCGCTGCATTAATTGAAACAATTGGTTCTATGGGATCCATTTTATTAATTGATAATGCCAATCAAATCGCTGTTGGATTGGAAGTAAATGCCAACCATATTAATGGAATAGCTGCTGGATTCGTTTTGGCAAAAGGAAAAATTATTCATGCCGGTAGAAAAACGCATCTATGGCAAGTGGATATTACTGAGGAGGGAACTGGGAAACTTATTTGTGTGGGAAAATTAACCGTCTTGATTTTAGAAAAACGAATATAATGGGATTACTTTGGTATAGAATCCCAGGTGAAGAGGTCGTGAAATCACTGGGATATTTTCACGAATTACCAAAAGAAATAACTGATTATGAAGGATTTGTAATCACTAATTTTCTTGGGTCCAAGCGTTTTGGATTCGCAAATTATGAAATTCAAAACAACAAATTTCATTTTGCAGTTGATCCAATAAATGTGATCGATAAATCCTATTATTTATGGTCGGCACAGAAACTCATTCATGAAATGAAAGAAGCGAATGTAGCTAAAACCGTTTATTCAAGAATAAAAAGTGTTGATTTTGACGAAAGCAAAACAACTGCTCTTTTTGATGAATTGGTCTTAGCGTACCCGAATGCAATGGTTTATTTACTTTCAGATCCCAAATTAGGAACTTGGGTAGGTGCAAGTCCTGAATTACTTCTCAGGACGGTGGGAGATCATGGATTCAGTGTTGCATTAGCAGGGACAAAAGTATGTGAAGATCAAACAAAATGGTTGGAAAAAGAACAAAATGAACAAGCTTTGGTGAGCGAATATATTTCAGATAAACTAAATGAATTAGAATTATCATCCATTGAATCCATTGGTCCATACGATTTTAGAGCAGGACCTGTGAAGCATTTAAGGACGGATTTTTCATTTAATTTTTCACAAACTGAAAGTGAAATTTTAGAAGTCCTACACCCTACCCCAGCAGTTTGCGGAGAACCAAAAGAATTAGCTTTAGAAATTATTGAGCATATTGAACAACACGATCGCGCCATTTATACAGGATATTTAGGTCTGCTAAAGCCAAATGACTCGAAAATATATGTTAATTTACGGTGTTGCCAAATACGTCCTGGAAAAATGTACCTATATTTAGGAGGTGGATTTACCGAAGCTTCAGATGCTGAAATGGAATGGAAAGAAACCGAAAATAAAAGTAAAACCATACTAGACCTTGCTCAAAAATTGTAATTTTACAGCATGCTAACAAGCGATAAAAAGGTCGTTCAACTCATTATTGACCAATGCTATCATCATGGCGTGCGAAATGTAGTTATTTCTCCCGGTTCGAGAAATGCACCACTTTCAATTTCATTTGATGAACATCCTTCCATACAAACGTATGTAATTCACGATGAACGCAGTGCAGCTTTTTTTGCTTTGGGAATGTCAGAACAATTACATCAACCCGTTGCTCTATGTTGTACCTCTGGATCTGCTGCATTAAATTATTATCCTGCCATTTCAGAAGCTTATTATCGCTCTATTCCCCTCATTGCAATTACGGCTGATCGTCCAGAAGCATGGATAAATCAAGGCGATGGTCAAACCATAATGCAACAAAATGTATATAATAAACACGTCCATCATTATGTGCAATTACAAGATGCTCTTTTTACAGATGAGCAGAAATGGCTCTACCAACGAGAAACTGCCATTGGATTCGAAAAGGCATTAAAAAGCAGGAAAGGACCTATACATTTCAATGTTTCATTAAGTGAACCTTTGTACAAGACGATAGAAAAACAAGAAGATTTTAGCCGAAAAATAGAAGTGCTTCCTTTAAAAATTGACTGGACCAATGAGGTGAAAAGTTGGGCTGAAAAAGGTTTAAGCAGCCAAAAAATAATGGTTTTATGTGGACAACAAGCTAAATCTACACAACTCCAAAGCGCGCTCGTGCTATTTTCCGAACATGAAAATGTAGCCATACTTGTTGAAAATACTGCCAACTTAGTGCATCCTAATTTTAATCATTGCATCGATCGTAGCCTCTACGGCCTTACTGATTCTCAAAAAGAACAACTAGCTCCCGATCTATTAATCACACTGGGGGGAGCCATTGTATCAAAAAATATTAAGAATTTCCTACGAAAAAATCCTCCCAAACAACATTGGAAAATTGGAACTGATTTCCCAGGAATGGATACTTACCAATGCTTAAGCCATGAAATTCAATCGGAAGCTGCCTTATTTTTTGATAAATTAAATGAGTTAGTACCAGCGAAAACAAGCTCCAATTATTTTACTAGTTGGAAAGAAGTGGATGTGAAAAAGCAAGAAAAAACAAGTGGATTCAACGTAAAATCTGACAAACTAACAGATATTACCGTGTTTCAATCTATTTTCAACTTACTTCCCTCCTCCTCGATTTTGCACATGAGTAATAGTTCAGTGGTTCGGTACTGTCAGTTACTTGAACCCAATTCAAGCATTGAATACCGAAGCAATCGCGGTACGAGTGGAATTGATGGAAGTACGAGCACTGCAGTGGGCGCTGCTTTTATGGACCCCCATAATTTACACGTTTTACTAACAGGCGACATTTCATTTTTGTACGATAGCAATGCATTATGGAATAAATATCAGCCAAGTAATTTAAAGATAATCGTGATTAATAATCACGGTGGCGGTATATTTAGAATTATACCAGGTCCTGCGGAATCGAAACAATTAGAAACTTATTTTGAAGCCAAACACCATCAAAATTCAGGAAAAATTGCCGATGCATATGGTTGGGCTTATTCATTCATTCAAGAGAAGGACAAACTTAATGAACAGCTAAGTGAATTTCTAAATTCCGAGCTTAAACAGCCAGCTATTTTGGAAATTTATACGGATTCTACCCAAAACCCCTTAGATTTACAAGAATTTTTTAACTTTTTAATTTCGTAATAAGATGGAATATTTTGATATATTTTTAATGTGGCAAGGTTGGGTTTACCTACTTATTTTGACTGTACTAGAAGTGGTGCTAGGGATCGATAATATTATCTTTATTAGCATAATAACGGATGTATTACCAGCAAACAAAAAAAGAAATGCGCGAAACATTGGCTTAGGCTTGGCATTAATTATTCGTTTGATTTTATTAGCTGCCGTTGTATGGCTCATGCAGTTGACGAAACCGCTATTTCCTCAATTCGATACACATTTTTCAGTTCAAAGTATCATATTATTGGTAGGTGGTCTATTCTTAATCTACAAAAGCACGATTGAAATGCATAAAAGTGTAAAAGGTGTTGAAGAAAATAAAGAAACAAAGCGGAAAAATCTATCCGCAATTATACTTCAAATCATAATAATCGATGTAATATTTAGTTTTGACTCGATTATTTCGGCGGTTGGAATGACCAATGGATTAGAAGCAGATACAGGGAAAAACCCTATTGCTATTATTTACATTTCTGTTATTATTTCCATGGCCATCATGATGGCATTTGCCGGAAAAATAAGTAACTTCATTTCGGAAAACCCAACTATAAAAATGATTGCATTAAGTTTTCTAGTCACTGTTGGCGTATTATTAGTGGGAGAAGCATTCGGCGCACATATTCCAAAAGGATATGTATATTTTGGATTGGTATTCTCCTTAATCGTTGAATTAATGAATATAAAAATGAGAAAGAATAGTGCGGCAAAATGATTATAAAAGAAGCTGAACAAATACTAAATTTACACAGTTTTGAAAACATAGAAGATGCACTGGAACAAAGCGTCTTTCCGATAAAAACATTTCTACATACCGCTCCGATTTTACACAAAACATTTTTTGCTAAATTGGAGAAATTAGCAATCATTGACGAAGCCTACCAACTAATGTGTGAAACTCCCATTGAAATAAGCAAACATGAAGCGCTTATATTCATTGCACAGTCAGACGTTTTGTCGAGTCACGTACACTATGAATCATTGATTGCCGAAGCCCAACTTAAAATTTCAGCCACCAATAAACCTCGCGAAATCATTGAAATTTGCAAACACTTATTGACTACTCATTCTTCCTATGTGGAAATGTGGAAAGATTGCGAATTTCTCATTTCATCCAACGTTATTTTGTCGAAACAAATGGATCGTATGAGCTTTCATGAGGAGCTTACTAACTTACATCAAAAAGGTATTCGAACTATCGATGCAATAAGGATGAACGAAAACTTGCTTAGCAACGAATTTAAAGTTGAAGTAACAAGACTCCAAAAATCAGTGAGCTAATCGTCTTAATTAGCAATTTGCAAGGCCGTTCGCAATTCGTCTGTCATCACGTAATCAGGTGATTTTCTAAAGGCTGCTTTCGTTCCTTTCGGAGAACGCACTTCAAAAATAGCCACTTCTTTTCCTACTATATGAATAGCTGCCACATCAGATGCAGTAATCGACGCATTGCGAATTACAAGACCCGCGCAAGAAGGATAATCAGTTAAGATTTGAAGCCCATATGAAGTAACATCGGTTGCGAAAAAAACCGTAAAATCATCTGAGAGTTCATCTAGTAACTCCAAACGATTGGTAACGCAAATAAAATTATCCTTTTCATCAATTCCCCAATTTTCCAAGGCTTGTTTTATGAGTTGGACATCAATGTATTCTAGTGTACAAGGATTCAAGTGTCGTAAATCCAAGAAAATGGTCTTTTCAGCTAGTATTTTAATCAGTTCATGGTCAAATTTTACTAATTTTTCATGGTGTATTGTCTGATAATAGACCTCAGAAAGAGCGGAAGATTGCATGTCATTTATACAACCATTGGCATTGGTATAGGACGAGAGGAATTCATCATGATATAACCATAATTCTCCTGTATTATCGAGTTGGAGATCTAATTCAATACCATCACAACCTGAAAAAGACAAAGCAAGATTAATCGCTTCCAAGGAATTATTGGCATAGATAGAACTGGAAGAATTCAATCCCATTGCAGCGTGTCCGATAATTTTTGTATTGGCATCAACGTAGACCTTTTCACAAGAGACAACCAAAATAAAAACGATGACTATCTTAATAAATCGCATATGCCAGCCCTATTTTAAAATGATAATTCCAATGGTACGATTTCACAAAACCATGCGTTTCTGATCTAAAAAATTCAGAAAATGGACCTATTCCAGCTTGATGAATAAATTGTAATCTTCCCTTAATTTTTCCAACATACAAGGAATAACCTGCCGTGATATCGTATTGACTAATATTATCCCCTATATCAAAAAATGAGGCATGAAAACTAAGAATAGGACCCAATACAATTGATCCCTTTCGATTACAATGTTTAAGAAAAGGAATGGTCATATAGGAACCTAATTGCGGGAAAAACTGCTGTGCACCAAATGTTGAACGAAATCCAACAGCTAGTGAGCCACCAATATCAATCTTCTTTAAATTCTTTTGATACGCAACACCAGTAAATAGATCCATCCGTTGCAAAGAAGCATTAACTGAAACCAATGATCGAGGGAAATAAAATTCGGAGGGAGAAACATCTTGTGCAAAGACCCCTAACTTAGTTATCATCAAAAAAAATAAGAGTAATAATCGAATCATGACGTTTAGTCAAATTTCGGACATTTTTTGCAGGATATTCCTTTAGTTTTGTACTTTTTGCAACATTTTTTCTTTTTAGACAAGGAACACGAAGCGCAAGCAAGCGTTTGCTCATTTATTTTTACCTCTTTTTCCTTTAACGTTGCCATCTATTTAGAATAATTCTAAACAAAGGTAAATATAATTTTTAGTTCCAATTAAATTAATGAAAAAAAAACAATAAAATTTGATAAAATAGAAGCTTAAAACAATTTCATTTGATCGTCGTCATCCGAATTCTTTGTCAGATCCCATTCGATAGTAGGGCTACTATCAGCATCTTTCGCAGAAATGGTAAAGTCATTTGCTGATTCATTAGTAGAAGTACCTTCCCCATCAATGCCTTCAGCCTTTTCAGCATCCATATCATCATTGTCCTCCAACACTTGCACTTCTTCATCAAGCGGCCAAGGTTCTTTTCCCTCGTCAATTGAATGCGTTAAAACAACTTCTTTAACTTTCATCTTAGTAAGTTGATTTCCTTGCGCTTTCATACCTTTCACCTCAATAGTATCCGCAAGATTAAGAACAGTATCCGCTAAATTTTTAGTTTCCTTCAGTAACTTATTATAGACAATTCGGATTTCCGGACGGTACGCAGTTGAAACGACATCCATATACGATCCTTGTCCTTCACTAATAAACGAAATTCGTTTATCCGCAGTTACTTCACAAAGAAAACGCTTTACAAAATGCAACTCTTTCGCTCCATCAAAATAAACCGTAGAAACAGCTCTGTCCTGCACCCACTTTTCAACATGAACCATGTCTTCATCAAAATGGGTAGATAAGTCAAAGGTACTTAAGCGATAATCACCATTTTTATATAAGCTTAGGATTTTATCATTTCCTTTAAATGAACCAAGAAATTTCCCCCTTGATTCATCATTTAAACGACCAACAATCGAATCGTACCAAATTTTTCGTGCCGCCAGTGTAGAACCTCCCACTTCTTTTTGTACAATTTTCTGTACAATTTCTTTTGTCACCCTATTGCCGGCAGAATTTCTTCCTTTGATCAACAACTCGCCTAAATCCAAGTCAAAACGTAAACGTTTTAAATGCGGTCTTGGACGTAAAAGGATCGTTACCACTTCTCTTTCACCATTCGGGTGCACAGAAAAATAAAGCATTTTTGAACCTTTCGTCCCTTTTGTTAAGTCATATTCCGTATCACGGGTAATAGAATTCACATAAAACCGCTTCATCATGGTAGCACCACCGATCCCATCTTGGTAGAAAAGATGGTAAATCGTTCTGGTATCACCCTTCTTCCAAACGCTAGCAAAAATCAAATCTTTTCCAACGAATTTTTTATCTGACACCTTTGTTATTAGCATCTTTCCACTGGCAAAAAAGCAAATAATATCATCAATATCCGAACAATCACCAACCGGCTCATTTTTCCTTAATCCATGTCCAATAAAACCTTCTTCATAGTCTACGTATAATTTTTTATTGGCAATAATCACTTTCGAAGCAGTAATTGTATCAAAGGTCTTAATTTCAGTTTTCCGTTCACGCCCTGCACCAAAACGTTTTTTAAGATCCTTAAAATAATCAATTGCGTAGTCAATTAAATTGGCTAAATGACCTTTAACGATTTCAATTTCTCCCTCAATTTTCAAGAGAGAGTCATCGGCTTTAGAAGAATCAAAGCGCGTAATCCGAATCATTGGGATCTGCGTAAGCTTTAATAAATCATCATCCGTAATTGGGCGAATTAATTGCTTTTTGAAAGGTTTAAATCGTTCGTATAAATACACATAAAGTGTTTCACGATCTGCATAAAGCTTAAAATCAATATACATTTCATTGTTAATGAACAACTTCTCTAAGGTTAAGAAATGCCATTGATTTTCTAGTTCATCTAACCTGATTTCAAGTTCTAATTTCAGCAAACGAACCGTATTATCCGTATTGATTCGTAGAATTTCAGAAACACCTAAAAATCGGGGTTTCTCCCCATCAATAATAGACGAATTTGGGGCAATAGAAATTTCACAATCAGTAAAAGCATATAAAGCATCTATCGTTTTATCTGGTGAAACTCCAGGAGCAAGATGCACAATTATTTCAGCAATCGAAGAGGTATTGTCTTCAATCTTTTTGATTTTAATTTTCCCTTTATCGTTCGCTTTAAGTACTGATTCAATCAAAGAACCTGTTGTCGTACCAATAGGAATTTCATGAATCGTTAAGGTCTTATTGTCTATTTTTTTAATTTTCGCTCGTACACGCACTCTGCCCCCACGCAAACCATCGTTGTAGCCACTAAAATCAGCCATTCCCCCATTTGGAAAGTCTGGCAATAATTCAATTTTCTTTCCTCTTAAATGATTAATCGATTGTTCTATTAGCTCCACGAAATTATGCGGTAAAAACTTACAGGCCATACCCACTGCAATTCCTTCAGCCCCTTGAGCTAAAAGAAGTGGGAATTTCATAGGCAATTGCTCAGGCTCACGATTTCTTCCATCGTAAGAAGTTAACCAATTCGTTGTTTTTGGATTAAAAGCAACATGCAAGGCAAATTTAGACAATCGAGCTTCAATATATCTAGCAGCCGCAGCGCCGTCACCGGTCAAAGTATTTCCCCAGTTTCCTTGGCAATCGATTAATAAATCTTTTTGTCCCAACTGAACCAGGGCATCACCGATAGAAGCATCACCGTGCGGATGATATTTCATTGTATTTCCAATGATGTTAGCCACCTTATTATAGCGACCATCTTCTAACTCACGCATGGAATGTAAAATCCTCCGTTGAACTGGTTTCAATCCATCCATCAAAGCAGGAACCGCTCTTTCGAGAATCACATAACTGGCATAATCTAAAAACCAATTTTCATACAATCCACCTACAGGAACGATTTTTTCATCCACTTTTTTACTTTCAAATGGATGAGACTCCTCGTTCAATGCCCCGTTAATGTCTTCTATTTCGTCCTCTGCCATCTTATATTACAATTTCAATGTCATCGCTTAGATCTTCGATTACCAAAGATTCCGCAGGATCTTTCTCTACGCGTAAATTATCAATAATAAATTCTTGTCGTTCAGGCGTATTCTTTCCCATGTAATAGGATAAGATCGAATCAATCGATGCCTCTTTCGTCAAGAGTACCGGTTCTAATCGAATATCTTCTCCAATAAAATGAATGAATTCATCAGGGGAGATTTCACCTAAACCTTTAAATCGAGTTATTTCTGCTGTTTTTCCTATTTCTTCAATCGCTTTACGTCTTTCTTCTTCCGAATAGCAATAAAGCGTTTTCTTTTTATTACGCACCCTAAACAAGGGTGTTTGCAAAACATACACATGATTTCGCTTCACTAAATCAGGGAAAAACTGAAGAAAGAAAGTCAATAACAACATCCGAATGTGCATGCCATCTACATCGGCATCCGTAGCAATAACAATCCGTCCGTACCTCAAATTATCCATATCGTCTTCGATATCTAAGGCCGCCTGAATAAGATTAAATTCTTCATTTTCATACACCACTTTTTTTGTTAGACCGTAACAATTAAGTGGTTTTCCCCTCAAGGAAAATACAGCCTGCGTATTCACATCTCTTGATTTGGTAATTGAACCACTTGCTGAGTCACCTTCGGTAATAAACAAGGTGGTCTCCTCCCTTCTCTCGTCTTTCAAATCTGTTAAATGCAATCGACAATCGCGTAACTTTTTATTATGAACGCTTGATTTTTTTGATCTATCTCGCGCAATTTTTCGTATTCCTGCTAATTCTTTTCGCTCCCTTTCTGATTGCTTAATTTTCTTTTCTATGGTTTCAGCAACATCCGGATTACGGTGTAAGTAATTATCTAATTTATCTTTTAGAAAATCATTGATAAAGGCCCTCATCGACTTTCCATTCGGTTCAATTTCTTGCGAACCAAGTTTCGTTTTCGTTTGCGATTCGAATACAGGCTCAATTACTTTTACTGCAATAGCCGCAACGATAGACTGTCTAATATCCGAAGACTCATAATTTTTATTGTAAAAATCGCGGATAACCTTTGCTACCGATTCGCGAAAAGCACTTTGATGGGTTCCACCTTGTGTGGTATGCTGCCCATTTACGAAAGAATAATAATCCTCACCATATGTTTTTCCGTGCGTAAATGCCACTTCAATATCCTCGTCTTCAATATGAATAATTGGATAAAGAGGATCACCGTCCATATTATTTTCCAACAAATCCTTTAGGCCATCTTTCGACTGAAATCTTTCACCGTTAAAATGAAGTGATAAACCCCGATTCAAATAGCAATAATTCCAAATCATTTTCTCTAAATACGCCGTTTTGAAGGCATACTTTTTAAAAATACTTTCATCCGGAACAAATTCTACGTACGTTCCATTTGCCTCATCCGTTTTTTCCAAGGGTGATTCACTTATCAATTCCCCACGGGAAAAAGTAGCTTGTTTCTTTTCACCATCGCGAACAGAATACAACATGAAATGAGACGAAAGCGCATTTACGGCTTTAGAACCCACCCCATTTAATCCAACCGATTTTTTAAAGGCTTTGGAATCATATTTACCCCCCGTATTCATTTTAGAAACGACTTCTACCAGTTTGCCCAGCGGAACACCACGACCATAATCGCGGATACTAACAAGGCCATCTTTCACTTTAATCTCGACCTTCTTGCCATTCCCCATGACGTATTCGTCAATACAATTATCTACAATTTCTTTCGCTAAAATATAAATACCATCATCAGCCGCTGCACCATCACCCAACTTACCAATATACATTCCAGGGCGCAGGCGAATGTGCTCTTTCCAATCGAGCGATCGAATATTATCTTCCGTATATTGATTTTCAGCCATTATCTTTTGTGAACTAACAAATTTAACAAGATATACCACTTATTTGACACTGCTTATAAGTAGTTATTCACTTATTCCCGTTGAAAACAAGAGGAAGAACAAATAAGGAGCAAAGAATTTAATAAGAGTGAATTACAGGCAAAATTTAGCACAAAAAAAGCCGCTATTTAGCGGCTTTTAAAATGCAATTTTATATTGATTTTATGCTTTCAATCGTTTAGAAAAGTCAATTAAGATAGGCGTAGCCACACAAAGTGAAGAATACGTTCCGATGACAACACCAACAAGTAAAGCGAACAAGAAACCTTTAATTGCCGTTCCACCAAAGATAAACATGATCAATACAACGACAAATAGTATCATCGATGTATTAAAAGTTCTGCTCAAGGTTGAATTCAAGGACTTATTGATTATTTCATAGTGATGCACATCATCTTTATTTGCACGTAGATTCTCTCTAATCCTATCGAAAACAATAACGGTATCATTCATCGAATAAGATATAACAGTAAGAATGGCCGCAATAAACGCTTGATTAACATCTAAACTGAATGGCAAATAACCATGTAAAAGTGAAAATATTGATATGACAAAGAAGGCATCGTGTGTTAATCCAACAATGGCACCAAGTGAATATTGCCAATGTCCAAAACGGATTAAGATATAGGCGAAAATCGCTAGTAAAGCAATCCCGATTGCCCAAGCAGAAGACCGCCATAATTCACTAGAAACAGAGGCAGAAACGCTCCTTGATTCATCAATGGTATATGAACCCATTTTAGATTTGCAGGCATCTAAGCCTTTCTTAATCTTATTAGCAACATCGACAGTAGCACCATCATCATTTAATTTATAATTAGTGATGATTTCCACCTTATAATCCGTTCCTTTCGTTTTTAAATCGATGGAAGCAGCTTCGCCATTTTCCACTAAATATTTAGCGAGATTAGCGCGTAAGTATTCAATATCAGCTTTTTCCTGAAACTTAGCAACACAGGTTCTACCTCCTGTAAACTCTACACTTTGCTTCAATCCCCTAGTTGCCATTCCATAAATACCAAGAATCGTAACTGAGATGGAGAAAATATAAAAGTATTTTCTATTTCCAATCCAATCAAACTTAATATTTTGAAATAATCCTTTTGAAAGCTTAGTGAAGAAAGTGATTCCTTGCTCTTTTTTCAACCAAGAATAGATAATTAACTTAGAAATAATAATCGCAGAAAATAAAGAGGTGAAAATACCAATGATTAAGGTAGTAGCAAACGATTCGATTTCACCTGTTCCAAAAACTTTAAGAATTATGGCAACAAGTAAGTGGGTAACGTTCGCATCAATGATGGAAGGCAATGCTTTTTTGAAACCCACATCAATAGAACCAGATAAATCCATGCCTCGATATTGCTCCTCACGAATCCTTTCAAAGATTAATATATTCGCATCAACGGCTGTTCCGATTGTTAATACAATCCCTGCAATCCCTGCCAAGGTTAATACAGCACCGAAAGATGCTAAAAAACCAAAGATAAAAATCACGTTTACAGTCAATGCGATATTTGCCGCCAAACCTGATTTTCCATAGTAGAAATACATGTAAAATAAAACCGCCATAAATGCAAACGCAAAAGAAATCAAACCCGCTTGCGAGTTTTCTTTACCGATAGTTGGACCTACCTTCATTTGTTCCTTAATGATACACGGGGCAGGCAAAGCTCCTCCGTTTAACAAACCAGATAAATCTTCTGCTTCTTGAAAAGAGAAACTTCCTGAAATTTGCGTATTCCCTGAAGTGATTGGATTAATAACAGTTGGTGCACTAAAAACAACATTATCCATTGAAATAGCAATGATACGCTTCAGGTTATCTGTCGTCATTTTACCCCATGCATCCGATCCATCAGGCGTCATTTGAAGATCCACCGTGATTTTTCCAT
>JAIPAL010000007.1 GCA_021740085.1 Crocinitomicaceae bacterium
TATTTTATATTTTTTTTATACATCTCGTAAATCAAACCATCCGCTAGACCTACTTTAGGAACCATCAATGAGTCAGCTCCAATTTCATTTAAAATATAACTATAAATATCCAAGGCCGGAACGATTACATCCGCCCTATCAGGCTTCAATTGATATTGATTGATTCGTTCATCATTCGTTAAAGATGCCAAATTATCTCTTAATTCTTTCATTTCGGTTAATAAAATGGGCTCTTCAAAACTATTACCCAGCATTTTATGTGCTTTATTTATGTTTCCCCCTGTACCAAAAATGCGATGTTCACTCGACAAGTCAACATATTTAAGAATCCAATCGTGCATATTTGCCCATACAGAAGGGTCCGATTTTCCTTTTAAGATTCGAATAGTACCCACATTAAATGACATGGAGGCAACACGTTGCCCATGTTCAAAAACACTTATTTCAGTAGAACCTCCTCCCACATCAATCACGATGAAAGGTATGGAAAAATCCATTTTAATGATCAAAAAATTACTAAAGATTAATTCTGCTTCTTCATTTCCTGATATAATTTCAAGGTTAATCCCTGTTTCTTTTAAAATACGCTCTGTAATTTTTGCCGCATTAGATGCCTCTCTCATGGCAGAAGTTGAAACAGCGCGTATTTCTTCCACATCAAAAATTTCAGTAATTAATTTGAACGCTTTCATCGTTTTTACAAAATCATCCGCTTTATTTTTGGAGATTTTACCATCTTCAAAAACATCATCCCCTAATCGCAAAGGAAGTCTTGTATAGGAAATCTTCTTAATAAAAATACCTCCCTCATTTGACACCACCTCCCCAACGAGTAAACGGGCTGCATTTGTTCCTATATCGATTGCTGCGTATTTCATATTTTAGGGCAAAGTTAGAAATTCAAAACAAAGTTCATCGTATGTTTGTAAATAGATCAAAAGTAAATTATGAAAAAATTGGATTTATCCTTTAAAAACAATCGTAAAGCAACACAGGGATGCCTCTTACTTTCCGATCCATTTATTAACGACCCCTATTTTACTCGGGTGGCAATTTTGCTGTGCCGACATAATAAAAAAGAAACTTTTGGCTTCGTACTAAACAACTTTATTGAACTCAATTTAAATGAACACGATGGGAATTTTATAGAAATTCCTTCAAAAATAAGTATCGGAGGACCAGTAGAAGAGAACAACTTATTTTATATTCATGCGCTTGGGAATAGGTTGAAAGGCTCAGAACAAATAGTGGGGAATCTTTATTTTGGTGGTGATTATGACAGCCTTAGCGAATTAGTTAATCAAGAACCAAGTTTACTGAAAGAAATTCGGTTTTTTATTGGTTATTCTGGGTGGGATTACCAACAACTTGAAGACGAAATGAAAGAACATGCCTGGGTGGCGGTTAGTAATATAACTGAAAATGAAATCCTTTACTCAACATCCGATGATTTTTGGAAAGAATGTATGAATAAACAAGGTCCTAAATTTCAAATGATTTCTCAATTCCCACTAGACCCGAATGATAATTAAGGATGAATAACTTTTATCCGATATTTTAATGTAAAATATTGTTTCTCAACAAAAAAAAACTCTAAACTATTTCCAACTAAAAAAGAAAATACTATCTTTGCACCCGAATTTAGCGTCGAATCTCTATTAATCGACATTTTTAAACCCCTTTCCCTTGAGTAGAGACAAGTGAAATACAAAACTTAAAGCCAAATGGCAGAAGATACAAGAACGCAGGGAACTGCAGATTTTGATTGGGAAGCGTTAAACCTAGATGGTTATACCCTAATCGAACGATCAGAAATGTCTGATCAATACGAAAAAACCCTTACATTAATTAACGAAAAAGAAGTAATTAAGGGAACCGTAGCAATTATCACAAAGAAAGAAGTAATCGTTAATATCGGTTACAAATCTGAAGGTGTTATCGCATCAAACGAATTTAGGTACAATCCAGATTTAAAAGTGGGCGATTTAGTTGACATCTATGTTGAATGTCAAGAGGACAAAACAGGTCAACTTGTTGTATCTCACAGAACAGCCAGAATGCATAGCGCTTGGTTACGTGTTAATGACGTACTTCGAACAGGAGAAATCATTACAGGTTTCGTGAAATGCAGAACTAAAGGTGGATTAATTGTAGATGTTTTCGGAATAGAAGCTTTCTTACCTGGATCTCAAATCGATGTGAAGCCAATTCGTGATTATGATGTGTATGTTGGAAAAAACATGGAATTCAAAGTTGTTAAAATCAACGAAGAATTTAGAAATGTAGTTGTTTCTCATAAAGCACTTATCGAAGCGGAAATTGAAGAACAGAAAAAACAAATTATTTCGGGTCTTGAAAAAGGTCAGGTATTAGAAGGAATAGTTAAAAACATCACTTCTTACGGTGTATTCATCGATTTAGGAGGGGTTGACGGACTAATTCACATTACTGACTTATCATGGGGACGTGTTACGCACCCTGAAGAGTTATTAGAACTAGACCAGAAAATCAATGTAGTTATTCTTGACTTTGATGACGAGAAAAAACGTATTGCTTTAGGTTTAAAACAATTACAACCACATCCATGGGATGCATTGGATACCGCACTTAACGTTGGTGACAAAGTAGCAGGTAAAGTAGTTGTTATGGCTGATTACGGTGCATTTGTAGAAATTGCAGCTGGCGTAGAAGGATTAATTCACGTTTCAGAAATGAGTTGGTCACAGCACTTACGTTCGGCTCAAGACTTCTTGAAAATCGGCGACGCTGTTGATGCTGTTATTTTAACACTTGATAGAGAAGAACGCAAAATGTCACTTGGAATCAAGCAATTAATGCCAGATCCTTGGGAAGCGATTGAATCTAAATACGCTGTTGAAACAAAACACACGGCTAAAGTTAGAAACTTTACCAATTTTGGAGTTTTTGTTGAATTAGAAGAAGGAGTTGATGGCTTAATCCACATCTCTGATCTTTCTTGGCAAAAGAAAATTAAGCATCCTTCAGAGTTTTGTAAGGTAAATGATGAAATGAATGTGATTGTATTGGAAATCGATAGAGAAAATCGTCGAATTTCATTAGGACACAAGCAATTGGAAGAAAATCCATGGGATGTATTTGAATCTACTTTTGAAGAAGGATCTGTTCATCAAGGAACGATTATCGAAATGAAAGATAAATCAGGAATTGTTTCACTTCCTTATGGTGTTGAAGGTATTTGTCCTGCTAAACACATGAGAAAAGAAGATGGAAACAATGCAGTTCTTGAGGAAATATTAGATTTCAAAGTAATTGAATTCAATAAAGAATCAAAGAAGATTGTTGTCTCTCATACTCGATTATTTGAAGAAGGAGAAGATCGTCCAACAACAGCCTCTTCGTCTGCTACTTCAGCTGCAACTGCAACAGGGACTGCTAAAACAACCAAAGCATCCAACAAAAAAGCTGCAGGCACTTCAAGTACAGATCAAGCTGTTAAAGCCAACAATAAAAATTCTGAAAAATCTACCTTAGGTGATTTAGATGCGCTTTCAGCTCTAAAAGAGAAAATGGAAAAAGAAGAGTAATTGCTTTCGCAAACTTGATAAAGAGGCTTTAGGGCCTCTTTTTTTTTTTGCTAAAAAGTGACAATACTCAATGAATGCCATTAAATTTACCTAATGAATATTTCAAGCCCACTAGCCGAACGTATGCGTCCCAAGAAATTGGATGAATACATTGGGCAAGAACATCTTTTGAACCCTGAAGCTTCTCTGCGCCGTGCCTTAGAAGGAGGAATGGTTCCATCTATGATCCTTTGGGGACCGCCAGGAGTGGGAAAAACAACCTTGGCTTATCTTATTGCCCAACACCTCAATAGACCTTTTCAATCCTTATCTGCGATCTCCTCGGGCGTAAAAGATGTACGCGAAGTAATTCAACGAGTTGAAAATGCAGGAATGTTTCAAGAGAAAGGTACCATTCTATTTATAGATGAAATTCATCGCTTTTCAAAATCACAACAAGATTCACTCCTTGGCGCTGTGGAAAAAGGCACCATCACATTGATTGGCGCAACAACAGAAAATCCCTCATTTGAAGTCATTTCCGCTTTGTTATCGCGATGTCAAGTCTACACCTTAAAAGAGCATACAAAAACAGATTTAATCGCATTACTTCAAAGAGCGATCGAAAAAGATACCTTTCTCAAAACCAAAACCTTTAAACTAACCGAATTAAATGCCCTACTACTTTTATCAGGAGGTGACGCGAGAAAGCTATTAACCATTTTTGAGATTATTGTAAGTACTTTTCAAAATGCGGATACCATAGAAATAAACGATGACGTTGTCCATAAAAATGCGCAGCAAAGTTTAATTCGTTATGACAAAGAAGGGGAACAACATTACGATATCATTTCCGCCTTTATAAAATCAATAAGGGGCAGTGATCCAAATGCTTCTATTTATTGGTTAGCACGAATGGTGGAAGGTGGTGAAGATCCCAAATTCATTGCTCGTCGATTAATTATTTCTGCAGCAGAAGATGTTGGATTAGCTAATCCAAATGCTTTATTGATGGCAAATAATTGTTTTCAAGCAGTTGAAAGTGTCGGTTTTCCAGAAGCACGAATCATCTTAGCCCAATGCACCCTTTATTTAGCAACAAGTCCGAAAGGAAATGCTGCCTACATGGCCATAAATAAAGCACAAATAACCGTGAGAGAAACTGGTAATTTAGGCGTCCCCTTACCTCTACGGAATGCACCAACCGCACTCATGAAAGAATTGGGTTATGGAGAAGGCTATTTTTATTCACACGATTATCCCAATAATTTTAAGGAACAAGAATTTTTACCCGATGAATTAATAGGAAAGAATTTCTTCAAAGCTGGAAGTAGTCCCAAAGAACAAGAAATAGGAAAATCAATAGAACGAAATTGGAAAGAAAAATATAAGCCGAATGAATAGAATTGCCTATTATCTTTTCGTTTTACCCCTTTCCTACTTTCCGTTATATCTCTTATATGGACTAAGTCCAATCATTTATTTTATATGTTACTATGTTATTTCCTATCGGAAAAATATAGTCAGATTAAACATTCAACATAGCTTTCCAGAAAAGACAGCGAAAGAACATGAATTTATAATACAAGCCTTTTACCTTCATCTAAGTCAGGTCATCATAGAAGGAATTAAGAATTTAACTATATCAAAAAAAGAATTAAGTAAGCGATTTAAAATTACTAATCCTGAAGTAGTTAATGATTTATTAAAAGTACAAAAAAGTGTTATTTTAGTTGGAGGGCATTGTGGGAATTGGGAATGGTTAATTACCAGTCAAGCATTTCAATTTGATGGAAAAGCGTTTGGTTTAGGAATGCCCATGAGCAATAAATTTTGGGGACAAGCCATTAATAATAAAAGGGAACGCTTTGGATTGAAGGTCATACATTCTAAAAATTACAAAGAGGCATTAGCAGCAGAAAAAAATCCATACACACTTCTGATGCTCGGGGATCAAAGTCCAGGAGATACCAATAAAAGTTATTGGATGAACTTTCTGAATCAGCAAACAGCGGTACAATTCGGGACAGAAGCATTGGCGAATACGTATGATCTAGCAGTTGTTTATTTCAACATCGATAAAGTGCATTATGGCCGCTATGAAATGACGCTTACCTTACTAACTGACAGTCCAAAAGAATTGAAATGGGGAGCCATAACCCAACAACACACTGAGTTATTAGAACAGCAAATTAGGAAGAAGCCCTACTTGTGGATGTGGTCGCATAAACGATGGAAAAGAGAGTTGCCTGAAGATTTAGACTCCTTAAAAATAGAACAAGAACAACGCTTTAATGAGCAATTTAGATAAGATGGTGTTAATAAATTTTAAATTTCAATAATGATAAAACACCTATTCATTCTTTTTGCCTCTCTTTATTCCCCGTATTACTTCGCACAAGAAAATGCAATATTGCAATATTGCAATAAACCACTTCATGCAAGAGGTATAACAATAAAATACCTACTTATTCTGTTCGTCTCTCTTTATTCCCCGTATTTCTTTGCACAAGAAATTGCAATATTGCAATATTGCAATAAACCACTGCATGCAAGAGGAATAGCAGTAAAAGGCAACTTTATTTTTCTAGGAAATAACAACGGAGAAGTAATACGCTACCATCTCAAAAATGGAAAAAGCAAATCGCTTAATCCGAAAGATACCTTTCCTGAAATAAGAGATCTTGCGCTGCACAAGAATTCCATTTATGCCATGCAAAGTGCCGACTACAGCATCATTCTTAAGTTTAGTCGCTTTGGGAAGATTATGAAGCAGATTCATTTAGTCACCGCGGAATTAAACCCGCAATTATTTTTAGATGGAATGGCTATAGAAAATAAAAAGGCATTCGTGATGGGCGATCCCGTTGGAAATGAATTTTCTTTATTTCATTCCAGCGACCTGAAACATTGGGAGAAAATCACACCTGCTCTTCCCTCTTTCGATGGAGAAGCTGGATTTGCCGCAAGTGGCAGTACCGTACAAATTAGCAATGGCGTTTATTATTTTGTTTCTGGAGGAGATAAATCGCGCTTTTTCAGGAGCAAAGATAAAGGTCTTACGTGGATCCAAAGTGAACTTCCTTTTAAGAAGAGTAATGCAAGCGGTGCTTTTTCATTAGCCATGAAAGACACTAACAACGGAATCGTAGTGGGCGGAGATTACCTTGCGCCGAATTCACGTGAAAATGTTTGTTTCATCACCAAAGATGGCGGCATCACTTGGAGCGCATCCACTAATGGACCATTCGGTTACCGTTCCTGCGTTCATTTTACAGATGGCGTTTATTATTCGTGCGGAACCAATGGAATCGATTATTCGAAGGATAATGGCACTACATGGACCCAACTAAGCAATGAGAATTGCTTCAGTATTTGTTCGGACACCGAATTTGTTTATGCTTCGAGCACCAATGGGAGAATTCTGAGGATTTCAAAGCTTGGCTTATGAGATAGAGCTGCTGCGGACAGTCATTCTTTATGCACCCGCTCATTTTTAATTTAGTGTTTCAAACACCACTGATATATTACCCAGCAAAATGAAAAGTCAAAAAAGCAAGTTTAATTGAGGGGAAGTTGGATTTAAGAGCAAGATATTATCTACCATATTTGATTTTTCCAATCGAATAATTAGTTACTCCACTTTCGTTTGTATAAAAAATTATTCCCTCAATAGCTCTTTTTTTCTGTTTAATAATGAATATGTATTCTTTAGTTTCTGTTGGTTCATCTGAATTCTCTTTCTTTTCGGAATAAACCACCCTAGTTATTGTATTCGTTCCTTCTACGGAACCTCTTGTAAACTTATTAATTACGGTCGAACTTCCAAATTCATCAACCCAATAATTAACTGTAATCGTTGAATCATTATAATGAGTCGAAATGCTAGTACACTTATAATTAAAGAAACCGTAAGAATAGTCTACAATAGAATCCGGGTAAACATAAGTTTTGAAATAAAGCTTCACTTCACCGGTATCATCTTTAGGTTCATAATATTCGGTTATTTGAACATTAATTGAATCGTATTTTTTCATTGTCTTATTCTTCCAGAAACTGTAGAATTCAAGACTGTCTATTTCATCAAGAATAGGTAAAACGAGATCATTCCTTAAAACATACTTAGCATCGGTTTTTTTTGAAACAATAATCGAATCATTAATGAATAAAAATTGATGTTTATGATTTGTAGAATGATCTGATAAATCAAATGATTTTGCATTATTCTCCTGCAATTTGAAAATAGGCTCGCTAAATTCTTTCGGTCTAAATCTATTCCAAAAAGGTTCTTGTGAGTAAAGATTTGTTAACGAATAAAGAAAGGTCAAAATTATGATAAAAATATTTTTCATTGCCAGATTTTAATTGGTCGTTAACAAATCTTTACTCACAAACTTAATAAGATTTAAATAAACTATTCATTTGTTTCTTGCTGTATTTCTTAAGCTCAAATTTTTTATAATTTCGAGGGGTAATAATGTGAACTATTTCCGATTCACTTATTTTCATAAACCTAAACTTATCAGAAGAATAAATACCTTTCGGAACAGAAAATAAAAAGGTTCCCTTTTGAAATTTTATATCTAAAAAGTAATCATAAATATCTGAACAGTAGCCATAAATTTTCATTGTATCGCTAGATTCAATATCTACCATACCTATCCCGAAAGTGCTTTCGTTTATATTAGTTTCATTTTTAATAGGGAAGTATTTTAAATTTATGACGTTGCTTTTATCTGTCAAATTTTGAATCCTGACATGAGACGGAAGCCATAGGTATTCGTTAGAATATTTAAAACGATGGGTAAAAGTGTCTACTGTTGCAATAGTAAAACCTAGTTTTGCATCATCCAATTCGAAAAGTAAATAATTGCCTACTTGACTATTATTCCCACTCTTTTGAGGATCAGTTAAGTTAGTTTCCTGCTCACTAAACAGCTCCTTGCCTTCTTCATTTAAAATTCTGAAATAAATTCTATGCTCAATTGGCATAACCGATAAAGGTTCCAGATCCCACTTCCAAAAAATACTATCCGAATTGATCTGTAAAGACGTAGTTTGAATCTCCAAAGGGGAAGAATCCATAATTACGTAATTACTATCTATTGAAAGGATTGTAACCAAAGGATTAACTTCTTTTTGAGAAAAACAATTAGGTAGAATAGTTAACATTAAGACAAAAAGAACCGTTTGTATGCTCATCTATTTCTATATTAAATCCAGTATTAGATTTAGAATTCTACTCGCGAAAGTTTTTTTTTTACGAAGTTACCATAAATATTATCTTCAAGTACTTAACTGAAAAGGTGGACTTTTGGTAGCGCTAGGATATTTATGTTTCGAGTACCAATGGGAGAATTCTGAGGATTTCTAAGATTGGTATTTCAAAGTAATGGGAGGATTAGATCTAAACTCCCTTTGCCAATAAATCAGAATAACAAATTGGATTTTCTAATAATAATTATATACTTAGTAACTATTGGCTTTCTTCCGAATCTTCGTTAGTAAGATAAGCAAGAATCATAAATATCAACCCCATACCTGAAATTAATAATCTGCTTGTAAGTCCATCGCCAAGCAAATTAACGATTTCATTTGCAATAGATTTTAAGCCAATGCAGATAAGGAATTCATATTCAAATCCAACGTAATTTAACATGATAGAAAATAATCCAAAAAGGACCAAAACAGCACCAAATTTTTTCATGTAATTATAATAAAATACGGACTATTTTAGGTTTCTGAATTCAGCTTGTTAATTTAAGTGTTTTTATAACTGAAAGACAAGCTAGTTTAATACATCAAACTTTTCTTAGCGGAATTTCTCCAACCGGCATAAGATTCGCGGTCTACAAAATAAATTTTTATATCCGCATAGGACTCCCTATCTACGAAAAATATTTTTTTTTGAGCATATGATTCACGATCTACAAAAAACCATTTACCATCATTTTTGCCCGCATAACTTTCGCGATCCACTTTATAAACTAATAAATCAGCGTAGCTCTCACGATCAACAACAAATACTTTTACATCTGCATAAGACTCTCTGCTAACTGCATATACCTTTTGAGCATTTGCCACTACAAACGTGAGTAAAAACGTTGCTAAAATCAATAATTTTCTCATAACACTTAATTTTTAAATTTTCTCCTACTCTTATCGATTTTCGGATTACTCGGTGTATTTTCCGCCAGAGCGGAGTTTTTTTTTTCTTGGCTCTACTTATTATTTTGCGCAGTAATTAATAGGTATTATTCTAATTTAACTCTTTAAGCAATTCCCAATGAAAACCTTCATCTTCTTGTTCTTCATCTTGCCAACCATGGTAAAGAGCAACACCAGTAACTGAAGGAATGATATAATAATAATCCCCTGCTCCAGCCCACCAGCCTCCACAAGCTGAAATTGCAGTTTTAGGAACGCCTAAATAAAATTCACTTTTATCCACAATACTTGCATTACCATGAATTGTTTCTATTAGGATTTTCTTTTCATTGTATTGCACGTATATTGCAGATGTAGGATTTTCATCCTCATCAACTATTTCTACGATAATAAATTTAGCATCTGCATTTGATTGTGCATTAGCAACTGCAAAAAACAGCATCATTAGTGCCAATGTAAATATTTTTCTCATTTTACTTTGTTTTGGTTTAATTTAATTCCCTTCTCATTTGGATAAGTAGATTACGCCTTGATTATTTAAGTGAATTTATAACAGAAAGACAAGCTAGTTTAATACATCAAACTTTTCTTAGCGGAATTTTTCCAACCAGCATAAGCTTGATTATCTACAAAAAATATTTTCAAATCTGCATAGGCTTGATTACTCACGAAAAATATTTTCTTGTCAGCGTATGCTTGATTATCTACGAAGTACCATTTACCATCATTTTTCCCTGCATAAGCTTGATTGGATACTTTATAAACCAACAAATCGGCATAGGCCTGGTTATCCACAACAAATACTTTAACATCAGCATAAGCTTGATTTGAAACACTAAATATTTTCTGTGCATTGGCAAACCCAAGCGTGAGCAACATAGTTGCTAAAATCAATAAATTTCTCATATTTTTAAATTTTAAATTTTCTCCTACTCTTATCGATTTTCGGATTACTCGGTGTATTTTCCGCTGCAAAAGAGTTTGCTTTTGGAAAAAAAGAAAACTTAGTTTAATACATCAAACTTTTCTTAGATGTATTTCTCCAACCGGCATAAGACTCACGGTTAACAAAATAAATTTTAATATCTGCATAGGACTCTCGATCGACGAAATATATTTTTTTTTGAGCATATGATTCACGGTCAACAAAAAACCATTTACCATCATTTTTACCTGCATAGCTTTCGCGATCCACTTTATAAACTAATAAATCAGCGTAGCTCTCACGATCGACTACAAATACTTTCACATCCGCATAAGACTCACGGTCAACGGAATAAATTTTTTGAGCATTAACAGCTCCAAATGTGAGCAACATAGTTGCTAAAATCAATGAATTTTTCATATTGTTTATTTATAATAGTTGTTATTCCTTTTTCATTAAAGGATGATTTTACAATTACATTTTATTTCCTCTAGCATGAATCAATAAATTGACCAAACTTCTCGGGGATGTTAATTAAATTTCTTATAAAAAGTAGTTGGACCTTTGCATGATTCACTCGAAGTATTCGTGATCCGAATTTCAGTTAAATCATAACCAATAAAAGTTTCTACCGATTTCATTTTTACTAAAATAGTTAAATTTTCATCTTTATACTGCCAAGTTAAACCTGAAATATTTGTTAAATCATATAAAGTTACATCTTCGCATAAAAGTGATATTTTGGGAAAATAAGAAAAATGCATTTTTGATCTAGTAACTACCGAAGGATCTGGAAAACCATTTTCTGAAACCAAATAATAACCAATTCTCCAACAACTATCGAGTCGACTATCACTATTGTCTTTATCAGACGTGTTATATATTTCATAATAAAATTCTCCTTCATACAATTCTTCATATTTATTAAGTATATCATTCACTTTTTCTTCTTTGGTTCTTAAGTCTTGTGAATAAACATCAAAAACTGCAAAGAACAGCATCATTAATATTAGAGCGAATATTTTTTTCATTTTAATTTGTTTGGGTTTATTTATTTTTATTTTCGTTTAACCAAATAGTTTTCACTTTGTTGTTCTGTCGCTGCGGAGTGGTTTCTGATCTCCACTTTTTTAATTATCAACTAATGTACTGTTTTTTAATTAATTATTTGAATTAATTAATTCTAAATAAAAAAAATCCATTACTGAAGTTTTCTTTATCTTTAACACTTAAAATAGTATTATGAAATTGCTTGTCTTAATTTGTCTCTTGACCGTTACTTTCATTTGCAAAGCGCAGCAAATCCCATCAGCTACAGAAATAGCTAGCCTACCTTTATGGGCGCAAAAAATGTATGGTGAGCATCCAAATGTGCTGGAGGTTTCTACACTCTACACGGAATATTACAGAGCTAATTCTTTTGAAAAAAATTACCATACGCAATATTTTAAAAGATGGAAGCGTAAGTACATTGCTCAACTAGACGATCAAGGTTTTCCTATCGTTTATTCACCGGAAGAACAAGCGCTAATCGACCAAACTTATTTACACAAACAAAGCGTTAACAAGAGTTCGAATTGGTCTGTTGTTGGTCCAATTACAAATTATCAAGAAAATAATACCCAAGGCTCTGGTCAAACGAATGTGTATGCTGTCGACCAATGCTTGGCACAGCCTAATTTCATGTTTTGTGGTACAGAACCTGGGGAAGTATACAAAAGTATAGATGGTGGTCAAAATTGGACGAACAGCTCCATGTCACTCGATTTTGGAAGTGGTGTCACTGCTGTTGAAATAAGTCCTACCAATCCTTTAGTTGTTTTCGCAGGTGGAAATAAAGGCGTTTTTCGTTCTACTGATGGCGGCGCATCATGGACCAACGTCCTACCCCAAACTAATTTTGGGGTCAACGAAATCCTTATCAACCCAGGAAATGAACAACTAGTATTCGCAGCAACGGATAAAGGGCTTTACCGATCGACAGACGGCGGCGCGAATTGGACGCAATTATACACGACTGCCTGCTATGATATTAAATGTAAAGCCAATAGCAATAGCGAAATGTACTGCGTAAAGAATAACAACGCACTCATTAAATGTGAATTCTTTAAATCTACTGATTTTGGCGCTACCTGGACCATTCAGTCAGCTGGTTGGTACAATTCAACAGATCCAGCGAGAAATGACGGAGGTGCTAGAATTGCTGTAACACCCGCCAATCCTAATCGAGTATATGTCTATTTAATTGGGGAATCCAAAGCCAACGATTATGGATTTATTGGAATCTATAAAAGCGATGATAGCGGAACAACTTGGAGTAATCCCAGCGGAATTGACGGAGGACCTTACGACGCTACCCATATCAACTTAGCCATTGGTTGGGCCACTTGGCTGTATCACCAGGGATTTTATAATTGTGCCATCGCAGCGTCGCCTACCAACGCAGACGAAATCTTGATTGGTGGCTTGAACTTGTATCGCTCGACCAACGGAGGACAAACTTTCACATCTGTTTCGGGCTATGTAGGTGGACCTTTGGGACTACACGTCGACAACCAAGACTTTCGAGTGATTGGAAATACTACTTGGATTTCTACCGATGGAGGGATTTATAAATCCAATGATTTTTTCACTTCGCAATTCCTTTTTAAAATGTCGGGCGTACACGGATCCGATTACTGGGGATTTGGAAGCGGATGGAATGAAGATGTATTGGTCGGAGGATTATACCACAATGGAAACATAGCCTATCATGAAAATTATGGCAACGGAAACTTTTTAGAATTAGGCGGTGGTGAAGCACCGACAGGATACGTTAATCCGGGTATAAATAGAAAAACCTATTATTCAGATATAGGCGGGAAATTTATTCCTTTACAACTAGCAGACCCAATTACCGGAACACCATTTGGTATGGCTCCTAACGAAAGCTATTATGCAGCCGAATCGAGTGAATTTGAATTTCATCCCAATTGCTACAGCATTGGTTATTTAGGAAAAGAAAATGCAATATGGAAAACCACGGATGCAGGTGCTTCTTTTAACCTACTCTATACATTTGGTACGAACGTGAACAATGGAGTTCGTTATATAGAAGTAGGATCAAATAATCCCAATATTTTATATGTGAATCAACAACCGGCGTCAGGAAATATCGGGACACTTTGGAAATCTATTGATGGAGGTATTTCATGGAATACATGCTTCATTCCAGCCGGTAACAGTAGAAGAATGGTCTTAAGTTTGGATCCTACCAACGCAAATAATTTATGGATCGCCTACCCAGATGGCTCAAATGGCTTTAAAGTATTTAAAACAAGTGATGGCGGTTCCACATGGACAAATTTATCCTCGTCCATTCTCAATAATGAAAGCATACAATCCATAGTTCACATTCCTGGTACAAATGGAGGAATTTATGCAGCAACCAACAAAGCCGTTTATTACAGAAACAATACGACCAATTGGGTAATAGACAACGCCGGTTTACCCACTTTTACGAACGGGAATATTTTACGTCCATTTTTTAGAGACAATAAAATTAGATTAGCTTCTTATGGAAAGGGAATTTGGGAAAGCCAATTAAATGAAACACCCAGCTTTCCAATAGCACGAATAAACGTGGATAAATTAAGTCAAATGGGAATTTGTGATTTAGATTCCTTCTACTTTGAAGACCATTCTTTTTTAAATCACACTAATGCACAATGGAATTGGACTTTCCCGACAGGTTCTCCATCGACATCGTCACAGAGAAACCCATCGGTGCTATTTAATCAAGCGGGTTCCCATTTAGCTGTTTTACAGGTTACCGATGCCAATGGCCAAAGCGACATCGACAGTTTGTATGTGCAAGTCAGTTTTTACACCTTACCGACCTTGGTTCAAGAAGATTTTGAAGGTAATTTCATTCCCAATGGATGGTCAATTGACAATCAAGACAACGGGGCATCATGGACCCTATCTAGCACAGCGGGTGGATTTGGGAACTCTTCGAAGTCGGCACTTTTCAACAACTACGATAATGACTCCCAGGGCAGCTTTGACGACTTAATTGTCAATTTTGATGCGAGTACTATTGCAGCAAATCCATACTTGACCTACGATGTTGCCTATGCACGATGGGGAGCTGGTTATTCAGACACCTTGGTCATTCTAGCTTCAACAGACTGTGGTCTTACTTACCAAGAATTGTATATGGATGGCGGTGTCACCTTAGCAACAGCTCCAGACATCCAAAGTTTCTTTACACCAAGTGCTACACAATGGCGTAAGGACAGTTTAAATTTACTTTTCTACGATGGGGTGAATAACTTACAAATTGCCTTTAGAAACAAAGGTGATTGGGGGAATAACCTTTACATTGATAATGTTAATCTTGACAATCAATCAGGCTTGTTAGAGCCAAAAGAAGAATACCTAAGTATTTTTCCAAATCCAACCCAAGGAGACGCCCTATTAACCATTAAAACAATTCCATTTTCAAAAATAAAAATCATTGATATGAACGGGAAATTAGTCCAAGAAGCAAAAGGAGAGGGAATCCTTACTATTCCTTTAAATAAATTAAAATCTGGAACCTATATGGTTAATATTGAGAGTGCCACTAAAATTTGGAATAAACCCTTGATTATTCGTTGATACTAAAATAGCAACAAAGCCTATTTTACTACTCCCCTACTTGCCTTTCGCTTTGAGAACGATGGCTATCGTGTAAAACATAATTTTAACGTCTAAGGCGATGCTTCTGTTTTTTAGATACAACAAATCAAATTTCATTCGATCCAACATTTGCTCTACGTTTTCAGCATAGCCATATTTCACCTGTCCCCAAGAAGTAATGCCAGGCCTTACTTTTGTCAGGTGTACATATTGAGGAGCCAGCTCCATGATTTTATCAATATAAAATTGACGTTCAGGTCTTGGCCCTACCAAAGACATATGTCCTAAAATAACATTGATAAATTGAGGAAATTCATCGAGGCGGGTTTTTCGCATAAAGCGACCCGCTTTTGTAATACGTGAATCATTTGTAGAAGAAAGTTGTGGCCCTCCCTCTTCTGAATTTAAATACATCGTTCGAAACTTAATAATCCTAAAATTTCGACCATCCAATCCGACACGATCTTGTAAGTAAAATATAGGTCCTGAGGACGAGAATTTAACTGCACAAGCACAAATAAGATAAATTGGAATAAGGAGAATCAACGCGACGAATGAAACGATCAAATCCATTACTCTTTTTAAGGCCTGTTGCCAAATTGGCATTGAATCACCCACAATTTCTAAGAGCAATGCACCATAAATATCCGTCATCTTTAAGCTGCCCGAAAGTAATTCATACATGTCTGGAAGAATTTTAATCTTCACCCTACCATCTTGAATTCTTGTAATAATTTTTTGGATTCGGTTATGGTCAGAACTTTCAATAGCAATAATAACCTCTTCGACTTTATATTGACTAATCAATACCTCCAACTTATCACAATGACCTAAATAATCTAATTGGTCCTCTAATAAGCGATCAGTACCATTGATGTTAATGTATCCAATCACATTATTTACTTGCCATTTCTGCGCTTTCAAGTCATTCAAAAGTCCCACAGCTTTCTCACTCCCACCAATAATGACCGTCCGGAAACCATTTCCTTCTTTACGCAACGATTTTATTAAAACAGTAGCTAAAACAAGTCTAGAGGAAATTGCCAAAACGAACTCAAGAGAAAACAACAAGCCAAATGACCAATAATACATTTGATAATTCGTAACCTTATCATCTAGAATTAGAAGAAAAAAGATGAAAACAGATCCAATGACAGTACCAAAAAAGGTTAGATTTAAAATTTTCAAGCGATAAATCCTGCGAATTTCATGGTAACTTCCTTGTAAATAGAAAATAAACAACCACAACAAGGGAACAATAATAATTCCTACCACAAAATTTTGATCGATCTCAAAGGGCTTATTTTCGAGCCATGTTTTTCGGAAGAAAAAAAATAGACTCCAAGCAATAACGGACATTAGCCAATCCAACAACAAAAAAAGACCAACCCAGGCTTTATTATTCATTTCTAAAAATGTATCAATTTTAGATTGTCAATTTCGATTTCCGTTGAGGTTAATCCTGCTTCTAAATAAGCTTCAAACGACTGCTCAAAATAGGCTGAATTAGCAGATGCAGCAACAATTTCTCGAAGATCAATATATATTTTCTTCCAAACTGGAGGATTTGTCTTTTGTACATTCAAGCGAATATTCGGATTAGGGAGCGTTCCAGAAGGAGAAATGGCGATTAAACCTGTTGTAACAGAATTTGTATTTCGGTAATCTATTTCGAGGTAAACTTCCTTTCCTTTAGAAATATACGATGTCCAATTGGTATAAGCTACCCAACTTGAATCAACCGAATTTAAGCCGATATGGGCATAAAAGTTACCATTAAACCATTCTAAATTCGTGTTCTGCAAGGTGAAATTAGCTGCGGAAGTATTAGGATCATTAATAATACTGGTATTGATATCTTCGAAGTCTTCAATTGTGAATGACAAATTATCCTTGTATTTGGTAGTCGGATTTATGGTTAAACTATTATTTGCTACTAAAACTCCCGTTGTTTGATACTCAACTAAAAATGGATAAACCTTTTTGGTAGAGGAGATTCCATTATTTTTTATAGCTGGAAATACCTTAATATCGACAGTACCCGTCTTTAAAATTGGAATTTTAAAAGGAACTTCAAAAACGCCGATTAGCTCATCATTGACATACACCCAAGCATCCGTAATATTATCCGTTAATTCACCTTCGGAACCCGCATAATTAGAATTTGGCAATAAAGTCCAATCATTAACAATAAGCCAGGAAGGATCGGGATTATTTTTTATACACGTAGAAAGCAAGAAAATTAAGGGAAGAAGTAGTGTAAATAATTTCATATTTTTCATACCGGTGCGTGAACGATTAAGCAAATTAATTATTGTATTAATTGATAGAATTATCTTTTAATTTCTCGATAATTTTATAAGCCACATCCATGGCATTAAATCCATCCTCAATAGTTACTTTGGCAGGCACCTTATTATTTATAGAGAAAGCGAAAGCTTTCAATTCCTCTAGTATCGCATTGGTAGCAGCTAATTCAGGTTTATCAATAAGGATTTTCTTTTTTGATTTATTTTCTCCTAAATCCATTATCAAATCAAAAGGATCCGCTTCGCCATCTAAGTCTTGCATTCGAACGACTTCTAAAGTTTTATTAAGAAAATCAACTCCTACGTAGGCGTCTTTTTGAAAGAAGCGTGATTTACGCATATTTTTCAGTGAAATCCGTGAGGCAGTTAAATTAGCGACACAGCCATTTTCGAATTCAATTCTTGCGTTCGTGATATCGTGTGAATCACTTACAATCGCAACACCAGATGCCGCAATTTTCTTCACATTCGATTTAACAATACTGAGAATCACATCGATATCATGTATCATTAAATCCAAGACCACAGGGACATCTGTTCCTCGGGGATTAAATTGTGCCAAGCGATGCGTTTCAATAAACATGGGATTATTAAGAAATGGAAGCGCTGCTTGAAAAGCAGGATTGAAACGCTCCACGTGTCCTATTTGCACCACAACAGACGCTTCATTCGCCAATTGCACAAGAATACGAGCTTCCTCCATCGTTTCGGATAGAGGTTTTTCAATAAAAATATGTTTCCGATTTCTCAGCGATTCGGCCGCAACAACAAAGTGATTAAGTGTAGGAGTAACAATATCCAAACAATCAACCGCTTGGATTAATTCAGTGACACTTGAAAAAGCTTTTACCTTAAAATCCTTTTCGACCGCGCTAGAAGCTAAAGGATCAATATCATAAAAACCCACCACCTCAAAAATATCCGTTAATTGAAGGAGTAAACCTAGGTGAATTTTCCCAAGATGACCAACTCCTAAAACACCAATTTTCAACATAAATAGAGGCTAAAAATAAAAAAGCCATCGGTATAATACAGATGGCTTTATGCTGATAATTTTATAAACTAGTTAGTTACTTTGTCAAATACTGCTTTAAAAGCATCGGGGTGATTTAAAGCTAAATCCGCTAATACCTTTCTATTTAAAGCGATACCACTTTTGTGAACAGCACCCATAAACTGAGAATAACTCATACCATATTGACGAGTTCCAGCGTTTATACGTGTTATCCAAAGTGATCGATAACTTCTCTTTTTTTGTTTTCTACCGATGTAGGCATAAACAAGACCTTTTTCAATTGCATTTTTAGCAACGGTCCATACATTTTTTCTTCTACCAAAGTAACCTTTGGCTAACTTCATCAAGTTTTTTCTTTTCGCTCTTGAAGCTACGTGATTTACTGATCTAGGCATAATTTTAAGTTTTTTGACAAGAAGTGCTTCACTATCTCAGAAGGCTTAGAGACTTGTTATCGGGTTAAACATTTAAGAACCAATGGAGACTATTTCATGCAAAGCATCAACTTTACGTTAGGAAGATCGGCACTATGTACCAAGCCTGCATGCGTAAGGTTGCGTTTACGTTTCGTAGCCATTTTAGTTAGTATGTGGCTTTTAAAAGCGTGTTTACGCTTAATCTTTCCACTTCCAGTAATAGTGAATCTCTTCTTAGCACTGGATTTTGTTTTCATTTTTGGCATTGTGTGACGTTTTAATTGTTTTTATTTATTATCAGCTTCTTTATTTCTTTTTCGAATTAATCATTAATATCATTTTCTTCCCTTCTAATTTTGGAAGTTGTTCTACCACCCCTACTTCCGCCAATTCTTGCGCAAATTTCAACAAAAGAATTTCACCTCTATCCTTAAAAACAATCGTTCTACCTCTAAAGAAAACGTATGCTTTCACTTTATTCCCTTCCTCTAAAAACTTCTTCGCGTGCGTTAATTTGAAGTTAAAATCGTGATCATCCGTGTTAGGACCAAAACGTATTTCTTTCACTACAATCTTGCTCTGCTTAGCCTTTAGTTCCTTTTGTTTTCTTTTTTGATTATAAAGAAATTTCTTATAATCCATTATTTTACAAACGGGCGGCTTCGCATTCGGCGATATTTCAACTAAATCCAATTCCTGTTCTTCCGCTAATAAAATTGCCTTAGCGACCGATATTAATTGAGGCTCTTGTCCTTCTGTAAGTAATCTTACTTCGGTTGCAAAAATCTTATCGTTAATACGATGTTGTGCCTCTATTTCCCTTTTAACAAAAGGTCTTGGATTTCTTCTCATTCGTTAATTTAGCTATTCATTGACAACTGCATTTCTATTTCATTTTGAACCAAAGAAACAAAATCTTCATAAGGCATCTTACCGAGGTCACCTTTGCCTCTTTGCCTTACTGAAATAGTGTTTGCTTCAACTTCTTCTTCTCCTACAATAAGCATAAAAGGCACTTTTGCCAATTCAGCATCTCGTATTTTCTTCCCTACTTTTTCGTTACGGTCGTCTACAAGACCGCGAATATCGGAATTATTTAGGAATTCTGAAACTTTTTTTGCGTAGTCGTTATATTTTTCGGATACTGGGAGGATAATAAATTGATCAGAAGCGAGCCACAAAGGAAAATCACCGGCACAATGTTCTAGTAAAACGGCTACAAATCTTTCCATCGATCCAAAAGGAGCGCGGTGAATCATAACGGGTCTATGTTTTTGATTATCCGCTCCAACGTACTCTAATTCAAAGCGTTCTGGTAAATTGTAATCCACTTGGATAGTACCCAATTGCCATTCTCTCCCCAAAGCATCCTGCACCATAAAGTCTAGTTTCGGACCATAAAAAGCCGCCTCGCCATAGGCAACAACTGTTTCTAAGTTTTTTTCTGCCGCTGCTTCAATAATTGCTTGTTCAGCCTTGGCCCAATTTTCATCAGAACCTATGTATTTCTCACTTTTTTCTTTATCACGCAATGAAATTTGAGCAGTAAAATTTTGAAAGTCTAATGTTTTAAGAACATATAAAACAATATCGATTACATTTTTAAATTCATCCTTTACTTGTTCTTGCGTACAAAAAATATGCGCATCATCTTGAGTAAAACTCCTTACACGCGTCAATCCATGCAATTCACCTGATTGCTCGTAGCGATAAACGGTACCAAATTCAGCAAAACGAACTGGCAAGTCTTTATACGAACGAGGTCTAGCCTTGAAAATCTCACAATGATGTGGGCAATTCATAGGTTTTAAATAAAACTCTTCGTTCGGATCGGGTGTTTTGATTGGCTGAAATGAGTCGGCGCCATATTTTTCATAGTGACCAGAACAAACATACAACTCTTTGTTTCCAATATGAGGGGTAATTACTTGCTGATAACCCGCTTTACGTTGTGCTTTCTTTAGAAAATTTTCAAGACGCTCTCTTAATGCTGCTCCTTTCGGTAACCATAAGGGTAAACCTTGTCCAACTTTTGCTGAAAAAGTAAAAAGATCTAATTCCTTTCCTAATTTACGATGATCCCGTCGCTTTGCTTCTTCTAATTTCTCAAGATAAGCCACTAGTTCACTTTGTTTTGGAAATGTTATCCCATAAATACGCGTTAATTGCTTATTCTTTTCATCGCCTCGCCAATAAGCACCCGCAATGGATAATAATTTGATAGACTTGATGAATCCAGTATCAGGAATATGCGGCCCACGACATAAATCCGTGAAATTACCTTGCGTGTAAAACGTAATCGTTCCGTCTTCTAAGTCCTCTAGTAACTCTAATTTATAAGGATCTTTTTTTTCTGTAAAATAAGCGATCGCCTCTTTTTTAGAAATTTCTTTCCGAACAAAAGGATTTTTAGCTTTCGCTAATTCCTTCATTTTTTCTTCAACCGTTTCTAAATCTTTCTCTGTGATCGTATGTTCACCCAGATCGATATCATAATAAAATCCATTGGTTATCGGAGGACCAATTGCTAGCTTAACACCTGGAAAAACAAACTCCAATGCTTCAGCCATAAGGTGAGCGGAGGAATGCCACATAGTAGATTTTCCTTCTGCATCATTCCATGTGAGCAACTGTAATTGACAATTAGTATGCAACGAAAAGCTAGCATCTTGAACAACACCATCAATTTTTGCTGCTAGCACGTTACGCGCTAATCCTTCCGAAATACTTAATGCCACATCCATAGCGGAACTACCAATTGGGTATTCACGCATGGAACCATCGGGCAAAGAGACTTGAACCATTTTTTATTTTTGAGAGTACAAAGATAAAAAAATCCCTTGTTATTCAAGGCCTTTCAATGACAATAAACTACGATTTATTTCCATTTAGCAAACGATGTACATCAATTTGAATCGACCGAATGGAGGAACTTAGGTCATCATCTGCCATTTTCAACTCGGGCAACACGGAAGAAATATAATTAACAAAACGCCAAACTTCATGCACCTCCTCTACAGCAACTTGATACGGTTGGTAAAAACTATTTGTTGAAACTAAGAGAAAAGATTTAGAATTATCCAGCTCATTGTAGAGCAATTTAAAAACAATTCCTTCATTTTTAGTCACTAAAATATACGGCTCTCCAGACTTGATGGTCGTCCAATCTTGCACAAACTCACCAACCACGAATGAACCTTCCACAACGGGAGGCATTGAATCTCCACTAATCGGAAAGGTTCTATATTTTTTATTTTTAGAAAGAAAGGGTAATCGAAGCGTCGGTAATTCACTAATAAATTCAAGATCTGCATACGCACTTACATAACCAGCACTTGCCTTTTGCGTTACCAATTCTATTAAATCCTCATTGTCTTCATTCACCATGCTTGTTAAAACGCGCAAACTACTTCCGACTGCTTTCTCCTTCCAATTTTTATCGAAATTATTCCAATCCGATGGGGTAAATTCTAAAAAATTTTCACTCAATAGTGCATCGATCGATAACTTGTAATAGTTGCTTAATGCGATTAAATTCTCAATATTGGGTTGTGCTACGCCATTTTCATAACCGCTGTAGGTAGAACGATTAAATCCTAAATCATTGGCAACATCTTCTTGCGATTTTTCTGCCCGCTTTCGTAACAACTTTAAATTATCTCCAATTTTCATCTTTTGATTTTAAACAAAGTTAAAAAATAATCAATAAAAAGATTACTTTTTAATCATTATTTTTATTTTGCCTTAATTTAGGAACCTGAACGATACTGAAAGCTATATTATGATTCTTGTCCGATACATATCGGACCTTATATTCTTTGTCCTTTTGTCTTGATACAAAAGAACGAAAAAATCAATTCTCGATTGAAGACGTTCGGCGAAAATTTATCATCGACCGATACACGAAAAGACTGATAAGCTAAGCATATCAAACGACAAGCGCTTTTCCGTATCGCGCACGCCTCCAAATTTTCTTCATCCTCTCTTTGCCAATCGAGACAGCAGAAAAACGAATAGTAAGCTATTTGTATTTTTAAATGAAAGCTTGCATAAGAGAATGATTGTATTGAAACTTGAAATGCGCATCTCGACTCCGCTCGATGCCCATTAAGTGAATCGAGCGAAGCCGAAAGACACGGTAAATCGATGCGGTTATTTCTAAATAGAAGAAATTTATTTCGGCTGAACAAAACTACCTGTTGTCAAAAAATAGAAGGAAATACCATCGTTCTTATACAAAATCAGTACATCCTTTTCATGATACTTTATTTGGCTATACATGGCAGGGATTCGAATTTGACCATCGCGTGTAGAGACACCAAATCCATTTTTATCTTCTACTAACAATAAATTAGCACCTAATTGCACGATCGATTTATAAACCAGCGGCAAAACGAAAGATCCATTCGTAGTTAACAAACCACTAAGTCCATTCTTTTCGACAATAAATAAGTTATTAGAAACTTTCTCCACGAAATCATATTCAAAAAGAGTCATTTCCTTTGCTTTTTGATTGATAAATCCCCATTTAAAACCTTTCATAACAGGCATCCACTCTCCCCATTCCCCAATAGATTCATACGGTAAAGGCAAGGTGATTTTACCTTTATCATTAATCAACATGTACTTTCCTTTCTTTTTTATCAGGGCGCCATCTTTCGTAAAAGCTCCAACTTTAGAAAAATTAGGGAATTGCTCAAATTGCATAGCCAAAATTAAGTTGCCTTTCGCATCAATATATCCCAGTTTATCTTTCGTTCTTACCATCGATATTCCATAATGAAGGGGATAAATCTCATCGTATACGGCATTCGTTTTCCAATTATTTTTGATGTGCACCAAGCCCATTTTATCCGCAATGGTATAAATAAATGAACTATCCGTAAAAGGAATCAAATCATCAAATTCAGCCTGAAGCACCAACGATAACTCCCGATTGATATACCCTATTTTTCCATTTTTAACTACCCTAGCTAATTCTCCATCAAAGGGAATAATATCCTCAAAAAATAGCTCGCTTTGAACTACATTCGCTGAATTATAAATTCCAAACACGCCATTTTTCTTTACGTACAACAAACTATCGGTTAACCAACCAATATCTTCATACTCCAATGGAAAAATAAAATTTCCAACACGATCCAGCAAACCAAAAACATTGTCTTTTTCCACAATTGATTTGCCCAAATTAAAATCTTCCATGTCATCAAACTTAGCATCGATCACCAAGTGATTTCTTTTATCGATCGCCCCATAAAATTCACCCGATAAAACAATGGACAAACCTTCTCTGAAAGGACTCACTTGATCGTATTTAGCCTCGATAACTATGTCCCCATTACTTTGAATAAAACCATATTTCCCGTCCGTCTTGTAGGGATAAAAAGTAGATTTGAAAAGGTCAATTTCGTTATCCAATTCCGTCATAAACGGAAAGTCGGCGTATAATCCCTTAAATTCTTCCAAGCGCTGATCGGAATAATCTTTCATGAAAAGTTGAAATAATTTACGCCAAGCGCTGTTAACATTTCTATTCGTTGAAAAATTACGGACGAAATAAGTAAGTTCATTCATATCATTTCCCATTTCGTAATGACTAAACACCCTGTCTTCCACCTCTTCTCTGTAGGGGTTTTCTGGGTGATTGACAAGGAAAGCTTCTAAATCTTCCAATTTATTTGAGCCCGTATTTTCCTTGTATTGACAATCAAAAAAATGAACTTGTGCCTCCTTCAACAACTTAGAATTTGGACAATTTGCCATATAATCCTGGAAACCTATCGAAGTGTTTTCAACTAGTGCATCTGAGAAGGCAAGAGAATCGCGGGTATCGATAGCTGATGGGATTCGAAAAGACCAGGCATGCGATTGGATAAAATCATTGACAGTTGCTAAGTTTGGCGACTTCATCAAACGCTCATAAAACAAATTACTGATCGTCATTTTCAGTTCAATGATAGCCATTGAATCACATTGAAACTCCTTTATTTTTAACCGCTTTTTTGAATCTAATACCGCAAATGATTGCTCGCTCAACAAGATGTACTTAAAACTAGAATCAATGTTATACATGCCTGACGCAAGGTATAACTTTGTCAGTCCATAAGCCGAAACAGCCTTGTCTTTTTTGAGCGCTTTGTGAAAATGAAATAAGGAATAGGAATAATTTGAAGCTGCTAATTCCTTAAATCCTTTTTTAACATGATTCGCCGATAAATGAAAAGAGACTAAAATCGAAAATAAAATAATTAATGTTCGCATAGACCTATATAGAAAACAAAAGTAAAGAAAAACAAGAACCATAAAAAATCAATCTTGCTAGAGATTTATTATTTTCGTTCGACCAACAGAAAACATGACTACAGATAAGAATCCCAACCATTTCTATTCCAGCGACGATTTCAAAGAGTTATTGTTTTTAGAAGAGCATGTTGCCACCATTAAAAAGGAACTTTTAGACCTTTTAAACCTACGTAATGATAATTGGCTGAGCACCTTCCCCAGCTATGTAAATTCAAGCGAACAACATGCTTGGCAGGTATTCACCTTTTCCTTTTTTACCATGGAAAATACACTGAATCAGCACACTTGTCCGATAACAAGTTCAATTATCAATAAAATTCCAGCACTTATTTCATGTGATTTTTCACGATTAAAGAAAAAAACACACATAGCACCCCATAAAGGGTATTCCAAAATGATATTACGATGTCACTTACCCCTACTAATTCCCAATGGATCCGCCTGTAAACTACGAGTTGGCGATGAAACAAGACATTGGGAAGAAGGGAAACTGTTAATTTTTGATGATTCCTATGAGCATGAGGCGTGGAATGAGAGCGATGAAGATCGTTTTATCTTAATGTTTGATATCCCGAACCCTTTGTGGGGATATTCGGCTGAACAAATAGCGCGCTATAAAATAGAAAACTTAGATGACCCCTTCCTACTCCAATTTGCAAGTAAGGAGGAATGGCTTTCGGCTTATGAGCAGCGAAAACTCCCCATTGAAAAAATTAATTTTCGAACAAACGATTAATTTGAGTTAAATTATTGCTTGCTTTTTCTCCCTGAAGAATCAAGGCGTCATCCCCTTTAGAAAGTTTAGACAACGTTGACTTGAGCAAATTATATTTCTTAAAGAAATCCGCTTTATCTAAGACCATTCTGATTTCATTAGCATCCTCGAATTCAATTTTATACCCCAACTGTCGATTATAAGAAATGGCACTTTTATTTTGTGCTTGAACACGAACGATTGACCGATTGATTTCCAATTTAGTAAAAATAAAATTGAGAAAACAAATAGAAGCCATCACACTGGCCCATGTTTCAAGGTAGTCATTCTCACCAATAAAAATCCCTCCTTCTCCAATTCCTTCTTCCTCCGAAAAGTTTTTGGCATGAATTAAACCCACCTTTTTGCCTAAATATTCAATAATAAAGTAATAGTTGAAAGCATTGTTTATGGAATGAAACCAAGTCAATTGATCCTTTTCCTGCAAGAGATCCTGAATAAACATGTTTTTCCTAACCCCATCACTGTTTCTCCACCTCAGAATTAATCCTAAATCCGTTGGTTGAACTCGAATCAATCGAACATCATATTGTGCAACAATTAACACGACTTTTCTGCTACATGAAACAATGGTTTTTGGTTTGTTTTTAGCAATAAATGCCTTAAATACATGGCAATAATTCCAATACAAGTAATGATCATTCCCGTTGAGAATAAAATACTTACGATTAACGAAGTATAGCCATCTACTTCAATTTTTCCAAAATATTTTTTATAGAGAATAAATCCTCCAAAAATGAAATTAATCAGCGCCAGCAGAAAACCAAAAAAAGTGACTAATCGAAGAGGAATCGCCGATGAAAAAAGCATGATATTGATGGTGGTTAAGATCAAGCCCGGTAATTTATATCTACTAATCGATGATTTATTGTCACTGCGATTAATGGGTACAAACTCGATGGACTTAGTATACCAAAGAATCAATTCATCAATAAATGAAAACTGATGATTACTAGAAACAATCTTTCTTGCCAATTCGCCCTCTATCAATCGAAAACTACTTCCCTGCCCCCTATTTTTACCATTTAATCGAGAAACAAATCGGTAAAGCGTTTTCATGGAACGAATCAAAAAGGAATCAACAGAGGGAAAAGTACCATAAACTATCGCCGCACTAGTTAGTTTTTGATGCTCAATCATTTTCATCGCCTCACTCGGATGAATTTCCCTGTCATCGTCTAGGGTAATAACATATTTTCCCTTTGAAAATTGAATCCCACATAAGGTAGCTGGATGTTGTCCAAAATTCATTGATAAGCGCAACGCTGTAATAGTTTTATCGTTTTGACTGAGCGTGTGAATTACCTCCCACGTATTATCAGAACTTCCATCATCTACTAGAATAATTTCATGAGAAAAGTCGTGAAAAACAAGTGCAATATCCTCACAAATTGAGGGAAGATCTCCACTGTTATTAAAAGTTGGAATTACAAAACTAAACTCAATCATGCGACGGATATCTTGAACGAAGATACATTAAAAGAATTATTTCTTACTGTTTAATAACAAACCGCCGTCCAAGGTTAGCACAGAACCTGTCATCCAAGAGGCTTGATCACTTAGCAGAAAAGCCGATGCGTGAGCCACATCCATTGGTTTTCCAATTCCTAATGGATACGAACTCAAAATGCCTAACAGTTCTGTTTCCGAAAGCGCATTTTTAGTTTTCTCAAACATCTCAGTGTCAACAAGAGCAGCAGAAATACAATTAGAACGAACCCCTTTTGAGGCAAACTCTAAGGCGATGGAACGAGAAAAAGATTCTAAAGCAGCTTTGGATGCGGCGTATAAACTTCCACCATTGTAAGGATGTAAGGCTGAAACAGAAGACATAAAAACAAAGGATGATGCATTATTAACCTTTTTATGTTGCATTAATTTACTAATGAGTAGACAGGCACTATTAAAATTCACCGAAAACATAGTATCAATATGTTTGACCTGAATATATTTTATAGGAAAAGGTTCAATAATTCCGGCGCAATGTACCCAACCATCAATTGATGGCAAGGCCTTCACTAAATCATCTATATCCTTTTCTAATGTTAAATCAGCTTGAAAAAATTCTGACTCGATACTAAGTTGTTTGGACACCTCAATTAAGCGATCTATATTTCGACCCGTTATGCAAACCTTAGCACCTAAATCCGAGCACAATTTCGCCACAGCAGAGCCAATACCTGCAGAAGCACCAGTTACCAGAATAGTTTTTCCTTTAAGATTAATCATATTCTAACAATTTTGTAGCGACATTATGAGTGGATAAAAGTAAACTAGCCCAAGAAAAACCCACACCAAAACCGCAAAGCAATAGGCATAAGCGTTCCTTTTTCAACACTTCACTTAATTCTGAACAAAGCGTTAAAGGAATGGAGGCAGAACTTGTATTTCCATATTTACCAATTGAACTTGGGCATTTTTCCTTCGGCAATTTCATTTTTTTTCGAATACTATCTGTGATCAATTGATTTGCCTGATGCAACACGAGGTAATCAAGTTGCTCCGTTCTTAATTTTGATAAGTCGAGTACATTATTAATCGACTTAGGGACATTTTTCAGCGCAAAATTAAATACCGCCATGCCATCAATTGCCAAATGTTTTTTAGAGCGCACAACACCCGGTGCCACCTCAATATCTTGATCATCAAAACTTTGGTAAGGCATTCGAGAATGACCCGCCTCAATAATAATTGCATCAGCACCACTTCCATCCGTCCCTGCATCAAAAAACCAATCTTTTCCTTTGGCATCGTATTCCAGTAAAGTTGCTGAGCCTGCATCTCCAAAAAGAGGAAAGGCGGTTTTATCTTGTTCGTGCGTCGAAATGGTTGATTTATCACCAGCCAAAAGCAATACCTTTCTCAATCCACCCTGTTGCAGATAACGATTAGCAAGGAGCAAACCATGAACGTATCCTGAACATCCTAAATTCACATCAAAAGCCATACAAGCCGTTGGCAATCCTAATTTATCTTGCAGAATAGCTGCACTTGCCGGTAAAAAATAGTCGGGAGATTGCGTTACAAATACTAATAAATCTATTTCATGATGACAATTCATATCCTCCAAAAGCGACTGAGCAGCTTTGAAACACATATCTGAAGCAGTAACATTAGTTGCCGCAACTCTTCGCTCAATTATACCTGTTGTATTAGCGAACATTTTTGCTTCATCTTCCGAAAAATAAGGATAATCATGCGTTTTATACACCCTCTTAGGAATAACAGAATATATTGCTTTTACAGCAGTATGTTTAAGCCTTAGCTCCGCCACCGTTTAATTTTAAGCGTGTAATATCAAATAAATCGTTAATGGTGACACACGATTTCAATTCTTCTCCATTTAGAAGAACATCATACTTTGAATCAATAAGTGCAACAAAAATAAGCGCATGCATACTACTCCACCCCTCCATATCACGAAACACGCTATTCGGAGTTACATCTCCTGGATTTAGATTGTCAAACTCTTCTTCAATCGCTGTAATAAAATCATCTATTTCCATAAGTCAAATATACATTTTTCTACCATTCAATTACGGTTCCAATACAAGAAAAACCAATCCCAAAACCGAGTAACACTATCTTATCACCTTTTTTAAATGTGCCTAGCGCTGCTGCTGTTTCTAGTGCAATGGGAATAGAACATGACACAGTATTGCCAACTTCTTCAAAATTAGAAATGAATTTATGCTCGGGAATATTGCATTTTCGCTGAAGGGATTTCAAAATCATTTCACTTGCTTGATGAAAAATGAAAAAATCTATTTCTGAAATTGTTAAGCCATTTTTCACTAATGTCTGTTCCAAAAACCCAGGAATTTCCTTTAAAGCAAAGCGCAGCACTTCCAGCCCATTCATTTCGATACGTCCAAAAGACAATTGATTCACTTGATCGGAATATTTATTTATCCATGCCTCATCTATTGGATGGCGACCTCCTCCACGTTCCACCTTTAAAAAATCAAATCCATTCCCAAAAGTTGCAAATGTAAACTTTCCAATGGCTTTAGTATTATTTTCCGAAACAACAATAGCGGCACCAGCATCACCAAAAATCGATCGCAATACGCTATCCTCACTATGGATTGCTTTTGAAGGCACTTCCCCTAATAAGATTAACACATTCCTTGCATTCCCGGAAGAAATCATAGCATCTGCAACACTTAAACTATACAAAAATCCCGAACAGCCTTGAGGTAAATCAATTGTACCACAAGTTGAAGACAATCCTAATTTATGATGCAAGACACTTGCAGTTGTTGGCGAATTATAATCTAAAACAAGCGTTGAAACAATAAGAAAATCAATTTCGCGCTTATCTATTTCTGGATATTCATTGAAGAGCTTTAATACAGCTTTAAAGGCAAGATCAGAACCAATTTCATCTTGACTGGCATGATAACAATTGTTACTATTGTTTTCAATAGAAACTGGTAGTCCAGGAAGATAATGACTTATTTTTCTAATTTTAGCAAACAATTTCAACTGTATTTTAGGTGATATTTTTACAATATTAAAAATTACAAGTTGATAAGTTGAGTAATTTTAAATAATTAACAAGTTATTATGGCAACTTTTAATTATCTTTAACGTCAAGAAACAAATTTATATAATGAATAAATTATACTTAATTATTATCCTTCTTTCTGTTTTTGGCACAACTACTTACAGTCAAATCAACCAAACAAATTCAAGGAAAGACCTAAACAAAAAAGTGGTTATCATCGATAAAAAAGATGAGCAAGCAATCGCAAGCGAAGTTCCCTACGTGCATTTTTGGAAATACCTATTCGACGACAAAAAAATGAAGTCTATTTTTATAGACGGAAAAATACCCGCTTCTTTTCCACTTTACGATAAAGCTAAATCGCACGGAGAAAATAAACAACTAGCAAAAGAATGGGGTTTAAAGAATAAAAAGCTTATTAAAAAAGAATTTCGAAGTAAATTAGATAAATAAACGGTTTGATAAAAAATATATTCTTCTTATCCTTTTGCTTGTCTTTATCGCAAGTTTATTTTTCGCAATGTAACGGTGCATTACCTTTTTGTACGGGAACCAATTACTCCTTCCCGAATACAACAAACGTACAAAACTTAGGAGCAGTTAGTTGTTTAGGTTCTACTCCTAATCCTGTTTGGTATTTTATGGAAATTGACCAAAACGGCCCCATGACATTCAGTATTAGTCAATCCACAGCGGGAGGATCAGGAATAGATGTCGATTTTGCCTTATGGGGGCCATTTACCTCTCTTGCAGCTGGATGTGGAGGAAGTACATTTCCATCAGGAAGCACTGTTGACTGCAGTTATTCTCCAAGTCCTACAGAAACCGCCAACATACCAAATGCACAAATTGGCCAATTCTACATTTTATTATTGACTAATTTTTCAAATCAAGCAGGAACCATTTCCTTTTCGCAAACAGGAGGAAGTGGCTCAGCAGATTGCTCCTTTATTTGTGGAGTAACTGGCTTTACCGCCATCCCTAGCGCTTGTAATCCCGCCACCAATACCTATGGATTAACGGGTACGTTAAGCATCACCAATCCACCTGGCTCGGGGACCCTAACCATCACGAATAGTTGCGGTGGCTCTCAGGTATTCAATGCCCCTTTTTCAAATAGTATCAATTATAGTTTCCCAGGACTTGCATCAAATGGTTCCACCTGTACGGTTACGGCTTCTTTCTCAGCAAATGCGAATTGCAACACATTCCAAACTTATAATGCACCTGCTTCATGCTCGGGTGGAAATCCTTGTTCATTTAGTAATTTCACAGGAAATATTACCAATTGTGATGCTATAACCAATCAATATACCATTACAGGCTCAATCAATTACACGAATGCCCCTGGATCGGGAACCTTAACCCTAGTAAATTCGTGTGGTGGCCAGCAAGTTTTTAACGCACCATTTGGTAGCTCTTCCAATTTCTCATTTACTGGTCCAGCGAATGGTGTAAGTTGTATTGTTACCGCTTCTTTTTCAGCAGATCCAAGTTGTAGTGCCACCTTAACTTATGATATTCCACCTTCGTGCAATTGTACAGCCATGATGGGGACATTTACCACTAGTTTAAGTCCAATGCCAACGATTAATAAAATATGTTTTGGAGATTCACTTTCTATTACTACTAATAATGACTTCTTTGTTCCTTCTGAATTAATTGGCGCAACTACACCTGGGTCTCCTACATATGACCCAACAGCACCGCCTTATGATCCAGGGATTGTATGGTTAGCTTATTCTTGTCCTCCAACAGTATCCTTAACCCCGCAACAAGCAAATACCTCAGGATTAGATATCCCAGACGATCCTTGTTTAGTTTCTATTGTTACTGGAAACGGAAATTTACTTGATATGAACGATTTAAGCTTTATCAATTCATTTCCAGCAGGAACTTTTACCAATAATACCGTTTACTTTGTACCCTTAACCATGTACAGTATACAAACTGGTACCTACAGTTACGTTACGCTTCCTGCTTTACAATGTTTTGATTTAGGAAATCCCATCGCAGTTCAATACCTTCCAGAAATTACTGCTACCTCTACTTCCAATTGTGCCAATGGAACAGCAACTGTTACCATTTCAGGAGGTTCTCCACAATTAAATGGAACATCCTTTAATGCTATCGTGCCTTCGTTACTTCCTAACACAGCAAGTTTTGCAACAGCCACCTGCTTAAATGGAGGTAATATCATCGTAGACAATTTAACAGTTGCAGGGCCTTATTCTTTTTCAGTACTTGATGATAATGGTTGTCAATTTGATTACACAGGTAATTATATAGGCGGAGAAGCAGCAGGTCTTAGCTACCCAGACAATGTTTATTGTCAAACTGATGCCGATCCTATCGCGACGATTACTGGTACTCAAGGCGGAACTGTAACAAGTGGTCCAGGATTATCTTTAAATCCAACAACAGGGGCGATTGACCTTTCAAATTCAAACATTGGAGCCTATTTGGTAACCTATACAACTGCGGCTGCTGTTTGTCCTGGAATTGCCACCTATAATCTTTCCATATCTCCATCACCTGATGTTGATGCTGGATCCGATCTAACCGTTTGTTTGGGAAATTCTGTTATTTTAGATGCATCGGGCGCTACCTCTTACGTTTGGAGCACCAATACATCCAACGGAATGTCTTACCAACCACCAGTTGGGATAAATGAATACATTGTAGTTGGAACTAACGGCGCGGGCTGTGTTGGAACAGACACTTTACAAATAACAGTACTCGATGACTGTTATGGACAAGAAATTATCTATTGGGTACCCAATACATTTACACCGGATGGCGATCAATTTAATCAAACTTTTAAACCAGTTATGTATTCTGGTTTTGATCCATTTGAATATGAATTTTTAATATTCAATCGTTGGGGAGAATTAATTTGGGAAACGCACAATGTAATTTTCGGATGGGATGGATCGTATAATGATGGGATGAAATCACCAGATGGAATCTATACATGGAAATTAACCTTCAAAACAATGAATAACGATGAAAAGTTAATGAAGACTGGACACGTTACCCTCATACGCTAAGAGCACGACTTAGTAATTTGGCATTCATTTACTTCAAACGATCCGAAAAAACTTCCTTAAACTTTTCAATTTTAGGTTTCACCACGAATTGACAATATTGATTAAGTGGGTTCCGATCAAAATAGTTGTGGTGATATTCTTCCGCAGGATAAAAAACGACAAGCGGTTCTATAGTGGTTACGATCTTATTTTCCCAAACCTTACTTCTCTCTAAATTTTCCTTAACTGTTTCAGTCTTTAGTTTATGTTCTTCAGAATGATAAAAAATAGCTGATCGGTATTGCGTTCCCACATCGTTCCCTTGTCGATTTAACTGCGTAGGATCATGGATCCACCAAAACAATTCCAGGACAGTATCAAGAGAAATAATTTCGTCATCGAAAGACACCTCCACCACTTCAACGTGTCCGGTAGTTCCCGTGCAGACCTCCTCATAACTTGGATTAGCAGACAATCCACCTGTGTAACCTGGAATAGAGGAAACAACCCCTTCTAACGAACGCATAGTAGCATCTAAACACCAAAAACAACCAGCACCCAACGTAATTTTAGCTATCATAAAATAGAAATTAATGATTAGGGATAAAATCCAACGCAGCAGAATTAACACAATAACGCATTCCCGTTGGCTGAGGACCATCATCAAAGACATGACCGAGGTGCGCATTGCAATTAGCACATAGAATTTCAAAACGGACCATACCGAAAGAGTCGTCTCTTTTCTTTAAAACATTTTTAGAATCAATAGCATTATAGAAACTAGGCCAACCGGACCCCGAATCATATTTTGTTTCACTTTCAAACAAAGGTTTATCACAGCCAATACAGATATAGGTCCCTGCCTCATGATGATCGACATATTTGCCCGTAAATGGTTTCTCAGTGCCACCATCTTTAATAACATAACACACATTTTCAGGAAGCATTTTTTTACCATATGGCACCAAACTATCGCTTGATGTTGTTGCATTCCCTTTACTCTTTTGTCCGTAAGAGCAAGAAATCAATAAAAAGAGCAATAAAAAAGAACTAATTTTCAAATACATAGATTTAAGATTTAAGGTTGTTTACTTTTTGATCATTTAATGAAAAGAAATACTTCTTCACCCACCAATGACCTAAATAGATTAAAGGAGTTAACGAAATGGCAATTATAATCTTTAACACATAATTAGTTGGTGCAATTGTTAAATAATCAGCGAAATCCATTTTACCGGGTAAAACAAAGCCAATATACAAAACAATAAACGAATCGATGAGTTGTGAAAAAAGCGTGCTACCGGTACTTCGAAGCCATATATACTTGTTTCCTGTTCTTTTCTTGATAAAGGTAAAAATGGTAGCATCGAGTAATTGCGATACAAGAAATGCAGTAATACTGCCAATTATTACCATTTGTGCTTGACCAAAGACTAAATTATAGGATTTATTATCCGACAAGCCCGAATTCGGTAATTCTACAGCAGGAAGCAACAAAGAAAAACCGACAATGATAAAACAGTAGAAAATTAATCCCGCTGTAATCCACGATAAGCGAGTGATAACCTTAGGGCCATAAAATTCATTGATCAAATCGGTTAAGAGAAAAACAATGGGCCAAGGAAGAATTCCAACAATAGTAACAAAAGGACCTAATTTCCAATCCCCTAATTGAAAAGAAAGCGGAATTTCAATTAATTTATTACTAATCAATTCAGCAGTAATCGCGGAGGTAATAAATAAGCCTGCTAGAATAATGAAAAGATAATGCTTTTTATCAAAAATTGTTGGATGAACCATGTGAAATCAACAAATAAAAAAGCGAAATGTTTATTTCTTTTTATAGGTGTTATAATCGAGTCTTTTTGCCTTTAAATACCTAGATATATAGTACTTACTCGTTTTAAAATTATTTATTTTAACACCTGAACTGGAAGAATGGATAAAATTAATGGCATCAGGTGTGACCTCAATTACCATTGCAACGTGACCCACCGTTGTTGATTTAGGGTTAGTTCCTCTAAAAAACAATAAATCGCCAGGTTGTAAATTTTCCAATTTAACTGTTTCGCCTAATTCAGCTAAGTTATAACTAGTTCGGGTCAAAGAGAAACCAAAATTTCCGAAAATATAGTTTATAAACCCTGAACAATCAAATCCAGACGGCGTTGTTCCTCCCCAATGATATGGAGTTCCGATGAATGTTTTGGCGAAAGCAATAATTGAATTTATTTTCTCGCTATTTTGATTATTAAAAGTAGGCAGGGCAACATCAGCTGGTTTTATGGTAGCACCCTCCGGTTTTTGCGCCCAGGTAAAGGACGAAAAACATATTAATAAAAAACCAAAAAATATTTTCTTAAGTCTAATCATACTATTAACTATTGCTAAATTATAACTATTTTCGGAATTAATTCCTATAATGTATGGCAAATTTTGAAATTAGCGCACTTACGAAGCTATATTATTCGATTGGAGAAGTAGCAAAGATATTCGATGTAAACGCTTCATTATTAAGATTTTGGGAAAAAGAATTTGATATTCAAATCGCAAAAAAGAATAAAAAAGGGAACCGCTTATATTCCGTCAAAGAAATAGCTGTAATCCACACCATATATGATTTTGTGAAATTACAAGGCTATACGATTGAGGGGGCAAAGAGGGCATTAAAAGGTAACCACCCTATCCAGCTTAAAGAAAAAGATACGAATGAAATAATTATTGAACAACTAGAAAAAATAAAAGAAAAACTTCAGCAATTAAAGTCCTAATTTTTTTTCATTTTAGTAAAGGGAATAAACCTAGGCACTGTTTTTTGATACGTTAAATAAGCCGGATATTTCCCAGCCGATATTTCTTCAGAAAAATCAGAACTTCCTTTAAATAGAATAAGCAGCAAAGCGCAACCCGCTACCGACCAATTGACCCACTCCCCTGTAACATTAACACTAAAGAAGTAAAATACCAGCCAAATCGCTTGTTCCATGGCATAATTGGGATGACGTACGATTCCCCAAAGACCTGTATCAATGAATCCTTTTTCGTAATCGCCCAAGGCTTCTCCCGCCTTCATCCTTCTATGTTTTTCTGTTTGAAAAACATATTGTTGATTATCAGCAATAAACTCAAAGAGCACAAAAAGCACAAAAAGAAAAGAGAGCAGGTAATCTATCCAATTAAGTGGCGAATTATCCCCCACAGCCGTCAGGATTGGAATTGTAAATAAAAAAATCAGGATATTTTGATACGAACAGATAAAAAACAAGTTAAACAACATCCAAATAAATGGTTTATTAAACCCAGGTCTTTTTCTAAGAACCTCCCACCTATAATCTTCTTCTCCTGCCCAAAACTTCCACGTATAGGCTCCTCTTCTTGCAAAATTATACGTTAAGCGTACTGCCCATATGGTAACAAGAATAGACATTAACACCATGCGTTGATTCCAATCCGCCAAGTACGTCATATCCCAAACATAAATTATTGGTACTATGCTCCATAACTTATCTACCTGCGAATTATTTTTACTTAATTCCCCCACAACAAAACAATACATTATAACCGCAGCAACAATATAAAGCAGGTGATTAAACAAGATATCGTTTTGAAGATCCGTCAATGGTGTTCCAAAATAAAAACTAGTAATTGGAACAACAACAACTGTAAAAATCAATAATAAAATAGTACCTAACATTTGAATAAGTTTTAAAGTTAATAACCAGCTTTCATTGCATCATAAGGCATAAAAGTACCTGAAGCCAAAGCTAACAATTCTTTTTTTTCATTTCGAATTTCAGCCTGCATAACAATGATTTTATTTCCATTTTTCACCACTTTAGAAGTTGCTAATAATTGATCATTTAAAATAGCTCCTTTTAAAAAGTTAATTTTCATTTCAACGGTAGCCACCACTTGATTCTTCGCGGAAACCAATGACAAGGCCCCTACTCCCATTGTTGCATCAAGAAGTGAAGCGATACAACCACCATGCGCCGTGAAAGGTGTTGCTAAGTGGTTCTCATTAATTAGTAATGAATAATTTACAAGACCAGGCTCAAGAATACTGAAATTCATTCCCAATAATTTCCCGTATTTATTATTGCTTATGTATTGCTCAATTAGATTCATTCTCACCATTAATTACAGGTACTATTAACCGGCCCTCCTTGTTTATTAAATTATAAATCAATTCATTCAAGGTAAGGGACAACTTTGCAAATTCAGATGATTTCACCCAGATAGAAATTGAAATGGAAGCATTTGTTTCGTTGATAGCAGCTAGCTGAATCAAGGGTTCTGTATCCTTTAAGACTTTTACATTATCTACTAGCAACTTCGAAATTTCTTTGCGAATCAATTCAATATCTTCCCCATAACTTATAGGTACTAACAGGACTATTTTTCGCTTATTTTCTTTTGTGAAATTCACAATATTTCCATTTACCAATGGACCATTAGGGAGAATTATAACTTTATTATCATCCGTCAAAATATAGGTATTGAAAATAAGAATATCCGTTACCCTACCTTGAATAGTTTGAGAGACAATAACATCATTTATTTTAAATGGCTTCAAAACTAAGATCATTATTCCACCGGCAATATTTGATAACGTTCCAGAAAATGCTAAACCAATTGCGATACCTGCCGCTCCAAGAATAGTGACAAAAGATGTCATAGCAATTCCCAATTGCGACATAGCAGAAAGCACGACCAATATTTTACAAGAAATTACCGTCAAATTGGAAAGAAAAGAAACCAAGCTTTCATCGGTCTTACTTTTAACCAGGACTCTCCTTACGAGATTCCCAAGGCGTTTGGTTAACCAAAAACCGACAATAATAATTATAACACTTAAAACGAGATTGATGGCAATATCGGATACATTATGTACTAAATCCTCGTACTTATAACCTAAAATTGACCCACCATTATTATTGATTTTACTCACAGTAAAAATTTAGACTCCAAAATTAATAATTTTATGGAAACATAGTGAATAATCTGTTTATCATGGGCTAGCCTATCGTCATTTTTCAATCTCAATATCGTAGTTGTCTAAAAGTCCTGAAAGACCCAAAACAGAAAATTTCGCTTTCTTAATTCGGTTATTTTCTGGATTAATGGAATAATTATAAGCGGTCCGAAAGTCCGCTTTTTCGAGTATCGAAAGGTCAAAAATGGCTTGTGACAAATCGCAATTATCAAACACCGCACTTGTCAAGTCGGTTTCTGTAAAGTCTATTCCTTGTAATTGCGAATTTTTGAATAAGGTCATTTTTATTTTCGTTTTGTAAAAAGAAGAATGATTGAGTTGACACGCGTCAAAAGAAAATGATAATCCAAACGAGTTGCAAGTATCAAAAAGAAGGCCGACCATTTTACAGTCCTTAAATTTTACATCCTGGAAAACTGTATTGTTAATTTTTACCAGACTAACATTACAAGCGTTAAAAGAACAGTCAATAAATTTAAAATCAGAAAGATCGCTATCGGAAAAATTACAACTATTAAATTGGCAGTTTTCGTATTCGCCTTTTATTGGGAGCTCGTTTTTTTCAAATGTTTTGTGTTGAATAAATGTTTCTTTCATTTGGAAGTTAAATCAATTGGAATCAATAATGAGAAATTACCAAGCGCGCTCTTTACCCTAATTTAGTAGCTAAGGAGATACTGTAAGGAATCAAAAGTAAAACTTATTTATATTTGAAATAAGAATTATTTTCTCATTACCATATTGTGGGAAGGAAGCAGCTATTCTAGCTCAACAATACGCCTTCTTTGAGCGAGCAAGGAGAAAAAATAATTTTCGTTGCGTTGATTTTTTCAAGGATCCAACGTGTTTTTACTGCCGCGATGGGTGCTAATCGCTTCCTGATTTCTATGATATGTGGGTGTACATTTCTTTGTTCAAAGCTGGAATTGATTACCTCCTCTATTATTTGCTTAAACTGTTGCATTGGTATTTCTACTGATTCATAGGTGACAGGATATTTTGATTTTTTAATCATTTCATAAAAAGTATCGAAGCTACCCGCCGCACCAATCAAAACGTCTGTCTTTATGTTTTTGAAAAAATCACCCGTGTTTTCATCTAAATACCGTTCTATTTTTTGGATATCATCTATGCTCAGTGGATCAGACAAATCAAATAGTTGATAAATACGAGAAATACCCATGTTAAAGGAATTTAAAGCAATAATGCCATTTTGATCTGCGAATATCAATTCCGTACTTCCTCCACCAATGTCAATTATTAGGGATGGAACCGAAAAGACGTGCGCGTAGGCGATGCCTTTATAAATATAATTGGCCTCTTGAATACCATCAATAATCGAAATGTCGAATTGATACTGTTCCTTTACTTTTTGAATTAATTCGTTGGCATTTTTCGCATCGCGAATAGCCGAAGTGCCGATCGCACGAATTTCATGTACACCGTATTTTTCGCAACTTAGTTTAAATCTACCTAAACAATCCATCGCACGTTTAAAGGCATCATCGGTAATCGTCCCTAGATTAATTCCACCCATTCCGAGTTGAACGCCTTCTTTTTCCTGATGTAACAAGGTGAGTTTTCGATTTGCCAAATTACAAATTGATAAACTAAAAGTATTGGTACCAAGATCGATTGCAGCAATAATCACCTTACTGTTTTTTTAACCACTGAAAAATAGTCTTCCAATTCAAGCGATGCCCCGAATTCAATATGCCATTTTTAAACAACCTGGCCGCGATTGCTAAAAATACAAAAGCATTGAAGAGAAGAAATAGGAAGGAAAAAATGATTTGAAAAATGCCACTCGTCGTTACGCCTATGGATACATTTATTAATGTTGTCATCGCCGCGGTAAAAGGGAAATAAGCGAAAAAGACAGCTAAAAAAGACTCGGGTGCATAAATGGCTTCGAAACCTGCATAAAATGAAAGGAATAGCAGGAGAAAAATAGGAATGATAAACTGCTGGCCATCGCTTTCAGAACCGGCTGTTGCACCAATCGTCATGAAAAATGACGCATAAAAGAAATAAGAAGCCGCAAAAAACATAAAAAAGACAGGAAGCATCACCCCATAATTAATGCGGTGATAAATCAATTCTATAAACATATTGTAGCGTGAGGCGCTTGAATTCAATAGGATATCATTTTTTACATCGGTAGCAAATTGCATCCCCTCATAATTGGAAGGGTCAAAAATATCTGTAAAAATATATTCTTTAAAAATTAGCAGTCCAACAATAATAAAGAAAGCCCAAACCAATAGTTGAAACACAGCCGAAAGTCCAATACCGATAATTTTTCCCAACATCAATTCTGAAGAACGAACACTAGCAAGTAAGACTTCGACCACTCTATTGCTTTTGTCTTTCGAGGTACTGCGGAGGATTGTCATGCCAAATAGGCCAATAAATAACAAAATTATAGCTCCAAAGAAGAGACCTACCCAACCTCTTTCATTTTCTGCTTGATTCTTGGGGTCATATACATTAAGAAAATCAATATTTAAAGGTTGCTTTATTTGGCGATATTTATCAATACTTAAATCCGTGAATTGGTCGATCATTATTTCTTCCACCCTTCGTTCTAACTCAAACTTAAGTTTGATTTTAACTTCCATGGAAGGTCTTTCACGGTAAAACAATTTCACTGTTTTATTATTCAATATTTTCTCATTAATTTCAACAAAGGCATCAAATTCTTTAAAGCGATTTCCGTCTCGAAATTCTTCAAAATCAAGGTAAGTGGTGTAAAAGGAATATTCAACAGCTCTGGTAGGATTTGAGGTAATTTTATTACCGAATAAATCAGTTGGGTCAGCGATTAGTACTCTGAGAGAACTTTTTCCTTGGTCGCCAAATTTCAATAAAAAATAAGTGAAAACAAGAATCAATATTGGTCCAACAACAAGCATTAATTGGTACGATTTACTTGTCCAGCGATCCATGAATTCACGAGAAGCAATTAAGAAACTATTCCTCATTTTTCACCTCCTCTTTTGCTATTAGTTCTAAAAATACCTCTTGCATACTTGGCAAACGTTTTTCAATCGCTTCCAATTTCAATTTTCCCATCAAATTAGAAGCAAGTTCTTCAAAGGTCCTTTCACCTCGTTGTCTAACCACAATTTGAAACCTATTTTCCCCAATTTCTTTTGTATCAATTAATTCAAATTCCGTCCAAAGAGCGTTCGCCAAGGCAATCATATTCCCACTAAATCGGACAATAAATTCACCATTAAGGGCTTTTTCACGTAAAGCATGTACTTTACCTTCCGCTATTAATTTTGATTTATGAAGTAATGCAACGTGATCACAAATCTCCTCGACACTTTTCATATTATGCGTCGAAAGAATGATTGTTTTTCCGTCCGCCCTCATACTTTTCAATTCACTTAAAATCAATTCAACATTAATTGGATCAAATCCTGAAAGAGGTTCATCAAGAATTAGGTAATTGGGTTGATGAACAACCGCGGCAATAAATTGAACTTTTTGAGCCATTCCTTTGGACAAGGCCTCTATTTTTGTTTTAGCCCAAGAAGATATCTCGAATTTTTCAAGCCAAAACCGCACACTTGCTTGTGCATCATATTTCGTTAGGCCACGAAGCCGAGCCAAAAACACCAAAGTATCATTAACGTTCATTGATTTATACAAGCCTCTTTCCTCGGGTAAATAGCCAAAATCTTTCCAATGATTCGCAGAAAGAAGCTTACCATCAACCTGAATTATTCCTTGATCCGCCTTTAATATCTGATTCATGATACGAATAAGGGTCGTTTTACCGGCACCGTTTGGTCCCAACAAGCCATAAATTTGACCAGAAGGAATAGTCAAAGAGACATCTGATAAGGCAGGCTTTCGATTAAACGATTTTGACAATTGATCAATGTGAATCATATAGGTAAAATTAAAAATTAAATCTCGCGAAGTAATACCTTGCTATAGATTTTATTTAATTGTTATGAACGATGAGCAAATTATGCCGGAATTCCCTTCCAACGATACTTTTTCTTTAGGATAAAAAAGAATAAGCAGAGCATTATGAAAGCAAAGAAAATTCCCATAAAACCATTACCTGGCGGGTTATTATCCTTTATTATTGCATCTGTTTGAAAAGCTTGCCAATCAGATGTAATTAGCAGCGCAGTAATTAAATTATTTGCAGCATGAAATCCCAATGTTAGTTCTAATCCCGAATCAAAATAAACAATAAATCCAAGTACAATTCCGACAGCGACATAATATATTAAGATATGATAGCCCATTTTAGCAATTTCAGGATTAGAAATATGCATCATTCCAAACATTAAACCGCTTATGATAACAGAGAGTATTGCATTTCCCGTACGTTTATTGACTCCCTGCAAAACATACCCTCTAAATATCAATTCTTCCGCACTCGTCTGTATTGGCAGTAAGATAATCGACAAAAAGAACAAGGTCATAAATTTCTTCGCATTAAAAATAATCTCAAAATCAGCATTTAAAATCAATTCCAAAGCAGTAACCGTAACTACCATTAAGGACCACAACGAAAATGAAACAAAAAAACGTTTCCAATCGAATGCATCCCTTGAGGTGAAAATTTTTAAAAAAGGAAGCTGATGAATTTTAGTTAAGCAGATTAGTAGGGTTACGAAAATGAAAGAAAAAGGCAACATCATCCATAAAAAAAGACGATTTTTTCCCATTAATAGCGATAGGTCTTTAATAGAAGATTGATCTACTAAATCGGAATTCGGGAAATTCAGGTATAAATCTAGGAATAAGAATGAGCTACTGACAAGATATACCAAAACGATTAACAGCAAGGTAGTTAGAACCCGTTTGGCCTCGAAATTTCCTTTGTTCCAATAATCTATAAAATTCATCACGAAAAGATATCCCTCATTCGTTTAAAAAAGCCCGGATCTTTCGTATCGGCACTTGGAGAAAAATTTTCACTCGTTTTTAATTTCTCAAGGATTTCTTTTTCTTCTTTACTTATTTTAACAGGCGTCCAAATATGGATATGAACAAATTGATCACCTGTTCCATATCCTTGAACACTTGGCAAACCCTTTCCTCTTAATCGCAGCACTTTTCCACTTTGCGTACCTGGTTCAATTTTTATTTTTGCTTTGCCATTAATTGTTGGCACCTCAATACTTTCTCCAAGAACAGCATCCGAAAAATTAACAAAAGCATTGTAATGAACATTTTCACCGTCCCGTTTTAGTTCGGCATGTTCAATTTCTTCAATGACAACAATTAGGTCTCCATTCACTCCATTAAATGGCCCTGCATTTCCTTTACCTTGAACACTTAATTGCATTCCTTCTTCCACACCAGCGGGAATTGAAATCTCAATAACCTCTTCTTGCTTTCGAAGTCCGTGAGCATCGGTATCACTTGGTTTTTTATCGATTATTTTTCCAGAACCTTGACAAACATGACACGTAGATTGGGTTTGCATAGCTCCCAAAAATGTTTGAGCTACACGCGTAGTTCGTCCTTGACCATTACACGTAACACATGTTTTAAAAGTAACCCCCTCAACCACCACTAATTTCTGAACCTTTATTTTCTTTGAAACACCGTTCGCTATTTCTTCCAGCGTTAGTTTCATTTTAACACGAAGATTGGAACCTTTTACCATTCGGCTTCCGCCCCCACCTCTACTTCCACCAAAGCTTCCGCCAAATCCGCCACCAAATACATCACCGAACTGAGAAAAAATATCGTCCATGTTCATTCCACCACCACCACCAAAGCCACCTTGTCCCATTCCAGCATGACCGAAGCGATCATATTGTGATTTTTTCTCCGCATTACTCAACACCTCATAAGCAGCCGCTGCCTCCTTGAATTTCTCCTCAGCTCCAGCGTTATCCGGATTTTTATCTGGATGATACTGCAACGCAAGTTTTCGGTAGGCTTTTTTTATTTCGGATTCATCTGCTGACTTTGAAACCCCTAACACCTCATAATAATCTCTTTTCTGACTCATCTACTCTATTTTATTGACCAACAACAACTTTAGCGAATCGAATCACCTTATCATTTAACAAATATCCTTTTTCAACATCTTCCACAATTTTCCCTTTAAGTTCGGGGTCTTCCACAGGCAAGTTTACGATTGCCTCGTGTAATTCACTGTCAAAAACTTGATTTTTACATTCCATTGCCTTCACTCCTTTCGATTCAATAATGCCCTTAAACTTATTGAAAATTAGTGTAAATCCTTCTTTAACACTAGTTACATCAGTCGCCTCAACATTATTCGCCATGCCACGCTCAAAATCATCTAAAATCGTAAGTAAATCTTTAAGTAAGCCAGCATTTGCGGAGGAAATCAACTCTACTTTTTCCCTATTTGACCTTTTTCGGTAATTATCAAATTCAGCATGAAGACGGAGAAATCGGTCATTGAGGTCATTGTATCTTGCTAATTCATCAACAACGGTTTCGGAATCTACGGTTTCATCGATTACCTCTTCACTTCTCACCTCCTCCATATTCGTTTCGATTGCATCGTCTACTTTATCGGTATTTATTGTGTCTTTTTTATTTTTCATTGTCTATTTTTAAGCGTAAAATTATTTTCAAAGATTTTGCCACTTTAATAAAAGCGACATGATGGCATACATAAAGTTGATTTAAGGAAAAATTGTCATAATTTATGCCCCACCTCTATCCCCTAATTGAATGAATTAATTTCTCCACTTTACTTTTATCAATTTGAAGAAGCGTTTCAGAGAAATAGGAATTTTCATCAAGAATTAGCTTAGAAGTACCTGAAAAATGAATCGCATCTGGCTGAACATCGAGTAAAATACGTTGAACATTCCCGAGATTAACGCCACCACCGACCATAATTTCGATGCGAGATTTAGCATATTTCATCATCTCTGTTAAAATTGGCAAACCCAGTTCCACAGAAGAAGATAAACCCGAACTTAAAATTCGATTGATTCCTGCTTCTATTAAAACATCCATCGAATTTTTCCAATCAAAACTATCATCAAATGCCCTGTGACAAGTTATCTCTAAATCTTTAGCCACCTCTTTCATTCTGAGCATAGCATCTCGATCAATTGTTTTATTTAGGTTCAAAGCCCCAATAACAATTCCTTTCACGCCCAATTCGCGGCAGTCCTTAATGTCACTCAACATCAATTGAATTTCATCTTCGGAATAGGTAAAACCGGCAGCTCTTGGGCGAATTAAAACATGGGTTTCAATTTCATTTAAAAGCGCCATTTCGATAAAGCCATGAGAGGGCGTCATACCTCCTTGCTCTAAGTTTTGACAAAGTTCTATGCGATCAATGCGTAAGTCCTTTACAATTTGTAATGCTTCAATAGAAGCGACACAAAGTTCTATTTTCATAAACTAATTAAGAAATATCTGCAAAGGTGCCAAAAAATATCCAAATTGAAGGACGAAAAGTAAACACACTTTTACCTATATTTGCACCTAATAAAAGTTAGCAATGCCAACAAAACATGAGTCTCAAGTTGATATTGATTTTGAAACATTTCGTTCAGAAATAATAAATGATTATCGTTTAGCTTGTGAGTCGCGCGAAGCTTCAATACTCGGGCGAAAAGAAGTATTAACCGGTAAAGCAAAATTCGGAATCTTTGGAGACGGAAAAGAAATTGCTCAATTAGCCTTAGCAAAACAATTCAAAAACGGTGATTTTCGTTCAGGATATTACCGAGACCAAACCTTAATGATGGCAATAGGGCAATTAAGCTTGGAAGAATACTTTGCTGGACTTTACGGACATCCTGATGTAACATTAGAACCTCAATCAGCAGGAAGACAAATGGGCGGACATTATGCGACCAGGAGTTTAGATGAAGACGGGAATTGGATTGATTTAATGTCTCAAAAAAATAGCTCAGCTGATATTTCACCAACTGGTGGACAAATGCCCCGATTACTAGGTTTAGCATTGGCTTCAAAAGTCTACAGAAACAACAAAGATTTATCCTCACTCCCATCATTTGATAAATTCACAGCGAAAGGGAATGAAGTAGCGTTTGGAACAATTGGTGATGCCTCTACCTCTGAAGGACCTTTTTGGGAAACAATAAATGCTGCTGGGGTTTTGCAAGTTCCTATGGTTATGTCAGTATGGGATGATGGGTATGGCATTTCTGTTCCAAGAGAATTTCAAACAGCCACAGGAAGTATATCACAAGCTTTAGCTGGGATGCAACGAACAGCCGAATTTAAGGGCTATGAAATATACGAAAGTAACGGGTGGGATTATGCAGACCTTTGTGCTACCTATGAAAAAGCAGTTACATTATCAAGAAATGAACATGTGCCAACATTTGTTCATGTAAAAGAAGTTAATCAGCCACAGGGCCATTCAACATCAGGATCTCACGAACGCTATAAATCCCCTGAAAGATTAAAATGGGAAAGTGAATTTGATTGCATTGCTAAATTTAAAGAATGGATTCTGAATTTTAAAGCAGGTGATTTAACTATTGCAGACGAATCTATTTTATCAGAAATTCAAGTCGCAGCTAAGAATAAAGTCCGTGAAGCTAAAAATAAAGCTTGGGCCAATTATTCACAAAGCATTCAAACTGATTTAAAAGCATGTTTGACATTATTAGAAAATGTTCTTGCTAAAACAAGTCACAAAGAATCCGTAACTAATGAAATTACATTACTAAAGAAATCTTTCGAACCCGTTCGAAAAGACATACTTACTAATGCAAGAAATGTATTGCGCATCATCCGTCACGAAGAATACGCTGAACGAGAGGCCTTATCCAATTGGGTAAAAGCATCCATCAGTGAGAATGAAGAGCGTTACAGTTCATTTTTGCATTCTCAATCTGATTTAGCAGCGACAAAAATAAGCGCGGTCGCTCCCGAATTTTCAGAAGAAATTATCATGGAGGACGGACGCATAATTTTACGAGAAAACTTCAATAAATTATTAGAAAGCCATCCTGAAATGTTGATTTTTGGTGAAGATGCTGGAAAAATTGGAGGTGTTAATCAATCGCTTGAAGGCCTACAAGATAAGTATGGAGAACTTCGCGTTTTTGATACAGGAATTAGAGAATGCACGATTATCGGACAAGGGATAGGAATGGCAATGAGGGGATTACGGCCAATTGCTGAAATTCAATACCTTGATTATTTATTGTACGCAATTCAATTATTATCCGACGATCTTTCCACCTTACAATACCGGACTAAAGGTGGCCAAAAAGCGCCTTTGATTGTCAGTACCCGCGGGCATCGCTTAGAAGGAATTTGGCATAGCGGTTCACCCATGGGAATGATTGTTAATTCGTTGCGTGGCATGCATGTTTGCGTTCCAAGAAACATGACAAAAGCTGCAGGATTTTACAACACACTCATGGCAGGAGATGAACCCGCCTTGGTTATTGAGCCATTGAATGGCTATCGTACCAAAGAAAGAATGCCAAGTAATTTAGGTTTATTTAGAGAACCATTAGGTGTACCAGAAATCGTAAGACAAGGGAAAGATTTAACCTTAGTTTCGTATGGTTCAACGTTTAACCTTTGTGAAATTGCGGCTGCAAGCCTAGCTCAAATGGGCATAGAAATTACATTAATAGATGTCCAAACATTATTGCCTTTTGATGTGAATCATTTAATTGTTGATTCTTTGAAAGAAACAAGCAGGTTATTGATTGTCGATGAAGATGTAAGCAGCGGTGCTACAGGATTTATCTTGGATAAAATCTTAGTGGAACAAAAGGCCTATTTTTATTTGGATAGCGAACCAAGTACGCTAAGTGCAAAAGATCATCGACCAGCATACGGAACGGATGGTGATTATTTCTCAAAGCCAAGTGTACACGATATAGTTGAGAAAGTATATGCAATAATGTCGGAAACGGACCCAACAAAGTATCCTTCCATCTATTAACTAAGTACGTTACTTGTGAATTCAGGTGATCAGTAGAAATACCTTTTTAACTCCCATAATTATTAAGAAATGACTCCATCGGAATACATTGATACATTTCAACTTGAACATCCCGGCTATTCAAGCTATCCAATTAACTATCAGCATTACATCCCTCTAAATAAAAGTCGCTTTGCACGTAACTTAAAACAAGGATTAATTACCCAAGAACTCGCGGAAGTCATTCAATCAATAAACGAGAAACAAGACTGGATTATCATCACGGAACCTTGGTGCGGTGATGCAGCGCAAATCGTTCCTTATTTATTTAATATGGCGGAACTAAATCCACTTATTAATGTGGTGGTTCAACTAAGAGATAGCAATTCGGAAATTGATTCCTACTTAAGCGATGGAAAAATGAGCATTCCAAAGCTAATTGTGCGTAATAAAGAAGTAGCTGACCTATTTGTTTGGGGACCAAGGCCGCAGGTATTAGAAACCATATATTTGGAACTAAAAAATAAAAACGAAAATATAGACGACGTGAAAACCATTTTACAAAAATGGTATAATGAAGATAAAGGTCAATCCTTACAATTGGAGCTACTCGAACTGCTTTCTACTAATCAAATTTAATATCAAAAGGCAAGCGCATTTGAATTCCCATTCGACCTTCAATCTTCTTAATTTCTTGATAATAACTCAATAAATCAGCGGGGATTGAATTAAGATTAATTTTCATTTCTGATTCCTCCGTTTCATCTTTTAACAACTTAAAAAGAGATTCAAATTTATCTTCTTTCATGAGTGGGTAATAAATAACTTTCGCAGCTGCCACATTTGAACTTTTTATCGCAAAATTGATGGCATCTTGCAAGGACCCAATTTCATCCACCAGTCCAATAGCAAGCGCATCTTTACCTGTCCACACGCGACCTCGTGCAATTTGTTTAACGCGTTCCAAACTTAATTTCCTTCCATCTGCTACCCTTTTAAGAAATTGATTGTAGATATTATCCACTTCTCCTTGCACACGCAACAATTCTTCCGGACTTAATTTTTGATTCAAGGAAAGTACCGAATGCTTATTCGTAGCTACCCTATCAAAGTTGATCCCTAGTTTATTTTCAAACATTTTTCCAGTATAGGGAATCATACCAAATACCCCAATTGACCCTGTAATGGTGGTTGCTTCGGCAAAAATACGAACAGCAGGCGTTGCGATATAATAACCACCAGAAGCTGCTACGTCGCCCATGGAAACGATGACCTTTTTAACTTTATTTGTAATGGCTACTTCCCTCCAAATTTCCTCACTAGCTAAAGCGCTACCACCGGGACTATTGATACGAAAAACCACCGTTTTAATAGCAGGATTATTCCTTACTTTCTCGAATAACTTACAAATTTTAGCAGACGAAATCCCATCTCCCTCACGATTAACATCCCCTTCAGCGAGAATCACCGCCACGTTTGCATTTTGAGCTTGAATCAAGACTTGATTATCCAACAAGGCATTACGGGAATAATCTTCAAAATTACAAAAAGATAGATCTGCCATTTTATCAACTTTCAATCTTTTCATAAAATCCGACATCACTTCATCGCGGTATTTAAGTGCATCGATCAATTTATAATTAAAAGCATCTTCCGTACTGGTCACCTTCATAGAATCAGCCAATACATTAAAATTTTCACTTGAAATATTTCTAGAAACTGCCATTTCAGTGCACATATCTTCCCAAATAGAATGAAGCAACCTTTCAGATTGAACACGGCTTGAATCGCTCATATTTGTTCTAAAGAAAGGTTCTACCGCACTTTTGAAATCATTATTAGATCCACGAACGATTTCCACTTCGATTTCTAATTTGTCCAATAAATTTTTAAAAAACATCATTTCACCCCCTAAGCCGTTCATTTGAAAAGCAGAAGTTGGGAAAGCATACGTTTCCTTTGCAACCGATCCGATGTAATATGCTTTTTGAGAAATCATTTCACCAGAGAAATAAGCGACTACGAATTTTCCTGATTTTTGAAAATCTGTTATCGCCTTGCGCAGCGCTTGAGCAGAAGAAAAACCACATTGAACATCATCAATATCAATGAACAATCCTTTTATTTTAGAATCATTTTTAGCCTTATCCAAGCCATAAATTAAACTAGCTAATCCTATCGATTGATTAAAATCTAAACTTCCAGCATCAAAAGTTGAATTTCCTTTGTCTTGAATTTGCCCATCCAATTTCATATGCAAAATCGCATTATCATTTATAGCAAAAGGAGCCGGTCCAAATTCACTAATTGAACCGATAATCCCTCCTAAAACGAGAAAAAAGAAAATCATAGCCACGCCTGAAGCGATAACAACAGCCACAAAACTTGGCCAAAATATTTTTGAAAAAGACAATTTAGATTCAGTCATTTCTTTTTATTTTAATAGTTTATTAAATAATAGAGGTTTCGCAACCGGGTTAAATTTCAATGTTAATCGAATTTCCTTCGCGTAATTATCATATAGGTTGGCTCCCATATTTGCGGTGCGCCAAAGCGGGAAATACACTCCCAATACATTACCTAATTTAATTCCGAGACCTGCATTTACAAAGACATTTAAAGGAACTGCGCCAACATCAACAAAGCCTACAAAAAAATTAGGTTTAATAGGCAATTGTATCGTTGTATTGACCGAAGCCATCCACGATTTTGAATATAATAATGCATTACTTCTGAAGCCCCCCATATTTTCATCGCGCTGCATAGTATTAGCAGAGAATCGATCAAAATAATAATTTTCCAAGAAATTATCTTGTATTCCACTTGCACCAGAAATTGACATAAAATACTTTTCTTGATTGATCCAAGACACCGAATTTTGAAAAATATTGTATCCAGCAAAGGCACGAACACTTACCCATCTATTCATGCTATTACGTAAATACTTAGATTCAAAAGTACTCGCTGTAGAAACTCGAAGCATATTATCATTTTGATCAGTGTTACTAACAAACTCGAACCTAAGAAGATTTGAATAGCTATAATCTGTTTTGTTTTTTTGGTAGTTGTATTCGGCCATCGCTCCTATTTTATTGAGCGGATTTAAATAGGTTCGGTATTGGTTTAAAATCCCTTTAAATGTTATAGCTCTTCCTATTGATTTAGGTACATTTTTTCCTAAATTAAACGTTAAATATGGATTAATTCCAACGAAATATTCTCCGGATGGTCCATTATTTAATTGGGAAGCAGGAGCAGTTGAAAATGATTTAATCGATAGTCCTACTTTAGC
>JAIPAL010000008.1 GCA_021740085.1 Crocinitomicaceae bacterium
GCGCAATTTCAATCATTTTTAATACCGAAGCTTGCAATCCACATAAAACAAATGCGCCATTTGTATCTTTACAAAGTCTGTTAGCAATCAAAATAGCACTTAAACCAGATGAATCACAATATTTCGTTTTTTCAAGATTAAAAACAATTTTATTATTGCCAGATTTATTTACAATCGTAAAGACAGTTTTAAGCTCTGGAGCGGTAGTAGTATCAAGTTTCTCAACATTTGAAACGATCACAACAGATTTGCCATGGTATTCACTTGGAAAATTCATATTATTTGTTTCTCCAAATGTAAAAAAAAATCAGCGTTCAATTTTCGATGCAAGCAAATAAATTATCGCCATCCGGATAGCGACACCATTTTCAACTTGGTTCAAAATTATACTTTGGTCAGAATCGGCCACCTCACTAGTGATCTCAACCCCTCTATTTATTGGACCTGGGTGCATTATTAAGATTCGTTTATCTAAAGAATCAAGTAATTGCTTATTCAATCCAAACAACATCGAATATTCGCGTAAGGAAGGGAAATATTTTATTTCTTGTCTTTCTAATTGGATACGAAGCATATTAGCAACATCACACCAGTTCAATGCCTCTTTAAGATTATGAGAAATACGAATCCCAAGATCACCAATATACTTGGGAATTAAAGTAGTTGGACCACAAACCATTACCTCAGCACCTAATTTTTGTAGACAATAGATATTTGACAAAGCAACGCGTGAGTGAAGAATATCTCCAACTATCACCACTTTTTTACCAGCTACATCTCCCAAAGACTCTCGGATAGAATAAGCATCCAATAAAGCTTGGGTGGGGTGCTCATGAGTACCATCCCCGGCGTTAATTACTTTGGCTGAAATTCGTTGAGAAAGAAATTGAGCTGCGCCTGGATTTGGATGCCTCATCACAACCATATCAACTTTCATCGATAATATATTATTGACCGTATCAATTAATGTTTCCCCTTTCTTAACAGAGCTACTAGAGGCACTAAAATTTATAATATCAGCCGATAAACGTTTCTCAGCAAGTTCAAAAGATAACCTCGTTCTAGTAGAATTTTCAAAAAATAAATTAGCAATGGTAATATCACGAAGCGAAGGAACTTTTTTAATCGGTCGATTTATCACCTCTTTAAAACTATCCGCCATTTTAAAGATTAACTGAATATCCTCATGAGTTAAATCACGAATACCCGTTAAATGATCGACACTTAAATTATTCATTTCCTTCTTTTGTATATAATAATACCTGATCAATTCCTTCTATTTCTTTCCAGTCAACAGATACACGTTCCATTTTCAAAGTATCGACCGTCTTTCCATAATAATCTGCTTGTATTGGTAAATCACGACTAAATCGGCGATCAATAAGCACCAAAAGTTCAACTTTTGAAGGTCGACCAAAAGTTAATAATGCATCCAATCCAGCACGTATTGTTCTTCCGGTATACAAAACATCATCAACCAACACTACTTTTTTATTCTCAATACTAAAATCAAGGTTGGTAACACTGGGAATGCGTTGTTTTTCTGTCCGTCTAAAATCATCACGGAAAAAAGTGATATCTAAATTGCCACATTGAATAGTATGTCCTAAGATTGATTCTAATTCTGATTTTAATCGAGCGACCACTTGGATTCCTCGGGGTTGTAAACCAATAATTACAGAGTTTGAAAAGTCGTCATGTGATTCTATTAATTCATGACAAAGGCGTTTGATGGTTAATTCGATTTGTTGTGCATTTAAAATGACCTGCTTCTCCATCGAGACAAAGATATGTTTAAATTTAAGAACGACAAAATAAGTAATACCAAAGACAAATATAATTTAGTTCAGTAACGATGGGTGCAATGCCGATATAGTTTGAAAACAGTTCAATTATAATTGGGCTATATTGAAAACATCATCCGTATTATCCGATGCTTACTGCAACTTTAAAGAAGATAAAACTGAACAAAGGACTGATATTTCTTCCAAGGTGTTAAAGGAATGAAGACAAATTCGTAATCCTTGTTGCTTTATAGGAACTGTAGGATAGAGAATTGGCTTGATAGTAATGTTAGCAGCAAGTAATTGTGAAACTAAAAGCTGAATCGCATCTAAACTATCAATTTGTACCATTTTAATCGGGGAACGCACATCGGAAGTAAGTAATCCACTAGGAATTTTAGCGTTAAACCAATCGATTTTTTCTTGCAATAGTTTTTGCCTACTTGATAAATCATCAGTTCCAATCATACTAACAATCTTGTCAAAATCTTTTGGCGGAAGAGCTGTTGTATATATGAAAGGTCGAGAGAAATTGATTAGGTACTCTCTTAATTTTTTTGATCCCAGTACCGCAGCGCCATGAAATCCAAAAGCCTTACCAAAAGTAATAATACGTGCAAAAATGGAATCAGACAATCCTAATTCAGCGACCAACCCAGTACCATTTTTGCCAAAAACACCAACCGAATGTGCCTCATCTACGATTAACTTATACGACAAACTATTGCTAAGACTTACAAGATTTTCCAATGGACTAATATCTCCAGTCATAGAATACAAACTTTCTACCGCAACATAAACAATAGCATTTTGATCAAGCTTTCCTTTTAGTCGATTTATTTTTTTCTCGAGGTCCTCTAAATCATTATGTTTAAAAGAAAAAGCATTCGCGAAGGATAAGCGGAAACCATCTTTCATACTAACGTGAATACATTCGTCGTAAAGTATGATATCGCCTCGAAGAGGGATGCAGCTAAAAAATCCAATGTTGGCATTATAGCCAGAACTAAATACCAACGCAGATTCAACATTAAAATGAGACGCAAGAAATCGCTCACAAATCTCGGCATTAGCTGAATTTCCAGACAACAATCGAGAACCAGTACTTCCTTGATAAGAAGAAGAAGAAGCTAAGATCGCATCTTTTGATAATCCGAGGTAATCATTAGATAAAAAATCAATACTTCCTCCCTGTAAAGTAAGCTGACGAAAATTACCGTCCATCTTTCGCTTTGCAAGAAGCATCAAATGCTTTTTATCCATTTATTGGATTGACTTAAATATTAATTTTTGGAGATAATACCCGTGATGATTCTTTTGCAGTTAAACCTAAAATTTCAAACATTTTAGCATCCTCGTCAAATTCAGGATTTGGTGTTGTTAGAAGTTTATCACCCGCAAATATGGAACCTGCACCCGCAAGAAAACACAGAGCTTGCGCTTCCATAGACATTTTATTTCTTCCTGCTGATAATCGAATAACCGATTCAGGAAAAGCAATTCTAGAGGTAGCCACCATTCGAATCATCTCCCATTGTTCGATCGGTTTTTGATCTTCCAATGGCGTTCCTTCCACAGCAACCAACGCATTAATTGGAATAGATTCCGGGGGAGTTTCCATTGCCATATAGGAAAGTAATAAACCAATTCTATCTTCCACTGCTTCTCCCATCCCAATAATTCCTCCTGAGCAAACCGATAATCCAACTTTTCTAGCGTTATCAATAGTTTTTAGACGGTCATCGTATTGTCGAGTAGAAATAATATCCTTATAAAATTCTCGGGAAGAGTCTAAATTATGATTATAGGCAAATAGACCCGCATTTTTCAATCTCAAAGCCTGATTTTCAGAAAGCATTCCCAATGTGCAACAAACCTCCATTCCCATTTCACTTACCGACTCAACCATTTCGATAACCTTATCAAAATCACGGTTATCACGTACTTCACGCCAAGCGGCCCCCATACACAAACGTGATGAGCCATTACTTTGAGCTTGCCTAGCTTGTTCTACGACCGTTTCAACCGACATCAATTTGTGGGCATCTAAACCAGTATGATATCGTGCAGCTTGAGGGCAATAGCCACAATCTTCTGGACAACCTCCTGTTTTAATACTAATTAAAGTCGATAGCTGAACTTCTTGTGGATGATGAAATTCACGATGAATTTGCGCAGCCTCAAATACCAATTCAAGCAATGGTTTATTATACAAAGCCAGTAATTCTTTTTGATTCGAGTAATTTTTATTTACTTTCATTTATAAATTTTAATCTTTTAACAATAAACAAGCTGCATAAGCTTTAATCGCTCGCCCCTCACCAAAAGAATCAACTTTTTCATGCGTAGAAGCTTTGATAGAGACCGCATCAATATCGACCTTCAAAATACGAGCAATAATTACTTGCATTTCAGGAATATGTGGATTTAACCTAGGTGTTTCAAGAATCACCGTGGAATCAATATTAATTACTTTGTAATGATTATTTGTGATTAATTCCACCACGTTCTCTAGTAATATTTTTGAATCAATTCCTTTATATTTAGGATCCTTGTCGGAAAAATGATAGCCAATATCCCTCAAGTTAGCTGCGCCTAATAAAGCATCACAAATTGCATGAAGAAGAACATCAGCATCTGAATGACCAAGAGCGCCATTTTCTGAGGGAATTTTGATCCCACCAATGATTAAAGGAAGGCCTGATTTTAGTTGATGTACATCAACACCGTAACCGATGCGCAAATTCATTATAACAAATTAATTGGCATCTGTGGTTGCAGGTTTATCACCTAAATACAAACGAAGTGTAAAACGTAATGTGTTCGCTAAAGGACTTTGTCTTCCGTTCAAAGAAGCTAGGTAAGAGAAATCAATACCGAACATGTTGTATTTCAAACTTGCACCAATATTTAAAAATTGTCTATTTCCTTTGTTTTTACTTTCGTAAAAAACACCCCCACGAACGGCAAAAGTATTATTGTACCACCATTCAACTCCTCCAGCTAAATTAATTTCAGCCATTTCCTCTTTAAATTTTGTTCCTTTAACAACTTCATAAGTGCCGTCTGGATTCTTAATGTAATCTCCATTAGCATCTGTTGCCACCACGCCAGGAGCATCATAAAAAGATTGCATAATACCATTGATAATACCAACATCACTGGTTTTTCCTGACATTAAATCGCCTAAATCATCTCCTAAATTATCATTATAACTAGCGGGAGTAGGAACTAATAATTTCTGAATATCTACTGAAAAAACAACTTGATTATAGGCATCAAATTTCGCTAAAAATGAGTTTCCTATTTTTAAGTTCATAGGAATAAAGTCCCGTTGTGACAATTCAGAATAGGCAACTTTATTTCCAATATTATTAATTGTCGTTGCAAAAGTGTAGACCCCTTTCGTTTTGCCAAATTTTACCTTATCATTATAATATGTAAAAGATAAATCTGCTGCGCCCACAATACCTGGCTTTGTATTCACGCCACCGACCGTAAGACCACCGGTTAAGTTGGAATAAGCAAACTTTCCATTTATTCCAATACTCAGCTTATCAGCCAATTTAAAGGCATATGCGCCAGTCAATTCAAACTCGCTTGGTTTGTCATCGCGTATCACATTCCCAGATGCGTCCGTAAAAGTAATTTCACCAAGACTAAAATATCGTAAAGCACCGCCTATAGCGTGTTGCTTGTTTATTTTATAATAGCCCGATAAATAGGACAAATGGATATCATTGGTTAGTTGTCTCAACCATGGCGTATAAGAAAGGCTAATTTCAGATTTTTTTTCAGAAAAACTCAAAATAGAGGTGTTCCAATAAACCGAACTTGAACTGGCACTTAAAGCAGTACCTGCATCACCCATTCCACCAGCTCGTGAATCAGGTGTAATTGCCATGAAAGGAAGTGCAGTAGTGATCGTATTTAACTGTAAATCATTTTGAGTGGTGCCACCATTTGGTTGAGAAAAACCACTGAAAGATGCTAATAAAACCGCGATTAATAATTGATATTTCATTGAGTTAGATAGAAAAATTGGGTAAATATACGTTCAAAGATACATTTTATTGTATAATTACTAAAAGATAACTAATTTTTCTGTCTTTTGAGCGGTTTCTCCAGTATCAGTTTTTATGGAAAGTCTATAAATATATACACCTCTTGCCAATTTATCGCCAAAATCATCTTTCCCATCCCAATTAAGTCCATCGGTTCTAAATCCAACGGTTTGAACTTTCTCTAAAATCGTTTTTACCAATCTACCGCTAACGCTATAGACTTGTATTTGAACATCCATATTATCACATGATTGATTGTGCTCAAACATAAATTTTGTATTGCTAGTAAAAGGATTCGGGTAATTGTAAAGGTGATTAATAGCTGCATTTTCACTTGGTCTCACAAGGAAATTAATTTTTGTTAAGGAAGAATTATTATTAACGTCCCACACTTTAAGTGAAACAGAATGCGCACCCTCGGTTAATTCAGGTAATTCGTAGCGGATAGTACCCGACTGATAGGTATCTAAATCCGACGAATAGTAATCATTTAAATTAATCGACTCTGCTGTATTCTCATCAATAATCGCTGTCAAATCATGACCAATTCCATTACCTACGGTATTAATTCCGTTCTCATCAAAAATTTTCGCAAAAAGTACAGGAGTTGCATCCGTAATTCCACCATCGATAAATTTATCATCATTCAGAAATAATTCAACAGAAGGTCCAACATTATCTAATACTCCAATTGGATCAATTCCGCCAATACTAAAGGTAGTATCAACCCCTGCAGCATCAGTAGAATTATTAAAAGCATAATAACTGATTTTTCCTAAACCATAGCTTAGAGCAATATCTTTGGGTACAATAAATGTGAACGAAAAGGTCCCGTTATTTACAGTAGATTTTCCTTTATATACAACATTTCGTTGCAATTCATAATTAATTATAGGAGAAGTATCATCTTGACCAAGGGTATTAAAGCTCTTGGTTTTATCAAAGATGGATGGAAGTACATAACCATTAAAATTACTTTGCACATTTCCATAAAAATCTTCGATATGGCCTTTAATCGTTACTTTGCCCAAGGCCTTAATGGTGTCTATGATAGCGTAAGGTTGACCATTTAAACTATCGGTTACTACTCTCAAACGAGGCAAGGCAATTTTAAGCGCCGGATCCCCAATCAATGTAAAACTCCGTTTATTGTCATTACTACCGGATTGATTTTTAGTCAGTCGAACAATTTCACCGAAAGTTTTAGGTTGCAAATTCGCATCTCGTTCAAAAACATTATTGTAGAACGCTGTTCCGGTTGCTGTATTAACTCCAAAAAAAACAGAACGAGTAGTTGTCATTAAGGCTATAGCCCCTCCAGTTGGATTTAAGGCGAGCCATTCCCCGGCCGAAATTCTATTGGGATCATCAAATTTTGTAAATTCACAGGTAGCAGAAACAAATAAATGAAGCGCGTTAATATTTTTCCATGATTGAACTTGAGGAATGGTAACAACTCGTTCTTCGGCTAAACCTACTTCACCGCCGTGTCCAACATAATTCACAACCAGCGCTCCCCTTTCTACGCGGTCAGTAATTGCCGAATAAACTTCTGGGTATCTTTGTCCTCCAGCAGATGTTTGTTGTGGGTATGCATCAAGATATAGTTTATCACAATTCATTTCTCGGTGATTGGACTTTACAATGTCATATTGTGGCTCTGTATCATTATTAATAAAATAACCGCCCTCCTCATCGTCAGAAATTTGAACATATTTAAGACGCCAATCCCCAAAATTACCATTGGTCAGGGAGTCTAAACAACAATTATTTGTACTTGAATTTAAAAATAAATTCGAGCCATTTTTCATATAGTGTTCAATTTTATCCACTTGTTGTTTTGCCTCAGTAACATTACTTACCACCAACCTACCAACTCCAACATCTAGTAAATCAGTTTGATTAATTGCTTCATTATCCCCTAACATTCCAAAAAAATCATCCGTTACCATGGCATATATGTGATTTTCACTATTATCAACTTGATACGTTAGCATATAATTGTTATTGTTTGGTACCCGATCTTTGGGGTCATAGGTTCCATCGCCAAAAAGCAAAAGATACTTAGGGGCTAAACTTCCAGAAACCAAATTAGCTCTGTCATAAAACATTTTAACAAACATGCGAATTCCGACTGCATCTTTTGCGCCGGAACTAAATTCATTATATACTTGATCATCGGTGACCACATGAACAATCAAACCTTGCTCCCTATGCAGATTTGCGAGTCTAGTAGCTTGTTCAAAAAACAATGGATTCGTAACAATTAGATAATCTGCTTGAGACAAACTATGAAGATTTTGATAATTAACCGTTCCAATTTTATCTGGCTCATAAAACAAACTTCCATTTGAAGCAACAAACTCACTAAATTTCATGTTTTGTTTAAATGAAAATGTATTACCGGCTCCAATCATGTTACCTTGAATAAGTTGAGGAATTTGCTTGTTTGTTACATCCCATATAAATCCTTGTGTTGGAAAATTAGAAATTTGATATTCACCTAATAAAAGAGAATCTGAATTCACTAAATTTCTAAAACCAAATTGCGAACCATAAAATACTAAATCTCGTTTCGCATTCAACAAAATTCTATCCAAGTACGTTAATGTATTTGGACTATTTCTAGTTATACTAACCTTAAATGCCAATAAGGAACTTGGGGTAGAGAAAACCATTGATTTCGTTGATCTAGCAAAATCATACGGAGCAGAAGGTAATAATTCATTCAATAATTGCGTGCCATTACAGAAATATTTTTGGGCAGTATTCGCAGTACTCAAGGAATTAGTAGCTAGAGCTGTTTTAAATTTTACAGGAGAAGTAGTTACAATATTTGGAATGGAGAAGTTAAAAGTGCGTTCTAAATCAATATCAAACAATTCACCGTACCAACGTTGTCCTCCGCCAACTAGGGAAATTAGATCATTTTCATAAACATCTCGAAAATCATAATCAGTTACGACCACATCTGGATTACTCGTAATTAAAGGTGCATTTTGTATTCTAAGAGGTAGAACATTTGGATTTACATTTACAAAATAATAGGAAAAATCCGAGTACACATTTCGTTTCTGATCAAACTCCACCGTTCCATTGGGAAACCACTGATGTGGGCCACTACCGTAAAACAAAAGATAATCCTGGTCATTAAAAATACCGTCAGATTCCCCATTAATATAAACAGCAACTTGCGCCAAATCGTCAATTCGAGGAATTGAATTTAACTCAGGCATCATTCCCTCTCCATTACCATAAATATGAAGTTGCGAAGGGTCTAAATTCGTTACATCAATACCAATGGAACTAAGAAAGCTTTTATCCAACTTGTAAATCCCATCGCGTGAAACAGCAATTTTATACCAAAAACCTGATCCATCCTGCAAAACAGAATTTGGTGCGAAATCTTTTAATTGCGACTGCGAAGCTTCTTTGGGTGTAATTTTAACATCAAATCGTTGAATTCTATGAATCACCTTATCTACTTTAATATAAGGTATGCTAAAGATAACCAAGAATGCCTCTTTTCCGGCCTTTGTAATTTTCGTGTCTAATTGAATGTCATCCGATACAAAAACAGAGAAACGCTCTAAGAATGCAACTTCAGCAGCAGATGCTGGCGAGGTACTATAATTAATTAGTTCAGCTGAATACCTATCATTTTTTAATGGGATAGTATGGTAAAAAACAGGGCTGACATTATCCAATGATTGACCTTGAATAGATGGTATAAAAAGCGATTCTTCGTTATATTTAATTGGTAATGGATCTGACCAAGGAATTTCAATCGTAAAAACTTGAGAATTCGCTTTAAAACAAACGAAAAGCAAAACCAAGGTGTAAAAACAAAGTATCTTCATGCAAAAACAAAATTAATAAGTATTAAGATTCAAAAAACGTATTGCTATTTTATTTATTTGAATTTATTTACGATATTTGTAACCTAGATTAATATAAATCGTATTGAACGGCGTGATAAAAAGAAATAGATCCTTCATAACATCAATATTTCATAAGCTAATTTTGTTAGTGATAGGGATATTCGTTTCGCACAATGTATTATTTGCGCAAGACCCAACATTTACACAATTTTATTCAAATCCATTATATCTTAATCCTGCATTGGCTGGATCAACAGGTTGTCCGAGGATTAATATGAATTACAGAAATGAATGGCCACAATTGACCGGTAATTATGTTACCTACTCGGCATCTTTTGACACCTATTCAAAGGATATCAATGGAGGGGTAGGTTTAATGGCTACCTATGATCAGCAAGCTGAGGGGACCATCTCAACAACTATGCTTGGCGGTATATATTCCTACAACCTTAAAATCAACCGAAAAACATCCTTGATGTTTGGTGCTCGGGCAGCTTATTATCAGAAATTTTTAGATTGGAATAAACTTACATTCGGTGATATGATCGATCCAAGAAGAGGATTTATTTATCAAACCAATGATATTCCAAGAGGTGGAAAACGTGGCTTTTTTGATGTTTCCGGTGGAGCAGTTATTTTCACCAAACAATTTTATGCTGGTGTAGCTGCGCATCACGCAAATCAACCAGATGAATCAATGATACTAGGTGAATCAAAATTACCTGTTCGTGTAACTGCTCACATGGGGGGGACCATTCCAATAGGTAGAAGAGGTAGATATTCTGATGGAACAAGTATTAAGCCTGCAGTTATCTATCAATATCAAAACGGATTTCAAGAATTAAACATTGGAGCTTACCTAAATTACAGTTCTCTTAATATTGGAGTTTGGTACCGCAACAAGGATGCTTTTGTATTCATATTAGGAGCAAAAACTGAAAAATTTAATATTGGCTATAGTTATGACTTAACTGTATCTAAATTAGGTAATGGATTAACTGGCGGTTCCCACGAAATTTCAATGCAAATCAATTTAAAATGCAAGAAAAAAGCAAAGAATTTTAGAAAGATTTCCTGCCCCTCATTTTAATAGTGTAACCAAATGAAAAAAATTAATTTTATTTTTGCTCAAAATAGATTATTTATGAAAATCTCAGACATTAAAAAAATTGGTGCTATAGCCCTTACAATATTCTTCTTAGGAAGTTGTGCCCAAGATGAATCTACCTCAACAGGTTGGAAATATAACAAAACCGAAAATGGTGGCTTTGAGAAAAAAGACTTCGAAGAACAGGAAACTGGTCCCGGCTTAGTAATGATAGAAGGTGGTGTATTTACGATGGGCCGATCCGAGGAAGACGTTATGGATGACTGGAATGCCCAAGCAAGTAAGAAAACCGTTTCTTCCTTTTATATGGATCGTACAGAAGTTTCTAATTTTCACTGGTTGGAATACGTATATTGGATGAAACGTGTTTATTACAAGTCTTACCCACACATTTACAAAAAATCGCTACCAGACACGCTAGTTTGGAGAAATCCACTTTCATATAGAGAGAAATTTATTGATTATTATTTTAGACATCCTGCGTATAGGGATTATCCTGTTGTGGGTGTTTCATGGATTCAAGCGAATGATTTTTGTAAATGGAGAACAGACCGTGTAAATGAAGCAATCTTAGTTCGTGAAGGAATATTGAATTGGCATTTTGCAGACGGTGAATTAAATGAAGTTGCTTCAGCTAATGATCCAAAATATGCTGGAAAATTCCGTTCAGCTCCTGAAAACATGTTTAATACCGATTCTTATTTAGCAGGACAGTATAATCAAACTACCAAAGATGGTTATACCGTTACAACTGATCCAAAGGGTGAATTTAAAGATAAAAATAAAAAAGATGTGCCAAGGGATCCATACATGTTAGACAATTATGATCCTGTTTATGCAGTTAAAGATGACCCAACAGATCCAAAATCTGCCGTATACCGTGGAAAAAGACAAGTAAGAATTGAAGATGGTATTCTACTTCCTAAATACAGATTGCCAATTGAAGCTGAATGGGAATTTGCTGCAAGTGGTTTATTAGGGAATTTGGATCCAAATTCAGAAAACATTGACGAAAGACGTATTTATCCTTGGGATGGACATTATGTTCGTAAAGATGAAGAGCAATTCCAAGGGTCAATCCAAGCCAATTTCACAAGAGGAAGAGGTGACCAAATGGGTGTTTCTGGCGCCTTAAACGATGGAGCTGATGTTACTTGTCGTGTAGATGATTTTTGGCCAAACGATTACGGATTATACAACATGGCTGGAAATGTTTCTGAATGGGTAATGGATACCTACCGCCCACTTTCAAGTGAAGTAACGGACGAGTTCATGCCATTTAGAGGAAATGTTTATCAAACAAAATTACTTGTGCCTGATGGACTTTACGACAAACAAGTGAAAGCATCTGAAAATATTTATGATGTATATGGAATGAAGGAATTCGTGAATGAATATGCACGAGTTAAATACCTATCAATGACTAATAATCCGCTTGATTTATCAACTAAATTCCAAAATAATTATGCTGCTCAACAGGCTGCAAACACAAAGAAAACGATTGATTTTACAACGGGAAGTTTTGCCTACATTATTGGTGATACTGTTACATTAACGGGAGATAAAGCTCTTCTAGAGAAAAGTCAACTACCGATAAACTGGGTGATTCAAAACGGGACATTTGTAGGTGGTACCACCAAATCTGATACTGTTGTGAAGGTAATATTCAATACGGTTGGGACATTTACTGTTAAACTTACTCAAGGCCCAATAAGTGAAGAGAAGACTAATTTTATTACGATTGTAAAAACTGCTCAAGAATTAAAAGGATTCGTAAATACTGTTAGTAGTCAAACCAAAATCAACTCGAATCAAGATAAGCGTAAATATCAATTTAATAGTCCAAGCAATTCGTATTTAGCAAATAGCAGTCAGTACACCTTGAACGACAGCATACAATTTGCAGTATTGGATGATATTAATGCCTTGTTGGATACAGCAATCTTCTTGTACAACAAAGGAAATACAATAAAAGCCTCTGCTTATATTGAACAAGCTTTATTTGGAAATGCAAATAATTCTGTATCGCCAATTGATTTTAGAAAGAATTATGATGAAGATACTGATCCTTTAGGAATCGGTGTACATTATTTTAAGCTTGATGATGACGGGAAACCAGAAACTGATCCTACTACATTTAATATATTCAAGGATGATTATTTAGAATTCAGATTTAAGAATTATAAAACTGATCCAACTATTTCTACTTGGTTATTAACCTTAAGAAATGGCTTAAGTGAGTTTATTGTAGAGAGCCGTGGAAAGCAACGTTGGAGAAATGTAACGGAAGAAGAAAACATTGGACGTTTAAATTACCGTAAAGATGACTACATTGATTATTTAGATGGTGATTTAGAGTCTTCTATCTTTTATAATGATAAGCAACGTAAAGAAGACATTAACAGTGGTAAAAGAGATGCTTCACAGGTTGTTTACCAAAATGAGCACGAGAACTTCGATTTAGAAGGGAAGTCAATAAATAAAGGTATTAATGGCTGGCCTACTACCTTAATTTCCGATAAATCAAAAGTTTATAAAGGAGGTTCATGGGCTGATAGAGCCTACTGGTTATCATCCGGAAATAGAAGATTCTTAGATGAAGACAAATCTTCTGCTATGATCGGCTTCCGATGTGCCATGGATAGAGTCGGAAGTTCCAGACAAAGTATAAATGAGAAAAAACGAAAATAATTTATAAAATATTAAAGCCTCTTTCACTAGGGGCTTTTTTATGATACTATGAATCTATTTAATCTATTTAATCTCTTTTACGAATCTTCAGGTGCTTGTATTGACACACGATCAATAAAAAAAGATTGTTTATTTATCGCCCTTAAAGGGAATAATTTCGATGGAAATGATTTTGTCGAGATTGCGCTAAAGGAAGGCGCGAAGTATTGTATATCAGATCGAGAAGCCGTTTGTAATAACACCAACATATTTTACACAGAAGACTCCCTCCTATTTTTGCAAAATCTTGCACTACAACATCGTAGAAAGTTTAACATCCCAGTACTTGGCATAACAGGAAGCAATGGTAAAACAAGTACCAAAGAACTAATAAATGCTGTCTTAAAACAAAAATATGAGGTGCTTTGTACTGCTGGGAATTTCAATAACCACATTGGAGTTCCATTAACATTACTAAACCTTACCGCCAACCATGAAATTGCTATCATTGAAATGGGTGCGAATAAACCAGGTGATATTGCTGAACTTTGTGCTATTGCTGAACCAAGTCATGGAGTCATCACCAACATTGGGAAAGCTCACTTAGAAGGATTCAAAGACATAAATGGGATAATAAAAACCAAGAAAGAACTTTATACGTCAGTAAGTTGTACTAATAAAGGCATACTATTTTACAATACCGACGATGAAATACTCACTGAAAACCTACCAAATAATACCCAAAACATATCCTATGGCACTAGCGAATCCAGTGATATTATTGGAGAACTTATCGAATTAAATCCTTTAGTTAATTTACGTTATTCACATGATGATTTCCAATCAAATAGCGTACAGACCCAACTAATCGGAAAATACAACTTCTATAATTTTCTATGTGCGATAAGTATAGGCGTCTTTTTCAAGGTGAAAGATGAAAATATCATAAAAGCTATAAGTGATTACGTATCTACTAATAATCGCTCTGAAGTTGCGAAAACGGCACATAACACCCTAATTATAGATTGTTATAATGCTAATCCAAGTAGTATGGCATCTGCATTAGAAAGCTTCGTTATGATTCCTCACGAAAGTAAATTAGCAATCATTGGGGACATGTTAGAACTTGGTAGTGAAGCTAAAAAAGAACACGAAAAAATAATTCAGTATTGCGAAGCCAATAACATTAATTACATCAGTGTTGGCGAAAATTTTGCAACGGTAAATTCAAACAAGGAAAGTAAATTTTTATCCAGCGATAAGCTAATTTCTTTTTTAACAAGCACTCCGCTGAAAAACAAGTTGATTTTATTAAAGGGTTCTAGAGGAATTGCATTGGAGAAATTAGTACCAGTGCTATAAGTTCATTTTTTTCTTATGCCCCGTATTGCATGAGAAAACCTTTAAGGAAAGGATCAAGATTACCGTCCATTACGCCCTCTACATCGGAAGTTTCTATACCAGTTCGAACGTCTTTCACTAATTTATAGGGTTGCATTACATAATTACGAATTTGAGATCCCCATTCAATTTTCTTTTTACCAGCTTCAATTTCATTTCGTTTTTCAAGACGCTCTCGCAATACCAATTCATATAATTGAGAACGAAGTAATTGCAGTGCCTTTTCCTTATTCGCTAACTGCGACCTAGACTCCGAATTTTCAATAATAATTCCAGAAGGAGCGTGACGTAAACGCACAGCTGTTTCCACTTTATTTACATTCTGTCCACCAGCTCCACCGGACCTAAACGTTTCAAAACTAACATCAGCTGGATTAACATAAATCTCAATATTGTCATCAACAAGAGGGTAAACGTAGACAGATACAAATGACGTATGGCGTTTTGCATTTGAATCAAAAGGTGAAATACGCACAAGACGGTGAACACCATTTTCGCCTTTCAAATATCCAAAAGCGAATTCACCTTCAAACTCAATCGTAACTGTTTTTACGCCGGCTACATCACCTTCTTGAAAATTCAATTCTTTTAATTTGTGACCTTTTTTTTGTCCCCACATCATATACATACGCATAAGCATAGAAGCCCAATCGCAACTTTCTGTTCCTCCAGCACCAGCGGTTATTTGAACAACTGCACTAAGCGCATCTTCTTCACCTGAAAGCATGTTTTTTAATTCTAGTTCCTCCACCCCATTTTGGATTTCAGCATAGATAACATCTACTTCCTTTTGTTCGGCTGCTCCTTCTTTAACAAATTCCAATAACACTTCTATATCTTGCGCAGCGCTACTCAATCGATCAAAATTTTCAACCCAATACTTTAATCCTCGAATTATTTTCATTTGCTTTTCCGCTTTTTTGGGATCATCCCAAAAAATTGGATCTTGTGTTCTTAAATCTTCTTCACGTAGAGATTGCCTTTTTTCTTCTATTTTCAAATACAATGAAATCTCATCAATTCGTTTTAACAAATCCTTATATTGTTCGTTCGTCATACTACAAAAATAATTATTCTTTAGAGAAGAAAAGAGATATAAATATTCGTAGTAAGATATTAGAAAAAAAATTACCTTTGATAAAAATAAAAAGATGAATATACCAGCAGAATTAAAATACACAAAAGACCACGAATGGGTTAGAATGGAAGGCGATATCGCTATCGTAGGTATCACTGAATTCGCACAAGGAGAACTAGGCGATATTGTCTATGTAGAAATTGAAACAGAAGGAGAAACGTTAGAAAAAGAATCAATTTTCGGATCAATCGAAGCAGTAAAGACTGTTTCAGATTTATTCATGCCATTAAGCGGTGAGATTATGGAATTAAATAGCGCTCTAGAGGCTAATCCTGAGTTAGTAAATAGTGATCCTTATGGTGAAGGATGGATGGTTAAAATAAAAGTAACGGATACGGGTGAACTAGACCAATTACTTAAAGCGGAAGAATACGGTAGTTTACTACACTAAAAAATAATTTAAATAAAAAAGGCGCTACTAGCGCCTTTTTTATTTACCATTAAATCATCATTCGCTTAAATATCAATCTTAGCGTACTTAGCATTTTTCTCAATAAAATCTCTTCTAGGCGGAACATCATCCCCCATTAGCATTGAAAATATTTGATCACATTCAGCAGCGTTATCAATAGTTACTTGGCGTAATGTTCGAGTTTCAGGATTCATAGTAGTATCCCAAAGTTGTTCGGCATTCATTTCTCCAAGACCCTTGTATCGTTGAACACCAACAGAGGATTCAGTTCCACCACCTTTGAGATCTTGAATTAAGCGATCGCGTTGATCCTCGTTCCAAGCGTATTCTGATTTTGTTCCTTTTTTAACTTGATATAATGGAGGCGTTGCGATATAAATATAACCATGCTCAATTAATTCCTTCATAAACCTAAAGAAGAAAGTTAGAATAAGCGTTTCGATATGCGAACCATCCACATCGGCATCACACATAATGATAATTTTATGATACCTTAATTTTTCCAAATTGAGTGCCTTAGAATCTTCCTCGGTACCAATACGAACACCTAGAGCGGTATACATATTCTTAATTTCCTCGTTCTCAAATATTTTATAATGCATAGCTTTCTCCACATTCAATATCTTACCTCTAAGCGGCATAATAGCTTGAAAATGTCTATCTCGTCCTTGCTTAGCTGTTCCACCTGCAGAATCTCCCTCTACAAAGTAAATTTCGCATAGCGCAGGATCCTTCTCGGAGCAATCTGCTAATTTACCTGGCAAACCAGATCCAGTGAGTACACTTTTACGTTGTACCATCTCACGCGCCTTTCTTGCAGCATGTCTTGCACGAGCAGCCAAGATAACTTTCTCAACAATCATCCTAGCTTCAGCAGGATGCTCTTCCAAATAGGCAGAAAGCATTTCAGAAACAGACTGACTAACTGGAGCAGTTACCTCCCTATTTCCTAGTTTAGTTTTTGTTTGACCTTCGAATTGTGGCTCTTGAACTTTCACAGACAAAACAGCCGTTAAACCTTCTCGGAAATCATCCCCATCAATCTCTATTTTTTCCTTTGCAAGAATACCAGAATCAGTAGCATACTTTTTCAAGGTATTTGTTAATCCCCTGCGAAAACCTGACAAGTGAGTTCCACCTTCATGCGTATTGATATTGTTTACATAAGCTTGAATGTTCTCTGTATAAGAAGTATTATATGTTAATGCTACTTCCACTGGAATCCCTTCTCGTTCACCTTCAAAATAGATAACATCAGCAATTAATGATTCTCTATTACGATCCAAGTATTGCGCAAACTCACGTAAGCCACCTTCCGAAAAGAAAGTTACGACCGCATGAACGCCATTTTCATCCGCATGACGCTTATCAGTAAGTGTTAGTGTTATACCTTTATTTAAAAAAGCAAGTTCACGCATACGTGCTGCAAGCGTATCAAAGTTATACTCCGAATAATCAAAGATTGTTTTATCGGGCGTGAAAGTTACCTCTGTTCCATTTTCAGTTGACTCTCCAATCACTTTAACATCATACAAGGGCTTCCCAATATTATATTCCTGTTGGAATATTTTTCCCTCTCGTTTAACTTTTACAGAAAGATGTTCCGACAATGCATTAACACATGAAACCCCTACTCCGTGCAAACCCCCAGAAACTTTGTATGTATCCTTATCGAATTTTCCACCAGCATGTAGGACAGTCATAACTACTTCAAGTGCCGACTTTTTCTCTTTTGTATGCATGGCGGTTGGTATACCACGACCATTATCAATAACTGTTATTGAATTATCTTCATTTATATAGACAACAATTGAGTTACAATAGCCAGCTAGCGCCTCATCAATTGAATTATCGATAACCTCATAAACAAGGTGGTGCAAGCCTTTCATCCCTACATCACCGATGTACATGGCTGGTCTTTTTCTAACTGCCTCTAAACCTTCTAAAACCTGAATATTATCCGCCGAATAATTATCCCTTCCTTCTTCTGTCATTGTTATTTTATTTCGTTTAACGTTAAAATTAATTATATAACAAAAATACGAAAAAAGGCAATATTATAAATGCACAAAAAGCACTTAAAACCCTAACTTATCAACAAAATTTCAACGAAAATTAGCCTTTTATCCAATCGACGATAGAAGCGTCCATTGGGGAGGTTTGAGGAGAAATAACCTTCACTAAAAAACCTTCTTCATCCAATAGATATTTTTGAAAATTCCATTGAACCTGATTGTCTTCTAAACCATTTTTAGCTTTTTGAGTTAAAAACTGATATACAGGATTCATATCCTTTCCTTTGACAGAAATTTTTGACATCATTGGGAAAGAAACTCCGTAATTTTTTTGACAAAACGCCGCTATATTTTCATTTGAACCTGGTTCTTGCCCCATGAAATTATTTGCAGGAAATCCAACAATAACAAAATTTTGATCTTTATACTCATTGTACAATCGCTCTAATTCTTCATACTGTGGCGTTAGGCCACACTTTGATGCAGTATTCACCACCAATATTTTTTTTCCTTTTAATGAAGCGAAATCAAAGGCTTTACCGTTAATATCATCAACAATAAATGAATGAATGGATAGTTTAGGATCGTTAGAAACGTTGTAATTAGAAGGCATGGTGCAAGATAGATTCAACAGTAAAACAATAAATAATATTTTCATAACTATAATTTATTTTAAAACAACTTAGGAAATAAATAGTTCGCAGGTAACAAAGTAAACCTTTTTCGTTTTAATACGAATAATAAATAATGAAAAAAGCATTTCTATCTTTATTTATTTTGTGCTTTCAGTTAAATGGCATTTGCCAATTTAAAATTTCCGGCACATGGCAAGGATTAATTATAAAAGAATCTACCAATTCAGAGCTAGCACAACCCATCTATTTTAAGTTGAGCTGCATTGGCTCATTGATAAGTGGAGAATCAAGAGAAGAAAAAGAAAATACGGAGGAGTTTTGCACGAAACTAATCAATGGTAAAATTAGCGATGGAAAATCATCTAAATCGATTGAACTGACACAAATTAGCATTGCAAAAAGAGCTGGAATGGCCAACGAGACATGTCTGCTTAATTTTACCTTGAAGTACAACGATTCAAGCGGTTATTTTGAGGGTAATTATTCCAGTAGTAAATGTCCAAGTCAGCAAGGAAAAGTTATACTATACAAATCTATTATCGAGTTTAATCAACATGCTAAACCATTGATGCCACATACTTGGATTGTCCGTTTCAAATCAGACTTATTACTTGGACTGTCGTCGATTGAGCAACGCAAAAAAGAATTAAACTCATTTGTTTTTGAAACAGTTTATTTTGGCTATAACTCAGATAGCATACCATCGAAATACTATAGTTATTTAAATAAAATGTCGCGTGTAATTTTAGGTCATTCTGATTTGAGAATCAAAATAATCGGTAATACTGATTCAGATGGATCCGATAAATTCAACGAAGATTTATCCTTAAGAAGGGCCAAATCGTTAACAAAATATTTTGAAAGTCGTGGTTTAAACCCAGACAGAATAATTATTAAATACCATGGTGAGAAACAACCAGTAGGGTCAAATAAAACACCGGAGGGAAGGCAAAAAAACAGACGGGTAAATTTTGAATTTATCTAATCCCCTACCCTAAATCCGCTATTTTTTTGGTCAAAATATCAATTGTAGAAAGCGCATCTTGTTCTTTCTTTTTTTCACTTTCCACCACAGCACTTGGGGCGCTCGACACAAACCGTTCATTGGATAATTTTCCTTGAACGCTTTTTAGAAAGCCCTTGATATATGCCAATTCAGCAAGAATTTTATCTTTTTCAGCGGCAGTATCTATATCCTCTCCAAAAGGAATAAAAAATTCTTTTCCTTCCAAAACAAAAGAAAAAGCACCTTTCATAGATTCATCAATATATTCCAAGGTTGATAAATTCCCAAGTTTTATAATTACCGAATGAAAATATAATTGACTTTTTACTTGCCCTTTGACAAAAAGCGACAATTTTACCTTATTGGCAATATTCTGTTGCTTCCGAATATTTCTAATATTAGAAACCACCTCTTCACATTGATTAAAATGAATCAATAATGCATCATCAACCTTACCAGCAATAGGCCAAGAAGCTACAATAATGTCATTTCCTTTCTTGTCATTTCCAATTAGATGCCATAATTCTTCCGTAATAAAGGGAGCGAATGGATGCACTAATATTAAAAGTTTCTCAAAATATGAGATGGTTAGATCCTTTGACAATCGATCAATTGGTTGTTCATAGCCAGGTTTAATTATCTCTAAGTACCAAGAGCAGAAATCATCCCAAATCAACTTGTAGGTAAGCATCAGCGCATCAGAGATTCTGAACTTATCAAAGGCATCATTAATTTCCGATAAGGTCTTATTCAATTTACTTTCGAACCAATTAATGGCCAAAATAGACGATTGCGGTTGCTCAAAATCAACTACCTCCCATGCAGAAACAAGGCGATAAACATTCCACAATTTATTGGTAAAATTTCTACCTTGTTCACATTGTGAGGTATCAAAAGGCAAATCATTTCCTGCTGGAGATGATATTAGCACACCAACCCGAACACCATCTGCCCCATACTGTTCTATTAATTCAATAGGATCAGGCGAATTACCCAATGATTTAGACATCTTTCGTCCTAGTTTATCACGAACAATTCCAGTGTAATATACATTTTTAAAGGGCAAATCACCTTTGTATTCATAGCCTGCTATCACCATCCTTGCCACCCAAAAAAACATGATATCAGGACCAGTTACGAGATCATTAGTTGGGTAATAATAATTTATTTCCGGGTTATTGGGTTGTGTTAATCCATTAAAAACTGAAATTGGCCATAACCAACTTGAAAACCAAGTATCAAGGACATCTTCATCTTGCTTAAGCGATTCTGCCTTATAAACGATACCCGTTTTTTCATGCGCTAAGGTGGCCGCTTTTTCGGCGGTAAGTGCTACAACAAAATCATTCACTCCTTCTCCGTAATACCATGCAGGGATTCTATGTCCCCACCACAATTGCCTTGAAATACACCAATCCTTGACATTTTCCATCCAATGACGGTAGGTATTTTTGAACTTCTCCGGATAAAATTGAACATTATTATTCATAACATTTTCCAAAGCAGGCTTTGCTAAATCTTTCATTTCCACAAACCATTGCATAGAAAGCTTCGGTTCAATTATAGCATTTGTCCGTTCTGAAAATCCAACTTTATTAATATAATCCTCGGTTTTAACAAGAAATCCCGTTTCATGTAATTCCTTTTCTATTAATTTCCTCACTTCAAATCGGTCCGCACCCTCGTAATGCAAGCCATTATTGTTTAATGTCCCATTTTCATTAAAGAGATCGATGGAAGCTAAATTAAACTTCCTTCCAATTTCATAATCGTTAATATCGTGGGCTGGTGTAATTTTAAGACATCCTGTCCCGAATTCCATGTCAACGTAATCATCTGTCAAAATAGGAACGATACGGTTTGCAATCGGAACACGTACGCTTTTCCCATGCAAGTGAGTAAACCGCTTATCCAATGGATTAATGCATATTGCCGTATCTCCAAGAATCGTTTCAGGTCTTGTTGTTGCAATAGTTATCCATTCATCATCTAAGCCATCAATTTTATAACGAACATAAAAAAGACGTGAATTCACTTCTTTATAGATCACCTCTTCATCCGAAACTGCTGTTAGGGCCTCTGGATCCCAATTCACCATTCGGACACCCCGATAAATTTTACCTTTATTAAAGAGATCTATAAAAACATTTACAACCGATTCAGAATATTCTTTATCCATCGTAAAATGGGTTCTTTCCCAATCGCAAGAAGCACCGAGCTTTTTTAATTGTTCCAGAATAATACCGCCGTGCTTATCTTTCCATTTAAAAGCATGACCTAAAAACTCTTCGCGTGTTAAATCGGATTTTTGTATCCCCTCCGCCTTTAGTTTTTGAACTATTTTTGCTTCAGTGGCAATGGAAGCATGATCCGTTCCAGGAACCCAGCAGGCATTTTTTCCCAACATTCTAGCACGTCTAATCAAGACATCTTGAATAGTACTGTTAAGCATATGCCCCATGTGCAATACACCCGTAATGTTAGGAGGAGGAATTACAATTGTATAAGGCTCCCTATTATCAGGCACAGAATGAAAATATCCTTTTTCCATCCAATGGGCGTACCATTTCTCTTCTATTTTGCCTGGCTCAAATATTTTAGGCGTTTCCATCACTTAATTTTGGCTCAAAGATAGAAAATTATCTAGCTCATAGTGAGAATAGGGAATTCGATTAATATAACAAATCGAAAAAAAGTTAGTGCTTTTCAGGTAAAACATTTCCTGATATTGTTAAAACTACAGGTAAGCCCACCGTCGAGGAAACAGTAATAGTTTTTGTAAAAGGGCCCACACGATACGTATCATAAGAAACAGAAATCTTGCCTTTACCTCGTTTTTTGATCTCTCCCATCGGTTTTTCTGCCGTGGTACAACCACAACTTGTTTGTACATCATTAATTATCGCTGAACTATTGGCTTTATTGACAAATTCAAAAATAAATAAGTCTTTACTTCCGTATTCGATATCGCCACGAGCTATTTCAGTTGTAGTAAACTTAAGACCTTTCTTCACATATCCAGTAGGCTTAGAATTTTGAGCTTGAGCCATTGAGGCGCAACATGTAATGAGGAGTAAAAATAAAATTTTCATAGCGTTTTTTTTTTTATAAAGTTACATTATTTATTACTTCACAGATAGAAGGAAAACTTTTTTTAAGTTTTCCAGGTAGACTTGTATAATCAACCCAGCAGGCACTTGTTATCCCCTCTTCCTTTTGAACCACCAACTTTTTGCTTCCCTCATAATCCATTAAAAACCAACTTGTTTTCTTGAGATAAGACTTCCCGTCAAATGAATAAACATGATAAGTATTTATTATTTTACTTTTAATTTTAGGTTCATTCAAAAGGCCACATTCTTCCATTACTTCACGCACCGCTGCACTTTTGCTAGATTCTTTTTTTTCCACTTTACCCTTAGGCAAATCCCATTTATTGTTTCGATGAATAAAAAGCATTTCTTTATCCCGAAAAACAAGCCCCCCTGCCGCTTTTATTTTCACAAATGACTTGAAAAAGCTTTTAAAAGCGCGCTTAGGATCATCCGATATAATTTGACATTGCTGTGTTGTTACTTCCGACATTTTTTCCGTTAGACTTTGCAAATCTTTAGGTGAAACAGGTTTCGAGAGAACAGAAACCTTTTTTATTTCTTCTGAAACAAAAAAAAGTTCAACATTATCTATAAATACTTTATATTTTTGTGCCATGATTAACAACAAAGATACAGCATTTCGAATAGCCGATGAGCTGTTAAAAATAAAAGCTGTAAAACTTCGCCCACAAAATCCATTTACATGGGCTTCTGGTTGGAAATCTCCCATATACTGTGACAATAGGATAAGTTTATCATTTCCCGCTGTGAGAACCTACATTCGTCAGGAATTCTGCAACGCTATTTTAACACATTACGGGAAACCTGATATTATTGCGGGTGTTGCAACAGGAGGTGTCCCACAAGGTGTTCTTGTTGCTCAAGAACTAGGTGTTCCATTTATTTACATTCGCAGTGCTGCCAAAGAGCATGGAATGGGTAATTTAATTGAGGGACTGTATGAAAAAGGGCAAAAAGTAGTAGTGGTGGAAGATTTAATCTCAACAGGTGGAAGTAGCTTAAAAGCAGTTGAATCCTTACGAGAAGCAGGATTAATTGTAAAAGGGCTCACAGCCATATTCACCTACGGATTTAGTTTAGCCGAGCGAAGCTTTGAGAAAGCTGAATGCCCTTACATTACCTTAACAGATTATACAACACTTATTGAACAAGGTCTAATTGCTAATTACATTAACGAAGAAGATTTGGCTGAGCTGCAGAAATGGAAAGAAAATCCAGAAAAATGGCATAATTCAAAGCCATGATTATTACAAGTGATCAAATTTTAGTTGCAGCAACCAAAAAAGAACTTCACGATTTTTTACTAGACTGCAACAACTACGAATTATTACTTCCCAACGACAAAATATCAAATTTTATCTCCATTGTTTCTCAATGCAGTTTTAAGGTACAAGGAGGAATTACAATAACCTTAATTCAAAATGGCATCGATACAAGTGGCAATATATTGCTTCGATCCGGAGGTGACAGTCCCTTTCCATTTGTTTTGAAAATAAATTTAGAAGAAGATAACTCGAAAACGAGTGGCAACATCGAATTTGACGGAGAACTCACCGCGTTTTTAGCTATGGTAGCGGCCAAACCCTTACAAAACCTCTTTAATTTTATGGCTGAAAAAATTATTCAACGATTTACAACAGAAAACTGATTTCTTTGTTTTTAAAGGATTTTAGCTCACCTGAGACGTTTATTTCCAGCTCTCCATGCTCGTTCACTCCCTCAATTACCCCGTCAAATTCATGCTCAAATGATTTAAAGCGTTGTGATTTTTGAAGTCCGAATAAGTGTTTTAAATATTCTTGCTTAATAAAAGGAGCCTTTCTATCGGCAAAAGAAATCCAATGATTAAATTCCTGAGTCAAAGAGCTAGACACTTCTGATAGATCGAATTCATTTTTGGTAACTAAAGCCATAGACGTTGCATTAGGAGAATTAAAATCCACTTGATTCACATTTAATCCAATTCCAAAAACCATCGATTTAATTTTTCCAGCACTCAAGCTGTTTTCAATTAACACCCCTGCAATTTTTTTATTATTCACCAAAATATCGTTTGGCCATTTTATGGCAGCTTGAATTTGAAAGTGTTTTAAGCAATTCACCAAGGCTATTGAAAGACAATAATTAAACGCTTCTAAATTTTCAACTGACACATTGTCGGGAAAATAGATATAGCTACAAAGTATGTTTTTATGAGCTTGGGACTCCCAAAACGTGTCGCGTTGGCCTCTTCCTGCGGTTTGTTCGTCTGCCAAAATTACTGCACCATTTTGACAAATACCCTTTTCTATGATGTTGGCAGCAAAATTGTTGGTTGAATCTACCTTATCTAAACGGAAAATTTGATTACCAAAAAACATTATTGCCCATCGATTTGTTAAAATCCAAAGGTATAATTAAAATATAAGGTTTAGATTTGTAAACTAGAAAAAATTAATGCGAAAAACTAAAGATACCGAAGCCTCCGAATTATTAGTGAATGCTATCGTAGAAGGAATGCAAGAAAACAAAGCAAAAGATATTGTGATTTTAGACTTGCGAACATTGAGCAGTGCTGTTTGTGATTTTTTTGTCATTTGCTCAGGTGATTCAAGCACACAAGTAGACGGTATAGCCAATTCTATTGCTCGATTCACTCGAAAAGAGTTAAAAGAAAAACCTTGGCATATTGAAGGTAAATCAAACAGTGAATGGATATTACTCGATTATGTGAACGTTGTTAGTCATGTATTTTATAAAGACGCAAGGAGTTTTTATGAACTAGAAGACTTATGGGCTGATGCAATTAGAACAGATATTCCAACAATTAATTAACTATTATGGCGAAAGAAAATAAAAAGGGTGGCTTTTCAGTGTATTGGATTTATGCCATCTTAGGAGTTTCATTAATTGCGTTCCAACTTTTTGTAAGTGGCGATACGCACGTCTCCATTTCAAGTAAAAAGACACTTTATGCATTAGTGGAAGGTCATGGAATAAAGAAAATTGAAATAGTAAATCAGACGAGTGTTGATTTTTACTTAAATAAAGAAGGGGTTAATTTCGTGAACAAGCAAAAAGGCGGCGACTATGAAACGATCAAAAAAGCCTTTAAAAAACAAAATCCCGTTAAAGGAAAAGAAATTATTTTTGAAATAGAAAACATTGGAGATTTAGGTAACTTTCAACGTGATTTAGATGATCGTAAAGCTAATTATTCAATCGTAACACGCGTTAATTATCTTTCTCAGATTCTTAGTTATATATTACCATTTGGTATAATCATCCTGATTTGGATCTTTGTTATGCGAAGAATGTCTGGTGGCGGTGGTGGCGGTGGCGGAAGCCAAATATTTAACATAGGCAAGTCACGTGCTCAAGTGTATGACAAAGGAAAATCCACTAATACAACCTTTAAAGATGTGGCCGGTTTAGCGGAGGCTAAAATAGAAATTGTTGAAATTGTTGAGTTTTTAAAAAATCCAAAAAAATATACTGATATTGGCGCAAAAATTCCAAAAGGCGCCTTATTAGTTGGCCCTCCCGGAACAGGAAAGACCTTGTTAGCGAAAGCCGTAGCTGGAGAAGCAAAAGTTCCTTTCTTTTCTTTATCCGGTTCGGATTTTGTAGAAATGTTTGTTGGTGTTGGAGCTTCTCGTGTACGTGATTTATTTAAGCAAGCAAAAGAAAAAGCACCTTCCATTATATTCATCGATGAAATTGATGCCATTGGTAGAGCGAGAGGAAAAAACAACGGGTTTAATTCAAATGATGAACGCGAAAACACACTCAATCAATTGCTGACTGAAATGGATGGATTTGGCACCAATTCTGGTGTAATAATATTAGCGGCAACGAATCGTGCAGACGTTTTAGACAGTGCATTAATGCGAGCAGGGCGTTTTGATAGACAGATTTATGTAGATATGCCCGATTTAAATGAGCGAAAAGAAATTTTCCAAGTTCATTTAAAACCATTAAAATTAGTCCCAAATTTAGACATCGATTTTCTTTCAAAACAAACTCCTGGATTTTCAGGGGCCGATATTGCGAACCTTTGTAATGAAGCCGCACTAATTGCAGCGAGAAATGGGAAAAAGAAAGTTGAAAAACAAGACTTTTTAGATGCTGTAGACCGTATTATTGGCGGATTAGAAAAAAAGAACAAAATAATTAGCGTAGAGGAAAAGAAAGCTATTGCATACCACGAAGCTGGTCATGCTACCATATCTTGGCTACTGGAATTTGCACATCCATTGGTTAAAGTTACTATTGTTCCACGCGGACAATCCTTAGGTGCGGCATGGTACCTTCCTGATGAGCGAAGTATTACTACGACCGAACAATTGCTAGATCAAATGTGCTCCGCATTAGGGGGAAGAGCAGCTGAACAACTGACATTTGGAAAAATAAGTACTGGTGCGTTGAGTGATTTAGAAAAAGTGACCAAACAAGCGTATGCAATGGTTTCTATTTATGGCTTGAATAAGAAAGTGGGGAATGTTTCTTACTATGATTCCCAAGGCAGAGATTCATTTACGAAGCCATATTCAGAAGACACAGCAAGAATAATCGATCAAGAAGTTAGTGCCTTGATTGAAGAGCAATACAAACGGGCACTTGAGACCTTAACAACACATCAGGACAAGTTGATTTTATTAGCTGATAAATTATTAAAAACAGAAGTTATTTTTAAAGAGGATTTAGAAATTATTTTTGGGAAAAGAATATGGGACAAAGATCAATTATTAGCTGAATCTAGCGAGGAAACGATTAAACCTAAACCAAAAAGAACAGCAAAGAAAGCTATTGCTGCTCCTGATACGACAACTGATTCAAGCATCGACACAAGTTCTGAAACCAATGAATGATTTAGTCTGTTTACTAAACACCACCGATCGATTTTATTTCGAAATCTGCAAAGATTTACTTTTGAATAATGAAATTGAATATCGAGAGAGGAACACAGTAGACAGCATGTATCAAAATTTTGGGGTTTATGAGCTGTATGTGCATTCAACAGAGTTAGAAAAAGCGAAACTTCTAATTGTTAACACAAATGAATAATTTGGTACTTCGATCAATAACAGGGTTGATCTTTGTAACCATCGTTATCGGTTCAATTCTTTGGGGCCCTTACATTCAAGCTATTGTATTTTCAATATTCATGCTCATTGGATTACTTGAATTTTATCGATTATTTAAAAATCATCCCTTATTAAAAATTAGTAAAGAAATAGGCGTTTTTATTGGTGTTTTTATTTTTGTATTACTTGTCGGCGTAAGCATGAAAGTATTGCCTGTATTATCCATTGCTTTTATTTTCCCGCTATTTTTTACATTAGTTTTGGTTGAATTGTGGAAAAAACATACCAATCCAATTTTAAATATATCTGTATTAGTATTTGGGATAATCTATGTGGTAATACCATTTTATTTAACCATTGATTTGAACTTAAGAAATACTTTCGTTTTACCCAGTATGGTTGGAATGTTTTTATTGATATGGACAAACGACACCTTTGCCTACATTACCGGTAGATTATTCGGAAAAACTAAATTATTTGAACGTATTTCCCCAAAAAAAACGTGGGAAGGAACAATCGGAGGAATTGTTATGACACTACTATTAGGCTATATTATTGGCCGTTATATCAATGAGGGCCACATTTTCTTTTGGATGATATCTGCAGCCATCATTGCACCAGGATCTATCTTTGGTGATTTATTAGAGTCGTTATTTAAAAGAAGTCTTCAAATAAAAGATTCTGGAAGTATACTTCCTGGTCACGGAGGGATTTTGGATAGATTTGATTCCGCCCTATTTTCAATACCATTTTTTTATTGCTGGAGTATGGTTTATGCTTATTGGTTGTCGTAGAAAATTCACAATGTTGCCCACGTCGCACTAATTTATTAATTTCCCCACATGAAATTTCATAGAGAGGGATATTCAATCCTATTAATTTCTTCCATTGCATCGCTAATTATTGGTATAACCAACTATTTTCTGGTACTAAAAAATTTACATTGTATTGTTTTTTGGGGTATTGAGGCAATCAATTTAATTTTCTTTATTTTAATTGTACAGTTTTTTAGGATACCAAAAAGACAAAGAACCTACAACGACGATGAAATAGTTTGCCCAGCTGACGGTGAAATTGTAGTCATTGAAGAAACCTTAGAAAGCGAATATTTCAATGATACTAGAATACAAGTTTCTATTTTTATGTCACCCTTAAATGTTCATGCGAACTATTACCCCGTTAATGGTGTAGTAAATTATCAAAAATATCATCCAGGAAAATTTTTGGTAGCATGGCATCCAAAAAGTAGTACAGAAAATGAACGCGCCACCATGGTAATAAAAACGAAGGAAGGCCAAGAAGTACTTATTCGACAAATAGCAGGTGCCGTTGCTAGGCGCATTTGTTATTACAATGAAATAGGAAGTATTGCAAAACAAGGAGAAGAATTCGGTTTTATCAAGTTTGGCTCAAGAATTGATGTTTTCTTACCTAAGAATACCCAGCTTTCCATTGCAATTGGAGATAAAGTTCAATCTAAATTGACAATACTTGGAAAGATTAACAATTAATTTATAACTTTACAAAAAACAAAATCATGAAAAAATTACTTTTAGTATTGACATTAAGCACATTTGTTGCTCCAATGGCAATTAATACCTATGCAGCAGCCAATGGTATTAAGGTTGAATTAAATGATGATGACAAGAAAAAGAAGCGTAAGAAAAAGAAATCTTGTTGTGCATCAGAAACAAAATCTTGTGGCGCAGGCGAACAAAAAGCTTGTTGTTCTAAGAAAGCGAATTAATTAAAACTAAGATTAAAAAAAAACCACCTTACCGGTGGTTTTTTTTGTTAATTCAAGTACATATTCGAATATTCGGCTTGATAATTCTCCATTATCTTTTTCCTTTTAAGCTTTAGAGTCGGTGTTAATTCATTCGCCGCAATAGAAAATTCCTTTTCTAACAAAGCAAACTTTTTGATCTGTTCCCAATTACCATAATCCTTATTATAGGTATTGATTTCCACTCCAATTCGGTCATTAACTAATTTTGATTTCGCGATATCCGCATTTGAAAGTCCAGTAAAATCTTGATTTTTGTCTTCTGCCCATTCACGAATATAGGCGAAGTTAGGAACGATAAATGCTGCAGGAAATTTTTCTCCTTCGCCGACTACCATTATTTGTTCAATAAAACGGGACTCTTTAAATTTATTTTCCATGGCTTGAGGAACGATGTATTTTCCTCCAGAGGTCTTAAAGATTTCTTTTTTACGATCTGTAATTTTCAAAAACTTATCTTCTTGAAACGTTCCGATATCACCGGTGTGAAACCATCCATCCGCATCAAAAACTTCATTTGTAGCTTCTTCATTTTCAAAATATCCCATCATAACATTTGGGCCTTTAACCAAAATCTCTCCATCCTCGGCAATTTTGACTTCGACTTTCTCAATTAATTGACCGACACATCCAATACGAATTCCTTTAACAAAGCAATTTACTGAGACCACAGGTGATGTTTCAGATAAGCCATACCCCTCTAAAATAGGCAAGCCAGCGGCAAAAAAGATGCGCGCAAGTCTAGGCTGTAAAGCTGCACTACCTGAAGCAATAGCACGGACATTACCACCGAGTGCTTCCTGCCATTTTTTAAAAATCAATTTGCGGGCAATTGTTAATTTAAAGGTATACCAAGCACTTTTTCCCATAAAATCGTACTCTTCTGCCAAAGCAACGGCCCAAAAGAACAATTTTCGTTTTATACCAGAAAGATCCTCCCCTTTCGCCATTATCTTATCGAATACTTTTTCGATTAAACGTGGAACAGCTGAAAAGACCTCAGGCTTCACTTCACGGATATTTTCACCAATGGTTTCCATGGATTCTGCAAAATAAACAGAGCAACCTAAATACATATACAAATAATGTAACATGCGTTCATATACATGACAAACAGGTAAGAAAGAAAGTACTTTCGAACCTTGAGATGCAGGAATAGGCGCTATACAAGCTTCCACATTTGACAATAAATTTATGTGTGAAAGCATCACGCCTTTTGGATTTCCAGTGGTGCCAGAAGTATAAATAATGGTCACCATATCTTCAGGGGCCACTTCAGCCATACGCTTAATAACCTCACTTTCGTCCACTTTTGCTGCTTCTTTATGAATCGCTTTCCAATTAGTCGCTCCCTCCACTTCATCAAAAGTAAAAACTGAGCTTAGCGAAGGTGTATTAGACCGGATTTTTTCGACTTTATCAAACAATTCTTTATTAGAAACCACGAATAATTTCACAGAAGCATTATTGATAATAAATGTATAATCAGATTCGGAACTGGTTGGATAAAGCGGTACAAGAATTGCCCCTATTTGTTGGACAGCAATATCAAAGATATTCCATTCTACCCTATTATTAGCCGATACAGAAACACGATCACCTTTTTGCACATTGAGCGCAATTAGCCCCCTAGAAACAAGCATCACCTCATCGAGAAATTGTTGTGTAGAAGTAGCCACCCAATCACCTGCTATTTTGGTAACAAACATCGTAGCATTCGGATAATTTTTTACTTGGTGATAGGGAACATCAAAAAGTCTTTTAGCATAAAACATAGGCATAATTTATTAAGCGAATATAACCAAAAGATTATAAAAAGAATATTCCAAAAAAAGAAATAAGGATAATCCCTATAATATTCAAGATGAAACCGGCCCTTGCCATCTGTCCCATCGATACAAAACCAGAAGAAAAAACAATTGCATTCGGCGGAGTTCCCATCGGAAGCATAAAGGCACAACTTGCCGCTAAGGTGAGAGGAATACATAATTGCAGGATATCAAATCCAGCTAATTTTGCAAAGGCAGCAACAATTGGAACACAAATAACTACCAAGGCTAGGTTCGATAATAATTCTGATGCAAAAATGGTAATAGTGACCATTGCAACAATAATGACAAAGATCGATTCATTATTAAACGATGCGAGTACATCCGTTAATAAGGCAACTATACCATTCACTTCTAACATTTTAGCAAGCGCCAATCCACCTCCAAAAAGCAATAAAATACCCCAAGGCAATTTTTCAGTATCCGACCAATTCAAAAGTGGCTTTTTCGTTTTATTGGCAGGAATAATAAACAATAAGACAGCGCCTAATATAGCCACGTTTTCATCGTCGTATTTTACTGGTGTAAGATCATTTATTAAATCCTTAAAGATCCATAAAAGCACCACCCCACCAAAAACTAAGACCACCCTAATTTGTTCCGTGGACCAAGCTTTTTTCACAATTTTAAAATCATGTAAATCCAGTCGTTCCTTACCAAGCGAAAAATAAAAATAAACGTACGTAATGAAAAGCATTAACAAACTAATGGGCAAAGCAATCTTCATCCATTCAAAAAACCCAATGGTAATCCCATAATTTTGTTCTAAAATGGCCGCCATTTGTGTATTGGTTGGTGTACCTACAAGTGTGGCCATTCCACCAATACTCGAAGCATAAGCAATCGATAGCACTAAATAAAGACTAAATTTTGATTTTTGATGTGCTACAGGAAGAGCGTGAATTATAGCCATTGCCATGGGAAGCATCATTAGCGCAGTTGCAGTATTAGAAATCCACATACTAATCAATCCGGTGCTAAAAATAAAGCCAAGTAAAATTCTAGGCTTTGAATCTCCAACAATGGTTAATATTCCGTGGGCAATTTGTTCGTGCACCCGCCATTTTTCTAGGCCTAAGGCCAAGATAAAACCACCTAAAAATAAATAAACGTTGCTATTACCGTAAGCACTTGCTAATTCAGCAGGTTTAAGAATTCCAAGTGGAATTGCTAAAACCAATGGGAGCAGCGCTGTTAAATAAATGGGAATGATCTCTAAGATCCACAGAAAAACCATTAATCCACCGAGTGCAAGAGCATTCCAAAAAGTAGATTTTCCGCCAGAGATAAACAAAGTGAAAAAGAAACCAATAAACCCTAAGAAGGCAAAAATTGATTTCCACTTCATACTTTTTTCTTACTTGTTTAAGGTATTTAATGCATCAACAAAATAATCCGACTTAGCTTCAATCTCCGTATAAATCGCTCTAAATTCAGCTTTACCTTTTGCCTTATTCATTTTACTTAATTGACCATCTTGAAAATCTGCCACTTCAGTAATTAATTTTTCAGAAGCCTCTATTTTTTTTGAGTCAGCAATTTGGATAAAATAACACTCATCCACTACATCAAAAACCATTTCATTAAGACCTTTCTTTAAACTTCTTTTATTTCCCATTTGTTTTTTTTTTTTATCAAAAGTAGTGAGTTTATTCTATCTTTTATTGACATTACCGAAGATATTTTTGTCTTGTGACGATTGAAAGCGTTACCATGCAATAAGATTAAGTAATTTTACAGGCATGAATTATCCCATTATCCAACTCAGAAAAGCGAAAGATCACTCAGTATTAAGAAAGCACCCTTGGGTTTTTTCAGGCGCGATTTATACAGACACCAATGACATAAAAGACGGTGATATCGTTGCCGTTCACAATCATCGAAACGACTTTTTAGCCATTGGTCATTTTCAGCATGCGACTATCTCAGTTAGAATACAAACATTTACAAATGAATTGATTAACGAGCATTTTTTCACTGAAAAACTCAAAAATGCCCTTCAGTTGCGTTATGATTTGGGACTTGACAGCAAAGTAAATTCCATCTTTAGAATCTGTCATGGGGAAGGTGATGGATTGCCAGGATTAATCATAGATTACTACAACGGTGTTGCCGTTATTCAATGTCACTCGATAGGCATGTATCGTTGCATAGCGGATATTTCCCTGGCACTTCAAACCATACTAAAGGGAAAATTAACAGCGATTTATTCCAAATCTTCCGATACGCTTTCAAGTAAAAATGAGATCGAAGACGCCTATTTATTCGGAGCATGTGAGCTACCTCATCAAGCAATGGAGAATGGTGTTACTTACCAAATTGATTGGATAAATGGACAAAAAACAGGATTTTTTATTGACCAAAGGGAAAACCGAGCGATCCTTGGCAGGTATGCAAAAGGAAAAAAGATTCTGAATGCATTTTGTTATTCAGGTGGATTCAGTTTACAAGCACTACATAAAGGAGCAAGCATTGTTCATTCCTTAGATAGTTCAAAAAAAGCCATCGTTTTAACCGAAGAAAATATCTTACTAAATACATTTAAAGGAAAGCATGCTTGTATTGTTGCAGACGCCATGGAATACCTAAAAGAGGTGGAAGAAGCGTACGATATTATTGTTATTGATCCACCTGCATTTGCCAAACACCGCGATAAGCGACATCAAGCTATCCAAGGATACAAGCGGTTGAACGCACACGTTTTCAGGCAAATCAAACCGGGCGGGATGATTTTTACATTTTCGTGCTCACAAGTAGTGGACAAACAACTCTTCACCAATACAATTATCGCGGCAGCCATTGAAGCAGGTCGAAACATTCGAATTTTAGAACAGTTACACCAACCGGCAGACCATCCAATCAGCGCATTTCATCCAGAAGGAGAGTATTTAAAAGGTTTAATTTTACAAGTGGAATAATGCTTGATTATCGTTACAAAACACTTTTAGGGGTCGCATTACCCATGATGGTTTCGGGATTTATACAATCGATCGTATTAATTACCGACGCATCGTTTATTAGCCGTTATTCAACAGAAGCGTTTGACGCCCTAGGAAATGGTGGCTTGATTTACATTACTTTTTACATGATGTTATTAGGGATGAGTGATGGCGCACAAATCATTATCGCTAGAAGAATTGGTGAAAATCGCCTTGAAACGATTGGCCGTGTATTTGGGACCAGTTTATTTACCTTGTTCCTCCTCGCGATAAGCATGTTTTCAATCCTCTATTTTTTATTACCCGATTGGATTATAAGTTATTCAGCCAATAAAAATATTGCTTCACTCCAAGGAGAATTCCTACACATCCGCTCCTTTTCCTTATTTTTTGCCATGATTACATTATGTATCCAAGCGATGCTGATTGCCAAAGGAAGAACAGTGGTGGTATTAATTGCCGCATTAATAACCGCTGGAAGTAATGTCTTAATGGCTTATGCTTTCATTTTTGGAAATTTAGGAATGCCTAAATTAGGAATACAAGGGGCTGCTCTAGCCTCTACATTAGCCGATGCATGTTGTATGCTATTTTTAATTTGTTATTTGATTAGGTCAAAAGAGCGAAAAGAATACCGCTTATTTTCCTATTTCTCATTTCAGCTAAAATCATTTGTCGAACTACTAAAAGTGGGCACTCCCCTATTAATACAGGGATTCTTCGCCTTAGCGACCTGGACCATGTTTTTCACTTGGATTGAACAAAAAGGGCAATATGATTTAACCGTTTCACAAAATATTAGGTCCATCTACTTTTTAGCCTTCGTCCCTATTTGGGGATTTGCGGGCACAACAAAAACCTATATCTCTCAATACATTGGCAGTGGAAAGCTGGAAGCATTACCCATTATACAACGCAGGATCCAATTATTAACTTTTGGTTTTTTACTCATTACATTTCATGGTGCTTTATTATATCCTGAGGCATTAATTAGAGCCATTAATCCTGCTGAAATTTACGTGCAAAAAAGCGCCGAGATACTGCGATTAATCTCTTGCTCAATATTATTATACGGATTGGTTTCTGTCTATTTTCAAACAATACACGGAAGCGGTAATACCCTCGTATCTATGTCAATTGAAATACTTTCCGTTGTCATCTATACTGTTTTCAGCTACCTATTCATTAAAGTTTTTCAATGGGACATTTATTGGATTTGGACAGTAGAATATATTTATTTTAGTATTTTAGGAGGATTGTCCTTGTTTTATTTAACCTTTTACAATTGGAAAAAGAAAGTTTTATAAGTGATTGCCCGTCGTTGCGGATTGTATTTATGGGCACCCCAGCCTTTGCAGTTAGTACGCTTGAAATAATTTTGGATAGCCATCATCAAGTGGTGGGTGTTGTTACTGCTATGGACAAACCGGCAGGTCGAGGAAAAAAAATTAAAGAAAGTGATGTCTCAGTCTTTGCGAAAGAACGAGCGTTGAACGTCTTACAACCCGAAAACTTAAAAGACGAGCAGTTTGTGTCTCAGTTAGAAGCGCTCAAAGCAGATCTATTTGTGGTGGTTGCCTTTCGTATGTTACCAAAAGTAATATGGACGATACCACCAAAAGGCACGATTAATTTACATGCTTCACTATTACCTGCATTGCGCGGTGCGGCGCCAATAAATTGGGCAATAATGAATGGGCTCACTGAAACTGGTGTCACTACCTTTTTTATTAATGAAGTTATTGATACAGGTAAAATTATCGACCAACGCAAAGTATCAATAAGTGAAAACATGAATTGCGGAGAGCTCCATGATTTATTGAAAGATGAAGGAGCGCAATTGTTACTTGAAACAATCAATCAACTTTCAGGAGGAGGTATCCAAGCAAAGGAACAGGAATCAAAGGTATCGACGGAAGCCCCGAAAATATTTAAGAAAGATGGTGAAATTAATTGGAAAAATACAGCACTTTCCATCCACAACCAAATAAGAGGATTGTCTCCTTACCCAGCAGCATGGTGTCTGCTCTACAATGAAAAAAAGAAGGCCTATTTTCAGTTCAAGATTTTCACTTCACACATAAGCGAAGCGAAGCATCAATACCACAACACAAAGTTATCAACGGGTGAAAACGGCATCCTTTTCCCTTGTTCAGATGGCATGATCGCTATTTCCGAATTACAAGCCGAAGGAAAAACACGTATGCATTATAAAGCATTCCTTGCTGGCAACGATATTAATGAATGGCACATTACCCCAGAATAGTAAAGAGAAAAAAAGAACATTATTTATTTTTTTCTAGGTAGTTGTTATTTGCTAAAAAAAGTTAATTTTAAAACTCAAAGTAGGACTTATGGATGACTTTAAAGCAAATAAAAACCAACTAGACCAAGAACTAGATCGCTTTATCACCTTACTTGGTGATTTATTACCCCATTATCATTCGCTATTAGAAAAAGATAAATTATCAGAGGACGAACTTAAGCGTTTAGGGGAAATTGAACATTATTTATTAGGTGTAAATGCTAAAATAATTGAAATTAAAAAACAATTAGAGCAAGATCTTTTTGGCCAATCTTTAAATGTCTATTACCAGCTAAAAGTTCAGGCAATAGAGGGAAATCCACATTCTAAGTTAAAATTAGAGAAAATGCGAGATGCATTTGCAGAAGCATTAAGTGCAGGTGAGATCATCAATTATAACTGATTGTCGCTAATGCTATTTTGATAGGAAGTAGACAAACTCTTGTGATTTTTTTATCTTTACATCCATGAATGTAAATTCCAACAAGGTAGCCGTTATTGGTGGTGGTAGCTGGGCAACAGCATTAGTTAAACTTTTCACAAATAATTCTAGTGAAGTTTTTTGGTGGATGCGAAACGAAGAGAACATCGAACACCTTCGCACCTACAAACACAATCCAAATTATCTACAGGACGTTGAGTTTGATTTAGCAAAAATCACCATCAGCTCCAATCTTGAACAAATAATTGAGCAAGCAGATATTATAGTCATTGCGACACCTGCCGCTTTTTTAACGAATACGTTTGTCAATTTTCCTGCAGCATCACTAAAAGATAAAATTGTTTTTTCTGCCGTGAAAGGGATCGTCCCTGAGTATCATGCGATACCTGCACGCTTTATTCACAAAACATTTGGAACGAGCTACGAACAAATAGGCATAATTTGCGGCCCTTGTCATGCAGAGGAAGTGGCTCTTGAACGTTTATCTTATTTGACAATTGCTTGTCCAACACTTGAAATAGCTCAAAAAATGGCTTCGTTATTAAGTTGCCGATATATCAAAACAAGCACGACAGATGATTTATTTGGCACCGAAATTTCTGCTGTACTAAAAAATATTTATGCGCTCGCCTCTGGTATTTGTGCGGGATTAGGTTACGGCGATAATTTTCAAGCCGTATTAGTCTCCAATGCGATACAAGAAATCGAACGATTCATTGATGTGGTTAGTCCCGTTCACCGCGACACAAAAACAAGTGCGTATTTAGGAGACTTACTTGTTACTGCCTACTCTAAATTTTCTAGAAATCGTAGTTTTGGATTTATGATTGGAAAAGGTTATTCGATAAAAACTGCGCAGCTAGAAATGAACATGATTGCTGAAGGATATTATGCAACAAAAAGTTTAATGGAAATGAATGCAAAGTTTGAAGTCAATATGCCCATATTAAATGCCGTTTATGCGATTTTATATGAGCGAAAATCAGCACGTAATGAAATTAAGTTGCTAACAGAAAAGTTAAGTTAGAACAGAAAAATTATGAAAGTTTTCAAATTTGGTGGGGCATCCGTAAAAGACGCCAATGCGGTAATAAATGTAGGTGAGATTCTTACGCTATACGCAGGTCAACAAATAATTGTGGTCGTATCAGCGATGGGAAAAACTACCAATAAATTAGAAGAAATTCTACATTCCATTCAAGCCCAAGACCGCACTAAATTTGAGCGAGAAATTGATGAATTACAGTCATACCACCATGCCATTATACATGAATTATTTAAAGGGAATGAACTTTCAATTTTTCAGAAAATTGAGGAGATCATTGAGGGGATAAACGAATTATATTCAACCAATAAATCAGAGAAGCCAGGTTATCTATACGATCAAATAGTATCGCTTGGGGAACTACTCTCTTCACATATTGTGAATGATTACCTAGTTGAATTAGGAAAAAAGTCAAGCTGGCTAGATGCTCGAAAAATGATTCGAACAGATGAGCGGCATCAAGAAGCGAATGTCGATTGGGAGAAATCAAAAGAATTGATTCAGCTAGCAATTAACCGGGCCTTCCTACAATCAGACATCGTATTAACACAGGGATTTATTGGTCATACTGCTGATGGTTCAACGACCACCTTGGGAAGAGAGGGATCTGATTATTCCGCTGGAATTTTTGCTTATTGCTGCGATGCTGAAAACGTTACCATTTGGAAAGATGTTGCTGGTATGTTGAATGCTGATCCCAAATACTTTCAGAACACAAAAAAACTGGAGAAAATATCCTTTAAAGAAGCCATAGAATTATCCTATTATGGCGCAAGTGTGATTCATCCAAAAACAATCAAGCCCCTTCAAAATAAGAACATTCCTTTATTTGTAAAATCGTTTATTGAACCACTAGGCGCAGGAACAGAAATTCAATCAGAAACCAAAGACGATGGACTAATTGCCTCTTTCATCATAAAACAGGAACAAGTATTATTTTCGATTACACCGAAAGATTTTTCCTTCATCGACGAGCAAAATCTCCATGGCATTTTTGAATTACTAGCAAAAGAGCAGATTAAAATAAACTTGATGCAAAATTCTGCCTTAAGCTTTTCAATTTTAGTAGATGCTAAAAAAGTGTCTATCCCTAAGCTTTTAAGTGTATTAAAAAACACCTTTAATGTTAAGTACAATGACAATCTCGAGCTAGTAACTATTCGACATTACAATACGGAAACAATTGAATCAATTTGCAGGGATAAAATTGTTATCATTGAACAAAAGACAAGACATACAGCACGGTTTGTTTTAAAAACCGAGGATTAATTCCTGCTGTCATTATACCATAAACAAGGTATTCCATCATTGGACGTTAATGCGTAAATTTGTATATGTCTAAGTCATTAAGTGAAATTATCGTAGGAGAAAAAGTTACTGTTGAAAAGATCACTCACCCCTATTTAACCACAAAATTAATAGAGATGGGAATGCACGCAGGATTAAAGCTTGAGTTACTTTACAAAGCTCCTTTTGGTGATCCAATTGCTATTTCTATGAATGGGTCCATTTTAACACTAAGACTTGATGAAGCAAAATTCATTCAGGTATGCTCCTCACCTTTGTGATTATTACTAAGTTTGCGAAAGCATGAAAATCGCATTATTTGGCAATCCCAATACGGGTAAAAGTTCTATTTTTAATTTATTGACAGGCTTACGTCAGCAGGTAGGAAACTTTCCTGGCGTTACCATTGAAAAAAAATCAGGCGTATTTAATACGACTAAAAACAAACATCAACTTACAGATTTTCCCGGCACATATAGTATTTATCCTCATTCAAAAGATGAAGAAATTGTATACAATGCCTTAACGAATTCAGATCACGAAGATTTTCCAGAAATGGCTATAGTAATTGTCGATGCCTCGAACTTGGAAAGGAACCTGTTATTATTTACGCAATTATATGACTTTAACATCCCACTGATTTTAGTATTGAATATGTGGGATGTTGCTGAAAGAAGGGGGATAAAAATTGATGTAGCAAATTTACAAGATCATTTTCCAGCAGCGCCCATAATAAAAATGAATGCACGAATTGGCCTGGGAAAAGACCGGCTAATCGCAGCAATTGATGAACTAGATGACAAAGCAAAAAAAGATTCGTTTATTGCGAGTTCATTTCCCTGTTTAATTGATGACAAAGAGGCTCAAAACGAAGAAGTACTGCTTCGATATGAAAAGATCAGAGAAATCCTTCAAGATGTGCAACACGAAAAATCATCCATAAAAAATACCCTTTCGCGAAAATTAGATAGGGTACTCATTCATCGTTTTTGGGGGTATTTTATATTTGTTGCAATCTTAATGGTCATCTTTCAATTTATTTTTTCGTTTGCATCCATTCCGATGGCATGGATAGACAACTCCTTTGTAATGTTAAGTAGTTGGGTTGATCATCAGCTTCCTCCTGGCCTATTAAATGATTTATTTTCACAGGGAATCATCCCCGGAATAGCAGGCGTTTTAATGTTTATCCCACAAATTGCTCTATTATTTTTCTTTATTGCCCTATTAGAAGAAAGCGGTTATTTATCGCGTGTCGTTTTTATTATGGACCGACTCATGCGCCCATTTGGACTGAACGGTAAAAGTGTGGTTCCATTAATGTCGAGTGTTGCATGTGCAATTCCAGGAATTCTAGCTACGCGAACAATTGCAGATTGGAAAGAAAGAATAATTACCATTATCATCGCTCCATTAATGAGTTGCAGCGCTCGAATTCCTGTTTACACTTTACTGATTGCTTTGGTGATACCTAAAACGTATCTCTTTGGATTTGTTAGTCTTCAAGGATTAGTGTTATTGGCCTTATATTTCTTAGGGATAATTTCGGCCCTCTTACTGGCAATTGTTCTTAAAAAGTTTATTCGTGCAAAAAACAAAGGTTTTCTTATTATGGAAATGCCTGAGTATAAAAAACCAAGGTGGAGAAACATCTTTATTACGGTTATCGAGAAAGTAAAAGTATTCGTTTGGGATGCTGGGAAGGTCATCTTAGCAATTTCGATCATACTTTGGGTACTTGCCACCTATGGACCAGCTGGAAGCATGGAAGAAAAAATTGTGCTGGCAAAGAAAACTGAATTTTATAATCACACCAATGAAGTTCAAAAACTAACTATAATTTCCTCTGCTAAATTAGAAGGGTCTTACATCGGTATTATGGGAAAAATTATTGAACCCCTTATTACCCCACTGGGTTACGATTGGAAAATCGGAGTGTCCCTCATCGGTTCTTTTGCCGCCAGAGAGGTTTTTGTTGGATCTTTGTATACCATTTATGCTGTACACGACGAAAGTGACGAGCATCAGAATTTACTAACCCACTTGAAAATGGCGAAAAAGGCAAATGGAGCGCCTGTATATTCATTAGCGACTGGCGTGTCACTCATGGTTTTTTATGTATTTGCTATGCAATGTATGGCAACATTAGCGGTTGTTAAGAAAGAAACAAAAAGTTGGCGGTGGCCACTACTTCAATTAGTAATAATGGGAGTAATGGCTTATATTGGTGCATTAATTAGTTATCAATTACTCGCTTAATAAAAAATAGTTTGAAATGACACAAGAAATAGTGGTAATAACATTGGTGATTCTCGCCACCTCGTACCTCATGTATCGCGTAAAAAAGAAATTCTTCAGTTCCAATAAAACGTGTGAATCGTGTGCCTTTTCACCCGAGAATAAAATTCCAGCTTCGAAGAAATAAGGCATGTTAAAAATCTTTCATATCTTCACATAAAAAAGAGATTGTGGAGAATAGTGAATGTCAATTATATAAATACAATGCATCCTTTTTTCTAGTAAAAAAAGAAACATCGTCCTATTTCGCCCAAAATTTTCTATTGACTGAATTAGATGATGACCACGTGGCATGGCTAAACTTTCACTCCATAGCGGATATTCCTTCCATCCAGGCCCTTTGTTTAAATCTTAAAATAGACAAGATTGGAATAGAAAATATTTTTAATGAAGCACGCCGTCCAAAAGTAGAAGAAAACAATGGGTATATATTTTTCAATGTGATTTCAGTCTTGCCTAGTCAAAATCAAAAAGACTTAATACATAAAGACCAAATCACCTTTTTCCTTGCTAAAAACTACTTAATTTCTCTTCAATCAATTGAAGGCAAACATTTTCATGATGTTAGAGATCGAATTGAAAAAGACAGGGGGAAAATCCGAACGAAAAAAAGCGACTTTTTATTATTTAGAAGCTTAGAGGCCATCGTAGATAATTATTTCGAAGTATTAGACAACATTTCGGAAGAAATGGAACTTATACACGAAAAGCTTCATAAGTCGGAAGATAAATCACTTCTTTTAAAAATTGAGGTGGAACGAAGGAAATTAATTGAACTTAAAAAAATTGCGGGACCAATGCTTGACATTAGCGTTCAATTACTCGGAAGTGATTCGGCCCTTATTGATAAAAATAACTTTGTCTATTTTAATACTCTACACCATAGCTGTTCGCATGTAATAACAGAAATTGAATCTCAAAAACAAATCTTAGATGGAATGGCGAATTTCTATTATGCGGCACAAGGACAGCGCATGAACGAAATCATGAAAGTCCTCACCATCGTTAGTTCCATTTTTATCCCATTAACATTCATTGCGGGCGTCTATGGAATGAACTTTAAATACATGCCAGAATTAGGGTATAAAAATGGTTATTACACTGTCATTGGGGTAATGTTTCTGCTTGGAGCTAGCTTGTTTGTCTTTTTTGTGTCTAGAGGCTGGATAAAAAGAAGAGATTACACTAAACAAGAATAGCTTATACAAGTTTTGATGATTTAAGTGAGGGTATATTTCAAAAAGAATTTTAACTTTGTTCAATAATTAAAAATTACATTAAAAATAAAAATAGGTCATGGGTAAAGGAGATAAAAAAACTGCAAAGGGAAAAAGAGTAATGGGCTCATACGGAAATACACGCAAGCGTAAAAGTGATGAAAAAGTTATTATTCCAGAAGTGAAAATAAAAAAAGAGAAAAAAGAACCAACGGTAAAGAAAGCTGCTCCAGCAGTTAAGAAAGTCGCTGTTAAAAAACCAAAAGCAGAATAAATTTTATAAGCCGTCAAATTTGACGGCTTTTTTTATACCCTAAATAAATTAACTTTAAAAACAAAAAGATGAAACATAATTTTGGTGCTGGCCCATGTATTTTACCTCAAACAGTATTTGAGGAAGCTGCTGCTGCTGTTTTAGATTTTAATGGCTTGTCCATCCTTGAAGTATCTCACCGACACAAAGATTTTGTATCGGTGATGGATGAAACCATAGAACTTGTTAAAAAAGCGCTCAACGTTCCAACAGGCTATTCTGTAGCTTTCATGCAAGGAGGTGCCACCTTAGGATTTACCGTTGCTGCCTTAAACATGATGCGTGATCAGAAACGTGCCGGCTATCTTAATACAGGGACTTGGGCATCTGGAGCTATAAAAGAAGCTAAAAAAGTGGGGCTTGATGTAGCTGTATTGGCAAGTTCAGAGGATAAAAATTTCAATTATATACCAAAAGATTATACCATTCCATCCGACTTGGATTATGTTCATTTCACCTCAAATAATACTATTTACGGTACACAATACAAGCAAATTCCACAAACGGATCTTCCTTTAGTTTGTGACATGTCTTCTGACATATTTTCTCAAGTAATAGACGTATCAAAATTTGACCTCATTTATGCTGGAGCTCAAAAAAACTTAGGCCCTGCAGGTGCTACCCTTTACATCGTGAAAGATGAGCAACTAGGAAAATCTAGTTCACCGTTTATGCCAAGCTATTTAGATTTAAAACAACAAGTGGATAAAGAGTCGATGTTAAACACGCCTCCCGTGTTTTCTATTTTTGTATCCCTGTTAAATCTTCGGAATCTATTAGCAAATGGTGGCGTTTCTGAAATGGAAAAAAGAAACATTGCAAAAGCGAACCTTTTATACCAAGAAATAGATAGAAATCCCCTGTTTGTTGGAACGGTAAATAAAGAAGATCGATCCAATATGAATGTCACCTTTACATTACTAGACGCGGCCAATTCAGCTGACTTTGACGCGCTTTGGAAGGGAGCGGAAATTGTTGGCTTACCTGGTCACCGTTCAACGGGTGGTTACCGAGCTTCTTTATACAATGCCTTACCAATTGAAAGCGTGCAGGTTCTAGTAGATGTTATGAAACACTTCGAATCCCAACGGTAAATTTCAAGTAGCAAAAAAAAAAATCCATTTATGAAAATTTTAGCAAACGACGGAATATCAAGCAAAGGAAAAGAGCTTTTAATTGCTGCTGGCTTTACGGTTATTACTGATAAAGTAGAGCAAGATCAGCTAGCAAAAACGGTCAATGAACAAGGAATCGAAATGATCTTAGTCCGAAGTGCTACCACTGTTCGAAAAGAAGTGATCGATGCCTGCCCAGATCTAAAATTAATTGGCAGAGGGGGTGTTGGAATGGACAACATAGATGTTGCTTATGCACGCGAAAAAGGAATTACTGTGATCAACACACCGGCTTCTTCTTCTCAATCTGTGGCAGAATTAGTAATGGGGCACTTATTTTCCTTGTCTCGATTTCTCCAAGATTCATTTAAGAATATGGAAAGTGGTGATTTTTCAAGCCTAAAAAAGAAGTATGCTAAAGGTATTGAATTAAGAGGGAAAACGATAGGGATTATTGGCTTTGGAAGAATTGGACAAAGCCTCGCCTCATATGCCTTGGGTGCTGGAATGGATGTGATTGCAGTGGATCAGTTTACTACTCCTGTAAAAATTAGTGTACCTATTGGAATGAATAACAATATTGACGTTGAAATCACCCCAACAACAGACTTGCAAAGTGTATTAGGAAAATTAGATTACATCTCTTTACACGTTCCAAAACAAGCGGACGGAAGCGCGGTGATTACAGCTAGTGAATTTTCAAAAATGAAAAAAGGCGTGCTAATCGTAAATGCATCACGAGGAGGAGTTATCGATGAAAATGATTTGTTGGTAGCTCTAGAAGAGGGAATAATTGGCGGTATTGCCTTGGATGTTTACGAAAACGAACCGAACCCAAGGAAAGATTTATTGAATCACCCAAAAATTGCTTGTACACCACACATCGGGGCGGCTACCTTAGAAGCACAAGATCGAATTGGAGAAGAACTTGCTCAATTGATAATTGGACAGTTTGGGAAGTAACGATTGATTGATTTAAGTAAGTTTCCTTAAAAAATTTATTTAAGTTAGTAAATGTACCTTATGAAGAACTGGATAATCCTATTATTCATCTTTTACCAATACACGAGTTTTGCGCAAAACGTTATTAAACTCCAACTAAATTCACAAGAACTAGAAAGCAAGATTAAGCTGGATAGCTCTTACATGAATTTTTACATCAGAGGGTTGACTGATACGAGTTGGTTTACTGCATATTCAGAGGTAATCCAATGTAATTACATGGTAAAACTGGATAAATCACACAACAATTGCACTTTTTATTCCAATAAAAAGCCAATGAGTGGATTCTTTACAATATGCATAGTAAATAAAGAATGGAAGGAAATTTATAAAGGAACAATGAAAAATGGCCATTATGAAAATGGGGCTATTTCACGCTCTTACACGGATGGAACGATCCAAATGACTGGTCAATATCAAGATAATTGGAAAATCGGTTTTTGGACTACCTATCATAAAAACGGAAGAATAGATGCCCTCATGAAGTTCATAGAGGGGGCCGATTATCCAGTAGTAGAAATTGAATACGATGAAAATGGGGAGATCATTTACTCCAATGATGAAGAAAATGCTATATTAAAAATAATAAGCAAAGACTAACTTTTTTAGGGTAAACACTTTAATTAAAAGTGACAACTATTTCAAAAAAAAGTAATTTGAAAAGAAATAATAATAACTTCAAATCAAAAAATGACAAAATTAATTTCAAAATCTCGTTTTGTATCCGGTATTCAATGTTCAAAAAAATTATATTTTGACATCCACAGAAAAGATTTAAAACCAATAATTTCTGAACAACAAGAATTACTATTTGCTACTGGGCACATAATAGGAGAATTGGCTCAAAGTGCTTTCCCAAATGGAAAGGATGCTTCCCCTGAAAATTATTATGATTTCTCTAAATCAATTCAGGATACTAAAGACTGGATTGACGCTGGTATTAATACCATTTACGAAGCAGCATTTAGTTCGCATGGAGTATTAGCGGCGCTTGATATTCTACATCATACCGAAAATGAAAGATGGGCTATTGAAGTAAAAAGCAGTTCGGAAGTTAAAAAATATCATTTAACAGACGCCTCCTTACAATATTGGGTAATGAATAAATCAGGATTAAAACCTGACAAATTCTTTTTAATGCACATCAATACGGCCTATATCAAACAAGGCGACATAAATCCAAATGAACTCTTTACATTGGCTGATATTACCAATCAAGTGATGGCAAATCAAGAGTGGGTAACGAAAAATTTAGAGCATTTAAAAACTATTATTTCCAGTGAAAAAGAGCCTGTAGTTGAAATTGGCAAACATTGTAGTGCACCATTCAGCTGTGATTACAAACACCATTGCTGGAAGCACATCCCAGAACAATCTGTTTTTTCACTTTACAGTCCTAGAGGATTAGATTGGAATTTATACAAACAAGGTATATTTAAAATAATTGACATCCCAGAAAATACTCCCCTCAATCATAGGCAAAATTTGCAAGTAAATGGTCAAAAAAATACCGCTAGCCACTTTGATCAAACAAGCATTAATGAATTTTTAAACACGTGGGAATTCCCACTGTATTTTTTTGATTTTGAAACGATTTTTCCAGCATTGCCGGTATTGGATGGAACAAGACCTTTTCAGCAAGTTCCATTTCAATATTCCTTGCATATTTTAGAACAAGCAGACGGAGCATATATACACAAAGAATTTTTGGCAGAACCAATAGATTTTATGATTCCTACAGTTGACCCGAGAAAAAAATTGATAGAACAAATGAAACTTGACTTTGGTGAAACTGGGTCTATTGTTGCCTACAATGCTACTTTTGAAATAAGTAGACTTAAGGAATTAGCCATTGCATTCCCTGAAGATAAAACATTTATTGAAGATTTAATTTGCCGCTTTGTAGATCTTTTGGTTCCCTTTAGAAATGGATGGCATTATCAACCGGAAATGGGTGGTTCTGCATCAATAAAAGCTGTTTTGCCCGCTATTGCGCCAGCATTTAGTTATGAGGATTTAGCAATCTCCAATGGAGGTGATGCGAGTAATATATTTTTGAGTATGATTACTAATACCTTCGAAGGTGATTTCAATTTAACTAGACAGCATTTGCTAAAATACTGTGAAAGAGACACCTATGGAATGGTCGTGATTTGGAAATATTTGATAGAAAACAGCTAAGCGTAAAAACCATTATAGCCTTTGGAGCAGCTAGCTAAATAAAGAATACAGCAATACCGAAAAATTAATCTTCGATAATTTCTATCGCTTCGATTACATCGCCTTGTTGAATGGCATCAATTACATCAAAACCTTCCATTACTTTACCAAAACAAGTATGTACTCTATCCAAATGAGAGGTATTATTTCTTGAATGACATACAAAAAACTGGGAACCTCCTGTATTTCTTCCAGCGTGAGCCATTGAAAGTACTCCACGATCGTGGTATTGATTCTCACCTGTTAATTCACATTCAATTTGATATCCTGGTCCACCAGCACCATTCCCATTAGGACAACCGCCTTGAATAACAAAATCAGGCAATACACGATGAAATGTTAAACCATCATAATACCCCTTTTGAGCCAGTCCAATAAAATTTGCAACTGTTTTTGGGGCATCTTTTTCAAAAAATGTCACGAGCATATCGCCCTTCACCGTTTTAATAATTCCTTTCATTCTAGTTTTTTTTGGGCAAATTTAGGAATATATTACTAAATATCCATCATTCTGTTGAAAACTACGTTGAAAACACTCTGAAAGAAGTTGATTTCAACATTATCCGAATATTATCTTTGTGTTTAAGCATTCTGAAAAAACAAAAACTTTATGTTCGGATCATTGATTAAAAAGAAATTAACGGATAATCAAGTAGCGAATATTTTTATAAACGCACTTTTCGATTCGGTTGATAATGGCTTCAGTATTATTGCTCAATGGATCAATGAAGATCCCGCTTTTAATGAATCTCCAAAAATCGATGTTGCTAACAATAGTGAATTTGCCCTAATTGTAATTGTAGGTAATCTTTCACTGCTTGAAAGTACTTTCGAAACTAGTCAAGCAGAAAGAGTGGAAAAACTCATCTACGAAAAATTGGCCAAAATTTACGAAATATCAGAATTAGACATTCGGAATATCATCAAAGAATACCGTAGTTTCATTAACAGAATTAATATGCCATCAAAGAACATGATTTATGGTATGTCAAAAGCAGTATTTTTTAAATATAATTTAAACGAGTACCAAGACGATTACTTCAAACGGATGCAGGTACCGAATCCATTATTTCTAAAAAGAATGGATGAAATTATGGGGAATTACTTATGGAATTGGGATGCTTTCTTTAAGAAGTATAAAATATAATTCCTTACAATTTCACAAAACAAAATCTGACTGATCGCTTTCTTACTACAAAATATTTTTGTCATGATTTTAAATAAAAAATACATGCCAAAAAGAGATTCATTTCCTATT
>JAIPAL010000062.1 GCA_021740085.1 Crocinitomicaceae bacterium
GGCACACCTTTCATTACAGCCAGGAACTAAAGTGTTGGATTTAGCTTGCGGAAAAGGGCGTCATGCGGTGATGTTCCATAAATTGGGAATGGACGTGTTAGGCGTAGATTTATCAAGCAATAGCATACAAACAGCCAAGGAGAATTCTTGCCAGGGGTTGGCTTTTGAGGTGCACGACATGCGGGAAGTAATTCCCAACAAAAAGTTTGATTTAATAGCCAACTTGTTTACCAGTTTTGGCTATTTCGACACGCAATCGGACAATGAAAAAATGATCGCATCGATTGCTGCCATGCTCAATGAAAAAGGGGAGCTAATTATTGATTTCATGAATGCTATTAAAGTTATTGAACACTTAGTGGCCTCTGAGGAAAAAATGATTGATGGGATTTTGTTTTCTATTACTCGCCGTTATGACGGGCAACATATTTATAAAGACATTCGCTTCGAACACAACGGGGTAAAACAATACTATACGGAACGAGTTCAGGCCTTAAAACAAGAAGACTTTCTCCGTTTTCTAGCGAAAGATTTTGAAATATTGTCTACCTTTGGCAACTTCCAACTTGACGCATTTGACCCGAAAAATTCAGATCGTCTCATACTATTTGCCCGTCGAAAATGATTAGTTTTAGTTTTGTCTTTTTTGGTTTAATTCTTTCAGCTCTTCTGGGCGGTTTAATTGTTACAACTTTAAGATATACCAACAATAGCTCTTTCATTAAATTTGCATTGGCTTTTAGTGGTGGTTTTTTGTTAGCTATTATTTTTGAGCATCTTTTGCCCGAATTGTATGCTTCTAACCATGTTAACGTCGGCATCTATATACTTTCGGGTTTTTTAATTCAGTTAATATTAGAGTATTTCTCCGGAGGTATCGAACACGGACATGTCCATGTTCATAAAGGGCAAGCACTTCCTTGGACCTTATTTCTTTCTTTATCAATTCATTCAATTATTGAAGGCATTCCACTGGGGAATCATTATGCTGGAATTGAGTCTGGTCATGAACATAGTAGTAATGATTCCTTGTTTTGGGGTATTGTTTTTCATCAAATCCCAGTAGCCATTGCATTAATGACCTTGCTGTTAAACACATCGCTTTCCAAGATGAAAGCATGGCTAGTTTTACTTCTTTTTGCTCTGATGACCCCAATAGGGCTAGTTATAGGTTTGTATATTACCTCCGGCCAATTAGGACTTAATTATCAAATGATACTCGGTGTTGTTATTGGGATGTTTCTTCATATTTCAACGACCATTATCTTCGAAACATCGGAGAATCACAAATTTAATTTCCTTAAATTAATTAGCATTATAGTAGGAGTGTCGCTTGCTTTGCTACTTTATTAATTAGCGCAATTCGAAAAGGTCATTAACGCCCAATAAACGACTTTTTGAAAATCCTTCTGCGTACGTTGCTCCGATTGGGCGTCCAAGTGTCATCATTCTTCCTTTTAAAAATTCAAAAAAATCCTCACCTGATATGGGCGTATTTAATTCTGTTGAATTTGGGTCAAAAAATTGGGAGGAATAACACTTGATTGCCTCAATCTTTTGGTCAAAAAATGGAGTTACATCCAATACAATTGCTGGTTCGATGTAGTAATCTTGAATATAATGAAGAAGTAAGCGTGGGCGATAATGTGCTTGTTTTTCATTGTTATCCATGGTTTCTATTTTGCTTAAACCAGCAAGAAAGCAGGCATCCGCGACTAGTTTTGCCGCTTTTCCATGGTCCGGATGTCGGTCTTCCAATGAATTTGCCAACACGATTTCCGGTCTAAACCGACGAATTTCAGTGATTATTTTTAGCATGCTTGCTTCATCATTTGCAAAGAAACCGTCTTTTAATTCTAAATTCTTTCTTACCGACAAGCCAAGTGAAACAGCAGCTTTCGCCGCTTCTTCCCGTCTTTTTTCGCTGCTTCCGCGTGTCCCTAATTCTCCTTGAGTTAAATCAACTATGCCGATTTTCTTTCCCATTTGCTGATACTTAATCAGTGTCCCACCACACGAAATTTCAACGTCGTCGGGGTGCGCAGCAAAAGCAAGGATATCTAATTTCATGCGTTTTCTGTTTGGTAACTCTCCACGCTTGGGCATGAGCAGATCAAATTCCGATCACCAAAAGCATTGTCAACTCGTCGAACAGGCACCCAATATTTCCAGTCTTTTAAGTAAGGCAATGGATACACTGCTTCTTGCGGTGTGTATGGATAATCCCAGTTTTTATTGATAATGCAATCGGCCGTGTGTGGAGCGTTTTTAAGCAAATTATTCGCTTTGTCCGCCGTTCCATTTTCGATTTCCTTTATTTCTTCCCTAATTTTAATCATGGCAGAAATAAAACGATCCAACTCTTCCTTGTCCTCAGATTCTGTTGGTTCAATCATTAAGGTTCCTGCTACAGGAAACGAAACAGTTGGTGCATGGAAATTAAAATCGATTAATCGCTTTGCCATATCAGCCACTTCCACTTCAGCAGATTGTTTGAAGGCGCGGCAATCCAAGATCATCTCGTGTGCAACCATGCCATTTTTCCCAGTATACAAAACATCGTAATGTCCTTTAAGCTTTGCCGCAATATAATTTGCATTTAAAATGGCGATTTCTGTAGCTTCTCTTAGGCCTGTTGCGCCTAACATTTTGATGTATCCGTATGAAATTAATAAAATTAGTGCGCTTCCAAAAGGAGCAGCTGAAATAGCGTGTATTGCTTTTTCACCCCCCATTTTAATTAATGGATTTCCTGGTAAAAAAGGAGCTAAGTGGGGAGCAACTCCGATAGGGCCCATTCCTGGTCCACCACCTCCATGAGGAATAGCAAAAGTTTTATGCAGGTTAAGATGACAAACATCCGCTCCAATATTTCCTGGATTTGTTAACCCAACTTGCGCATTCATATTGGCTCCATCCATATAAACCTGGCCGCCATTGTCATGAATAATTTTTGTGATTACTTGAATTCCCTCTTCAAATACACCATGTGTAGATGGATAGGTAACCATTAATCCAGCAAGTATATCTTTATTTTCTGTAGCAACGCGTTCTAATTCCTCAATGTTAATGTTGCCGTCTTCATCACATCCCGTAACGATTACTTCAAAACCAGCCATTACAGCAGACGCAGGATTGGTGCCATGCGCAGAAGAAGGGATAATTATTTTCTTACGTTGTAAATCACCGTTCGCCTCATGAAATGCCTTTATAACCATCAATCCTGCATATTCTCCTTGTGCACCAGAATTTGGTTGCAAAGAAACAGCGGCAAATCCAGTACAAGCACATAAATCTTTTTCTAATTGATGCAGCATTTCATAATACCCACTTGCTTGTTCCTTTGGTGCAAAGGGATGCATATTGCAAAATTGCGAGTTGGTTATCGGAATTAATTCAGATGCAGCATTGAGTTTCATCGTGCAAGATCCTAATGCGATCATGCTGTGAACCAATGATAAGTCTTTGTTTTCAAGGCGTTTCAAATAACGCATCATTTTTGATTCAGAGTGATATTGGCTGAATACTGGATGGCTTAATATCGCTGAAACACGCGCGTTATTTGTTGGAATGCTGTTTGTTCTTTCTCCTACTTGTGGTGCTGAAACACCTTTTAACTCCGCAAAAACGGACAAAATTTTCTGAACATCATTTGTTGTGTGAGGCTCTCCAAAACTTAGGCTTACCGAATCAATTCCGAAATAATTAAAATTCATTCCATTACTTTCGGATAGGGCCTTTAATTTTTCAGTGTCTACTCCATGAATACAAACCGTGTCAAAAAATGAATCTGTGTGTAAGGAGAATCCTAAGTTTGTTAATCCTTTCGCGGTTAAGCTGGCAAGGTCATTGACCTTTTGAGCAATTTCTTTAATTCCTGCGGGTCCGTGGTAAACGGCATACATACTTGCCATTACAGCCAATAATGCTTGGGCAGTACAAATGTTAGAGGTCGCTTTATCGCGTTTGATGTGCTGTTCCCTAGTTTGTAGGGCCATGCGCAACGCTAAATTATCATCGGCATCTTTTGATACACCAATAATTCTTCCTGGCATTGTTCGTTTGTATGAATCTCTCGTGGTGAAGAAAGCAGCATGAGGTCCACCAAATCCCATGGGAACACCAAATCGTTGGGACGATCCAAACACCACATCTGCACCCATTTCACCTGGAGCTTTTAATAAGGTAAGTGCCAATAAATCCGTCGCTACAGCAACCTGTATCCCATTTTCTTTCCAAGTTGAAATTAATGGTTCAATATTTTTAATTTCTCCCTTTGCAGTTGGATATTGAATGAGTGCACCAAAACAATTTTCACTTGCTTGGTAGGTAGACTCATTACCAATAATAAGCTCAATTCCTAAATTGATGGCTCTTCCTTGTACTACTTCAATCGTTTGTGGGAAACAATCCTCGGATATAAAAAAGGTCTTTTTTCCAGCGCTAACATCACTTCTTGAACGGGAATTATACATCATAATCATCGCTTCAGCGGCAGATGTAGCTTCGTCAAGTAAGGATGCATTGGCAATTTCCATACCAGTCAAATCCATCACCATTGTTTGAAAATTCAAAAGCGCTTCTAATCGCCCTTGAGAAATTTCTGCTTGATATGGCGTGTAAGCGGTATACCACCCTGGATTTTCTAAAACATTTCGTAAGATAACCGAAGGAACAATCGTTTCATAGTATCCCAATCCAATGAATGATTTCAACACCTTATTTTTATTCCCTAATTCGGTGATGTGCTGTAAATATTCAGCTTCACTCATCGCCTCTGCGATGTCTAATTCACTGTTTAAACGAATGTTAGCAGGAATCGTTTTATCAATTAATGACGCGATGCTAGAAGCTCCAATTGATTTGAGCATTTCAGACTTTTCGCTTTCGCTAGGACCAATGTGACGTTTTGAAAATGAGTTTATCATGAAAAAATAGATTTTTTAGGCAACAAATATACGTTCTATATATGAATGATTGATGAATTAACAAATCGCTTTGAAAAGTGTTTTTAACAAATTAAAATTGATTACAATTTTTTTTAAATAATCAATGATTTTTAATCAACATAACTTAATTTAAGCATATTTGACCCGCCTAAATCTTCAATTGGAATAGAGGCGATATTGATAACTAAATCCCCTTGATTCAGATAGCCCTCCTTTTTCATTAAGTATTTGATGTCCGCAATGGTATGATCAGTACTAATAAGCTTATTGTAATAAAATGCACGGACCCCCCATAATAAATTCAATTGGGTTAATATGCTTCGATTGCTAGTGAAAATAAAAATAGACGTGTTGGGCCGCTGGGATGCAATTTTATACGCCGTATAACCAGAAAAAGACATCGTAATAATTGCTTTTGCCTCAACGCGCTGACTTAAACGACAAGCATTAAAACAAATCGAATCGGAAATAAAACGCTCTTGATTGCGTTCGGGAAGTTCCTCTTTGTTGTAAATGCCGTCATGGGTTTCCATTTCCTTAATAATATTTGACATTGTACGAATAACTTCCACCGGATATTTTCCTACAGAAGTTTCCCCTGATAGCATCACGGCATCCGTACCATCTAATACAGCATTAGCGACATCATTTACCTCTGCTCTGGAAGGCGTCATGTTGGTAATCATTGATTCCATCATTTGAGTGGCAACAATGACAGGTTTCGCTTTACGAACACATTTCGAGATGAGCATTTTTTGAATCAATGGAACATTTTGATAAGGAATTTCGACTCCTAAATCTCCTCGTGCCACCATTAATCCATCACTTTCTTTTATGATATCATCAATATTATCAAGCGCCTCCGGCTTTTCTATTTTTGCAATCACCTTTGCTTTTGCGCCACGAGCTGCAATTCTATGTTTTAACTCAATGATGTCTCTTGCAGAACGAACAAAAGACAAGCCGATCCAATCTACTTCATGGTCGAGTGCAAATTCTAAGTCTAATTGATCTTTCTCTGTTAAGGACGGTAATGAAATGTTGGTGTTAGGAAAATTAACCCCTTTTTTAGAAGACAATATGCCACCTTGAATAATTTTACAAGTAATTTCTGTTTTTCCATTAGTAGTGATTACCTCCAGCATAATTTTACCGTCGTCTAATAAGATTTTTTCTCCTGGAGAAACATCCTGGGGTAATTTTTGGTAGTTAATTGAGAATCTCACGGCATTCCCCACCACTTTATCGGTGATTATCTTTATTTCATTTCCAACTTCCAAAAGAACTCCATTCGCTTCCATTTCATTGGTTCTAATTTTTGGTCCTTGTAAATCAGCCAAAATCGCCACATTTAAGCCCAACTCGTCGTTTAACTCTCGGATAATTTTAATCGAATTCGCATGGTCGTCGTACGCCCCATGAGAAAAATTTAAGCGGCAAACATTTAATCCTTCCAACATCATTTCTTTTAACACCTCTTTACTCGAAGATGCAGGTCCTAGTGTTGCGACAATTTTAGTTTTTTTCATGTATTATTTTTCAAAAATTAGGTATTCTGACAAGTGAAATTCATCACTTGAAAATGTAAAAGCAGCGATTACACTGTCCATCTTGCGCAATTCATCGATCATATCTTGAGGATCTAAAATATAATTTTCTTGCATGATTAAAAAATAATCTATACTCGGTTTCTCAGACATAAAAATACGTCCTTCCTGTTTATTCCGTATTAAAAAGTACGAAATTAAGTTTTGTGGATCATGGTAAAAGTAATAATTAAACCGATCAAATTCAGCCGTTTTTTTAATTGGGACCTCAACTAATACATTACTTTTTTCCAAAAAAATAGTGAAGCGAGTATTTAAATGCCATGCTAAACGAAAATCATTTTGTGCAGAACAAATGCCAATAATTTCAAAGGTCTCTAGTGGTTCGTTTTCTAATTGATATCTTTTTACCTTTTCTGCCATACTACAAAAATACTTAATTATATCTGCTAATTTTAGTAACCAATTGGTTAATAAATTATTCTCTTAAGATTATTAAACGATATCTTCCTGTTTAGAATTTGTTATCTTGAATGGGTGATGTGTTTTTGAGTAAATATTTTACTTAAGTTTGTACTTATGAAAAAAATCAACAGCTTAAAAGGATTATGTCTTGTCTTATTTCTGACAACGTCCTTACAATTTATGGCGCAGCCAATTAAAAAATTAACAGAGGATAACAGCTACAAATGGATGCTTGGCTTTGGGTGGAATGCATTGGATGATGATGGCAATGCGGGGGCCTTTTATTCGCCAGCAAATTGGCATTATAATTTTTATCCTTCAAGGATTTTTGTTGATAGGTACATCTATAACGGATGGAGCTGTGAACTAGCAATGGCCTTTAATCAATACAATGCGGATAAATTGCTGAATTTGCAATTAGGTAAAACAGGTATTTTTTTAGCTACAGATGCTAGTATTAAATATTCATTTTATAAATTATTGAAGTCAGGAACGATTGATCCTTATGTTTCAGCTGGATTAGGGTTGAGTATCCGAAATCGCGATGATTCTTTAGTTGGCCCAATAACTCCTACGCTAAATGTAATGTTAGGGTGTAATTTCTGGTTTTCTAAGTCGGTTGGTTTGCAATTGCAAACTGGTGGCAAATTTGGTTTAACATCTCCTTTTATGGGAAAGTCTAATTACATGCAACACAGCGCAGGACTTGTTTTCAGATTTGAGACCATCGGTTCGAAGAAAAGTGACTTTAGTAAAAAAAGGTATAGCATTGATAAAGGAAGAACAAGAATAAAAATGAAAAAGCCTAAGAAGAATAAGGAAGGTTAAACATTGGTTATTCTGAATTTCTTTTTTGTTTCTTGTATGTCAGTCTTTAAACAGTAAAAGTACAAGCCGTTTGGTAATGTTGTACTGTCAAATCGAACGATATGACCACCCACTGCAAATTCTTGGTTCGCTAATTCTAAAATAGTTCCCTCCTCATTTTCTATTGTTAAGCAAATAGACTTCACTAATTCAGTGGTAAAATAGAAAGGTACTTCGCCAGTTGAAGGGTTAATATCTAAAGGATATAGCACACAAAAATGTTCTTGTACATAACGCCCCTGACTTAAACGCTTAATCAATAAACGGTAAAGAACAATAATAAAGAGGATGATGAAGGAATAAAAAAGAATGTCTTTTAGGATGATGTATGTGTTCATTTATAATGATATTACGCCTTTTATGGCACTCGATTGTTGATATATAGTTATGATTTCATCTACGCTCAACATAACTGTTTTTACGCTGACACTTGTGTAATTTCCCTTGCCAGATGGCTGAAATTTGATCTCGGTGTTTTCATCAAAAAAAGCCGAGACTTGAGCAATTATCTTTTGATCATTGGGGATTATAAACTTGAATAAATAAACATTGGGCCAATCCAATAATTCCAACTGTTCGCGAAGTGTATTGAATGTTTCCACAAGGCAAATTTAGCTTGATTTTTTTGTTTATCTAAGAATATTTATTTGAAATTTCAGCCTTGCTTTCTTATTGTTATTTATTGCTTACTATTTTAATCTCCACGCGCCTGTTTGCTATTCTTTCTTCGTCGTTGTTTTCAGGAATTGGATAAAAGGGTTTAGTGACACCAAATCCTCTGTAACTCATCCTGTTTTTTGAAATACCTTTCTTAATTAAAAAATCATAAACAAGTTTGGCGCGATCTCTCGATAAATTACTAGAGTCATTATCGGCACAACAAATATGTCCCTGTATCTGAATTATAAGCTTTTTATTCACGGTCATTTGATTATATAACTCATCTAATAGTGGCGCAGATTCGGGTAATAAAATGGCAAGTCCAGGTTCATAATTCAAGGATTTCATGACAATTACATCTCCAATCTTTGCGTTCTTTATGTTGTCCTCAAATGATTTGGCCTCCACTGTTTTATCCTTTGTTTGAATAAGCACTTTGCGGTTGTCTTTATCCAACGGCGCATAATCAAAAAGTTCCCCTATATTCGCTTTTTCATTGGATATTGGGTTTTTCACTTTTAGGTATCCGCAAACGGCTTTAACACGTTGACCCGCTAAGGTTGTATTGTACATCACACTTCCAATTGTATCGGTATAACCGTAAAGTCCCAATACATCAATCTTTGTAAGATCTAGCTTGCTTAAGGTTAATTTCGTTTGACTCGTTAAGGTGGAACTATTATAATCGAAATATACCTCCATGTTATTCTGTGCATTCATGCCTATAATAAGCAAGCTAAAAAGGCTGGTGAAAAGTTGTCTCATAATGTTTTGGTTTAAAGATGAATAAATGAAGGTGAAAACTACGCTAATTAGTTTGTTTTCCGTCTACTAAAACAATTTAGCGTGTTTAGGTTACTCTTTAAGTATGATTTGAAATAAATAATTCCAAGCATTAATTTCTTCAAATAGGCGATTAAAAGTTAATTATTTAAATCAATATTAAAATCTAGCGTATTTTTGCGCCATGAAATGGTTTCTATTACTGCCTTCTTTTATTACTTGTATGCTCTACGCTCAAGAAATACAGGCCAATAGAACGAATGACAAAATTGTGGTTGATGGAAATTTTGAGGAGTCATTTTGGTTGACAGCTAACTTTGTAGAGGGGTTCACACAAATAAGTCCAAATCCTGGCGTAAAATCATTTCTAAATACGAAAATAGCTATTGCTTATTCTTCAGATGCTATCTATTTTGCAGCGATTTGTTACGATCATCCAGATTCTATTTCAAAGGTCTTTTCTGCAAGGGATGATAATAGTCCCAATGCGGATATTTTTGCCATTTTTCTTGATACTTATAACGATAACCTAAATGGTTTTTGTTTTGGCGTAACGAGTAAAGGGGTGCAGTTAGATGCGAAAATTACAGAGGGTTTATACAACGAACAATTAAATTTGATTTGGAACAGTGCTGTTAAAATTTCAAATCAAGCGTGGCAGGTAGAAATTCGGATTCCATATTCTGCAATTCGCTTTCCTGAGAAAGATATTCAAAAGTGGGGGATTAATTTTTCCAGGCAAATTAGTCGAAAACGGGAGCTTTCAACTTGGTCGATTGTTAATCCCGATCTAGAGAATTACCTACTTGAAAGTGGTGAGGTTACAGGCCTTAGTGGTATCAATCCTCCTTTGCGATTGGCTTTAATGCCTTATGTATCGGCATATATAAGCAATGAATCAGGGATCACTTCTCAATCTATAAATGGTGGTTTGGATATCAAATATGGAATTAATGATGCCTTCACCTTGGACGTAACCTTGATTCCTGATTTTGGCCAGGTTGTCTTTGATAATCAGGTGCTAAATTTAACGCCTTTTGAAATTCAATTTAATGAAAATAGGCAATTTTTCACGGAAGGGACTGAACTATTTAACAAATCCGGTTTGTTTTACAGTCGCCGCATCGGGATTCAGGCTCCAGGTGCTGTGCTTAATAATCTTTTGCTTTCTAATGAGCGCTTATCTGCTGTTCCCTCCGCCACTCAATTATACAATGCTACGAAATTAAGTGGGCGTACCAAATCTGGTTTAGGAATTGGTGTTTTTAATGGAATTACGGCACCTCAATACGCCATTGCTGTTAATCAATCAACCTTAGCAGAAAGAGAAGTTCTAGTTTCACCGCTTAGCAATTTTAATGTATTTGTTTTAGATCAAAATCTAAAAAACAATAGCTACATTAATTTCACCAATACCAATGTCACAAGGGCGGGTTCTTTTTATGATGCTAATGTGAGTTCCTTAAAAACAATGTTAAATACCAAGGATAATAATTATTATGTGGGTGGTTCAACGGCTTTGTCAAACAAGTTTTTTTTAGATAGTACCTCTACTGGTCATAATTGGGGCTTGTGGGCAGGAAAGCAAAGAGGAGCTATTGTTTATTCTGCATCGTACTTTGAAGAATCAGACACCTACGACCCCAATGATTTAGGCTACAATCAAAATAATAATCGCAAAATCTCATCAGCATCTTTTTCTTATCGAATTTTAAAGCCTTTCGGAAGTTTCAATAAGGCTGTTTCATCCATCGATTTAAATTATAACAGACTTTACAATCCGGATGTGTTTACAAGTTTTGGTTTTAATTTAAGGACCTTCGCTGTCACGAAAAATTTTAACGCCTTTGGTATAGAGTCGTATGTTTCACCGGTCAAAGGATATGATTATTTTGAGCCTAGAACACCAGGTTATTATTTTACGATCCCGACTTTTTATGGTTTTTCTACTTGGTTTTCAAGTAATTATCAAAAAAAGGTGGCGCTTGATGCAGGCGGTGGGTATTACATCGTTAATGCAAACAATTGGCATGAATATGATTATAATATTGGCCTTCGCTTTCGCTTATCCAACCATTTGTTTTTGAAGTACAATTGGGAACAAGGATTTCAAGTTAATTATTTAGGTTTCGCTGTTCCCTTTGGTGCTCCAGCAGATACTTCTTTTACGGGGATCCTTTACGGCTCAAGAAATAGAATTAATACTACAAATACCATCGGTATAGATTATACGATAACGAATCGAATGAATATTACTTTTCGATTGAGGCATTATCGCTCTACCTTGGCTTATAATTCCTTTTTTGAATTGAATCAAGACGGAAGTTTAAGTTCTATCGCTTTTAATGGCTTGGACACGGACGGTCAAGCGGCATACAATGTAAATTTTAATGCTTTTACAATTGATTTCGTTTATCGATGGGTTTTTCTTCCTGGTAGCGAAATAAATATCGTTTGGAAAAACTCTATCTTTCAAAGTGATAAATTCGTTGCAGAATCATACATCTATAACCTTACCAAAACAATTCAACAGGGGCCAGTGAATAGTTTTTCCTTTAAACTTATCTATTGGTTGGATGCTCAAAACATCAAGAAAAAGAAGAAATAGTTGTTTCATGGCGTGTTTTTTAACACCCATTCCTGGCCTCTCAGTTTTGAATTTTGATGGAT
>JAIPAL010000063.1 GCA_021740085.1 Crocinitomicaceae bacterium
AATAACTACTGTTAAAAGCGCCTAGGCATCTTAACAGTAGCACTCATTTGATTGGTCACAGTATAGGTAATGAGTTACGCCCAAACTTTATAGTTTGGGCGTTTTATTTTATGTTGCGTAGCCTGTTTGACTTTAAAATCATGAATTTAAGCCACTAGGAACTTATCAGGGTACTTTGTTCATCTTCCGGAAGATTTTCCACTTCCTTTAATTGTTGTAGTTGTGTTGTTTTTATGTGATGCTTTTGTTTTGTATTATGAAGCACCATTAATCAAAAAATCAACACAGGCACTGAAAAATTTGGTATGCTATCCCCCCTAAAACCCCATTCCTTCCAATTGCTTCAGCATTTCCTTACTGATTTTTAGTACTAACCATGCAGCAGCAAGCGTTAAAATGGCTGTTGCGGTAATCTTAATAGCATCTTCGGATTGGCTTGTTGTTAAGATTATCGGCTTTTTTGTTTGTTCTTGTTCTTTATTCATCTTTTTTCGGGATTATTTTAGGTATTGACTTCTTATTAAGATGGTATGCCAAAGCAATTGCCCCAACAATTAAACCCCCAACAATAATGTATTTAATAAGTGGATTTTTTCTTCCTGGCCCGTTGGAAGGGAGCGGTGCCCCACTTATTCCAACCTCAGTTGCAAATAATTCTGATGCTGGTATAGTTCTATATATATCTTTCATAATTCTCGTATTTCAATAAAATTAATTTCACCCTGCTTTATTAATCTAAAACAAAACTTGTATACAGCATTGTATTTCCTTTCGATTTCATCTTGGATGACGCCGACAATCTGAGTAAAAATCCCTTCATCGAATCCATCTGCTTTTATTATAGTGAAATTCAACTTAACGATCTGTTTATCAGATTTTTTGAAATACTTTTCGAGTATTCGGTCATTTTTTCGAATACGTTTTGTAACTTCGATTTCTTCTGCGTATTTTTCTTTACGAGTACCATGGTTGTAGGCAAAGTTGGTATGCTTGTAATTTACGTTAAAGTGATTTGAACGATTTGGTTGAAATTCATTTTTACAACCACACAAACAAATTCTCATTGGAAGTGGAGACGGGTCTACATTTTTTTTTCTTTTAGTTATCATAATTATTAAAATTAAGTTTATATTTGCAAATATAAGCTAATTTACAACATTGTCAATTATGAATGAAGAAAAATTTTTAATGAGTCCCGAAGAAGTTAAAATTCTGACAAGTTCCTTGTTTACAGAAGAGTTTCCGCATCTCTTGGATGAGTTATTGGAGTCAAAATATAGCATAAATGATCTCAAGATTGCTCCTAGAGATGCAACTTATTGGGATAAACAAGGAATTTTACCAATTGTCAAAGGGCCCGGAATGCGAAGGAAATATGACATTATTCAAAGTGTTTGGATTAAGTTAATCCAACAAATGCGATCTTTAGGCATTGCACTTAGCACGATTAAAACACTTAAGGAAAATTTATTGGAACCTAGAATTGATTTGAGTATGGTTGATGAAGCAACATTACTAAATTTATTCAGTGGAATAAAAAATAAATATGAAGATTCGTTAACTCCCGAGCAGCTTTTGATAGAATTTAAAGAGAATGGTCCTTCTCTATTCAAATCAACTGTTTTGGCTACAATAATATTTAGAAAGTCTATTCACTGCATTGTCAATAAGGATGGGGACTATATCTTATACGATTCGCATTGTCACCAAGAAATACTCTCAAAAGAGAAAGAATTCGCAGAATTCATATCAGAACCCTACTTCTCCCTTAGTATTCCCGACGCTTATAGAAGTTTAATAATTGAATGGTCGCCGAAGCCTTTCTTAAAGGAGATATCTCTATTATCCGAAACGGAATTGGAAATTTTGGAATTGATTCGTAGAAAAGATGTTAATTCCATAAATATTCGCTTCAAGGATGGAGAGCCTTATTTACTTGAAGTGGATAAAAAAAATGAAATAAGTATGGAACAACGGTTTTTGGATGTAATAGCGAAAAATGGCTATCAAAAAATTAGTGTGTCCACGCAAAACGGAAAAATTGTGCATTTTGAAAATAAAATTCAAATGAAACTAAATAAGCGTACCAAATAAATGGGCGAATGAACACCTGTTTCAATGAACCGATAAGCGGACAAGAAACACATGGGTAAATTAATTGATTAATAAAAAACTAAAATTTGAAAAACCAACAACAAAGGACTTAATAGAAATTACAGAAGCAAAGATTTCTGAGGAAATCGCTCAACTTCTGTTAGACCAAATTGAAGAACTTTGTTTGATAATTATTGAGCAATATGCAAACGGACAAACGATTTAAGCGATTTTCTAAAGGTTCTGAATTAATTCAGTTTGCCACAACAGAGGCTGTCATATACACACGTGGCAGCACAAAGGAACAAGCGGATAACAATGCCAGTTTGGATACTCAATTGAAGCACTGTAAAAAATACGCAGAAGAAAAAGGACTGGATGTAATAGAATTTTTTGGAGGAACGTACGAAAGCGCAAAAGATGATGAGCGAAAGGAATTCCAAAAAATGCTGAGTTACGTGAAGCGTAAAAAAACAATCGGATATGTCATTGTCTATTCTTACGATCGATTTAGTAGGAGCGGACCAGGTGGTGCATTTATTTCACATGAACTGAAACAACGTGGAATCAAAGTGGTATCTATTACCCAATCTGTAGATCATAGTGATCCTTCTGGAAATTTTATGGAAGGGATTTATCATTTGTTCAGTGAATTCGATAATCAGTTGCGAAGAGATAAATCCATGACTGGAATGATTGAGAAATTGAAACAAGGATTTTGGCCATTTATGCCTCCAACGGGTTATACAAATACCAACCAAGGAAAAACTGCAGATCAGCATACAATGGTAATCAACGATAAAGGGAAACTGCTTAAAAAAGCATTTGAATGGAAAGCAAATGAAGATTTGAGCATTATTGAAATCGCAAATAGATTAAATGCAAGAGGATGGGCAATTCCTTCAAAGCGTCTTTCCCATTTTTTTATAAACCCTTTCTATTGTGGATTCATTGTTTCCAAAATGGTTCCAGGTGAAATGATTGAAGGAAAGCACCCACCTTTGATTTCAAAAAGTACTTTTTTGAAAGTGCATCAGAATCTAGAAAAGTTTGGAGGAGGATATAAAATTGAACTAGAAGTAGACGAGTTGCCAATGAAACAATTTGTTAAATGCGATTGTTGCGGAAATAACATGACTGGATACCTTGTCAAGAAAAAGGGGCTTTATTACTATAAGTGTAATTTGAAAGGTTGTGCCAATAATCGAAGTCAAATTGTACTTCACAACAAATTTGAATTACTCATTAAGAAATTTACATTTGATAAAAAATTAGCTCCCATTTTTAAAAAGATGTTTCTTCACCTTTTAAGTCAACGAACAGAAGTTAATGAAGAGGGTAAGAAAGCCATGCAAGTTGAATTAGCAAGTCTCAAGAAAAAACTTGATAATGTGGAAGAGCGATTTGTCACTGGTGAAATTGATCAAACCTTGTATGTGAAATTTAGAGATAAATTTCGAGGTAATATTCACCAAATGGAGTTAGAATTGGACAACAGTCAAAATCAGTTATCGAACCTTGAAAAAGCAGTAGATAAGTGTATTAAACTATCGCTAGAACTACCGTCATTGTGGAGAAAAGCAAATTTTAGCGGTAAGCAAAGAATCCAAAATTTACTGTTTCCGGAGGGAATTCATTACAACCGAGAAAATGATGATTATCGAACCACAAGAATAAATTTGCTTTTTTCTGCAATCCCTTATTTAACGGGGCTTGTAGAGGGGTATAAAAAAGGGGATTCCGACTTTTCAGCCAAAATCCCCACTTGGGTGGTCCCACTTGGAATCGAACCAAGCACCTACTGATTATGAGTCAGTTGCTCTAACCGAATGAGCTATAGGACCAAATTATCCGAAGATAACATTCATATTCTTTATCGTCCTATAGCGAATTGCCTGTCCCGACGCTTCGGGGCTTGTGCCAACCGAACGTAGTGAGCTACGGGAAGCTATAGGACCAATATTAATCACCAATAAAATAACTTTATGTTTTGTTAAAATTGGTTTGCAAAAGTAGAAAATTCTTTAATATATACAAGATTTTTACTTTCTATTTTCAATCAATTTAGCGCAATAGCGCTATTTTCCCTCGTTTAATATTAGTACTATTAATAAAATGAAGTTCCCAAGTATACATGCCTACAGGAAATGATTTTACATCAACTTGCGCTATAGTCGAATAACTGATTTCTTCTTGATGAACTAAAGCTCCCATGTTATTATATAAATAGAACATGCCTGAAGAGTTATTTATATTATTAGATAGCTTTAAGTTGATCACTTCATTTGCCGGGTTGGGAAAGATACTTATTGCTTCATCCATTTCAGACTCCTCCAACCCCACGCCAATACCAGGTAATTCAGTCCATTTGAAGATTTTAGGTGCGCCTAAAGAATCAAAAGTCATCTCTGCAATGGCTAGTTTCCCGCCTTTTCCAAGCCATGAATAGCTGTGGGTGGTATCTATGGTAACGGAAACTAATTGCCAAACGGGTGGAAAAATGGGTAGCGCCAATATGGAATCGGTAAATATTTCCATGCTGTGAACGCGCAAGACGTCATAAGTTCCAAAGGGTGTAGTTAATTGCCCCCAAGCGTCCGTGGTGTCTTTCACCACAGAAGAGCGCTTATAATTTATTTGGCTGATTAGTGGGTTAATGGTGGCTCCTGGAATTGTGACGTTGATGCCATAAGTATCCGTAAAAGTTGAGCCAAATGTTCTCGGAAATTGATGTAAGGTTAGGGCAGGGTTGAAGACGGCATTGATGACACCCGTACCTAATAAATCGCCGGAAAATCCTTGTGTCGTGAAACTTTGCGCGGATTTATTGAAGTATAAATAGCTCGCATTATCATTTGTCATGGCTAGGTTAGAGCTATTGAATTGATTCGAGCTGGGAGTAGAGGCCACGGAAACAATGGAGGTGTTTTCATTGATTACAGAAAGACTAATTGCTGAAAGATTCCATGTTTGGTTGGCACCACTTCCGCCAGGACCAGCATGTACGGTCATGGTATCGGATTTTCTAGGGATGTTATCCCCGATACTTGGCATATCGCCTTGATCAATGGTGATTTGAGCAGAAAGGGTTCCTGTAAAAAGAATCAATGATAAAAGTAAGGGTTGTTTCATAGTCTTTATTTTTTTCTAAGGTATAAATTTTTAATAATAAAAATCATATTTTTGACTTTCTCATCTAACATTGACTATTTTTTTCGATGAAATACGAGTTAATTTAATTACATAACAGTACCTACCGTGAAAAATCTTATTCTTTGTTTCTCATTTTTTCTTTTTATCTTGGAAATTCATGCTCAGGTTTTTGCGGCAGGTGAGGGGCACAGCCTATCTATTTGCAATGATGCACGAATTAAAGCGTGGGGACGTAATAATCGCGGGCAGCTAGGAAATGGGACCACAACGGATAGTAATCTCCCCGTTCAACAAAGCATTTTAACCAATGTCATAGCTGTTTCTGCAGGATCTGAATATTCGCTTGCTTTAAAGGGAAATGGGACCGTTTGGGCTTGGGGTGACAATAGCAGAGGGCAATTAGGTATTGGTAATAATTCGGATAGCCCCATCCCTGTTCTTGTTAATGGGCTCAATAATGTAGTTGCGATTTCGTGTGGTGGCTTTCATAGCATGGCTTTGAAGAGTGATGGCACCGTTTGGACTTGGGGATGGAATCTTTTTGGTCAATTAGGTCATTCGAATTATATTGACGCCAATAGCCCCGTTCAAGTGCCTTCACTTACAGGAATTGCTGGTATTTCAGCAGGGTGGAATCATTCATTGGTACTAAAAAGCATGGGAGCTGTCATGGCTTTTGGTGATAATGGTAATGGACAACTTGGAATTGGGAATTCAAATTCAAATACTTGTCTACCAACAACCATAGTAGGATTCGGAAATGTTGCCGCGGTAGAAGCAGGAGGATATCACTCGTTGGCACTTAAAAATAACGGTTCTGTCTATGCTTGGGGGGCAAATTCATATGGGCAATTGGGAAATGGTACTAATTCAGATGCTAATAGTCCGGTTAATTTGGATTTATTAGTTGATATTATTGCTGTGTCCGGTGCTGGATTGCATTCTTTTGCAATCAAAAGTGATAGCACATTACTGGCTTGGGGAACTAATTTGAATGGTGAACTGGGTTTAGGCACCAACATAAGCAGCAATGTCCCTTTATTAGTCTCCACTATTAGTCCTGTTGTTTCTGTTTCAGCTGGTTTTAGTCATTCGCAAGCCTTGGATGCTAATGGCAATTTCTTTAATTGGGGGACTAATTCGTTAGGTCAATTAGGTACTGGACAAAATATCGATAGCAATATCCCTGTTGCTCCCATTAATCTTTGTGAGCTTTCAAATTTTATAGTAGAATCTGAGCTAGAATCTAGCCTTCACATCTTTCCGAATCCATCATCAGGTATTTTCTTCATAGATGAAAGTTTCCGAAATGAGGCAACGATGGTTTCTATTTTTGATCTTTACGGAACGCTTGTTTACTCAGGATCGGCTGATAAGCTAATTGATATTTCCCATTTAGTAGGTGGTGTATATAGTTGTCAACTAATCTCTACCCGATTGCATTCGGTGATGCTTGTTAAATACTAATTGTGCTTTATTGTATTTTTCGAAAGCGAAATATACCCATTCCAAGAATCCCTAACAATATGCTTGCAAAGACTAAGTGAGCAGTTTGAACTAAGCCTGGCATGTCAAAGTAGGCTAACAAAACCCCTGCAAACAACTCAAATCCAAGAACTATGATGGCATAGCGAATGATGGATATCTTGCTTTGTTTTTCGTTTCTCCACGTAATTATAACAAGTAGTGCGAGTACCATCCAACTAAAACTTCGGTGAATAAAAAAGGCCATTCCAAAATGATCACTCCATGTTTCACGACCCAATCCCGCCTTGCTTAGAGCATCTATATACTCTCGAACTTGGGTTCCCAAAAACATTTGATAAAAGCTAATTCCGAAAATAAACCACCAAATATAGAAATCCATTTTAGGAAGTGGAATCTTTTGCTCTTCTCTTGGCTTTAAACGATAGATAATATATAACTGAATCAGCAAAATGACTAATGCTAGGAATAAATGGATGGTAATTGTCCAGGGTAATAAATTCGTTGCGACTACAATAGAACCGAACCAAGCTTCAATTCCGATGAGTATTACATTTAGTGCTGATAGCCAAATTAATTTTGATTTCCTGTAATATAGTAGGAACCACCCAAATCCAAAAAGAAGCATATTACCGCCTAAAAACCCCAATAAACGATTGATGTATTCAACCCATGTTTTCCGTGCGTTAAATGATTCCTCTTTATATATACCAGGATCGCCGTTTAACTTATCGGCTGTTTTTTCCATGCCAATTGCATGTAGAAGTCGATTGAATTTTTCTACTTTTTTTGTTCTTTTGGCAAGAAAAATTTCTTTGTAATTAGCGGGTAATTCTTTTGCTGAGGTAGGTGGAATCCAACTACCAAAACATTTTGGCCAATCAGGACAACCCATTCCACTGCCGGAAATACGAACAAAACTTCCAGCTGTAATAATGAGATAGATAAGGATTAAGGCACACCAATTAAATCGAACAAAGGCTAAGGAAAATTGCATATGCAAAATTAACTTTTTGGCATAAAAAAAGGGACCGAAGCCCCTTTATATTTTCAGATTTATTTTTCTTACTGAACCACCAATCTATTGGTTGAGATTTCTCCACCAATTGTAACTTTTACTAGGTAAACGCCAGCATTAAGTTGATTTGTGTTCATTTCAACAGTAGATAAACCCAGCCAGTTAGCGTAAGTAGCAGCTTTTAGCAAGTTTCCATTAAGATCGTAAAGTTCAATAGAAACATCTTTTGCTTCTTTTAAATCAATAGCAATCGTTGCTTTTTCAGATGCGGGATTTGGATAAATTTGTATGGCAGCATCTAACTGATTAGGCAATGCTTCAAATATTCCTGCCGAAGTTCCATTTTCATACCCATTGGTAACGGCTTCAGTTATGGTAGCTGTTCCTGCATTATCAATTCTTCCGTCAGGACTAAGGATCATTCCAATGATATTTATTTCATTTTCATCCCAAGTTGCCGGAAGGGTAAAGCTAAAGTTAACTATGTGATTTTCTCCCACGTTAACTACCGCTGGAAATGCTCCAGCAAATCCAGTGAAACTTGGCGCAATAACTCGTGCAACATGGTCATAAACCATTTGAGCTGCTGGAACAGGATTTGGTAACGATTGATATCCACCCATCACGCCGTTTCCACCTCCTGCATATGCATTCGATTGATTGTAAGCAGCACCAACACCAGTTACGGCATCCTCAGTTAATACACAAGCCATTTTATAACTGTTTGAAGCAGGTAAAGCAAATGTTGCTTTAACGGATACATTTAGAATTCGAGTGCTTGCGTCCCATGTTGCCCCGTTAATTAAAGTAGCAACAGGAGGTGTTTGTAATCGAGCAAAAAAGTCGGGGGACATTCCTGAAGGATCCACTTCACTTCCTCTATCCACTAAAGCACTAGGATATCCAGCGATTAAAGGCCCAATTCCTGCATCATAATCCGCTACAGTCATTACATCACCGTTGTGAACAGCGATTCCTGCCCAAAAACCTTGGTATTTTGTATTAAAATCATCCATAAAAACAGCTCCTCTAGGACACCATTGACACCATGTTCCTGTTCCTTCTTCACTTACAACCATTTTACCTGCAGCTGGAACAACTGGGTTAATTGTTGTAGTAAGTATGTTGTCACTAAGGTCATTGTCAACTCCACCGTTTATATCGTAAACTGTCGCTACGACATTTTGACTTCCCGCTACCAATAGCATCGAAGGCATACTAACATTATATGTTGCTAAACTTGCCAAATTAACACCTGTTATATTTTGAGTGTAAGTTGTTCCATTGTAATTGATATCTACTTTGAATGAGGTAATTGCAGTAACACCCGCATTTTTTATGGAAACAGATGGGGTAACATTTTGACCAGCAATATTTCCACCTACGTTTAATTGTGAAACCATCGCATTCAAATTTTGAAGGGTGTAGACCACGTGATCAAAACTTACATCATCAACATAGAATTGAGAATTTTGGGTAGGGAAAAAATCAGCAGATGCTACTGTATTTACGCCATTGGTCCACGTCCCAACTAAAACACCATTTACATAAGCCTTCCATACTTGTAAGGTTAAGTTGGCTTCAATTTTTAAGTCAAACCAGGTGGCCTCAGGGTAGTTCGTTGAAACTAAGTTGGAGGTAATGCCATCGTCAATGATTAAACTTCCTGCATTTAAACTCACGTTCAATGCCCATAAATTTCCAATGGTTAAGGCACCTTGTACATTGTAGTAGGCTTTTTTACCTGAATTTACATAAAACTTATTTCGTAGAGTAAAAATACCAGAATTGTATAATTGTCCAAATTTTAAAACAACATCTTGAGGGCCTCCATTGGCCGCAGTGGATGAGAAATAAATTGAATTAGAAGGACTAGAGGACTGTGTACTGTTTATCACAGCATCTTCTGCACCACCTTCGGTACCAGACCAAGTAGACCAAGTTAATGATTGCGGTCCTAGATAAGATCCAACTGCATATGAGTCAAAATTATCAGAAAATAGTTGTCCGAAATTGAAAAAGCTTATTGAAAAAGCGAATGATAGTAAAAGTATTTTTTTCATAATTAATAGTTATAAATTGTTAGGTGGGTAAAGTTAAGGTAAAGTTAAGGAAAAGAATAACATTTCATTATAGAAAATTAATCCTGTTAAAAAGGACAAGATAAATCCACACCTTATCTTGAAAAGCTAATTCATTACTTAATTAAATGCTTGTCATACTTTTTTTTCACTAAAAAAATTAGCTAGAAAAAAGTCAGTAATTACATTCTTTGTTAATTTCTTTAACTCATTTTTATAATTTTTTAATCAATCGTAAACAATTATTATTAAATTCGGCTCACACAAAATAATTAAATCATGGAAAATAAAGTAGATAATTCGGTTAATATTCAAGCAAAATCTGGGCATCCAAAAGGACTTTACTTTCTTTTCTTTACGGAAATGTGGGAGCGATTCAGTTATTATGGAATGCGTGCTATCTTCATATTATTTATGACAAAAGTATTGTTAATGAAAGATGCAGATGCATCAGAAATATATGGAAGCTATACAGGTTTAGTTTATTTAACGCCACTTTTAGGAGGGTATTTATGTGATAAATTTTTGGGAAATAGGCGAAGTATAATTATTGGTGGCTTGCTCATGGCAATTGGTCAGTTTTTTATGTTTTTCAGCGCATCGGCCGGAACAGATGGTGGCGTTATGCTCATGTGGATGGGATTGACTTCAATAATTATTGGTAATGGCTTTTTTAAACCCAATATTTCAACAATGGTAGGGCAATTGTACCCGGCTAACGATCGAAGAATTGATAGTGCTTTTACAATATTTTATATGGGAATAAATCTCGGGGCTTTCTTTTCGCCACTCATTTGTGGCTCTATGGATTTTAAATGGGGTTTTTTATGTGCAGGCATCGGAATGTTAATTGGCCTTGTAGCATTTATTTGGGGCCAGAAAAAATACCTTATTTCTGAAGAAGGAAAACACATTGGGCTTCCCGTTAAGAAATTAGACACAAAAAGTATTGGAATGATTATCGGTTCCATCTTTATTATTTTCCTTATGCTAAACTTTAAGCAACTATTTAAAAGCAATGTGGACATCATAAGTTATTTTATCTACGGTGCGATGGTGCTCATGCCGGTTATTATACTCACAGATAAAAGCTTGTCAAAAATTGAAATACAACGCATTTCAGTAATTTTCATCCTTGCCTTTTTTGTAATATTCTTTTGGGGTGCTTTTGAACAAGCAGGTGCCTCATTAACGCTATTTGCAGACAGGCAAACTGCAAGAACTTTGTTTGGTTGGGAAATGCCAGCATCTTATTTTCAATCTGTCAATCCATTAGCTGTTATTGCACTTGCACCAATTATGACTATTATTTGGGGCTTTTTATATGCCAGAAAACTGGAGCCGTCTTCCCCTAAAAAAATGGCGATCGGATTAGGTTTAGTTGCTTTGGGGTATGTAGTTATTGCTATTGCTGTTAAAGGTTTAGGATTGGGCGAAAAAGTATCTATGTGGTGGTTAATCGGATTGTATGTTATTCATACGATTGGTGAATTATGCTTGTCTCCAATTGGTTTGTCAATGGTATCTAAACTTGCACCTCTTCGACTATCTTCTTTGATGATGGGGACCTGGTTCTTAGCCAATGCAGCCGCTAATAAATTTGCTGGAACCTTAAGCGCTTTAATTCCTGGTGGTGAAGACGGAAAAGGTGGGGCTACTTCCTTTATGGGTTTTCAAATCACTAATTTATATGAGTTTTTCATCCTATTTATTGTAATGTCTGGCGCAGCAGCGGCTATTTTATTCTTCCTTAGTTCTTGGTTAGAGAAAAGGATGCATAACGACCATATAGAGGTGCAAGAGGCTTAATTCGAAGAGTAATCATCATAAATTATTGTACAGAAGGTTGTTGGGTAACTCCTGTAAGCAACTATGTAATTCACTAATAGTTAGATTTTAGTTATGTGGAAGAACCACCCAAAGGCACTGCCATTTTTGTTTTTATCTGAAATGTGGGAACGT
>JAIPAL010000009.1 GCA_021740085.1 Crocinitomicaceae bacterium
CGCGCATTAGGCCCACCAACTACCATCACGATAAAATCACCTGCTTCAACATATAGATTCTTATTGGAAATGGGAGGCTTTAATAAAGCACGATTTTCATCAATCCATTTCTTAAGGTTGAAGGGAGCCAACATAGTAGTAAGTTTTTATAAAATTAAAAAAGTTTATTGATTATAGTCACTTATAAGCGTGTATTGTTTTGTAATAAAGCTATGGGCGTGTTTGTCATCTATTTCTTGTGTTAAGATAACCTTTGTCTTCCATTCTATGGGATTGAATGCTGGAAAAAACACATCCGCTGAAAAAGTGGAAGCTACGTGCGAAATATACATTTCATCAATGCACTTTTCTTGTAAAGCAAGGCGATAAATTTCGCCACCACCAATGATAAATAGTTGCTCGTTAGTATCTTGAAAATGAGCTAAACAATCCTTTAAATTATTAAAAACGAGACATCCATCAACTTTGAATTGCGGGTCTCTACTTAAGATAACATTCGTTCTATTTGATAACGGTCGGTATTTCTCTGGAATAGAATCGTAATTTTTTCTACCCATAATAACCACACTCCCCGAAGTTTTTTCTTTAAAAAAACGCATGTCATTCGGCAAATGCCACATTAGATCATTGTTTTTTCCAATGCCATTTTCGGCATCCATTGCTACTATTATGCTTGCTTTTCTCAAACGGCTACGATTCCTTTAATATGTGGATGTGGGTCATAATTACATAATTCAAAATCATCTATCGTAAATTCGAATATATCCTTCACAGCAGGATTAATCTTCATCGTTGGTAAGGTTCTTATTTCTCTCGATAGTTGTAATTCAACTTGTTCTAAATGATTGGTGTACAAATGCGTATCACCAAAGGTATGGATGAATTCCCCAACTTGAAGATCACATACTTGCGCTATCATCATGGTGAGCAAGGCATAGGAAGCGATGTTGAATGGCACCCCTAGAAAAGTGTCTGCACTACGTTGGTATAATTGGCAGCTTAACTTGCCATTTGCTACATAAAATTGAAATAAACTATGACAGGGTGGTAATGCCATTTGATTCACATCCGCCACATTCCATGCCGAGACGATTAGCCTTCTTGAATCTGGATTTGTTTTTATCTGATGAATCACCTGCGAAATTTGATCGATTGCGCCACCATCTTTCGTTGGCCAACTTCTCCATTGGTGTCCATAGACAGGACCAAGGTTTCCGTTTTCATCCGCCCATTCATCCCAAATCCGCACATTGTTTTCTTTTAAGTAGGCAATGTTGGTGTCTCCTTTCAAAAACCATAATAGCTCATGAATAATTGATCTTAGGTGAAGTTTTTTTGTGGTAAGACAAGGAAATCCTTTTGTTAAATCAAAGCGCATTTGATACCCAAAAACAGAGATGGTTCCAGTTCCGGTTCTGTCTTCTTTCTTTACGCCATTATCAAGAATGTGTTGTAATAATTCGTGGTACTGCTTCATGCTTAAAATAACTTACAAATACAAAATTAGCTTATTACATCACTTGTTGCTAAGTACTGAAAAATGTTTTTTGAACAAGTTAATAACCAAAAACGATATGTAGGAATTGTGTATCTTCGCTCAATGATAAAGGGTATTTTATTTTCGTGCTTTTTATGTTGCTTTCAGCTGATGATTGCTCAATCACTCCCGAAAATCAATCGGAAATGGCAAGGCACTTTTGATGGTACTATTCCTGCCTACCAATTAAATACAGGTAATGAGTTGTTGGAGGTAGAATCAAATAGTATTAAGGTTATTATTGAGAAAGAGAAATTCATCATTAATCTTGGGGTATTTGAATATGTTGGGGAATATGTTTCTACCAAGAAACAGCGAAAAACGCTTTATATAGTAGGTAAAATAGAGGGGAGAACGGTAAACGAATATTTTTTAATTGATCGCAAAACGAAGTCGTTGAGCAGAACAGGAATCATCCCTCAACCGACGGTGATACTTACTAGATCAAGTAAAAAATAAATTAAATGCGGTTCCTTTTCCTAGGGCACTTTTTACTTCTATTTTTCCTTGATGTGCATCCATAATTAATTTCACATAATATAATCCTAGCCCAAAGCCTTTCACATTGTGGATGTTGCCTGTTGGTACACGATAGAATTTTTCAAATATATCGCGGTGATTTTCTTTTTTTATTCCAATTCCATTATCAATAATTTCAATTTTCAATACATTACGATCATTGCTAGTCTTAATTATAATAATTGGCTTTTCATCACAATATTTAACGGCATTATCTAATAGGTTGTAAATTACGTTGGTAATATGAACCGGGTCTGCCTGAATTTGATAATTCGTGGCCTCTAATTCAAGGTCGATTTGCCCGCCTTTATTTAATTGATGCAATTGAAAATTATCCTTAACTTCTTGAAGTAGCTCGTGGAAATTAAATAATTCTTTATCTAATGTCACTTGGTCTTTGTCTAGTTTCGCTACATTCAATACACGTTCTACTTGTTGTTCGAGCCGCTTATTTTCTTTAAAAATAATCCCTGCATACTTGTTTACTTTTTCAAAATCTTCAGATTCCAGCTGCATTAGCAACTCACTGGACAAGCTAATGGTTGAAATAGGCGTTTTTAGTTCGTGTGTCATGTTATTAATGAAATCGTTTTTAATTTCAGATAATTTATTTTGCCTAACGATGATTGATAGGCTGAATCCAAAGAAAATCAAAATCAATAGGAGAATGACAAAAATGTATATCCATGGGGAAATTAACACCACTGGTTTTAGTGAATAGATTCTTAGTTTCGGAAAATACACAGTGAAATAATGCCCGTCTTTCTTCAGGTTTAATTTTTCGGCAGTAATGCCATGGCTTTTATCGGATACCGAAGCATAGAGGGAGTCTTTAGTGTATTTTATTAAGCTTCCTAACGTAATTGAATCTGTAAAGCAATCGTAAATACCACAAATAAAATCTTGGTGGACATTTTGTGCGTAAAATTCTTTTTTTAAGAGCGTTTCTAAATAGAAAGGCCCCAATTCTTCATTAATATCTACGGTAAAATGATTGGCGCTAAGTTGTTTAACGGCTCCATAAACTTCCGTGTTTATATTGCCATTTAGATTAATTTGTTTTAAGACTTTTTTAAGCGCAATCTCCACCTGCTGCGTAAAGGCTTTGACATTTAAACTATCTGATTTCGCTTGGATGGCGATGTTTGTTTCTTGAATTCCGATGGTTTTTTGCATCCATAAGATTTGAACAGACAAGATGGTCACAAGGGATAAAACCCCTAAAATAACTACGAAATTGATTGTTCTATTTCTCATGGCAGATAGGAACGAAGTTACAACGAATTACAACAACTAGCATTAAAAGCCTTGCACGCCATTAACTGTGGTGTATTTTAAGATATTTTTTTTGTCCGGATAAATCCTTGAAAAGGCAGATTGCACTGCCAATGTTCCTTCGTGAAAACCGCAAAGGATTAATTTCAATTTATTGGTATATGTATTGACATCTCCAATAGCGTAAATCCCTGGAATATTGGTCGAATAATCTAATGGATTAACGACAATGGCTCCTTTTTCTATTTCTAATCCCCAATCTGCAATGGGACCTAGACTTGGTTTTAATCCAAAGAGGGGAATGAAGTGATCAACTTCTCTCACTAATTCTCCTTGTTTTTGGTGAGAAATAACAACTTTTTCTAAGGAAGTATTCCCCTCTAATCCGACCACTTCTGCTTCCGTTATGAGTTCAATTATTCCTCGTTCTGCCAAGTCAATTACTTTTTGTACCGAATCAAGGTGTCCCCTGAAGGAGCTATTACGATGAACTAAAATAATTTTCTTTGCTATTTTTCTTTCCGCTAAAAATATCGACCAATCGAGCGCTGAGTCTCCTCCACCTGCAATAACGCAGGTTTTATCTTTGTAAAATTCAGGGTCTTTAATCATGTATTCAATCCCTTTATCTTCAAAAGCGGTAATGTTTTCAATAGGTGGTTTTCGCGGCTCAAATACGCCAAGTCCCCCGGCAATCATAACTATGGGTGCCTTGTGCTTCGTTCCTTTAACTCCAGTAACAATAAAGGAATTATCTGCTTGCTTTTCAATTTTTACAGCCGCCTCTCCTAAGGTAAAACCAGGTTTGAAAGGTGCTGATTGTGCCATAAGGTTATCAATAAGCTCACCTGCTAATATGGTTGGAAATCCAGGGATGTCATAAATGGGCTTTTTGGGATATATCTCTGAACATTGTCCGCCTGGTTGGGGTAATGAATCAATTAGATGGCATTTCAGTTTTAATAAGCCCGCTTCAAAAACGGTGAATAAGCCCACCGGACCTGTTCCAATAATGATAATATCTGTTTCTATCATACTTTTTTTTATCTACTTTCTTAACATTTTTAGTAGGCGAATTGTTTGTTTTTAATAATCTGGTTTTCGTGGCTTATTACCCATGATTAATTCAATTCGCTCCATTACTTCAGTCGTAAGTAACTCCTGCGCTGAAATCGCTTTAAGATTCTCACTTAACTGACTTGTTTTACTTGCACCTAAAATAACCGTACTTACAGTTGGATTTTTTAAACACCAAGCTATACTTAACACAGGAAGTGACAATCCAAGATCGTCGGCTAGTGAATTTAATTGACGTGATTTCAAGACCCGGTCTTCAGTAAAGTTTTTATCTTTCAACCACTCTAGCCCTTCCATTCCTAGGCGAGTTGAATCGGGAAAAGAATCATTGTACTTGCCGCTGAGTATTCCGGAAGCTAATGGGGACCAAATAGTTGTGCCTAGCCCTACCGTTTTGTAGAGTTGGCTGAATTCATTTTCTACTTTTTCTCTTGTAAATAAATTGTATTCAGGTTGTTCTACAACTGGGCCGATTAAATGATTCTGTCTAGCAAACATATGTGCCTCCATTATTTCTTGTGCTGACCATTCGCTGGTTCCCCAATACAGAACTTTGCCTTGCGCAATAAGGTGATGCATCGCCCAAACAGTTTCCTCAATTGGAGTGGCTTTATCGGGTCGATGACAAAGGTAAAGATCTAAATAATCAACCTGTAAACGCTTAAGTGCTTGATGACATGCCTCAAAAACATGTTTTCTGTTCAGTCCTTTTTGAGTGGGTAATTGTCCACCGTTGCCAAAAAACACTTTACTGCTTACAATATAACTATCGCGTGACCATCCCAATTTAGTTAGAATCTTGCCCATTACCTCTTCACTCATGCCACGGGAATAGATCTCAGCATTGTCAAAAAAATTAATGCCGTTATCATAGGCAATTCGCATTAAATCTTCGGCGTCATTGTCTCCTATTTGTTTCCCAAAAGTAAGCCATGAGCCTAAGGATAAACGACTTATTTTAAGTCCAGTTTTACCTAAAGAGACATATTCCATTATTATAAATTTAGACTGCAAAAATAGTTATTCTAAACAAATGTGGCGAAAGAAAAAAGCGAATATAAAAATAGATTTATTTTTATTATTTTTGTTAAAAACAAGCACATGTACGGACTCGTTAACAAAGCCATTAAGGATTTAGTTGTAACAAATCACGGCGAAGATAAATGGAAAGAAATCTGCAAGCTTTCAAATTTTGAAGATGAAGAGTTTGTTGGAATGAATCCTTATCCGGATAAGCTTACCTATGATTTAGTTAAGAATGCTTCTCATATTTTAAAAGCGGATGCGTCCGATATTTTGGAAGCGTTTGGCGAATATTGGATTTTGTATACCGCTAATGAAGGGTATGGTGATTTGATGGATATGTCTGGAAGTTCTTTTGTTGAGTTTCTAAACAATATGGATATGCTTCATTATAGAATCAATAATATAATGCCAGAACTGGTTGCTCCTCAATTCACAACTAGAAATGAAAAAGAGAATTCTATTGAATTAGAATATCGTTCACATAGAGAAGGTTTAACGCCCATGTTAATTGGTTTAATTAAGGGATTAGGGAAGCGATTTGATATGATTTGTCAAATTGAACAAATTGTTTTTAAAGGGCCAGATAGCGATTGTCATGTCTTTAAAATAACATGGTGATCTACTGTCATGAAAGCAAAAGAATCTGAGCAGTTTGATGTAAATTCAATTTTTGAAGCACTCAACTTCTCGAATCCATATTCTTTAATTCTAGATTTCAACGAAAAAATCATAGGGATTGGAAGTAATTATTTAAAATCTTCCAATTTAATTGATAAAGGTCAAGCATTCTTAGATATCTTTTCTTGGGAAACTATTTTTTCCTTTGCTAATTGGAGCGATAACCTTGAATCTCGAATTTATTTTTTTAGATCAAAAGATGAAAGTCAACGGTATAAGGCTTCTATTAAAAAAACAAGTTATGGCTTTATTGTTTTAGCTTCTCCCATTATAAATTCAAAGTTTCACATTAACAATTATGGGGTTACACTCTCAGATTTCCCTAAACATGATTACCTAGTTGAATATGTTTTTTTATTGCAAGCATCCTCTCGCGCTTTAACAGAGGCAAGGAATTTGAATGAAAAATTGGTTGAGAAAAACAAAAGTATAGAAGCCGCCAAGGAGGAGTTAATTAGCCTGGCAAAATTTCCAAGCGAAAATCCAAATCCGATTCTCAGAATTAGTAAAAAACACAAACTCTTGTATGCAAATGATGCTGCAAGCAAGAAATTCATTATCGATTTTAAAATTGATGTTAATGGGGTAAATGACCAAGAATTAAAAATAAACTTGTCCCATTGCTTGGAAAATGAAATTGAAAATTCATCACTTTACTTAACACGTAATAAAAGAACATATTTAGTAAACATAAGAAATGTCCTTAACGCAGAGTATTTTAATATCTACGCGAATGACATTTCTTTATTTTTATCACAAGTTGAAGAAAAAGAAGAGGAGCTAAAGCAACTGAATATAAAAATAGATGAACAACGCTCCTTCTATGAATACATATTAAACAATTTGCCCTCAGATATTGCCGTGTTTAGTCCAGAACACAAATACCTCTTTTTGAATATACAAGCTATTCAAGATGATGAAATAAGAAGCTTTATGATCGGCAAAGATGATTTCGATTACTGCAATTTCAAAGGGGTTTCAACAGATTTAGCAAAAGTAAGAAGGGGGGTTTTTAACCAAGTGATGGAAGGTGGAGTTGAATTAGAATGGGAGGATGAAGCCAAGGATAAAGATGGAAATAGAAAGGTGGTTTTGCGAAAAATGAGCCCTGTTTTTAATGCGGTTAATCAAATAAGTCATGTAGTAGGATATGGAATTGATATAACGGCGATGAAAATATCGAAGGAAATATTGCAGAAAAATATTCTTTTTCAATCGATACTCATGGATATGGCTACTAAATACATCAACCTTTCGGTAGATATGGTGGAGTCAACTATTAATGATTCCTTGTCGCAAATAGGAAGTTTTGTCAATGTTGATCGAGTTTATATTTTCACCTATGATTACAAGTCAAAAACAGCATCGAATACCTATGAATGGTGTGCCGATGGTGTTGCGCCTCAAATAAATTCGCTCCAATTTATTCCATTTTCAAGTATTCCATTTTGGATAGAAACACATGCTAAAGGAGATGAAATAATTATTGAAAATACGACTGAATTACCTGATGGAATAGTCAAAGAAATGCTGCTTGAGCAAGACATAAAGAGTGTATTTGCCCTTCCTTTAATGAAAGGGAATGAATGCATCGGATTTGTCGGATTTGATGCCGTGCTTAATTACAGAATTTTTTATGAAGATGAGAAGGATTTGCTCCGATTATTTGGACAAATGCTGGTGAATGTAGAAACCCAGACCAATTATATTAAGCAAATTAATGAATCAACAGCGGAAATTCATAACATCAATACGGATTTGGAATTGATCGTTGCCGAAAAAACGAAACGAAACATTGAATTGTCAAAATCAATTAGTGATCAAGAAAAGTTGGTAACTATTGGTGAAATAGCTTCTGGTATTGCGCACGATTTAAATACGCCGTTGGGTGCCATTAAAATTGGCGCTGAAAGTCTTCGCTATACTATTTCAGAATTGTTTAATAATGTGGTGCCGAATTGTTCTCCTAAACAGATACATTTCGCTTGTGAAAGAGCCTTCTTAAAACAAGGAGAGCTTTTTGTTGGCGGTCTTCAGCAAAGAAAAGAATTGCGAGAATTTGAAGCCTATTTAAGTGAGAACTTTCCTGAATTAAGCCATGAATCGAATGAAGTTGCCTCAATGATGGTAAAAAGCAGGGTCGAACTTTCTGAAATTAATGTCATAAAAGAGATTATTGAATCGGATAATCGTAAAGATTTCCTTGCACTAATCTATAATGTTCAGTTGAATAGAAATTTCATTGAAACAATTCTTTCTTCAAGTGAAAGGGCTGCCAAGGTGGTTCAAGATATGCGTTCTTTTATTAAGAATCCAAAAAACCAACGCAAGTTACCCGTAAATCTAAAGGACAATATTTCTACGGTGTTGAATATCTTTAATTATGAACTAAAAAGAAATGTGGATGTTCAACTGATTGTGCCCGATGATTTGACTATTATAGGTGTTGATATAAAGCTATTTCAATTATGGTCGAACCTGATTAAAAATGCCATTGAATCAATGGATGAGCGGAAGGAGCGTGGGGAGCTAATTATTACTGCAAAAGAAAAAAATAATTCGATTCAGGTAAATGTTCAAAACAATGGCCCTGAAATACCTATTGAAATCCAGAAAAGTATTTTTGATAAATTTTTTACCACCAAATCAGAAAGGAATGGCTCCGGCTTGGGCTTAAGTATTGTGAAAAATGTGATTGAGGATCATAATGCCACTATTTCGGTAAGTTCAAAAATAGGAGAGACTGTTTTTAAAATTACTTTTAAACAAACAGATTAATTTAATTCTGAAGCGATAAGTTTTATATTTAATAATTACTTTTGTGCCATGGACGAAATAAAATATGCGGTTGTTTGTGTAGATGATGACCAATTTATTCTTCAAATGTTGGGCTTTCAATTATCTAAAATTGTAGATCAAAAATACACGCTATTAGAGTATTTTACAGACCCATTGATGGCGCTAGAAAACATTGACGAACTAGTAAATGAAAAAATTGATATTATTTTTATTATTGTCGATTATCAAATGCCAAAAATGAACGGTGCCGAATTAATTCGCGCTATAAAAGTAAAACACCCCACACTAAAATGTGTCATGCTTTCAGGACAAGCGAATCAAACTTCTATTGAGGCGCTAAACAAAGATAGATTACTCGAATCTTTTATTGAAAAACCATGGGATGAAGACGTGCTATTTGATGCAATACGTCCTATTCTATCAGGATATAATTCCTAAGTTAATTTAATGAAATCGATATTACTCTTAGGTGCAGGATTGTCATCTTCTTCTCTAATTCGTTATCTTTTGAATGAGGCAACGACCTTTAATTGGTATTTAAAAGTTGTTGATCAAAATCGAGCACTTGTTTTACAAAAATTAAATAATCACCCGCGTGGCGAAGCACTTTCTTTTGATGTGCTTGATACCAAAGCAAGAAGGAACAATATTCAAGAGGCAGATATTGTAATTTCTATGTTGCCAGCAAGATTTCACCCTGAGGTAGCAAAGGATTGTATTGAATTAAAGACTCACCTCATAACTCCCTCTTATGTTTCTCCCGAAATGAAAGTATTGGCTGAAGAAGCAATTGGTGCAGGAGTAATAATTATGAATGAAATTGGGGTTGATCCAGGAATTGATCACATGAGTGCGATGCAGATTATTCATAAAATACAGGACTTGGGGGCAGAAATGCTGAGCTTTAAATCATTTTGTGGTGGTTTAATTGCCCCTGAGTCAGACACTAATCTATGGCATTATAAATTTACATGGAGCCCTAGGAATGTTGTGTTGGCTGGACAAGGTGGCATCGCCGCTTTTATACAGAATAATGAGTATAAATACATTCCTTATTCACAGTTGTTTAAAAGAACAGAACGCTTTACCATTGGAGAGTACGGTGAATTTGAAGGGTATGCCAACCGAGACTCTTTAGCTTACCAGCAGACTTATGGATTAAATAATGTTAAAACGATCTACCGCGGCACTTTAAGAAGACCCAATTTTTGTGATGGTTGGAATGTTTTTATTGAATTAGGAATGACTGATGATAGTTATAAATTGTTGTCCTCAGAACAAATGACCCCTCGGAAGTTTTTGAATTCATTTTTGCCCTATCATACAACGCGTCCGGTCGAACAAAAATTTAAGGATTTTTTAGGGGAACACCGCCTATATCTTTATGCTCAATTTGAGGATTTAGGTTTGTTTGACGATTCCCAAGAAATAGGCATGCCGGCCGCTAGTCCGGCTCAGCTTTTAGAAGTGTTTTTGGTAAAGAAAATGTCTTTAAGTCCAGGGGATAAAGATATGATTGTGATGTACCATGAGTTTGAATATCATCTAAACGGGAAAAATAAACGAATTATTTCTTCCATGATTAATATAGGTGAGGACGAAAGCCATACTTCAATGGCTAAAACAGTGGGTTTGCCGGTAGCTATAATGGCCAAATTAATTTTGAACGGAAATTTCACTAAGCCAGGAATACATCTACCTGTAGATAAAGAAGTCTATGAACCAATTTTAAATGAATTAAAATCCTTTGGTATTTCCTTTCATGAAATCGAAAATGATTTGTAAATTCGTACATATATTAAGATTATGCAAAACGAAGAAAATCAAATGAATATAGAACTATCTGAGGAAATTGCCTTGGGTATTTATTCGAACTTAGCAATTATCACCCATTCGCCAGGCGAGTTTGTGTGTGATTTTGTTCAGTTAATGCCCGGAATGCCAAAGGGAAAGGTTCGTTCAAGAGTCTTAATGACTCCTCAAAATGCGAAAAGATTTTTATTAGCATTAACGGAAAATGTTCAAAAGTTTGAACAGAATTTTGGGGTGATTGATGATCCTCAACAAGGATTTCCCCCGATCAATTTTGGGACGCCCAACACGATGGCTTAGTATAAATTAAAAACCGAATATGGTATTATCGGTTTGTATCCCCGTCTATAATTCGGATGTAAAGGTATTGGTTCTTGCCATTTCTAAACAAATAGCAATAAATAATTTCCCTGTTGAAATTATTGTGCTGGATGATGCTTCTAGTCCTGAAATTGAGTTAATTAATAGTAATTCGCTAGAAGAAATAACTAATACACGTTACTTTTCTCTTCCGGAAAATATGGGCAGATCTGCTATCAGAAATCGATTTATTGATCTCGCTCATGGTGATTTTGTTTTGTTTATTGACGGAGATTCTCATGTCATAAGCGAAGATTTTATAGGTAACTATTTGCAAACGATACAACTCAATTCAGGCGACTTAATATTCGGTGGAAGCGTTTACCAAAATGAAAGTCCTTCCAGAGACAAATACCTTAGGTGGAAATACAGCATCTGTCGTGAATCTAAATCTGTTAGAGATAGAGCGAATTCTCATTATGGATTTAAAACGAATAATTTTTGTATAAAAAAGGCTGTGTTAAAAGAATATCCTTTCGATGAAAGAGTAAGGGGCTACGGTCATGAAGACACGCTTTTTGGGTTTGTTCTTTTACAAAACAATATAAAAATAGTTCATATTGATAATCCTGTATTGAATAGCTGTCTGGACAGTAACCCCATATATCTTGAAAAAACGCAACAAAGCATTCAAAATCTTTGGTTTATACACGAAGAAATTCAGCCCAATATAGACTTCATTAACCATGTCCGTTTGTTGAAGACGTATTACAACGTTAAAAAATATCGTGCTATTCCGTTACTTCGTTTTGTAAATTATTTGGTTGGAAAATCAAACGAGCATTTTCTTAAATCAGGATGGTTTACCTTGCGTATGTTTGATTTCTACAAACTTGCGATGCTAGTTAATTGGACCGATAAGAAGGGTAAATAGCATAAATAATTTCTTCTAGTTTTGCCTTTTCATTGCCCCAATGTTCAATTTCTGCTGCTTTTTTGCAATTTGCCTGGTAGGAATTAAGTAAAGGTTGGTTTTGCTGAAGGGTCCTAATAGCTGTTGCAATTTCTGAAGGAACCACCTCTTTTATAACAATACCAATATCGTATTTTAATACTAGTGATTTAATTTCTATCAAATCCATGCAAATAATGGGCGTTCCTGCTTGGATGTAATCAAATACTTTATTCGGCAAGGCAAACTGGTGATTCTTATTGGTGGCTTTATCAATCGCCAGCCCACAATTTGCCAAAGATGTAAATTTCATCAATTCATGATAGGGACGCTTACCATAAAAATGAACCCGATTTCCTAATTTTAAATCTCCCACCATTTTTTTTGCTTTAGGGATTACGTCTCCATTCCCAACAATTAATAGATGTACATTTTCCAATAAGAGCATTGTCTCAATAGCTTCCTCAAGTCCACGATCAATATTTAGTCCTGAACCTTGAATAATAACGGTGAATGAATCTTTTGGAATATTATCCAGGTTGATAGAATTATTTAAATTAGTAGGTATTTGCTCTGGCACATTGCGAATAGAGTTGAATTTCACCTTGTACCTTTCCTCAAAGATTTTGGCAATGGATTCATTGACAGTAATACAGTATTTTAGTTTGGGCACAATAGACTTTTCAATTTTTGTCCAAACGGACTTTTTAAAAGGGGCGTTTTGTAATTCTGGAACCTCTGTAAAGAGTTCATGCGAATCATATATAAGCGGCACTCGTTTTATTTTGGAAACAAGATAATTAGGTAATAAGGTGTCAAGGTCATTCGCAAATAAGAGATCTACTCGGTGAAATAGTAAGAAAAAAAACAGTCTTAAATTATAAAAAGCATAAAATAAAACCCCCTTTTTAAAAACCATCCGAAATCGTTTGCACTCATAAGTTCTACTTACTTCGCTACTCTGCTTCAACTTCCTGCCAACAAGTACTACACGGAACCCCAATGATTGCAGTACACTACAGGATCGATTAACGCGATTATCTGTTGCGAGATCATTTGTTACACTTACAATTACACTTTTCATCTTTGGGGGTAAAATTAAAAATAACTTTGCCTTTAATTTTCTTTAAACATAATTTTAAAAAAAAGATTGATATTACTTTGCGATAAAAAAAACTTTTGTACATTTGCAGTCCCAAATTTATGGGAATAGTGTTTAAAAGTTCTTTATTTTAATATTTTTTAACATTTGCCGATGTAGCTCAGTTGGCCAGAGCAGCTGATTTGTAATCAGCTGGTCGGGGGTTCGAATCCCTCCATCGGCTCGAGTATTGGGGAGATACTCAAGTGGCTAACGAGAACAGACTGTAAATCTGTTGGTGCATACCTTCGCAGGTTCGAATCCTGCTCTCCCCACAGTTAGTATTAAGCGGGAGTAGCTCAGTTGGTAGAGCTTCAGCCTTCCAAGCTGAACGTCGCGAGTTCGAGTCTCGTCTCCCGCTCAAAATTGCTTTCTGCGCCGGTGTAGCTCAGGGGTAGAGCGCTTCCTTGGTAAGGAAGAGGTCATGAGTTCAATTCTCATCATTGGCTCAAATGAATAAAAAGAATAAAAAAGAAATTGGATTGCAGGTGCAATCCCTTATATATGTTGTATTTATTAACAAGTAACAAAAAGAAAAATGGCTAAGGAAAATTTTGATCGTTCCAAACCGCACGTGAACATTGGTACCATTGGACACGTTGACCACGGCAAGACTACGTTGACTGCTGCAATTTCAAGTGTATTAGCATCCAAAGGATTGGCTCAAGTAAGAGACTTTTCTTCGATTGATAATGCTCCAGAAGAAAAAGAGCGCGGTATTACTATTAACACGTCTCACATTGAGTACCAAACTATGAATCGTCACTATGCACACGTTGACTGTCCAGGTCACGCGGATTACGTGAAGAACATGGTAACTGGAGCAGCGCAAATGGATGGTGCAATTCTAGTAGTTGCAGCAACTGATGGACCGATGCCTCAAACACGTGAGCATATCCTTTTGGGAAGACAAGTAGGTGTTCCTGCAATGGTTGTTTTCATGAACAAAGTGGATAGCGTTGATGATGAAGAGCTTTTAGAGTTGGTAGAAATGGAAGTAAGAGAATTGCTTTCTTTCTACAAGTATGATGGAGATAACGCTCCGGTAATTCAAGGATCTGCTCTTGGCGCACTAAACGGTGAGGCTAAGTGGGTAGCAAAAATTGAGGAACTTATGGAAGCGGTTGATACTTATATTCAATTACCTCCTCGTGAAGTTGACAAGCCTTTCTTAATGCCAGTTGAAGATGTATTTACGATTACAGGTCGTGGAACAGTTGCAACAGGTCGTATCGAAACAGGTGTTATCAATTCAGGTGAAAGTGTTGACATCCTAGGAATGGGAGATTTAAAATTGTCTTCGACTGTTACAGGTGTTGAGATGTTCCGTAAGATATTAGATAGAGGTGAAGCAGGTGATAACGTTGGTCTTTTACTAAGAGGTATTGAAAAATCTCAAATTAAAAGAGGAATGGTTATTTGTAAGCCAGGGTCAACAAAACCTCATCATGAGTTTAAAGCAGAAATATATGTTTTAAAGAAAGAAGAAGGTGGACGTCATACCCCATTCCATAATAAATATCGTCCTCAGTTCTATTTTAGAACAACGGATGTTACAGGTGAGATTTCTTTGCTTGATGGCCGTGAAATGGTTATGCCAGGTGATAACGTAACTATCAATGTTAAGTTGATCGTTCCTATCGCAATGGATAAAGGCTTACGTTTTGCTATCCGTGAAGGTGGTAGAACTGTTGGGGCTGGTCAGGTTACAGAGATCGTAGCTTAATAAAAGTAAAATATTAATATAGTTTAGTAAGGGGAGTAACATCCCCTTTTTAAACGGGTGTAGCTCAGCTGGTAGAGTGGTGGTTTCCAAAACCATTGGTCGTGGGTTCGAATCCTACCGCCCGTGCAACATTTAAAACTGATTCTGTGTCAAAAATTAGAGCATATTTTAACGAAACTTACCATGAAATGGTTCATAATGTTACTTGGCCAACTTGGAAAGAACTACAGAATAATACAATCATTGTTGTTATTGCGTCTATTCTTATAGCCTTAATGATATTTTTAATGGATTTCTTGTTTGGAATATCAGCTGCGAAAGATCCTTTTTGGAAAGGCTTGCTTGGTTATTTTTATACTATTAAATTTTAATAATGACTGAGATAATTAAAAAGTGGTATGTTGTCCGTGCAGTAAGTGGCAAGGAAAAGAAAGTGAAGGAGTACTTGGAGCTTGAAATTGCTCGTCATAAATTGACGGATTTCGTTAGCCAAGTGCTAATTCCTACCGAAAAAGTATTCCAAATACGTAATGGTAAGAAAATAAATAAAGAAAAAGCTTATTTACCTGGGTATGTTTTATTAGAGGCTGCTTTGGTAGGTGAGGTACAACATATAATTAAAGGAATTCCTAATGTTATTGGTTTCCTGGGCGGTAAAAAGGGTGGTGAACCCATTCCAATGCGATTGTCAGAGGTAAATAGGATATTAGGAAAGTTTGATGAACTTTCTGAAACTGAAGAAGAATTGAGAATTCCATTTACTATCGGAGAAGCCGTTAAGGTAATCGATGGTCCTTTTAATAATTTCAGCGGCGTGGTTGATGAAATAAATGAAGAGAAGAAGAAATTAAAAGTAATGGTAAAAATATTTGGTAGAAAAAACTTGCTAGAATTAAGTTACATGCAGGTCGAAAAAGATGTTTAAATAGTTTATTAACCCGTAGGAGTGAGGAAATCGATTAAAGCTTCCCGAAAATACTCACGTTTGACTACATAATTTTTATACATATGGCTAAAGAAGTAGCAGCGTTAATAAAGCTACAGATCAAAGGAGGAGCGGCGAACCCGTCACCACCAATTGGACCTGCATTAGGTGCTAAAGGTGTGAATATCATGGAATTTTGTAAGCAGTTTAATGCGCGAACACAAGATAAACCAGGTAAGGTTGTACCCGTTGTAATCACTGTTTACGGTGATAAATCTTTTGATTTCGTGCTAAAAACTCCCCCAGCAGCAGTGCAAATCACGGAGTATTCCAAAATCAAAAAAGGTTCTTCTGAACCTAATCGTGTTAAAGTTGGTTCTGTTACGTGGGATCAAGTGCGACTTATTGCGGAAGATAAAATGCCTGATTTAAATTGTTTTACTGTCGATTCAGCTATGAAAATGGTTGCAGGAACAGCAAGAAGTATGGGAGTAACAGTAAAAGGTGGTGAAGCACCGAAAACCAAAAAATCATAAGACATGAAAAGAATTTCAAAAAAGAGAAAGGATGTTTTGTCTAAATTTGATTTGACAAAATCATACACGTTAGTGGATGCTTGCGATTTGGTTAAGGCAATCACTACTTCTAAATTCGATGCATCAGTTGATATCTGTGTTCGTTTAGGTGTTGATCCTCGTAAAGCTAACCAAATGGTTAGAGGTACTGTGGCTCTTCCTCACGGAACTGGTAAAGATATTCGTGTTCTCGTTTTATGTACCCCTGACAAAGAAGCCGAAGCTATTGCTGCTGGTGCTGATTTTGTGGGTCTTGACGATTACATTGAAAAAATCAAAGGCGGATGGACGGATATCGATGTAATTATTACAATGCCGTCAGTAATGGGTAAGGTGGGTGCATTAGGTCGTATTTTAGGACCTCGTGGATTAATGCCAAATCCAAAGACAGGTACAGTTACATTAGATGTTGCTAAGGCAGTAGTAGAAGTGAAAGCTGGAAAAATTGACTTTAAGGTTGATAAGTACGGTATTATTCACTCTTCGGTTGGTAAGGTAAGTTTTGAAAAAGATAAGTTGCGTGAAAATGCAAGCGAATTGATTTCAACACTTATTAAACTTAAGCCTTCTGCAGCTAAAGGAACCTACATTAAAAGTATTTACATAAGCTCAACAATGAGTGCAGGAATACAAATTGACACTAAATCTGTAACAGCTTAAAACTTAAGTAAAATGACAAGAGAAGAAAAAGCAAAGTATATTGAAGATTTAGCAGCTGAATTATCAGGTTCCAATGTTTTGTATTTAACGGATACCGCTGAATTAACAGTAGAAAAAATAGACGCTTTAAGAAGAAGATGTTTTCAATCTAATATCTCTTTAAAAGTTGTTAAAAATGCCTTGCTTGAAAAAGCAATGGATAGAGTTGAAGGTAAGAATTATGGTAAATTGAGAGATGTTTTGAAAGGCTCGACTTCTATCATGATTTCTGCTGAGGCGAATTCCCCGGCAAAATTAATCCAAGAATTTCGAAAGAAAAATTCAAAACCGATTCTTAAAGGTGCTTATATTGATGAAGCAATTTTTATTGGTGATGATCAATTAATTGTTCTTGAGTCTTTAAAAAGCAAAGAAGAATTGGTTGGTGAAATTATTGGATTGTTACTAAGTCCTGCTAAGAATGTATTGTCAGGTTTGCAAGGAGCTGGCGGAAAAATTGCAGGCATATTGAAAACGCTCGAGAATAGAGCATAATTAAATTATTTATTAAACCCTTTATCAAAATTAAATAAAATGGCTGATTTAAAGCAAATTGCAGAAACACTAGTTAACCTAACAGTAAAAGAAGTTAGTGAGTTAGCAACAATTTTAAAAGATGAATACGGTATTGAGCCTGCAGCTGCAGCTCCAGTTATGATGGCTGGTGGCGGTGGTGCATCTGAAGCTGTAGAAGAAGAGAAAACAGAATTTGATGTTATCTTGAAGTTCGGTGGACCTAACAAGCTTGCAGTAGTTAAACTTGTAAAAGAACTTACTGGTAATGGTTTGAAAGAATCTAAAGATCTAGTAGATGCAGCTCCTTCTGCTATCAAAGAAGGTGTATCAAAAGATGAAGCTGAGGGACTAAGAAAGGCTCTTGAAGAGGCTGGTGCCGAGGTTGAAGTTAAATAATATTATCGATTAATTACAGAACAGGCAACCGATTTTTCGGCTGCCTTGTTCTGTTTGTTTTTAAAGTACTTTTCATTCTTCACTAAAAAAAATTAAGCCTTGGCAACAACGAATAATTCAACTAGAATTAATTTTGCTTCAAGCAAAAATCAATTTGATTACCCGGATTTCTTGGAGATCCAATTAAAATCTTTTAAAGAGTTTTTTCAGTTAGAAACAACTCCTGAAAACAGGGATAGTGAGGGCCTATTTAAGGTTTTCGCAGAAAATTTTCCTATAACTGATACGCGAAATCAATTCGTGTTAGAGTTTTTGGATTATTTTATTGATCCACCTCGATACACTATCGAAGAATGTATCGAAAGAGGCTTGACGTACAGCGTCCCTCTTAAAGCAAAATTGAAATTGTATTGTACCGATCCTGAACATGAGGATTTTGAAACCATCGTTCAAGATGTGTATTTAGGTACAATTCCTTATATGACACCAAAGGGTTCATTTGTAATTAATGGCGCAGAACGTGTTATCGTTTCGCAATTACATAGATCACCAGGTGTGTTTTTTGGTCAAAGTAGGCATGCTAATGGAACCAAATTGTATTCTGCACGAGTTATTCCTTTTAAAGGATCTTGGATAGAATTTGCAACGGATATCAATAGTATCATGTATGCTTATATCGATCGTAAAAAGAAATTACCTGTTACTACGCTCTTCCGTGCAATTGGATATGAAACGGATCGTGATATATTGGAAATTTTTGGTTTAGCTGATGAAGTGAAAATCAATAAGGCCAATATGAAAAAGTTGCTTGGTCGAAGACTTGCAGCTAGGGTGCTTAAAACATGGATCGAAGATTTCGTTGATGAAGATACTGGTGAAGTTGTTTCCATCGAAAGAAATGAAGTAATTCTTGATCGTGAACTTACGGTTGAAGAAGAGCATTTAGATCAAATCCTTAACTCAGGAACGAAATCAGTTATTTTGCACAAGGAAAATGCAAATTCGACGGATTATACGATTATTTATAACACGCTTCAAAAAGATACTTCTAACTCTGGGAAAGAAGCAATTGAACATATTTACCGTCAATTAAGAAATTCTGATGCGCCTGATTTTGAAACGGCTAGAGGTGTTTTTGAAAAATTATTCTTCTCCGATACTCGTTATGATTTAGGTGAAGTTGGACGTTACAGGTTAAACAAAAAGTTGAAAATAGATGCGAATGAATCATCTCGTGTCTTAACGAAAAATGACATTATTCAAATCGTTAAATACCTAATCGAACTTATTAATTCTAAGGCCGATGTGGATGATATCGATCACTTGTCTAACAGAAGGGTTAGAACGGTTGGTGAGCAATTGTATTCTCAATTTGGTGTTGGTTTAGCTCGTATGGCTCGAACAATTCGTGAACGAATGAATGTAAGAGACAATGAGGTATTTACTCCAATTGACCTTATTAACGCGAAAACATTATCTTCCGTAATAAATTCTTTTTTTGGGACCAATCAATTATCTCAATTCATGGATCAAACAAATCCGCTGTCAGAAGTTACGCACAAACGTAGGCTTTCTGCACTAGGACCAGGCGGTTTGTCACGTGAAAGAGCAGGTTTTGAGGTACGAGATGTCCATTATACGCACTACGGCCGTTTGTGTACAATTGAAACGCCGGAAGGACCAAATATTGGTTTGATATCTTCTTTGTGTGTATTCGCTAAGGTAAATAAGTTAGGATTTATTGAAACGCCTTATAGAAAAGTTGAAAAAGGAAAAGTAGTCTTCAATGAAGAGCCAATCTATTTGGCTGCTGAAGAAGAAGACACTAAAATAATTGCGCAAGCAAATGCAGTAATTGATGACAAAGGAAATTTCCTTTCTAATCTTGTAAAAGCAAGGTTTGAAGGTGATTTTCCAGTTGTTCAACCTGATAAATTAACATTAATGGATGTTGGAGCGAATCAAATTGCTTCAATAGCGGCATCTTCTATTCCGTTCTTGGAGCATGATGATGCGAATCGTGCCCTAATGGGATCAAACATGCAACGTCAAGCGGTTCCTTTATTACGACCAAATTCCCCAATTGTTGGAACTGGTATAGAAAGATTGGTAGCGCGTGATTCTCGTGTACTTATCAATGCTGTTGGTAAAGGTATCGTAGAATATGTAGATGCTAACGAGATCGTTATTCGTTATGATTGGACTAAGGAAGATAAATTAGTGAGCTTCGATAGTGAAGTTGTTCACTATTCCTTGACAAAATTTAGAAAAACAAATCAAAGTACTTGTATTAATTTAAAACCTATCGTAGAAAAAGGCGATCGTGTTGAGCAAGGACAAGTATTGTGCGAAGGATATGCTACTCAAAATGGTGAATTAGCTCTAGGGCAAAATTTAAAAGTAGCTTTCATGCCTTGGAAAGGGTATAATTTCGAAGATGCTATCGTGATTTCTGAGAAAGTGGTTCGTGATGATATCTTTACCTCTATTCATATTGATGAATATTCATTAGATGTTAGGGATACTAAACGTGGAATGGAAGAATTAACTTCCGATATTCCAAACGTGAGTGAAGAAGCAACAAAAGATTTAGATGAAAATGGCTTAATCCGAATTGGAGCAGACATTAAGGAAGGTGATATATTAATTGGTAAAATTACACCGAAAGGTGAAACGGATCCTTCACCGGAAGAAAAATTATTACGTGCTATCTTTGGTGACAAAGCTGGTGATGTTAAAGATGCTTCTTTAAAAGCAGGCCCTTCTCTTCGCGGAACTGTTATTGAGAAAAAATTATTCTCAAGAGCGGTTAAAGAACGAAAAGCAAAAAATCAAGATAAATCAATTCTTGAAGCTATCGACTCGGAATATCAACGAGATTTCATTCAATTGAAAGAAAAGTTAGTGGAGAAATTATTGATGATTTTGGGTGAGCAAAAATCAAACGGTGTATTCAATAATTTTAAGGAAGAATTGATTAAAAAAGGGACTAAGTTTACTGAAAAGTCTCTTCTAGCAATTGATTTTACGATTATTAATCCACTTAATTGGTCGGCTGATACTACTATAAATCAATTGATTTCTAGGGTTATCCATAATTACAGCATTAAAGCGAATGATTTACTAGGTAATTATAAACGTCGTAAGTTCCACATTTCTGTTGGGGATGAACTTCCTGCTGGAATCGTGAAATTAGCAAAGGTTTATGTTGCTAAAAAACGTAAATTAAAAGTGGGTGATAAAATGGCAGGTCGCCACGGTAACAAAGGTATTGTTGCGAATATTGTTCGTCAAGAAGACATGCCTTTCTTAGAAGATGGAACACCTGTAGATATCGTTTTAAATCCATTAGGTGTACCTTCAAGGATGAACTTAGGTCAGATTTATGAAACCGTTTTAGGATGGGCTGGAGAAAAAATGGGTGTTAAGTTTGCTACCCCAATTTTTGATGGTGCTACACCGGATGAAATCAATGAATTGACAGATAAAGCTGGCGTGCCAAGATCAGGTAAAACATATCTTTATGATGGTGGTACCGGTGAAAGATTCCATCAGCCAGCAACAGTGGGTGTAATTTACATGTTGAAATTATCTCACATGGTTGATGACAAAATGCACTCTCGTTCTATCGGACCGTATTCATTAATTACGCAACAACCGCTTGGTGGTAAAGCACAATTCGGAGGTCAGCGTTTTGGTGAAATGGAGGTATGGGCAATTGAAGCATTTGGTGCTGCTAATATCCTTCAGGAAATCCTAACGATTAAATCTGATGATGTTAATGGTCGTTCTAAAGCATACGAGGCAATCGTGAAAGGAGACAATATTCCAGAACCTGGAATTCCTGAATCTTTCAACGTATTGTTACATGAATTACGTGGATTGTGCTTGAATGTGAGCATGGATTAATTTGAATTTTTAACGAAATTATAACGGAATAAAATGACGTTCAAAAAAGAAACACCAAAAACACAAAGTAGTTTTAATAAAATTACGATATCACTTGCTTCACCGGAAAAAATTCTTAAGAATTCTAGCGGTGAAGTATTAAAGCCTGAAACGATTAATTACAGAACGTATAAGCCGGAAAGAGATGGCTTGTTCTGTGAAAGAATTTTTGGCCCAGTTAAAGATTACGAATGTCACTGTGGTAAGTATAAGCGTATCCGATACAAAGGAATCGTTTGTGACCGTTGCGGTGTTGAGGTAACAGAAAAAAAGGTGAGAAGAGAACGAATGGGACACATTTCATTGGTGGTTCCTGTTGCTCATATTTGGTATTTCCGATCTTTGCCAAACAAAATTGGATATCTATTAGGACTTCCAACTAAGAAGCTAGATCAAATAATTTATTACGAAAGATATGTAGTTATTCAAGCTGGTTCCGCCGCTAATATTGAGGGGGAAGAATTGAAATACATGGATTTTATTGAAGAAGAAAAATACCTAGATATTCTTGAACATGACGCGATGAAGGATAATCATCACTTAGATGATTCTGATCCTAATAAATTTATCGCTAAAATGGGTGCGGAAGCATTACATGATTTGTTGAAGGGCTTAAAGTTGGAAGAAATGTCTTACGAACTTCGTTCTAAAGCTGATACAGAAACTTCTGTTCAACGTAAGAATGAAGCTTTGAAAAGATTGCAGGTCGTCGAGGCTATGCGCGATTCTCAAAAACGAATTGACAACAACCCTGAATGGATGATTGTTAAGGTTGTCCCTGTTATTCCGCCTGAGTTAAGACCTTTAGTGCCGCTTGATGGTGGTCGTTTCGCTACATCAGATTTAAATGATCTATATCGTCGTGTAATTATTAGAAATAATCGTTTAAAACGATTAATTGAAATAAAAGCGCCAGAGGTGATCTTGAGAAATGAGAAAAGAATGTTGCAAGAATCGGTAGATTCATTATTCGATAATTCAAGAAAGTCGAGTGCTGTTAAAACTGAATCTAATAGAGCGTTAAAATCTCTTTCTGATTCATTGAAAGGAAAACAAGGACGTTTTAGACAAAATTTATTAGGAAAACGTGTTGATTATTCTGCACGTTCTGTAATTGTTGTCGGTCCAGATTTAAAATTACACGAATGTGGTTTGCCAAAAGATATGGCAGCGGAACTTTATAAGCCGTTCATTATTCGTAAAATGATCGAACGAGGGATTGTAAAAACAGTTAAATCCGCAAAGAAAATTGTTGATAAGAAGGAACCTGTTGTTTGGGATATCCTTGAAAACATATTGAAGGGGCACCCTGTATTATTAAATAGAGCGCCTACTTTACACAGATTGGGAATTCAAGCTTTTCAACCAAAACTTATTGAAGGAAAAGCAATTCGCCTTCATCCATTAGTAACGACCGCTTTTAATGCCGATTTTGATGGGGATCAAATGGCAGTGCATTTACCACTCGGTAATGCGGCAATTCTAGAAGCGCAAATGTTGATGCTTGCATCACATAATATTTTAAATCCTGCTAATGGTGCCCCAATTGCGGTTCCTTCTCAGGATATGGTGTTAGGTCTTTATTATATTACCAAAGGAAAAACTTCAACAAAAGAAGACATCGTTAAAGGCGAAGGAAGCACTTTCTATTCTCCAAAAGAAGTAATAATTGCTTTTAATGAAAAGAAATTAGATCTACATGCGCACATTAAAGTGAAAACGTATGACTTAAATCAAGAGGGAATTCCTGAATTACGAATTTTGGAAACTACTTGTGGTCGCGTTTTATTTAATGAGAATGTGCCGAGAGAAGCAGGTTATATTAATGACGTTCTTACCAAAAAAGCACTTCGTGATATCATCGGTGAAGTATTGAAAATTTCTGGTACGTCTAGAACAGCAAAATTCTTAGATGATATCAAGGAATTAGGATACGAAATGGCATTCAGAGGAGGACTTTCTTTCAATTTAGACGATATTATTATCCCTAAGCAAAAAGAAGAATTAGTCTTGAAAGCGGAGAATGAAGTGAAAGATGTTATGATGAATTATAACATGGGTCTTATCACTAATAATGAACGATACAATCAAATTATTGATATTTGGACGCATACTAATTCACGTTTAACTGCTACTTTAATGGATCAGTTAAAGACAGACAGACAAGGTTTCAATTCCATCTACATGATGTTTGATTCTGGTGCTCGTGGATCTAAAGAACAAATTCGTCAGCTTTCGGGTATGAGGGGATTGATGGCGAAACCTCAAAAATCTGGGGCAAGCGTTCAAGAAATTATTGAAAATCCAATTCTTTCTAACTTTAAAGAAGGTTTATCGATTCTTGAATACTTTATTTCTACGCACGGTGCTCGTAAAGGTCTTGCAGATACGGCTTTGAAAACGGCGGATGCTGGTTACTTAACTCGACGTTTAGTGGATGTTGCGCAAGATGTTGTTATTAATTCGAATGATTGTGGTACTTTACGTGGTATAGTAGCAACAGCATTAAAGAAAAATGACGAAATAGTCGAGCCTTTGTACGATCGTATACTAGGTAGAACTTCTGTTCATGATGTTTATTTACCAGATTCTGATAAGTTAGTAGTTGCTGCTGGAGATGTAATTTCTGAAGTTTTTGCTAAAGAAATTGAAACCGCAGGGATTGAAGAGGTTGAAATTCGCTCAGTTCTTACTTGCGAAATGAGACGAGGTGTATGTTCAAAATGTTATGGTAGAAACTTGTCTAATCATAGATTGGCGCAAAGAGGTGATGCCGTTGGTGTTATCGCAGCTCAATCCATTGGTGAACCAGGTACTCAGTTAACATTAAGAACTTTCCACGTGGGTGGTACAGCATCGAATATCGCTGATATTTCTGATATGAAAGCGAAAGCGAACGGTAAATTAGAAATGGAAGAATTACGAACCATTGAAAAGAAAAATGCCGATGGTACAGTGAAACATATTGTTGTTGGGCGTTCTGCTGAATTAAAAATTACAGACGAGAAGACAGGGATTGCTGTTATGACAGCTAACGTTCCTTACGGTTCTGAATTAATGGTTAAAAACAATATTAAGATCAAAAAAGGAGACGTTATTTGTAAGTGGGATCCATATAATGCGCTTATTATTTCTGAAGTGGCAGGTAAGGTTGTATTTGACGGTATCGTTGAAGGTCTTACTTACCGTGAAGAAGTCGATGAGCAAACTGGATTTACTGAAAAAGTAATTACAGAATCTCGTGATAAAAAACGAAGTCCTGCCATTCATATTATTGATCCGAAAACGAAAGAAGTGTTAAGAGAGTACTCTCTTCCTGTTAATGCGCATATTTCTGTAGAAGTAGGCGATAAATTGGAAGCAGGAGATACCTTGGTGAAAATTCCAAGATTGGCTGGTAAAACGGGTGATATTACCGGTGGTCTTCCTCGTGTAACTGAATTATTTGAAGCTAGAAATCCATCGAATCCTGCGGTTGTTGCAGAAATTGACGGAACGGCTTCATTTGGTAATATCAAAAGAGGAAATAGAGAGGTAATTATTACTTCAAAGTTAGGCGAAGTTAGAAAATACTTAGTTTCTCTATCCAAGCATATCCTTGTTCAACAAAATGACTTTATCCGTGCAGGACAGCCTTTGTCTGATGGTGCAATTACTCCAAATGATATCTTGAATATCGAGGGGCCAACGAAAGTACAAGAATATATTGTTAATGAAATCCAAGAGGTTTATAGACTTCAAGGGGTGAAAATTAACGATAAGCATTTCGAAGTTATTGTTCGTCAAATGATGTTGAAAGCAGAAATTATGGAGTCAGGTGATACTAGATTCTTAGAGGGTCAGTCTATCCATAAAGCAGATATCATGGAAGCAAATGATGAATTGTACGGAATGATGTTGGTACAAGATGCGGGTGATTCGTATGATGTGAAAAATGGACAACTTATTTCAATGAGAAAATTCAGAGATGAAAATTCTAAATTGAAACGAGAAGATAAAAATTTAATAGTAGCTCGTGAAGCAACTCCTGCAACTTCGATTCCTTTATTACAAGGTATCACAAGGGCATCGTTGCAAACGCAATCATTTATCTCGGCAGCTTCCTTCCAGGAAACTACTAAAGTGTTGAATGAAGCAGCAATTTCTGGAAAAGTAGATCATTTACTTGGTCTAAAGGAAAACGTGATTGTAGGTCATTTAATTCCTGCTGGAACAGGTGTGCGTGAGTATCAAAAGATGATTGTTGGTTCTCAGGAAGCGTATGATATGCTTGTTGAAGAAGCAGCTGAATAAAATCTTAATGTATAAGTTAAGGGGTGCTTTTTAGCACCCTTTTTTTTTTATCCGATTTTTCCCCAATTAGGTCGCTCCTTCAATAAGGAAATAACTTTTTCACGAAGAAAGGCATTTTCTGAAAGTAGAATATTGGGGTCATTATCAATAAGTTTAATAGCGGATTCTCGCGCTAGGGTTACCAGCTCTCCATCTTTTGATAAATCGGCAATTTTTAAATCTAAAATACCACTTTGTTGTGTGCCCATTAAATCGCCAGGCCCTCTTAGTTGTAAATCAACTTCTGCGATTTCAAATCCATCGGTTGTTTCAACCATTGTTCCCATTCGTTTTTTTGCCTCCTTCGACAGTTCTACTCCTGTCATAAGAATACAATATGATTTATCTTCGCCTCGGCCAACTCGTCCTCTTAATTGGTGAAGTTGCGCTAATCCAAATCGTTCAGCGCTCTCTATGATCATTACGGAAGCATTCGGCACATTGACGCCCACTTCTATTACCGTCGTCGCGACCATGATTTGTGTTTCTCTTTTTATGAATCGCTGCATTTCATACTCTTTATCTTCTGGCTTCATTTTGCCGTGTACGATACTCAATTGGTATTCTGGCATGGGAAAGGATCGTGAAATCGCTTCAAAACCATCCATTAAGTTATTGAAATCGAGTTTCTCACTTTCTTTTATTAAAGGATAAACAATGTAAATTTGTCGCCCTAGCGCAATTTCTTTCCGCATAAATCCAAATAAGGCCAAGCGATGGCTTTCAAATCGATGGATGGTCGAAATTGGTTTTCTTCCTGGGGGAAGTTCATCGATAACCGATACATCAAGATCGCCGTAAAATGTCATGGCTAACGTTCTTGGAATGGGCGTTGCAGTCATTACTAAGATGTGGGGTGGAATGGAGTTCTTTCGCCACATTTTACCCCGTTGCGCTACGCCAAATCGGTGTTGTTCGTCGATAACAACTAATCCAAGATTATGAAATTGAACCGGGTCTTCTAGTAATGCATGAGTACCAATTAACAAATTAATTTCTCCATTTTGGAGGCCAGAAAATAGGGGTATGCGTGCTGCTTTTTTAGTGGAACCTGTTAATAATGCAATTTTTATTCCTAGCTCTTTTACTAATTCTTGTATGGATTCAAAATGTTGGTTCGCTAAAATTTCGGTTGGTGCCATTATACACGCCTGATACCCGTTTCCATTTGCTATGAGCATGGCAATTAAAGCAACTAATGTCTTTCCGCTTCCAACATCGCCTTGTAAAAGTCGATTCATATGCTGCCCTGTTAGAAAGTCTCTTCGTATTTCCTTGACAACTCTTTTTTGAGCATTAGTTAATTCAAAGGGCAGGTGGTCGGTATAAAACTTTTTTAAAATGTCCCCTGAATGTTCAAATATATGGCCTTTGGTTGCTTGTATACGGGTGCCTTTTCTAATGAGCATTTCCAATTGTAAAAAGAATAACTCTTCGAATTTTAAGCGAAATTTCGCTTGACTTATTTCTAATTCGGTATTCGGTAAATGTATTTTTCTTAAAGCATCTGTCCTCGAAATGAGTTGATGTTCTTTTATAATACTTTCGGGTAAAAATTCTCTTGTTTGTAAATTATGTTGAAAAAAAAAGGCTTGTATTAACTTCTCTATCCCTTTAGTGTTTAATCCTTTATGGTTTAATTTCTCTGTGCTTGAATAGAATGGCTGAAACCCCGCTTTTTTGGAAACATCTTTCATCGGAGTGAGTTCCGGGTGAGGGATAGCCCAAACGCCATTCGTTAACTTTGCTTTTCCAAATGCTTGATAGCTGAGCCCTGGCACAAGCATTTGTTTAATCCACTGTCCTCCTTGGAACCAAATTAGTTCTATGCTGCCTGAATCATCCGTAAAACGAGCACTGAGGCGCTTGAATCTAGCACCGCCAATTTCTTTTATATTGTCAATGGTTCCAACTAATTGCACATAAGAATCAGAGCCGCCTACGTTACGACATTTATGATAGATTGACCGGTCAATATAGCGGTAGGGAAAGGTGTGAAGTAAATCGCCATAATTGAAAATCCCCAATTCTTTTTGAAGTAATTGAGCGCGCTGAGGTCCTACTCCTTTGAGAAACTCAATGGGTGTTTGTAATAGTTCACTCATGGGCAATGAAAATAGGATTTCATTCTACTTCCAAACACCCATTTTATTAAATTTTTCAATGCGGTCGTTTATTCGTTTTTCGGGAGTTTGTTTATCAAGTTCAACTAAATACGACAAGATGGCTTGCTTTACGTTTTCAAAATTTTCATTTTGAGATCGATGCGCCCCATTGATAGGTTCAGGAATCACGGCATCAACTAAGCCATTTTTTTTCATGTCTGTTGATGTTAATTTTAGCGCTTCGGCTGCTATTTCTTTATAATCCCATGATCGCCAAAGAATTGATGAACATGATTCCGGTGAAATAACCGAATACCAGGTATTTTCTAGCATAACCACTTTGTCTCCAACGCCAATGCCTAAAGCACCACCAGAAGCTCCCTCCCCGATAATTATGCAAATCACAGGGACTTTCAATCGCATCATTTCATAAATATTTCTTGCAATTGCTTCTCCTTGGCATCTTTCCTCCGCTTCTAAACCGGGAAAAGCACCTGGGGTATCAATAAATGTAACGATAGGTTTGTTAAATTTCTCCGCCAATTTCATAAGACGCAATGCTTTTCTATATCCTTCAGGATTGGGCATCCCAAAATTTCTATATTGTCGCATTTTGGTATTGATGCCTTTTTGTTGGCCAATAAACATAACCGATCTGCCGTCTATAGCGCCAAAACCTCCCACCATGGCTTTGTCATCTCGAACTCCTCTATCGCCGTGTAGCTCCATGAAATTTCCGCCAGTAATTGCGTCAATATACGCTAAGGTATAAGGTCGGTCTGGATGTCTCGATAGCTGTACCCGTTGCCATGGACTTAGTTTTGAAAAGATTTCTTTTGTAGTAGCACTTAATTTTTGTTCTAATTCTACTATTTTATCGCGCATGTCTACGTTTGTAGAAATACCAATTTCTTTCGTTTGCTCAATTTGTTCTTCAAGTGAACGTAGAGGCTCTTCAAAATCTAGATAAGTTGACATATTTATTCAAATTAGTATACAAATTTAAGAAAATTGCTTTGTTCTTTTAATTTTGTACTATGATCTTATTTCCAATTGCTAAAATTAATTTAGGTTTACACGTTACGAACAAGCGTCCAGATGGTTTTCATGAAATTGAAAGTTGTTTGTACCCTATTCCGCTTTGTGATATTTTGGAAATAATTCCGGCTGAAGAGGCTAAATTCATACAGACAGGAATCGATTTGCCCAACAGTAATGAAAAAAATATCTGCCAAAAAGCATATGATTTATTGGCGGCTAATTACAACATACCACCTGTGTTCATGCATCTAAGAAAACAAATTCCTATTGGGGCAGGATTAGGCGGAGGGTCGTCTGATGCGGCATTTGTCCTAAAAGGCTTAAACGAATTGTTTTCTTTAAATATATCGCAGCTTAACTTAGAGTCGTTTGCGGCAGAGTTAGGTAGTGATTGTCCTTTTTTTATCACGAGTTTACCCTGTTTAGTTGGTGGGAGAGGGGAAGTGTTATCACCGAGCAACATCGATTTAAGCGGTAAGTTTCTTGTACTAATAAATCCCAATATTCACATAAGCACAAAGGACGCTTATGCGCTGATTAATCCAAAACAGCCAGAAGGCAAACTGGAGGAAATACTTTCTAGTGAGCAAAATAAATGGAAAAATTCTCTCGTGAATGACTTTCAAGTTCCTATTTCCAAAAAATATCCAATAATTTCTGAGACAATCGATTTCTTATACGAAAATGGTGCTTATTATGCGGCAATGTCGGGAAGTGGCTCAACAGTATTTGGTCTTTTCGATTTCGCTCCTCTTGCCGAAAGTAGAATTAAAAAAGTAGCTCAATTTATCGGAGAGCTCTAAAATAATGCACTGTAGACAAGCTTTATTCACAAAAAAAAAAACTTTAATGTTTGCTTATTGTATTATTATTTTTAATTTTATGTTGTCATTTTGACACTAAGTATTATTTTTTTAACCTTTTAAATCTTTTTTTATGAAAAAAATCTTTACGCTAATCTCTGCTTGTTTGGTGGGTGCTGTGGCTTTCGCTCAAGCAGATGTGACTTTTCAAGTAGATGTCACGAACTATGTTGCTGGTGGAGCAACTATCGACGGTACAGGTATTCGAATTGCTGGTAATTTTTCTGGTAATGGTGCTACTGCCAATGGAGGTCCTATGGCGGATTGGTCACCAACAACTGCTGGTTCTGCCATGACAGACATAGGAAACAATGTTTGGGAAATTGTGGTTACATTTCCTGCTGCTGGAGGAAACCTAACGTATAAATTTGTAAATGGTAACTGGGGTATGAATGAAGGTACAGATCCAATGAGCACGATCGCTACTGGTGGTTGTGGTGTAGATGATGGCGCTGGGAACATAAACCGCACGATGGTTATCCCAGGTGTTGGAACAACTGTTCGTTACTGTTGGGACATGTGTTTGTACGCATGCAACGGAAGTGGAGCAAGTCTTACAGAAGGCAGTATCTCTAATTTAGTGGTTTCTCCAAATCCTGCTACAGATGTAACTACCTTTGCATTTGAAACGAATGAAAACAATGCTACAGTTACTTTATTTGATCTTTCAGGTAAAACAGTAGCTGAGCAAACTGCCGTTACAGGTGCTTCTAATCAAATTGAGGTGAATACGGCTAATTTAATGGCTGGTTATTATATCTATTCAGTGAAAGCTGGAGACGATGTAGTTACAGGTAAATTAATGAAGAAATAATCTTTATTGTTCTTTTTTGAAAGCCTATGTGAAAGCATAGGCTTTTTCTTTACCTTAACCTTATGAAAACGAGATATAAATCACTTTTCTTTTTGCTTGTTTTAACATTTTCGTTAAATGGACAAATTTTAGAGCTTAGTCCTGCTTTTCCTACGGTAAATGATGTGGTAACTATCGTTTATGACGCGTCTCAAGGCAATGCCGCTCTACTCGGTGCAAGCCAAGTGTATTGTCATGCTGGATTGATTACCTCTACAAGTACTTCCCCAACCAATTGGCAGTATGTTCAAGGGATTTGGGGGCAAGCAGACCCACAGGTTCAAATGACCAACCTTGGTAATAATAAGCATTCAATAACCATTAATATAGCTACTTTTTATGGTTTCCCAGTGAATACAAATGTCTTAAAATTGGCGTTTGTTTTCAGAAATCAAGCGGGAACAACAGTAGGTCGCGCTGCCGATGGCAGTGATATTTATTATGATATTTACCCCGTTAACGGTGGCCTTCAAGCGGCTATCTTCAATCCCATTCCACCCTTACTGATAGATTTAAATCAAAATTTCGTATTTAAAGGGCAATCCAATCAAATCGCAAGTCTAAGCCTTAAACAGGACGGATTCCTGATTCAAGCAGCTAGTAACACAACTATATTAAACTACAACATGTCGGCAACTTCTGCGGGTACGCATACCTTATTATTTGAAGCCAACAATGGAACCGTTATTCAAAAAGACAGCCTTATTTATACTGTAAATCCGTCGGTTTCTTATGTGAATCCGCCCCTAGGTATTAAAAATGGAGCAAATTACATCAATGATTCGACCGTTATATTCCAACTTTATGCCCCCGAAAAAAACCATATTTACTTGATTGGTGATTTCAATAATTGGACGGCTACTGCGCCTTATCACATGAATCGTTCTATCGACTCAAGCCGTTGGTGGTTGATGTTAGATAACCTAAATCCAGGCCAGAAATATGCCTATCAATATTTAATTGTCGGTCAAGCTGCGTATGCTGATCCAATCAGTACGCTTATACTTGACCCTAGTAACGACGGTTTTGTGGGTTCAATAACTTTTCCAACTATGCATCCATACCCAACAGGTCTGACTACTGGGATGGTGTCCGTTTATGAAACAACCCCACAAGTGTATAATTGGCAAAATTTATTTATTCGCCCGGATAAAAAAGATTTGGTGATCTACGAACTTCTAATAAGGGATTTTGTAACGGCCAGAAACTACCAAACCTTAATAGATACGATCGCTTATTTGGATCAATTGGGAATCAACGCCATTGAATTGATGCCTAATTTTGAATTTGAAGGCAACCAAAGTTGGGGCTACAACCCCTCTTTTCACCACGCTTTAGACAAGTATTACGGAACCGCTCAGAAATTCAAGGAATTTGTAGATACGTGTCATGGAAGAGGCATTGCCGTTATTACAGATATGGTTTTAAATCATGCTTTTGGACAAAATCCTATGGTTAACATGTATTGGGATGCTTTAAACAGCAGACCTGCAGCAAATAACCCTTGGTTCAATGCAGTTTGCCCACATCCACCTAACTGCTGGGGATATGACTTCAATCACTCCAGTTCAGCAACCAAAGAATATGTTGATCAAGTCAATCGGTATTGGATTGAAGAGTACCATATCGACGGTATTCGTTTTGATTTCACAAAAGGTTTCGCAAATACAGCTGCAAGTTATAGTATCGAGCGCATCAATAATATCAAACGGATGTCTGATAGCATTTGGTCCTTTGACCCTAGTCAATATGTGATTCTTGAGCATTGGTGCGACAACAACGAAGAGGAGCAATTGGCTGATTATGGTTGTATGCTATGGGGGAATGTTACTTTTGGTTATCAAAATGCTGCCAAAGGGTATATCGCAAATTCGAGTTTGATGAACGGTATCTATACCAACAGAACATGGGCGCTACCACACCTCATTACCTACATGGAAAGTCACGATGAAGAGCGATTGATGTACGAATCCATTACCTATGGAAACGCGACAAATCCTTCACACAATGCCAAAGATCCTTATACGGCTTTGGGAAGAATGCAGGGTTTAGCGGTGAGCTTCTTGACCCAACCTGGCCCGAGAATGATATGGCAATTCGGTGAAATAGGTTACGACATTTCAATAGATTATCCTTGCCGAACGTGCAACAAGCCCATTCTTTGGAACTATTTGCAGCAGGGGCGTCGCCAACAACTATTGGATGTCTATAAAGCTACTTTGGCCTTGCGCAACAATTACGAAACCTTTCGCTCCTTGAATTTTCAAGCTAGTTTAGGAGCAGGTATTAAACGCATGATTATGAATCATGCTAGCATGAACGGAATTTCATTAGTGAATGTAGATGTAAACGTGGCTTCAGCAGTTCCAGCTTTTCAGCATACCGGTTGGTGGTATGAATATTTTTCAGGAGATAGCCTCAACGTCAGCAATGTGAATAGCGGAATCGTTTTGCAACCTGGTGAGTACCGCGTATATACCGATATCAAATTACCTAAACCATACATTACCTCCGTGGCGAGTTTAGAAGAATTGGAGACAGAAGCTTTTGAGTTCAAGGTTTATCCTGTTCCGTTTGATGAAAGCTTGAGCCTCTCCTTCAATTCAGTTGGCTTTCTGCCCTACGAGATACAATGGTATACTTCTGATGGTCAACTAGTAGATTCCAAAAAAGGATTCTCTAATTATGGTGTGAATGCCGTGGACTGGAAAAATATACAGATTCCTCCAGGAACGTATTTAATAGTGCTGCACCTAGGAAATGAATTCACTTCAAAAATTATAGTAAAATGAGGATTTTGTTCTCGGTTCTATTTTTAGTTTTTTCCTTCGCTTCTATTTCTCAATTGGTACATCCTGCCAATTCGGCTGCCTTTAAACAAGATGAGGTGGCGAAAATTTACATCACCATGAGCCCCCAACATTTTAATACCATGGTTGGCGATAGTTCTGGCTCAAGTTACGAATTTCCGGCATCGTTCATTTATATAAGCAGTACTCTTTCGGATACACTTTCTACCATAGGTATTCGGCTTCGTGGAAATACCTCCTTGCAATCTGCTAAAAAATCCTTTAAATTAGACTTCAATGCTTATGTTCCCAGTCAGAAGTGGGAAAATTTAAAATCCATGAACCTCAATGGAGAACATAACGACGTTTCCATCATGCGCGCCCGTACTTGTCATGAAATGCTCCGATGGGCCGGTTGTCCTGTTGCTCGAAGCTCTTATGTAGAATTGTATATAAACGGAACCTATAAAGGATTATACCTCAACGTTGAACACTTTGACGATCAGTTTTTAGAAGCTCGGTTCATTGGAAACGCTGGTGGTAATTTATACAAGGCAGGCTATGGCGCCGATCTCACTAATTTGGGTAGTAATCCCAATGCTTATGTCCCACTGTATGAACTTAAAACCAACCAAGATACCAATGATTATTCAGGATTGATTCATTTTATAGAGGTTTTAAATAACACTTCTAATGCAGAATTCCCTTGCGCCATTCAAGAAGTATTGGATGTGGACCTTTGTTTAAAAACCATGGCGCTTGAAGTGTTGGCAGCCCATTGGGACGGTTATATCGTGAACAAAAATAATTACTATCTCTACCAAAGGCCATCAGATGACAAGTTCGTTTACATAGAGTACGATGTAGATAATACATTCGGTGTTGATTGGTTCTCAATCGATTGGCAAACCCGCAATATTTATTTATGGGCATTGCCAAATACCCAACGTCCCTTGTACTATCGTTTAATGCAAGTGCCTTATTTTAAAGATCGATTTTCCTATTATATAAATTTGCATTGTCAACAGTTTTTTAATCCTACTTTTTTACTTTCCGTATGGAACCAAACCCAAAGTGTTATCGCGCCATCTGCCCTTGCGGATACTTACAAAGGACTAGATTATGGGTTTACCAATGCTGATTTTATGTCTGCCATTACTCAGAACTGGGGTAGCCACATACCTGTTAGCCTAAATGAGCATGTTACTTTGCGACATTCATCGGCATTAAGTCAATCTTCATACCTAGGCTTGGTGAATCCTTGCTCTCTCAGTTTGACGGAATCCATTGATTTGGATGCTCCAATTCCAGTTTCATACTATGATGTACTTGGTCGTATTTTGTTAGCACCGCCTGCAAATCAAGTTTATTTGGTGCGATATAACGATGGCAGTACTCGACAATTCTATTCCGTAGCACCATGATGATTAGATTTTTCTTCGCTTGTTCAATGGCCTTGGCATGGCAAGGATATACTCAGAAAACTATTTTGAGCCATGTCGAGCCAGGTAATTGGTGGGTAGGGATGAAGCACCATCAGGTCCAAGTTATGTTGCATGGACCAAAAATTGCAAATTATATACCCAGTGTACAAGGATTGAATGTTCTTGGAATTATTAAAACTGAAAATCCGAATTACCTCTTCATTACCGTTGAAACGCAAGAGAAAAATGCAGGGACGTATCCAATTATTTTGTTAGATAACAAGAAAAAGGAAGTGGCTCGTTTTGAATTCAAATTGGAAGAACGAATCTATCAATCAGCTAATCGAGAGGGATTTTCGTCTAAGGATGTGATTTACTTGTTGATGCCTGACCGCTTTGCGAACTTGCTTCCCGGTCAAGACACCTACGAGGGAATGACAGAGCCGGGTAATCGCGATTTACCAGGCGGTCGCCATGGTGGAGATCTTCAGGGAATAATAGAACATTTAAGTTATATTAAGGAATTAGGTGCGACAACCATTTGGACGACCCCCTTGCTAGAGGATAATGAACCAACTTATTCCTATCACGGCTATGCGCAATCTGATTTATATAAAGTGGATCCGCGCTATGGATCGAACGATTGGTTCAAGGAAATGGTGCTAGAAGCTCACCGTCAAGGTTTAAAAGTGATCAAAGATGAGGTGCCCAATCATTGGTCCAGTAAGCATTGGATGATGACGGACTTGCCAACCAAAACATGGATTCATGAATTCCCGACTTTTACGCGCTCAAGTTACCGCACTAGCACACAAATGGATCCCTATGCGTCAGAAATCGACGTCCGCGCTTCCGAAGATGCTTGGTTCGATACTTCCATGCCCGATATGAATCAATCGAATCCTCTACTTTTGAGTTACTTGATTCAAAATACGCTTTGGTGGATCGAGTTTGCCTGCCTAGATGGACTGCGGGTAGATACGTATTCCTACAATGATAAGCATGCCATTGCAAAATGGACTCAATCCATCATGGAGGAATACCCCAATCTAAATATTGTTGGCGAAATCTGGCTGCACAACCAAGCGCAAATTTCTTATTGGCAAAAAGAAAGTCCCATTGGTGCTCTTGAATCATATGACAGTGGTTTGCCTTCGGTGATGGATTTTACCTTACACGATGCAATCACTCAAGCATTCAGCGAAATAAAACAGGGTTGGGATCAAGGAATGGTGCGTATTTATGAGAATTTTGTAAATGATTTTCTCTATAAAAATCCTAATAACTTGCTCGTATTTATGGAAAATCATGATACCAAAAGATTTAATGAGATCTATCCAAATCTTGCAGATTATAAACTCGCCCTTACTTTACTATCAACAACCAGAGGGATACCACAGATTTATTATGGTTCTGAAATCGGAATGAAAGGATCCAAGGAAGTGGGAGATGCGGATATCCGAAGGGATTTTCCAGGTGGATGGGATACGGACAAACAAACGGCTTTTTATGCCAACGATGATAAACGAAGATATGGACGCGAGGGAAGAACCCCTGAACAAGAGGCCTACTTTCAGTTCACAAAAAAACTATTGAATTGGCGCAAAAATCAAGTCGTCATTCATGAAGGTAAACTCGTTCAGTATGTGCCAGAAAATAATGTATATGTCTATTTCAGAATTCAAGAAAGTGAAAATGGCCTTCAAAGTTCAAAACGCTTAATGGTAGTATTAAATAATTCAACGGATGAACAAAAGATCAACTTAGAACGATTCGAGGAGTCACTCGATGTATCTCAACTCAAAAGCGTTCCCATTAGAAAAGAGTTTTTAAGTGATTTGCCCATTGATTTTTCTCAAAAAACACTAACTATTCCAGGAAAAACAGCATGGATAATCGAACTCTAGTGAAGGCAATGTTTGTTTTTGTGGCCGTGGTACTTAACGCGTTTGCCTTTGGTCAAAATCCAAGCAGACAGTTTAAAAGTATTGAGTCAATAGATGCTGGTGTGAAGGTATCGGTGTCAGATGGAGTATATATCTTCAGAACCTATGGGCCTAATATTATTGAAACGACCTTTATTCCGAACGGACAAAAACACGAAGCGAATTCACATGCCGTGCTTACACCACCTGACAATAATCCATTTACTTGGGCGGCTAGTTCAAACACCTTTATTCCTCCCTATTTATTTATCTACAGCAAATCAGCGAAAAGCAAAGGGATAAATCCTTCGATTATTGTACAAACCAATCCGTTTAAAATTTCATATTTCTATAAAGGAAAGTATCTAATATCAGAACGTTGGGGCTATGATGTGGATACTACAATGGAAAAAATCCAATTTAATTTAAGCGAAGGAGAAAAATTGTTCGGAACAGGAAATCGGGTGCTTGGTATGGATAGAAGAGGCTATCGGCTACCCTTGTACAATAGGGCTCACTATGGTTATGAAACCCACTCGGAACAAATGAATTTTTCTATGCCCTTGGTAATTTCTGATCGATTGTATGCCCTTCATTTTGACAATTCCTACACTGGCTTTTTGGATTTAGATTCAAAAAAAGATAGCAGTCTGACCTATGAAATGACTGGGGGAAGAAAAACTTATCAAGTGATTGCAGCAAGTGATTATAAAGAGTTGGTCTCCGCTTACACTAGCCTTACGGGTCGCCAACCCATGCCCCCGAGATGGGTCTTTGGTAATTTTGCTAGCCGTTTCGGTTATCATTCGGAACAAGAAGCACGTACGGTTGTTTCCAAATTTAGAGCAGATAGCATTCCCTTAGATGCGATTGTTTTTGATCTGTATTGGTTCGGGAAAGATATTCAGGGAACATTGGGCAACTTTGCCTTTTATACAGATTCCTTTCCTACACCGCAGAAAATGATCAATGATTTTTCAGATCAGAATGTCAATACTGTATTAATAACAGAACCTTTTATTCTTACCACATCTAATCGTTGGCAGGAGGCAAAAGATAAAAAATTACTGGCTGTTGATAGCTTAAATAACCCTTTTACCTATGATTTTTATTTCGGAAATACCGGCCTAATTGATATCTATGCCCCCCATGCAAAAAAGTGGTTTTGGAATATCTATGCTGAGCTAGCAAATATGGGGGTCAAGGGCTTTTGGGGAGATCTTGGTGAGCCAGAGGTTCATCCTAGCAAATTGTTGCATGCCAATGGCATATCAGCGGACCAAGTGCATAATATTTATGGGCACGATTGGGCACGATTAATTTATGAGGGATACAAAACTACTTTTCCACTAGAACGACCATTTATTTTAATGCGGGCTGGATATTCAGGTTCTCAGCGTTTTGGAATGATCCCATGGACAGGCGATGTTAATCGCTCATGGGGTGGATTAAAACCTCAGATGGAACTTACCATGCAGATGGGCATGCAAGGAATTGCTTATATGCATTCTGATTTAGGAGGGTTTGCTGGAGCGAACGATGATCCTGAATTGTATGTTCGCTGGCTTCAATATGGCGTGTTTCAACCTATTTTCCGACCGCATGCGCAGCAGGAAGTGGCTAGTGAAGCCATTTTTAAAGATGAAAAAACAAAACAACTGGCCAAAGAAGCCATCGAATTACGCTATCAATTGCTTCCTTATAATTATACCTTGGCTTTTGAAAATCATCTCAATGGCACACCACTTATGCGCCCTATTTTTATGGAAAATACTCAGGCATCGTGGGCGGATACCATCACTAACGAATTCATGTGGGGACCGAGTTTGTTGGTGAAGCCAATCACAAATCCAATCCTTAAAAATACGCTGCCTCTTCAGGATGTAAGGGCGCCAAAGGGAACATGGTATGATCTACGAAGTGGAAAACAACGCATTGAAAACTATCAGCCAAATCAAACTAATCAACATGAAGCGCATTACCTCATGCCTGGCGATTTATCGGGGATTCCTGTTTTGGTAAAAGGCGGGGCGTTTATCCCAATGTCACCAACCATTCAATCAACTAAAGATTATACTGATTCATCGGTAACGATTCATTATTATGATGACAAGGATATTAGGTCTAGCCAAGGGCAATGGTATGAAGACGATGGCTTGACCAATGAGGCTTTTGAGAAGGGCTTATATAAACTTCTTCGCATGACCATGAAACAAACTAATCGACAATCAACCTTGCTTTTTATTCCCGAATATGGAAAAAGTTGCTCGCAAATGTCTTTTTCATTTGAAGTGTGTATCCATTCTAAACGAATACCCAAAAACCTCATTTTAAATGGAAAGAAAAATATACCGTTCGTGTTGGATCAAGAAACCCAAACCATTCGTTTGATGACGCATTTGAGCGAAAAACAATCACGGTTAAAAATTAAATGGTAATATTTTTTTTCTTTGTGTCAAATTGACATTAAGAAATATTTTTATATTTGTTAAACAGATTTAATTTTAAATTGACTTTGCTATGATTAGAAAACTACTTTTTACACTACTTTCATTGCTATTTGTTTCCTTAACTACTCATGGGCAAACATCTAGTATTATTGGAAAAATAACTGATGTTGAGGGACTTCCTGTATATCCAGCAACTCTTGTTTTAGAGGGGAAAGGTATGGGGGCACAAACCAATGAGAATGGTGAATTTGAAATTAAATTTGTTCCTGCAGGAACTGTTGTTCTAATTGTTCGTGCCTCAGGGTTTGTTACATATAGTCAAGAAATTATTGTTTCTTCAGGTACTGTTCTTAATCAAAATATTACTTTGACAAAAGAAGCGAAAGAGTATGATGAGGTTGTCGTGATCGGATATGGAACAACAAGGACCAAAGACTTGACAGGTGCGGCTACCGTTATTACAGAGAAAAACTTTCTTCAGGGTTCCTTGGCTACGCCAGAACAGTTGATTATGGGAAAAGTGGCCGGATTGAAAGTTACCTCAAACGACGGAGCACCAGGTTCCGGGAGTACTTTGCGTCTTAGAGGTGGAACCTCGATCAATGCCAGTAATGATCCCTTGATTGTTATCGATGGTGTACCAATCGATAATGGTGGAATTGCTGGTGCCGCCAATCCTTTGTCATTGGTTAACCCTAACGATATTGCCTCTTTTGTCATTTTGAAAGATGCTTCTGCCACTGCTATCTATGGTGCGCGTGCGGCCAATGGTGTGATTCTCATTACCACCAAAAAAGGCAGTGCAAGTCAAAAAGAGGTTCATGTGACCTTAAATTCCAAGATTTCCATTTCCACCATTGCTAAATATGCGGAGGTATTATCCGGCGATTCTCTTCGAACGCTCATAAATAGACAGGGAAGCCAGCAACAAATAGATCTTTTAGGCGCTGCTAATACCGATTGGCAGAAAGAAGTATTTAGAACGGCCATTACCTCAGATAATAACGTATCCATTACAGGAGGGATTATCGGATTGCCGTACCGTTTATCTGTAGCAAATCGCTTTGAAAATGGTTTGCTCAAGCGCGATAACATGAATAGAACATCATTGGGGCTTAACTTAAATCCAACGTTTCTCGATGGAAATTTACAATTGGAAGTTAATCAGAAAATGGTTCAATCACGTGCCTTTTTTGCCAATAGAGGTGCTTTAGGTGCTGCTTTCTTCGATCCAACTCAAGCTGTGCAATCAGGCAATAACAATCTCTTTGGCGGCTATTTTGAATGGATAGATAATGGCAAGCCCAACGTTTTATCAGCTCGTAATCCTCTGGGTTTAATTATGCAATCTGAAGACAGAAGTGTGGTCAACCGCTACATTGGAAATGCTAAAGTAACCTACAAAATGCCTTTTCTTCCAATGTTAAAGGCGACTGTCAATTTAGGAACAGATCAATCAGAAGGTACCGGCTATACCATAACTGATTCCTTGTCTGCTGCGGGTTATTTTACTCAAGGAAGCTACAGTCAATATCGCCAGACCAAAGGAAATAAATTAATTGAGGCCTATGCTAATTTTAATACGGGCGAAAAATACAAAGATCATCTCTTAGATTTAACTGCTGGGTATTCCTACCAAGATTGGTATACCTCAAGCCCTAATAACGCAAGCTTTAACCAAGCCCAAGACTCAATTATTGGTCAGCCGGCAGCTAATCCTTTTTATACCAAAAATGCCTTGCTTTCTTTTTATGCAAGGGGTATTTATACGTTTAAAAATCAATTTGTTGTGAATCTGTCGATGAGAAGAGATGGTTCCTCCCGATTTAGTTCAGAACAGAGATGGGGCTGGTTTCCTGCCGCTTCTGCTGCTTGGTTGCTGAGCGAGGGTTTCTTGAAGGACGTCAAAGAAATCAGTATGCTAAAAATCAGGGTAGGTTATGGAGTAACAGGGCAACAAGACGGAATTGGAGACTATGCCTATATTGGAAATTACTTTGAGGGGGCAACCAATGCCCAATACGCTTTTGGTGGTCAATACTATACGGTTTTTCGTCCAGCAGGATATGATGCCAATTTGAAATGGGAAACGACAAGTAGTATCAATATTGGATTAGATTTCGGATTATATAAAGATCGCTTCTCAGGGTCAATTGATGTATATAGAAAATCAACATCCGACTTATTGGCGACGGTTGCAGTACCAGCAGGAACTAACTTTACGAATCAAATTTTGACGAATGTAGGTGGTATGCAAAACCAAGGAATTGAGGTGAGCCTAAACACAGGTTTGATCGCAAAAAAGAACATGCGCCTAGATTGGATGGTCAACTTTACTAGAAATTTTAATGAAGTGACCAAGTTGTCGCAAATCGAAGATCCAAATTCGCCAGGAATTTTAGTTGGGGGTATCGCAGGAGGAATTGGGAATCAAGTGCTGATTCACCAAGTGGGACAACCTACTTTTACCTATTTTGTGTATGAACAGCAATACGAGCAAGATGGGTCACTCATTGAAGTAGGTCAACAAGCTTCAATTGATATGAATGGAGATGGTACGATTAATACATCCGATAAATGGAAGGATACAAACGCATTTGTTGATCGAAATAATGATGGCATCATTAACATCAAAGACCGCTACTATGCTGGCCAAGTGGCACCGAAGTTTTTTATGGGAACCGCGTTTAATTTTCAATACGGGAAATGGAATGCGGGCGTGTCTATGAGAAGCGAGATAGGCGGAACCATCTATAATAATATCCATTCAAATTCGGCGACATTTAGTGCCATTGATGGCACCAAAAAGTTTTTAAGCAACATCAGTTCCTTATTTTATGAGGACGAAGTGCAAAAAACAACGACCAATCAACTTTTATCAGATCATTATCTCGAACGGGCTGATTTCCTACGAATTGATAATATTAGTGTTGGGTATAATTTTGGTAAATTAGGATTTACCAAGGATAAAGTTGGGGTAAATGTTGGTTTTTCTGTTCAAAATGTATTCGTGTTCACGAGGTACTCTGGACAAGATCCTGAGGTTGGCGGTGGTGTTGACAATAATTTTTATCCAAGACCAAGGGTGTATACCTTGAATCTAAACTTTGATTTTTAACTAATTAGCTATGAAAAAAATAATCATTTTCTCTCTGTTACTTGCCGGTATCACTGTTTCATCGTGTAAGAAACAACTAAACCAATCGCCAAAATATGGATTAAATGCTGAGGTGGTGTATAGCGATCCCGATAACTACATTAAGGTATTGGCAAAACTTTATGCTGGTCTTTCTATGACAGGAAATCAAGGTCCTGCGGGCCAGGCGGATATTGCGGGCATTGATGAAGGATTTTCAGCCTATGTTCGCGTTTTGTGGAACTTACAGGAACTACCTACTGACGAGGCCATTTGTGGTTGGAATGATCCCGGTATTCCAGAATTAAATAAATCTCAATGGAATGCAGAAAATGTTTGGGTTAAAGGAATGTACTACCGGATTTATTATCAAATTACACTTTGTAATGAATTCATTTGGCAAGCAAGAGATGAGAAATTGGCGGAAAGGGGCTTTAGTGATTCAGATGTTGAGATGATTCGTAAATTTAGAAATGAAGCTCGCTTTTTACGCGCCCTGAGTTATTATCATGCTTTAGATCTATTCGGTAATGTACCCTTCGTAACGGAGTTAGATCAAGTAGGTGCTTTTCAACCGAAACGAATAGAAAGATTGGAATTATTTGAATATGTCGAGAATGAGTTACTCGCTATTGAAGACCAATTATTACCGGCCTCCTCCGCACCTTATGGACGAGCATCTCAAGCAGCTGCACAATCGCTTATGGCCAAATTATATCTAAATGCTGAAGTATACACTGGAACCCCTCGGTATAACGATTGTGCGACATATTGCGAAAAAATAATTAATGGAAGTACGCATCAATTGAGTGCAAATTATCAAAGCTTGTTTTTAGCCGACAATAATACTTCACCTGAGATTATTTTTCCAGTAGTCTACGATGGTTTATATGCTCAAACATATGGAGGAACTACTTTTTTAATCTGTGCATCCTTGGGCGGCTCAATGGTAGCTGCAGATTATGGTGTAAATGGCAAATGGGCTGGGTTGCGTGCTAAACCAAATCTGGTAGATAAGTTTTCCGATTCAACCTTAGATTCAAGGTATTTGTTTTATCGTACTGGTCAAGTGAAGGATATTACAACTATGGCTACCTTCTCTAATGGTTATGCTCTTCCAAAATTCAAAAACAAAACGTTGGCGGGTTTAAATGGCTCAAATAGTTCAAATTCTCCCCATGTTGACACTGATTTTCCTATGTTTCGTTTGGGCGATATTTATTTGATGTATGCGGAAGCTAAACACCGATCTGGAGATGCAGGTACTGCGCTTCAATATGTAAATATGTTGAGGGAAAGGGCCTACGGAAATAATGGCTATAATTTAGCCTCTGTTTCATTAAATGACATTTTAGATGAGCGCGCTAGAGAGTTGCAATGGGAAGGTACAAGAAGAACAGATCTTATTCGCTATGGGCTATTTACAAGTGGATCCTATCTTTGGCCATTCAAAGGTGGTGATGTGGCAGGAGCAGCTGTTTCTGATAATTTTAACCTGTTCCCCTTACCAACTTCTGACATTATTTTAAATCCAAATTTGATCCAAAATCCCGGGTATTAAGTCGTGTTTAGTTGATTTGAAGTTTGTATTTTATGCTGCCTATCCAGTAGTCATTATTATTGAGAAAAAGGTTTTTCTTACCTAAACTGATCTGTATGATTTGCGCTTTTGGTAATTCAATGTCAAAGCCTATAAAATACCTGAACGCAGTAGTCCCTCCCGAAATCAAAACCTCATCTATGGTATAGGTGATATCCCTTTTCCAATTATAATAGTGCTCCGCATTCACAAAAGGAGTTAGCGGAAAGTTTTTGATGTCATACTTTATACCTAGTTTGTTTCGCAGCACACTCGAATTCCTTTTAAAACTTGTTGTGTTCCACTGGTTCTGTATGGTATAGCCAATATTCAACCTTGACTTTTCATCAAACCAGTCCACAAAACTGAAGTCTAGGCCAGCAATGTATCGTTGCGAGAAGCCCCATTTTTTCTGATTAAGATCCGAGTTGGAATTAGGCGACAAGCCCATTCGAAAACCAATGAACGGCTTTATCCCCTTTATAACCTTGACAGCTAATTCGGCGCTTAGTAAACTTTTATTGTAAGCGGTGAAGCCAAAATACCGTTGCTGTAAACCGATGCTAATTTCTGTTGTTTTTATGGGTTTGAAACTGCAAGATACGCCCAGCCAAGTTTGCATTTGACTTTGACCAGGAAAGTGAAGCGCCAATAAAAGAACAAGGAGCAAATGGCGCATCAATAGATAATATTCATAGTTTCGACTTCTACAATACTATTATCCTCTGTAATGCTAGCTTGTATGCTTTCACGGGTCATGACGCCATTATTTACTGGGTCTTTAGAAAGTACATAGATGGTATATTCCCCTTTTTGTAAGCCCTCGAAAGAAAAAGCTCCGGCTTCGTTGGTACGGACATCTTTTGCCGCAAAGGTATTTTGACCATAAATAATATAAACACGTTCATTCGCGATAGGCGTATTGCTGCTGACACTCCCTGGTTTACCATTATTAACGACATCTACTGCAAAATTAGTGGTACCATTATCTGCGTCTGGCACATTAACCTGCCCTAAATCTGTGATAGTTAATATATCTGAAGACAAGGTGATGTTGTAGTTCGCTCCAGGAACAGCAAGTAGTGCCTGTCTTGTTTTTTCAGCAATTTCAATATTAGAGTCACTGTAGTTAAAGCTAACCATTATGCCAATTCTCCCTTGCAATTGGGGGTCAGATACTGAAATCCAAGTTGGGTTGTTATAGTACACATAATAAAGTTTAGTTGGGTTAGAGGTGTTCAATAACCAATAATCACCATGCTCTAATTCAATTCCCGCTGTACAAATTACTTGCGTTATTTCTGATTCTCCTGCTTCTGAAGTACTGCCAACGACCTGGCCTCGAATGGCAGATGTGCCTCCTGGACCTTCAATTTTTTTGCATGAACTACTTAATACCAAAGCAGTGAAGGAAATTAAATAAAGTATCTTTTTCATTTGATTATTTTTGAAGGATGATTTTGTAATTTTTTTGATTGATTTGTGGAATGCTTATAAAGTAAATTCCGGGCGCTAGATCAGTAGTGTTTAATAAATAGGAATATACATCAGCGGTGGTTTTAATGACAATTTTTCCTTGGCAGTCCCGAACAATGAGGTCCGTTTTTTGACTTAATCCATCAATAAAGATGGCTTCCTTAGCAGGGTTTGGAAAGATTCGGATGGGGTCTTCTGCTATAGGTTGTGTTCCTAAGGAACTACAAGTGCCAAACATATTATTGTCCATCCAAGTGAGTCTGTTACTAGTCCAGGTTTTTAAGTATTCCATTTCTTCCAAATAGGTCTGGCCTATAAAATTGTTTGGCCAAACATAGGTTCCTAAGATCGGCCATTTGGTGTAGGTCCTTTGCGCAGGCAAGCTTAATGCTATTGCCATACTATCGATATAGTTCATTAATACTGTTGAGTCTAAAATAGTTGCTCTTAATTCAAGCCATCGACAATTTACTCGATTAGCATAGACTGAATCTTGTAACATTCTTGACCACCAAAAAGGGTTGACTAAGGCTCCCCCGCAAACAGAATTAAAATTTATTTCCCATCCAGTTGTATTTCCACCTTGACAATAGTTGGCGTTTCCCCATCCTAAATTGAAATCCCATAATGGTCCAGCCACTAATTTTCCACCTTCGCTAAATCTTTCTTTGTATAAGAAAGTGGAAATTCTATATCCATCAACATTTTTAGAAACTTCATTTAGAAGCATGTAGTCGATAAATGACCCTTCATCTGCATAAGCTCTAAAGCCTATTTGAGGATCAGAAAAATTCGGTCCAGCCAATGCACTTTCCCATGCGCTTACATAGGATTGTATATATTGTTCTTGCAGCGGATGAATGAGCTCAATACTTGGGTCGTGTAATTGAAAATTAATCGCAGAATTACTAGGTAAGGCGGCAGTGTATGGCGAAGTCCATGCAACAATCCCACCACCAGTTGTCTTGTCTATTTTTACAATATAACCTCCTGTTAAATGATTGTCAAGTGTATCGGCATAGTCAAGTTTATCGATACCAACTCTTCCAGGATTTACTTTAATGCGCTCCATGAAAACATATACTCCGACATATTCATCATTTAGAATGAGTTCGCATAATTTTGTCCGAGGCGCATAATGACCTGTTTCGTTTCCAAGTTTAAAAGTGAGCACATTTCTAATTAATGATTTGTCTGTATAGGGAGCATAAAGGATCCAATCATTATCGCTGGGCCAGTCAAAAATACTTGCGTTGTAATTGACGGAGTCGGGTCCGCGGGTTTCTAGTCCATACGACTTTGCTGGAAACGAAGCGGAAGAAGAGCCCCTTACTTCTATAGCAATTTGGCCATAGAATTCGTTGAACGGATTGTTTACATTATTTATTTGCCCAGCTCCATTATCAATGATACCCATAAAACCGTCAATTTTCGGAGTATTTGGAATAGTAATATCGTTGGTGCTTATGATAACAATCGGTAGGGTAGAGGTAATAAATTCAAAAGGCGCCACAAACCATGTAGGCGTTACGCTGTAGTCATTAGTTGTATTGTTTATCCCTAAAGATAAAAAAGGTCGAGCGCTTAAATCAACCCCCGTTGCTGTTTGGTTATGAACTTCTACGCAGATAACATTGCTTCCTTGAAATAAGAAACTTGCAAATTGAGTAGGATTAAAAATAAATTGATCCGGCAAACCATTTTGGTATAATTGCGCTTCATGTGAAGCACTTGCTAATAAGTTATATGCAGCAGGCTGACCAACAGTCCCTAAATTATTCCTTGCGATTTCAATACCATTGATATATGCAATGAATCCATCGTCATAATCCATGTGGAAGATTATTTTTGTCAGGGCATTGATATCTGTAATGTTAAATGATTTTCTCATGTAAACACTTACGGAACCGTTTGGAATTATGGTGCCGTCATCATTGTCTCCAAATCCAAATCCACCTGTATTTGTTTGCCAAGTACTGGCGTCAAAATTTGGTTGATTCCAATTTACACTGGTACTAGCAGTTGGGACAATATATTTCCATTGTTGTGTGTCCCTAACAACGGTTTCATAATGATCTGTTTGTGCAATGATGATATTTGCAAAGAATAGGGAGAAGAAAAATGAAATGGAGTAAACTTTCACTTCATAAAACTAATACTTATTATCTTATTATTAAAATTGTGTTAAATAAGTTATAGATCTTCAATTGTTAAGAAGCTTTTTTGAATCTAAGATAGATGGAAAAGACTAGGAGTAATAAACTTATTCCGATTCCAATCACCCCTATGTAATCACCATTTTTTGCATAAAAAGTAGTGCCACTCATCAATGGAATTGTTGCTTTTAAAACAGCTGGTTCGGAAAAATTACTTGAGCGTAAAACTTCTCCTCGTTCATTTATTATTCCACTTCTCCCTGTATTTGCACATCGCACAATATAACGCCTGTTTTCAATTGCTCGTAATTGGGCAAAGCTAAAATGTTGCCGATAAC
>JAIPAL010000010.1 GCA_021740085.1 Crocinitomicaceae bacterium
GGCCCTGTAACTCTTGGGAATATACCGGCAACGTTCATGTCTGCAGTGGTGTAAAAGTTTCCATAGGAATCAATTTGAATCGTATACATCAACTGTCCCGCACCATTAGCTTGCGTAAAAAACTCTACTTTTCCACTATTCACAGGTGAAGTCAGTGCACTATTATAAACGCTTCCCGCCGCAGTAAAGCATCCCTCTCCCTCGCCGCCATTTGTATGGCACTGCATACAATTTTGTCCGTTGTTATGGCTGTCATCACCACCAGACGTACTAATGTTAGTCTCCCCGCACCCTTCTTCTTTTTCACAAGAGAAAAAGGAAATAGATAGAACACTTAGCATAAATGAAATGATAATTAATTTTTGAGTTTTCATGTCGTTTCTTTTTTATTGCTTTAGTTGCTGAAGAACAATTTCCTTCTCAACAAACCCAGAATTGACCCATATTAGTGCCTTGTTTTTATAAAGTTGAAGAACGGGCAAGGCATCAATCTTTAATTCTTTGCAAAGTGCTTGGTTGTCGTCTGCGTTGATGCGGATTACTACAACCTTGTCCGCCATGTCTTTTGAAATTTCTTCTAAGTATGGCTTCATTTTTTTGCATGGGGCGCACCAATCAGCATAAAAATCTATGAGCACTAATTTATCGGAGATGAGTAATGCATCAAATTGTTGCTTACTCATTCCGTTTGATACAACTGCGTTGTCGGTGGTTTCAGGAAGATTTGCACCTCTCCATTTCATTATTCCTCCGTCCATTTCATACACTGTCAAGAAACCATCTGAACGCATTTTGTTGGCTGCTGACGAACTTCTACCTCCACTTAAACAGTAAACAAAAACAGGTTTTGATTTGTCAAGCAGTGCAATCTGATTATCAAATTCGGTTCCGTTCCAATCAAAATTATTGGCATTGGCTAAATGTCCTTTTGAAAATTCATCTGGTGTGCGAACGTCTACAATTGTAGCAGTTTTAAGTTCTTTTATCTTGGTGGAAAACTCAATTGCCGATAGCATACTCTGATTGCTCTGAGTCTGTCCGTTTGTGCAACTTACTAATAATAGCGTAATTACGGCAAAACGGATAGTTAGTCTACTTTTCATTTTATTTATATATTGATTAATTAATATCTATTATATAGTTCAAGCACTCTCTATATTTAAGTGTTACCGCCTGTAATATTTATCCGCTCCAAGGATTATTGTAAAATTGCTGCTACGAACTACTTAATCTTGTGTTGTAAGCTGCTCCATCCTCCGCCATTATAAACTATAGCATAACCATTTGATAAGAGAATGTTTTTTGCGGAAGCACTTCGCATACCACTTGCACAACACGTAATTATTGTTTTGTCTTTTCGCAGTTTGCTTAAATTACTTTTTAAGGTATCGACCGGAATGTTGATGGATCCTTTTATGTGTCCACCATTGTATTCTCCCTTGCTTCGGACATCTAAGATGATGGCGCCTTGCTTTACTAAATCGGCAAAGTCAACTTTTGCTCCGAATCCAAGCAGTTTTTTAATTGTATTTATCATTTTTAGTGTGTTTTAGTTTGAATGTAATTGACATCCAACCAAGAGCCAGCGTTGAAACAATCGATTCCATGGTGTGATAGAAATTGAGCAGCATGCCCACTTCTTCCCCCACTTGCACAACAGAGAACCAGGGGTTGTTTCATGGCCTTTAACTCATCCATCCGACTTTCAATTTCTTGTAACGGAATGTTTATTGATCCATCTACATGGCCCCCATTAAATTCCTCTTTCGTCCTAACATCTACGATCGTCCCTTGTTTTTCTTTGATGATTTTTTCTTTGTCCATGATTATTGTTTTATGGTTTTGTCTTTTTGAAACATACTGACTAATAAGCCACCCATCATTGCTCCATACAATCCACTGTTAATCGGATTTGATGTAATGGCACAATTACCACTGGTGCACCCTACAAAATAGTAGTAGAGATATCCTCCAATCGCACCAACAATTATTCCTATTATGCTTAGCTTATATTTTGTGATAAATTTCATTTGCTACTTTTTAGTTCCGCCGTGTATTTTTTTTAGGTACTTAGTTAAAATTACATGATACAAAGATCCATAGTTTCTTTTTATTGCACAGCTACTTTTGTTACATAAGTGTAATTTTATTTCTACCGAGTTTTACAAAGCCATTATCTTCCATTTGTTTCAGAAGTCGAGAAACAACTACACGTGCAGTACCCATTTCGTTCGCTAATTGTTCGTGCGTAACAACGAGCGTTTCACTTTGGGTTATTTCGCACTTCTTTTTTATAAAGTTGATAAGTCGTTCATCCATTTTTTTGAATGCTACGGCATTTACGACTTCTAACAATTCCTCAAATCGTTTGTGGTACAATCTAAAAATATAATCTAACCACTCGGGAAACTCTTTAATGAGAAAGCTTATCTTATCAATAGGAATGAATAGAACCTCTGTTTCTTCTTCTGCTACGGCTTTTATTTTGCTTGTTTCGTGATGCATGCCTCCTAAAAAAGACATAATACAACTTTCGCCTGCTTTGATATAATAAAGTAAAATTTCTCTCCCGTCTTCATCAGTACGCATTACGCGAATGCTACCTGTAGTGACTATAGGAATGGCTTTAATATAGGAGTTGTCATTAAGAATGATATCACCTTCGGAAAATGTTTTCGCGAATCCAAACTCGAACAGCTTTTGTCTTATTAAAGGGGATGATTTGAATTCAACAATTTCGTTTAGCTCCATGTTAGTTATACTTTATTCAGTTGGTTCAATATGGATCAATACATGCCCCAATTGAGGTATGTCATTTCGAAGTACGTCTTTGAGTTGGTGTGCAATTTCGTGTCCTTGTTTGACGCTAATTTCAGCATTAACGGTTGCATGTAAGTCGACGTGATAGATCATCCCGGATTTTCTAACAAAACATTTTTCCGTTCCTTCAACGCCTTCCACAGTAAGCGAGACTTTTCTAATCTCTTCAATAAGGTCATCATAAAGATGTTCATCCATAATTTCTCCGAGCGCGGGTCTAAAAATCAAATAGCTATTATAAAGAATGAACCCCGAAGCAAATAATGCGGCCCAGTCATCGGCAGTCTCGTACCCTTTTCCAAAATACAAGGCAATGGAAATTCCGATTAATGCACTCACGGAAGTTAAGGCATCGCTTCTATGGTGCCAGGCATCCGCCTTTAGGGAAGAACTGTTAGTTTCTATCGCTTTTTTCATAACCAGCTGAAATGAAATTTCTTTCCAGATGATTAAAGGCACAAGAATAAAAAGTGTCCAGGTTTTCGGTAAGGCATGAGGCGTTCCAATATTATGAATGCTTTCGTAAGCAATAATGGAGGCGGAGGTTATTAAAAAACCAACCACCAAAAAGGTAATCAATGGCTCGGCTCTTCCATGTCCGTAAGGATGGTTTTTATCCGCAGGTTTGTTCGCATATTTTAATCCAAACAATACTAAAAAGGAAGCAAAGATATCTGTCGTTGATTCGATAGCATCTGCAATTAGCGCGTACGAATTACCAAAAAATCCAGCAAGGCCTTTTATAATAGCGAGAATTGTATTCCCGATTATACTAAAATAGGTGGCCTTGATTGCTGTTTGCTCGTGACTTGTAGTCATAGATTATCGTGTGCTTTTCTACTATATTATTATACATTCTTGCAAGTCGATTCGTAATAATAATCAGCTACAATTACAAAGGTACTTAAATGCATAGAACAATCATTTAGCATCTCTACGATAGTTTAAGGACGATGAGTTTTAGACTTATGAATGATATCTATCTCGTTAATAAGCAGGTATGAAATCAATGAAATATATGAAAAAAACCATGTAGCGTGTATAAGGATTTTTTAGCATCATCGTATTCGTATTTAATACTGGAGGGAATCACAGTATAAAAATATACGCCATCAGTCAGTTTCACTCCATTTTGATCGTTGCCTGCCCAATCGTTTTGATAGTCGTCGTTTTCATATAGTAGAACGCCCCATCTATTAAAAATTCTTAATTGAACGGATTCATAATCTTGTAAATTTGTTACCAAGAAGTAATCATTTATTCCATCTCCATTTATGGTCATAACGTTGGGCGCTTCAAGCGGACATTGATTATATACGAAGATTTCGTTTGAAGAGATTGTTTTGCCACAGGCATCTAACACCTCAAGCGAATAAAGATTTAGGTTTGGATTTAATAATGCGCCGTTGAGTTGGATGCTATCATTATTTGGAAGCCCTCCTGGCTCCCAATCATAATTATAAGGAGGCATCCCGTTGCTGACTTGACACCACAAATTAGCGGTCTCACCCATCATGCCGCACAAATTCAAGGAATCGATATAAACCATTTCGAGAACTTGGTAATCAATTAAATTTAACGCGATGGATGTTGTATCGAATGTGCCATCACATGGATTTGGAACGATTACGCTAAAATAAACTGTTTCAGTATCTTCAATTAAGGCGTCAAATAATGCTTCAATTCCAATAGTATCCGCAAAAACGCCAATTGGAATCACAAGGGAGTCTAGAATAAAAGGATAATCCACACCATTACTTGCTGATCCGCCCAATTGAATTTGAACGACGAGTGCTTCTGTTGTATCGGTCCGAGAAATTATAAATCCAGCATATCCGCAATCTTCAATGAGTTGAGGAGGTCCGGTGATATTTACGCTAATAGGAATATCCACCTGACAAGAGACGACCCTAAATGCGAAGGTTCGAATTTTTGTGTTGATGAGCACTCCATTTCTATATTCTTTTACGGCCACCCCAGCTACGTAATTCCCTATTAAATTTGGCGAAAAAGTCACCATTCCTGTTTGACTATTAACTGTTACCGATGATCCCGTTCCAAAAGGCACTAAGGAAGAATAGGTCGGATTCCACAAGACATCTTGGTAGGGTGGTGGACTTTCAGGATTAGGCGTTACATTCCCAACACTCCCACCAAGTAAGGGTGCTGCTAATTCATAAACTAAGGAGTCGCCGTCGGGATCAAAGGCTGAATGGTCAAAGTTCAAGGTGTTTTGCGCGCATAATACCAAAGGAGGGTAGTTAATGAAGCGTGCTCCTTGATTATTCACCGGGATTAAGTCCGATCCAGGAACAAAGGTTGTTAGGGTAATGCCATTACTTGCAGGATCTACAATATTATCGATATTTCCCGCCCAGCAACATCTTTGATAAGAAATATGGTAACCCATGGCATTCATGGGCAGATAAATGGTGTCTATATAAACGCCTTTTTCAACACAAATATTATTCGGTGGGGTTACACAAGGGTCATCATAAACAATGGGCAATATATTACTGCTAAAAAGATTTATTACATATTCACCATAATAAGAGCCATCGCCATTAAAAACAGTAAATGCAAGGGGATTGTCATATCCTGTTGCACTATTACAATCCCGATATATTTCCAAGGTAACTTTATACATGTTATTTCCTAATGAATCATAATAAATTTCACCCCCAAGAATATGGGTAGCAAAAGATAGATTGCTAAGAAACAATGTCAGAATGACGGAAATAATTAAACTAAATCTTTTAATCATTTAAGGAGATTATTGTAGGTAAACACAGCTTAATTCTCGGGAAACAATTCATCCTAGTCAACTATAAATATTCTATCAGTACTTCCATCAGAATAGATATAGAAAAGAAGTATATTTTTCTTTTCTGCAACTTCACGTCCCGTTAAATCAACGATTTTAAGTAAGGACCTCGTTGGTAAGAATTGTTCTCCCAATCCGCTATTTAATACTTGTAAAGTTAAGACGCTAATACTATCGCAACTATTTGCGTTGGAAACAGTATCTGTATAAATCCCACTTTGCGTATAAGTCTGACCATTGAACGGCCAAGTATATGTATTGTTTGCTGTAATAGATTGCTGCCCAAATAGATAGTTGTTTACAATTAATGGCTCTGAAACAGTGTCACAGATCAGTCCATTGCAAGCTATTAGATTAACATTGTATGTTCCAGGAGTTGAAAAACATATATTGGTTGGATTGGCAAGTGTTGAATTGGTTCCATTGCCAAAATCCCAGAAATAGGTTGTTGCACCAACACTTACATTATTCATGTTAATGCAGTCATCAGGGCAAATACCATTTTGATTTAAGTTGAATGCAGCACTTACGGTAGGGTTCGAAGGATAGGTGATTTTTAAATTATTTAAAGCTAAAGAGGGATCAGAGCCCGCCCCATCATTATCATTCTCCCATTGAAAACCGAGTCTTAATGTGGTGATGTTATAACAGTTAGGAGGCAAAAGAATACTGCTGTTGGTCCATAAACCTTGTCCTCCGGCACAAGTGCCTGCAGGATTAATGAGTTGTAAATTGGTCCATGTAAGTCCCGCATCGGTACTGTAAATAACTTTTCCAAAATCAAATCCCGCTTGACCAATTCCAATATAATCAAAAGAAAGAGTAAGATTGCTGGTATTTAGCGTATTAATATTACTTGTCATAAGTGCGCGCTTATGAGTTGTACAGTCAAAAAAACCAAGTCCTCCATCACCAGCATTATAAATAGCGCCAGTGCCTGCACACCATGATCCTTGACAGCTAATATGAAGTGTTTTATTGCCATTAGATGCTATACCACAACCACCAGCAACCACACCGCCTTCGGCATCAGAAATCACCCAAAGATTGGCATCGAGCGCATTCACTCCATTTACGACATTTAAATTCCAATTGGCTGGATTCTCGAAATCATCTTGCCAAACAATTGTTTGGGCCTGTGATTGAAAAATAGCTAGTAATAAGGTGGCAATTAGGGTAAAATTCTTATACATAAATTTAGATATTAACACTACAATAATATAGTATTGTTAAATCAAATATATGGAATTTTGTTTAGCATCGCAAAATTGTAAGCGAAACATTACTGCAGAGAAACTTAATTAATCAATTACCCTAACATTCTGAATAAAGCGTGGAGCAATGCGATAACAAATACAAAAAAGCTTATTTTATCCCTAAAAAGGCCTTTGCTTGTTTATCTTCTGGTTCAAGTGAATACACAATGTTCCAGCATTCTTTTGCCTTAGCGGGATCTTTTGAAGGAGAGTTAACATAGTAATCGCCGAGGTATCTAGAAGCTTCAAGTACAAATGCTTTGTATTTGGTACTACTTCTTTCTTCAACAACGATTAGATCAATCACTGATTGATATGACTTCACCGCTAACCAATTTGCTTTTGTGCTATCTGTAGCAATTTGAGCTCTAGCTCGCCAAAAATATCCAGGGATGTATTTAGAGGACAATCTATTTAAACTTGAAAAGGCACTATCCGCAGCCACATAGTTTTTGGGCCCAAAATAGTAGGCTCTTCCAAGGTCATAATATTCCCCACCAACAAGTTTATTGTTTGCTAATTTATATTCGTATTTAGCAATAACACCATTATAATTTTTAAACTTCATATACAGTTTTGCCAAATCACTCGCTAATTCCAATGCGGATTTTTCATCTAAGCTTGAAGTTTTCTCAAATTCAATGATCGCAAGTGAGTCTTGCCCATTTTTTGATAGGAGCATTCCCTTATACTTGTAATCCGTAAATACAATTTTATCTGCAGGACATGTGGTGAAAAATAGAGCGCTTGCTTCGAGTCCTTTTTTTATTGCATCTGGCTCAGTCGTACATTCGTAATACGAATAGCATAGCATTCGATCAATAAAATAATTAGTAAAAGCATTATTTTTTACAGACAGTATTTCCGGTATAGCTTCACAATAACGTCCTCCTTTAAATAAAGCCACGGCATAGCGAAATCGTGAATCATATGAATTATTTAAACTCAAGTATTTTTGCCAGTTTTCTATTGCTTTCTCTGATTGATTAAACATCATGTTCAGCTCTGCATTTTCTCTATAGGATGGGGCATAAGTTGGATCAATCGCTTTTGCAACTTTATATAAAGAATCTGCCAAACGATAATTTTTTGCTCGCTGGTATAATTTGGCTGTACGTACGATTCCTTTTGGAGATTTAGGATTTATTTTTAATACTTCATTATAACTCTTAATAGCTGCCGAACCGTTCTCCGGAGTTTTGTAGTTCAACGCATCTCCCATAAGTAAATGACAATCAATATCAGCTGGAGTTTTCTTTATCGCCAAATTAAGTAGGCGAATAGCCTCGTCTAAATTTTTTGATTCAGCAGTCAGATATGCTTTGGCTACACATCGAAGGATTTCGGAATTTTTGTTTTTGGTCATTGATAAAGCTAAAGCAAATTGACTTTGTGCTCCAGCAACGTCACCCTTCATTAACAGGGCTTTTCCGACACCGACAAAAGAGAATGGGGACTTCGGATCGGCCTGCATGGTTTTATTCCAGAAAATTACAGCCGAATCGAGTTCGCCTTTTTCAAAGTAGTTTTCCCCAGCATAAAAGAAATTACAAGCATCAATTGGATTTGCTGCGATTAGCTTATTAAAGTCTATAGTTGCTTCAGCGAAACGTTCATTCTCTGTTTTCTTAATTGCATCAGTAATAGTTTGAGCGAATAAAGAAGTGTTAAGAAGAATAATGAGTAAAGTAAGTTTTTTCAATTTCATAATGTAATTATTTCGAGGTATAAATTAGTGAAAACAATTCTCGCGCCAAAGTTAAAACTAACTAACTAAAAAGCATTGGTTTTTTTGTGATTTTCATTCTTCAGTTATTAGCTGAATAAGACGAACAGGAGCTGTCGCTGGAACTAACGCTGATTTTTGAACTATTAACTGTCCTTTGTCTCCTTTCATAAACAATACAAATCCGGTATTGATGCCTGATTTTTTAGCCTTGTTAATTAGCCAAATTTCTCTGCTTAATGGGTATTCTTTTGTATATATGTAGCCAGCATGTGGTTTAAAATAATCTGATTTGTCATCTTTTGCAATGGCAACAACATTAATACCCTGAACAAATCCTAAGGTGTCAAAATCATCACTGTCTGAAATCCAATTTAATCCAATGATCCCTAATGCATTTTTGTTTTGTTTTACATAATTTATAACTTCTTCATTCGAATTAACGGCAAAAAGATTGATTGGGAGCTTATTTAGATCACAGAAATTTTTTAAGTAATAAAAATTGGCCGAGTTTTGTTTGTCAAAAACGATATTGATTTTTGTCTTTAATCCTGTCCATATTGTTTTTTCACCACGAATGATAGCCTTAATTTGAGCAATAGTCATTAAAGAATCAGGATTGGTTGGGTGAAGGATAAGTGCAACGGCATCTTCCGCTATTTTATCACTTCGAACTTCAACTTGTCTTTTCTTTAATTGTGCCTTTTCTAACTTTGTAAAATCTCTTGAAATACAAATTGTTTTTACAGAGTCCTTGAAAAAAGCATCAATTATTTCTCCTTCCGACGCATATATTGCCTGTATGTCAGTTTTGGGGTATTGACCTTCAAAGGTGTAGATACTAGTTTCAAATAAAGGTTTAAAGGACTCTTCTACCAAGATGTTCATTTTTCCACGACTGTGGGTGTCGGCTCCATAGGAGAACGGATTTTCATTGTTATTGCAGGCTGTGCTAATTAACAGGACACAATATATAAAATTCCTATAGCACATAGTAATTGAGAAATAGTTAATTGTTAAAATCTTTATAAAGTCGCCAGCTGCGAATGCCGGCATAAACAAACAAAAGTAAAATAAGCATTAAACGCCTTGTTTCGCTTAGATTCGGCTGAAGAAAATCAGTTAAAATAAGGCACGCAGCAAAACCCAGACAAATCAGCAAAGTAAAAATTGATAGGCCCCTATTAAAAAGTTTCACGAGTTTGTTTTAATAAATAAGCCAACAAGGATTTTGTTTTTAAGGTTTCGAGGAATGATGTTATTACTCAATTGCGAAATTAATCGGAATTGAACAATACGAGGAAACACTTCTTCCATTCAATTTTCCAGGCTTCCAATTAGGCATTGATTTAATTGCCTTAATAGCCGCTTTATCACAGTCGGGGCAATCTGGAACTCCTTTGGTTACTTGTACACTGGAAATGGTTCCACTAACACTTACAACAAAACGTAGAAAGCATTTTCCTTGCACACCATTTTCGATGGCTGTTTCTGGGAACACCAAGTTTTTTTGAATGAAAGCCATCATTGCTGGGTAACCACCTGGAAATTCAGCTTCTTCATCAACGAAAGTTTCCGGCTCGGGCTCTTTGGGAGGAAGAATTGGTGGACCTGTTTCATCGTCAACAGGATCAGCAAAATCATCCCCGATCTGCTCTTTTGTTTCCGTATCCGCTTTTTTCTCCTCCATATCATCTTGAATAGGAGTTTCAGTTTCTACAGGAATATCAACCACGATTGGGGGCATAAACGCTACCGTTTCTTCAACGGGAGGGGGAATGTCTTCTGGAGGTGGTGGTGGAACTTCTTCTTCAACAGGCGGAGCAGGAACGGTCATCTGTGTCGTATCTACTGGTGGAGCCGGAGGAACCACCTCTGGAATGCTTTTGTAGATCATCCAAGAAGTATACATTAAAGCAATTGCTAACAATAATGAAAAAATAATTATCATCATTCTTTTATCATAATCTTTCCGCAAGGCATAAGCACCATAGCTTTTATTTCGATGCTCAAAAACAAGTTCATTACGATTAGAAGATGAGGCTTGTTGCCAAGATTTTGCAGAAGCATAATCATAAATGGTTATGATTAATACAAGTACGATAAGACTGATAATTGTTCCCATTTTACTTTATTTTAGATTTCATTAATGCAAACTCTGAAGGCATTAATTCAACAGGTGCAATAACACCAATTTCTGCAATTTTTAATTCATCAATTAAATCGATGAAGTTTTTACAGGTTGCTTTATCATCTGTTTTTATTAACACCTTTAGCGCTTTTTTATGTCTTTTTGAATCGGAAAGCCGTCTTAAATAAGTACTGTCTGCAATTTCTTTCTTTTCAAGCTTTTTACCGTAAAGATTTTTTTCGCTCAACACATATTTATTTCTATCCGCTAATAATTTCCTAACACCTTTCGTGCCAAAACCGGTTTCCTCTAATTTTGTTGGTCCATTTGGTCCAGGACTAGCAGCAGGATAAAACTGCCCACTGTAATAATAAATTTTATCCTCTGAAAGCAAAAAGGTAATTGCGTTGTTGATTTTAGGTTGCTCTTTAGGTGGATCTTTCGGGTCTATCTTTGCGGGATAAACAAGGCTCATTACTTTCGGCTTGCTAAATGTAGCCGTTAATACGAAAAACGTTAATAATAAAAAAGCTAAATCTACCATGGGGGTCATATCAACCCTAGTAGAACTTTTCTTAGCACGTTTTTTACCTTTGTGTTGGCCATCGCCACCACTTTCTGCAATTTCTGACATATCGATATTTTTATATTGGCGCCAACTCCATAGAGGTGACGAAATTTAAATTATTTAATTTCAAATCTCTGAAAACATCTATCACTTTTTGGGCATGGACATACAAGGATTTACTATCTACGCGAAGAATAAACTTAGGCTTAAAGTCGTTTGCGTCTGGATTTTTACCTTTGTTTTTTTCTTCCACAAAAGCTGTTCTTCCAGAATTTATCGCCGCCCGATTTCCATAATTAATCCAATCTTTTAATTGATTAGCGGTAGAATCAGTGTATGGAATTCCCGGTGTATTAAACTGCTTTCGAGCATTTGGTTCCATGTTTATGTATCCAGGCAATTCTTTCATTGTGCAACCAAAACTAGACATGAAGGTAAATCGTTTGATTTGCTCTTCCGTGAAACCAATTTTATATTTACCAGCCATATTAGCTAACAATTCTCTTCTTGCTTCTGGGTCAGACATGTTAAAGAAAACCCGCCCACCTTTATCAATCGTGATAAGAACTACATTTTCAGGAATTATCTTGTCGCTTATACTACTTGGAGTATCTACGTCTACAGGCTCACTTGATCTAAAGGAAGCAGATAACATAAAAAAGGTTACAAGTAGAAACGCCAAGTCGACCATAGGTGTCATATCAATACTCGGGCTTCCCTTTGGGATTTTTATTTTAGGCATCTACAAAAAATTTAATTTGATGATCAAAAACGGTATTAATGTGATGATGCGAAATCTTGAACAATTGTAAAACTCGCCTCATCTATACTATATGTCATAGCATCAATTTTAGTCGAAAAGAAATTGTACATGATAATAGCAATTGTGGAACCAGCAATACCAAAAAATGTATTGATAAGTGCTTCTGAGATACCTGTAGCAAGCTGAGCTGTGTCTGGTGCTCCTTGTGACATGGCAGCAAATGACTTAATCATTCCCATTACAGTACCAATTAATCCGATAAGTGTTGCAATTGATGCACATGTTGAAAGAACTACCAAGTTTTTAGAGAGCATAGGTAATTCTAAAGAGGTTGCCTCTTCTAATTCTTTTTTTAAGCCTTCTACTTTTTGTTCTTTGGTCATATCCGCCTCAATACTCATTGTATTATATTTCTCCAATCCTGCACGAACTACATTAGCTAATGAACCTTTCTGTTTATCGCATTCGGCTTTTGCGCTATCAATATTCTTTGAAGCTAACAATTCTTTTATTTTGCTTACAAAACGATCCGTTCTTCCTTTTCCTTTCGCTTGAGAAAGTGTTACAAAACGTTCAACGGAAAAAATGATAATAATTAAGTTAATAGCTACTAAGATAGGAACGATAAAACCTCCTTTGTAAACGGTTGCTAATAAACTACCATCTAAAGGTTCACCGTTAGGGTCGTTGTCTACAAAATTTCCAGGATCGCCAAAAATGTATTTGTAAATTAACACCCCAGCAATCAGAGAAATTACTATTGCTAAGACGGACATTAAGGATGAAAACCCTCCAGAGGTTTTTGTGTTCTTTTTGGTTGTTGAAATAGATGTTCCTTTGCTCATAATTTTAAAAGTTTTATATAATCTCAATAGTTAATTTGGGACAAACATAATATTTTTTTAGGAATGTAAAAATTGTTTAACCACAATATTTTCAATTTTTAATTTTTCGGTAATATTAAAAACACTAAATTTGAATTTGAAATTAAAATTAATAAACATGAAAAAAGCTACACTAATTTTCCTTTTTGGAATAACTTTAAATTTAACTTTCGGTCAGTGCTTGCAAATAACGTGCCCTTCGAATGTCGTTCAATCAACTAGCCCAGGTCAATGTAGTGCGATTATTAACTATGTGGCCCCAATAGGAGTAAATCCTTGTGTGTCGGGAAATACGGTGTTTGTTTATACGGGTGCCATTCAATCTTTTACTGTTCCCGCTGGTGTAACTTCTATTACAATAGAGGCATTAGGGGCACAGGGTGGTGGAAGCGGTGGTTTAGGTGCTAAAATGACGGGAACATTTACCGTTACTCCTGGACAAGTTTTACAGGTTTTAGTTGGTGGTTTAGGTGGTAATGGTGGAAGCTACGGTAGTGGTGGCGGTGGCGGAACATTTGTTGTTGCCCCGGGTAACGTTTTATTAATCGCCGCCGGTGGTGGTGGCGGAACAGGTCACAATAACAACGGTGTTGGAGCAGCATATAGTATTGGAACAACAGCCACTTCTGGAAATGCTGGAGGTGACACCAATGGCGGAGTAGGCGGAGTTTCGGGTAATGGTGGTGCTTTAGGCAATTGTAATAGCTGTGGTGTAAATGGAAATGCAGGCGGTGGCGGCGGCTTTTTGACTAATGGCGCCGGTCAGGCTCCAGCATATGGCGGACTTTCATTTTTAAATGGCGGTTCAGGTGGAATATTGAACGGCGGTTTCGGTGGCGGCGGTGGCTCAACAAATAACTCTCAATATGACTGTGGAGTTGGTGGAATGGGCGGCGGTGGCGGCGGCGGGTATTCTGGTGGCGGCGGCGGCGGCGGTAATTGCAATATGCCAGGCGGTGGCGGTGGATCATTTAATAGCGGCACCAATCAAGTTAATGTAAGTGGATTTAATTCCGGAAATGGACAAGTTACATTTACGTATGCTGGTGTTGCGACCACTACAACTCAAACATTGGGATTGCCGAGTGGAGGAACTTTTGCTTTAGGGACTAGCACCTTAACTTTTGTCACTACAAGTGGTGCAAATACGGAAACATGTTCTTTTACAGTTACAGTTGTTGATGATATCTTGCCTACAATAATAAGCCCCTTGGCTCCAATTACGGTTAGCGCAGGCCCTGCATGCAATGCTACGAATGTTGTTTTAGGGACTCCAAACACTTCCGATAACTGTACCGTTTCTAGTGTAGTAAATAATGCGCCAGCTTCCTTCCCTCTTGGTGCTACAACAGTGATTTGGACGGTAACTGATGCTGCAGGAAACGCAAGTACTACTTCTCAAATTGTTACTGTTGTCGATAACTCAGGACCAGTTCCAGTTATGGCCAACTTACCCATATTAAATTCGGCCTGTGAATTAGCTAATTTAATTGCTCCTTCTGCAATTGATAATTGCAGTGGCACAATACAAGGAACGTCTCCTTTAACTTTACCCATCTTAAACGATACCACCATTGTTTGGACTTATACGGACAATAATGGCAATGTATCAACTCAAACACAAGTGATTAACATCACAGGATTGGATACATCTGTAACAATCTTAGGTGGCGTTTATTTAATGGCAAACCAAGGTGGCGCTAGTTACCAGTGGATAAACTGTGCTACAAACCTAGATGTTCCATTTCAATCTAATCAATCTTTTACGGCAACTACAAGCGGAAGTTATGCGGTAATTATTTCACAGAACAATTGCATAGATACTTCCTCTTGTTACTCGGTTTCTATATCCGAGTTGTTGGAAAATAATTGGGGAGAATTGAATCTATTCCCTAATCCAACTACGGGTGAGATAACGATATCTTTTGGACAAGAATTACCATTGGTATTAATTGAGGTAATGGATATTGATGGCAGACTTATTCATCAAGAAGTCGCTAAGAAAAGTTCCAAAACAAGCCTTGTTTTAAGTGAGTCGGCTGGAATCTACTTTGTACATGCAACATCTGATTTAGGTAAAAAAACAATTCGGGTAGTTAAGCAATAACTTTAAATGATTGTTTGACAACTGGTCTTAACCTTAGTAAATAGTTCCCTTAACTTTGTTATTGTAAATCTACGTTCAAAACGATCTTTCTAAAAGATTGTTTTGAACGATTAGGTTATTGACAATACGAAAAAAGATTTCTTAACAGCTTGAAAAAACCGACTTTAAGTTAATGGGTATGAAACGAGAAAAGCGACTGATAGTTGATTATTTAGGAGCTTTGTCCTCAAACACTCTTTTAGACTTGAGCTGCTCAAAAACACCTAGGGTAATCCAAAAAGGAAGAATAAATGCCATGAGATAGATGAGCATCCAAAATGCCATACCGAAAATTAAAAGAAACAATACTATACCAAAAGTGCTCATCTTCTATTATTTTTGTGTTTGTAACGATGCGAAATTAGAAATTAAAAATCAAATAACAATATAAAATGGAGTATAGAATTGAAAAAGATACCATGGGAGAGGTTAAGGTTCCTGCTAATCGTTATTGGGGAGCTCAAACAGAACGGTCCCGAAATAATTTTAAGATTGGACGAGAGGCGTCAATGCCAATTGAAATTATTCATGCATTTGCTTATTTGAAAAAAGCAGCCGCTCATGCAAATCATGATTTAGGTGTTTTGACATCGGAAAAACGGGATTTAATTTCAACGGTTTGTGATGAGGTATTAACAGGAATACACGACACCGAATTTCCTTTAGTTATTTGGCAGACTGGATCCGGCACTCAGTCTAATATGAATTGTAATGAGGTAATTGCTAACCGAGCCCATGTAATTAGCGGTGGAAAATTGCTTGATGAAGAAAAAGTGTTAAATCCAAATGATGATGTTAACAAATCACAATCTTCCAATGATACTTTTCCAACAGCGATGCATATTGCTGCCTATAAATTAACCAATGAAATTACGCTCCCAGGACTATTGAATTTACGCAATGGACTTCAAGTAAAGGTGGTAGAATTTAAAGATGTTGTAAAGACTGGCCGAACGCATTTTATGGATGCTACGCCACTTACCTTGGGCCAAGAATTTAGTGCTTATGTAGCACAAATTGACAATTCTATTCGTGCAATAAACAATGCATTGGTTGCCGTTTCGGAATTAGCACTTGGCGGCACAGCAGTTGGAACAGGATTAAATGCACCAAAAGGATACGATGTGTTAGTAGCAAAGAAAATAGCGGATTTTACCGGCTTACCTTTCATAACGGCAAAAAATAAATTTGAAGCGTTGGCTGCTCACGATGCGATGGTTGAATTGTCAAGTGCATTAAAAAGGACAGCCGTTTCCTTAATGAAAATTGGTAATGATATTCGAATGTTGTCTTCAGGCCCACGTTGTGGAATTGGCGAGTTGATCATTCCGGATAACGAACCGGGATCTTCCATAATGCCAGGAAAAGTAAACCCGACACAACCAGAAGCATTAACGATGGTGTGCGCTCAAGTAATGGGTAACGACATGACCGTTTCGGTTGCTGGCTCAAATGGTCATTTCGAATTGAATGTGTTTAAACCAGTAATTGCATCCAATGTATTGGAATCTGCACGATTAATCGGTGATGCATGTGTATCATTCACGGATAATTGTGTAGTGGGAATACAAGCAAATTTACCGGTAATAAAATTACATCTGGACAATTCTTTAATGTTGGTAACGGCACTTAATACTAAAATTGGGTATTATAAAGCAGCGGAAATAGCAAAATATGCACATAAAAATGGGACAACGCTAAAAGAAGCGGCAGTAGGATTAGGCCATGTTACCTCTGAAGAATATGATGAATACGTTGATCCTTCAAAAATGATAGGTGAATTGTAAATACACACTTCACATTTTTTTCTAGAAACGAGAATATAAAAACAAGCTTTTTCATTCAATAATCCTTATTGAATACGTAATTTTGTGTAATTAAAAATTTATAAGAAATGTCAAAAATTAAAGTTGCTAACCCAATAGTAGAATTAGATGGGGATGAAATGACAAGAATCATTTGGAAATTTATAAAAGACAAATTGATTTTGCCCTATTTAGACATCGATATCAAATATTATGATTTGGGGATTGAGATGCGTGATCAAACTAATGACCAAATTACAATCGATGCAGCCGAAGCCATAAAAAAATATAAAGTAGGAGTAAAGTGTGCAACCATCACTCCAGATGAAGACAGGGTGAAAGAGTTTTCTTTAAAATCCATGTGGAAATCTCCAAACGGTACCATTCGTAACATATTAGATGGAACTGTCTTTCGGGAGCCAATCGTTATGCAAAATGTTCCTCGTTTAGTGACTAACTGGACTTCTCCAATTATTGTTGGACGCCATGCTTTTGGTGATCAATATCGAGCTACAGATGCTGTTTTTAAAGGAAAAGGAAAATTGACAATGACTTTTACTCCTGAAAATGGTGGGGAAATTCAAACCTTCAACGTTTATGATTTTCAAGGTGATGGCGTTGGAATGGCCATGTATAATACGGATGAATCTATTCGTGGATTTGCATACAGCTGTTTTAACATGGCACTTTCAAAAAAGTGGCCTCTTTATTTATCAACGAAAAACACGATCTTAAAGAAATATGACGGTAGATTTAAAGATATCTTTGAAGAAATTTATCAAGCGGAATTTAAGTCAAAATTTAACGATGCAGGAATAGTTTATGAGCATAGGTTAATTGATGATATGGTTGCATCGGCATTAAAATGGAGTGGGAATTTTGTTTGGGCTTGTAAAAATTATGATGGTGATGTTCAATCTGATACAGTTGCACAAGGTTTTGGGTCCTTGGGATTAATGACGTCTGTTTTAATCACTCCAAACGGAGAAATAATGGAGGCGGAAGCAGCGCACGGAACCGTTACAAGACATTATAGAGATCATCAAGCAGGCAAAAAGACATCTACCAATCCAATAGCATCCATTTTTGCATGGACAAGGGGCTTAGCCTTTAGAGGGAAGTTAGATAACAATGAAGCCTTAATTAATTTCTGCAATGAATTAGAACGTGTTTGCATAGAGACAGTAGAAGCTGGAATAATGACTAAGGATTTGGCAGTTTGCATTCATGGAAGCAAAACAGTCCATGGTCAGCATTATGTTTATACCGAGGAGTTTTTGGATGCTCTTGATAGAGGATTACAAGAAAAGATGAAATAAAAATATCCTCTCGTTGTTGCGCTTTATTCAAAATTTCAGTGTAATTTGGATACTTGTTTATCTTTAATTATATAGAATGAGATATTGGATTTTTGTATTACCCTTTCTTTTTGTCGCTTGTAAATCAATTGATGTAGCCACACCGGAATTTCGGACAATTCCTTTGCCGGCGGTTAATAATCAAGTTTCTACCCTAACCATTCCTGTACAGATTAATTTAAAGAGTTATTTAAAAGAGGTTGAAGCCAGCTTGCCAATGGCTTTCTCTGGTGCCGAAGAACAATGTGAAGGAATTAGTTTTTCCTATCGATTTTTTAGAGAACCTATTGCTTTTACATTTAAAACAGACGGCCTTTATTATGCAGTTGATGGAAAATTCGACTTGAAATTAAATTATTGCCCCAAATGCGTTTATTTATTTGATAAAAAAGGCACTTGTACAATACCTAGGATTTATACAGATTGCGGCATAGATGATCCAATGCGCAAGGTTAAAGTTGCCTATTCAACCAAAATTAACCTGACTCCAACGTTTAAGTTTGATGCTAGTACCAAACTAGAAAAGTTCGATATGCTTGATCCCTGCAAAATAACAGTCTTTAACTATGATGCTACCTCGGAGGTTAAAAAGCAAGTAAGTGGTGAGTTAAAAGCCCTTGAAAAAGAAATTGATAAACAAATTGAATCAGTCGACATTCGTTCATCAATGATAGAGGTTTGGAATGAACTGCAAGAGCCATTGGCAATTGAAAGCTATGGATTTTTGTACCTTCAGCCTAAGGCGCTTTCACTGGGCAAAATGGCTTTTTCAAAAGACAAAGTGGATGTTGATTTGAATCTTACTATAGCACCAATGGTGGTAACTGAAAATATTAATTATCAACGCACCACACTACCGGACATGCAGCCATTTAAAAAAACAAATGGTTTAGATATGATGCTTGATCTTAATGCCTCATACGATTCATTATCTACGTTAATAAGTACATCTTTAAAGGACAAGGAGATTTTGTTTAAGAAAAAGAAAATTATTATTAAAAGCATCGTAATAAAAGGTGCGCTAGATAGCACTATTGTTTTTGCTGTAGCGTTTGAAGGGGCAAAGAAAGGCACTGTGTTTTTAGTGGGAAAACCGACGATAGATGAAAAAAACCAATCTGTTTCAATTCGTGATATTGCCTTTGATATTGAAACAAAAAGCGTTTTGTTAAAAACGGCTAAATGGATGTTTAATGATAAAATAATTAGTGAAATTCAAAAAGTGGCAACGTATGATTTACAGGTTTTACTCGATGATGCAAAAGAGACGATAAGCAAACAGTTAAATGGAGCAATCACAGAAGGTATTGATATGGCCGGAAAAATCAATAACATACAGGTTAAAAGCCTTTATTTAACCAATAGCCATTTGGTAATAAGAACGAACATCCTTGGCGAATTGAAACTAAAATTAAATTAATGCGTTTCAGCCCCTTATGTGGGCGATTAGAATTACGTTATTTTATTTTATTTTTTGTTTCGGTGTCTTAGGGCAAAAGACAGATGTTTCTGTTTGCCGAGGAAGTACATCTGTTAATAAAAATGTTTCCTATGCGTTAAATTTTCTAGGAAAAAAGAAGATAGACGCTCTTAATCTTTTTGGTTATTGCAATTTCCCCAACATTTCTAATAATTATATTTGGCTCAACTTCACTCCTAATTCTTATGGCAATTTAGACATTGTATTTGGCGATAAGCCTGATTCATTAACTGTTTTTATTTTTGAATGTAAAACCAATGATCCATGTGCTGAAATAATAGAAAAAAGAGCCAATTTGATCTTATGTCATTTTACCGACAAGAAGATTGATCCATATGAAGTTAAACCGGTTTTCTTAACGAATAACAGCTCCTATTTCATTGCTTTCAATACCACAAAAGGGGCCACATCTAAATTAGACTTCACAATAAAGTTTGAAGAAAGTGATCAGTTTGGGGCTTATTTGGAAGACTCTCTTTCATTAAATCTTGTAAGTCGATATGATCAGCCTATCTATGCATTGCATTTGGTTGATGAGATTAGTAAAAAGCCGGTGGTAGCAAGAATCTATATTTCATCAACAGGGAATCTTGATGGATCTTATCGCGCCAGTGATTTACGTCTTAACAATACAAAAAATCTTAAGGCAAAATTACGAATCGATGCGCAAGGCTATTTTTCTAAAGATTTGTTAGAACATAAAATAATTGGCAATGCAAGTTCTCATGATACAATCAGTTTGGTGCCAATTACTAGCGGTGCCATAGCAAAACTCGACGACATTAATTTTGTTGGAGGATTGGCAGTTATTTCCGATGAATCCTTGCCAAAACTTAAACGATTGAAAGATTTTTTAGTCTTAAATCCGAGCATATCAATTGAAATACAAGGCCATGTTAATGAAGAAGGCGCTAACTCCATGAATTCTCAACGATTATCCAAAAAGCGTGCACAAAAAATCATGCGTTATTTAGTTCAGAATGGAATAGAACCCAATCGATTGAAGGCTATTGGTTATGGTAATTCTAAACCATTATTTCAATATCCAGCAGATGATAATCAGCGTGAAGCGAATAGACGGGTAGAAATAAAAGTAGATTAAGCAGGGTAGAAAGGAGAAATCATCCAAAACACGACCACTCCAGTTATAGCGACATATAACCAAATCGGAAAGGCAAAACGAGTCCACTTCTTATGTTTAACAAAATCACCTTCCCAGGCAAATAGATAAGCAAATAGCACGATTGGAATAACTGCCACGCTCAATAATATATGTGAAATAAGAATAAAATAATAAACAAGATTATATTTCCCTTCATACTCGGTTGGATCTGAAGTCATGTGATAGGCAATATAACTTAATAAAAATACCACAGATAATGCCATACACACTTTAATCGTTATTTCATGGCTTCTCCTTTTCCCATTCTTGATAAAGACCAATGCTAGAATTAATAAAATGGCTGTTAGTCCATTTATTCCAGCATAAAAAGTGGGTAAAAAAGATAGGTCTATCCCGGGTATTTTTATACCAAAAAGCGCAGCAACGGCAATTGGGATTATTATAGACAAGGCAATTACCACCTTGCGATACTTCGTTGATTTTAACTCGTTATTTAGCATGATATTCGTATTTTATGAGATTGTTTACATCATTTAAAAGCCGCTTGTATTCTTCTTGATTGACTGTCAAATCAAAATTGGTTACTGCATAAACGCCTCGGACATATCCTGCTTTATCAACTAAAGTAAATGAACCAGAATGTGCATATCCTCCAGCAGATAGGCTATCTCTCCCTGCGAATGTCAAAAAATGCTTGATACCGAGTGTGTGTGTGGTTGCTTCATCTCCGGTCAAGAAAGCCCAGTTTTTTGCGTTGATACCATTTCGCTGTTTAAATTCCTTTAATTTGGAAGGAGTGTCTTTTTTTGGGTCGATAGAGAAAGACAAAAACTGAATGTGTTTTTTATATTTATCAGTTTGGGTTACTAATTTTTTCAATTGCTGATTCATGATTGGACAAATAGTCGGGCAGGTAGCAAAGAAGAATTCAACAATCCACACTTTATTTTTAAAGTCAGAATTCGTTACCCTAATAGAATCTTCGTTTAAATATTGGAAAAGTGGTATGGTGGAATAGGTAGAATCGATTATTTCTTTCCCGTTTTTTGTATAGTAAACGACATCGTAATTTCCAAGTTTTGGAAGCGGGTTAGGTTTAGATGGCTGGCAAGAAACTAAAAAGCATCCAAAAAGAAATAGTGCAGCATAAACACGTTTCATTTTCGTGCTTTTATCTTATCATATTCCTTTTGAAGAAGCGCAATATTTTCTTTCATTCTTCTAATTAAACCCTCTTCATTCCCGGGTAATACCATGCGAAGATTACCCGCTTTGTCAATTAAAAGTAGGAGTTCCTGAAAAGCTTCTCCACCAAAATAGTTATCTCCTTTTTGTAAAAGTGTTTGGCCGTTATTAGAAACATCGTAGATCTTTCTAGCATCACCATTAGCAATAATCCAGAGTTTAGGGTCGTAACCTTCAGCTAAATCTTTAAGGCTACTCCTTACTTCATTAAGGTTTTTGACGGGATTGCCTTTACCATCTGTCACGAAGGAAATAATCCTTACCTGCTTCATTTTTTTGTGACTGTTCTTCCGGATGTGTTGATAAATGAGTTGATTCAAATGCCAAAGAGATATAGCACATACGTTGGGACAATCATTTTGGATCGTCGAAATTAAAACGATATCATTTTTAAATTCGGAAGAAATTCTAGTTTTATTATCAGCATCAATAAAAACAAAGGGTTTTATTTTGCCAAAATCGGCTAGTTTTTGAAATTTATGCTCACAACCAATAGAAGAAACGAAGATTAATATTAAGGCTGGAGTAAACACTAGTAATAAAGCTAACAGTGCTTTTTTCTTGTTTTTAACGGGTGTTTTATCCATTATTAGTTACCATACAGCGCCAAGGCACCGCCCACGTTTAATGCCTCACAAAGCGCGATGAAAATCAAGTAGAGAACAAAAATGAAGTAAGGAATTAAAATAACATTTCGCATCCATTTCTTCTCGTCGCCCAAGTGCATGAAAATCATTACAATATATCCGGCTTTAAATAAAGTTAAAACAATAAATGTCCACTTTACAAATGGCCATAGGCTTGAGTTCTGATGAATAAAGGCGCCTAAAAGCACCTCCGCTGCCGTAATCACAGTTAACAAGATGGTTACAAAGAAAATCTTCTTACGAATTTTTTTTCCTTGATCTTCCGAATGATGCGTATGCAGTGAATATTCAATTAAATCGTCTCTTAACATAAAATAATATTTAAACTAGATAGAAAAATGTAAAAACGAAAACCCATACTAAATCAACAAAATGCCAATAAAGCCCTGTCTTTTCAACCATTTCATAATGCCCTCTTTTGTGGTAAGTGCCTAAAACAACACCGATACAAATGATAATATTGATAATTACACCAGAGAATACATGGAAACCATGAAAACCGGTGATAAAAAAGAAGAATTGCCCGTATTGTTGTGGTCCGTATTCGTTTTGTTTAAGGTTTGCCCCATAAACTACTTTATTGGCAGATCCTTCAGAAATAGAACCATAATAGAGTTCGGTTGCTTTCTTTCCTTCGATTGGTTCACTTCCAACTTTAAATTTACTCCCTGATTTTTTCGTGATTAACATTAAATGTTCATCTGCCTTTTTATTTATTTTAGCAATAGATCCATCGTGTAAAATAATAACCCCTCCAGTGAATGGTTTTGATTGTATTTCGTTTAATTGTTTTTTTAGTAAGACCAGTTTATTATTTAAAACAATTAGTTTCTCTGCAGCCCCTTTAACACCTGTAGTGTCCATTTTTAATTGAGCAGTTATTTTCTTTTGATCGCTGAGGTTTACAATTACGCTTTCGTTGCGGTAAATAGAACCTTTTTCAGCGGCATGTTGAAATTGATGTAGTAAATCAGTTTTAATGATGTCTCCATTTTTGTGATGCACTCCACCTTTAATGACTGCGAAATTCTCAATTTCACCAAAGTGACCCCTCACAATAGCTTGTGAACCATCGGCTAATTCTATTTTTCCAAACTCTGACCCATGAATAAAGTGACTCCATTCCCATGCTTGAGACCCTAAGAAAAAGAAACCACCTATTATGGTTGCAATCATCCATTTAATAACACCTTTTCTGTCCATTCTATGTCCTGCTTCCACCGCTAGAACCATAGTTACCGATGATACAATTAAAATAAAAGTCATTAAAGCAACATATAAAAGAGGATAACCATGACCTAGAAACGGCATAGAATTAAACGTCTCTTCACCAATTGGCCACGCGGCTTGCGCAGCGTGTCTTGTATATCCGTATGCAATCAGTAAACCTGTAAAAGTAAGCGCATCTGAAACCAAGAAAAACCACATCATTAGTTTTCCGTAACTAGTTGAAAATGGGGATTCTTTACCGCCCCAAAGTGTTTTAGAATCTAATATTACTGCATGTTCTCCCATTACTTTTAATTTTGAGCGAAATTAATGAATAAAAACTAAAAAGAGCAACAAATATAACCACAAAATGCCTAAAAAATGCCAAAACACGCCTGTGGTTAAAATTTGTATATAACTGCTTGAGTTGTATTTGTTTGAAAATGAATTAATTAACACAACAACAAGAAAAATCAAGGTAACAATCATATGCAATACATGCAGTGCAGTTAGGATAAATAAATAGGAACTGGCTGAGTCGGCAGCTTCAGAGGCCTTAATTTGTAATGAGGGGGAAAGAACTCGATTCTTGTAAACAAGTTGACGGTTTTTATACTTCAGTGGTTTTCCTTTAAAATAGATGATAAAATCTTCGCCATAGTTTCCACGAACAAAAAAATCTCCGCGTTTGTCTCTAATATTTATGGCCAGATCTCCCAGTCTTATTTCGTCTACGTGCTCCATTGCAACGCTGTCTGAAATGTATAATAGCTGATTTTTTACTTGTAATGGACTACCATTAAGAACCAATGTGAAATCTGGATTCTCTTTTACACGGATAGCTGTTTTTTGTTTTGGGTTAATAAATTGTTTAGTGAAGTTTTGGAGTTCTTTATATTCCTTTTCAGTCATGTTCCGTCCTTTGACTTTATAATCGTTACCATCTACTTCAATAAAATCACCTTTGTATTTAATTTCGAAGTAATCACCGTAACGTCCATCAGCAACCAGAAGGTAATTTCTAGCAGGATGTATTCCTCTTTCGATGAGTTTGCTGAATCCGCGAAATTGAAAGACTACAAAAAGTACCCCTAAAATAAAAGTTGTCAAAATTGAAATCTTCTGGAGAGCAGCCTTGTTCTTTTTTACTGCGTGGATGGAAACAATAAAACTTACACTGCTTAAAGCAATAAAAAAAGTGCTCCAATAAAAGGCTCTTGGCAAGGCAAATTTCAACCAAAACCCAGCCCCCATACTAACAATGTAAGCAGAGGTTAATCCAGCAAATAGCATAGTAACACTAAAGGCTACCACATAAATAAGATTAAGATTCATCTTTTTTCTTACTTCAGGACTCAAATCTTTTGAATAACTCATAATTTTTTTTATTTAATTAATATCTGTTCAATTTTATCAAAAACATAAGTAAATTGAATAATTGGTAAGTAAACAAATGAAGCGAACATAAGTTTTTTGGCATCAGAATCTAGGCAGCTATTATAGAGTCGGTAGGCTAATAAAAAAAATGCTCCTCCAATCAAACTACCAACAATTAGGGTTATGTTTCCTGTTAATCCATAAAACCAAGGTGCAAGACTAAAGGGGATCAAAGCAAGTGAATAAGTTGCTATATGAAATGCAGATGCTTTCGATTTTCCTGATGAAGAAGGGAGAAGAAAAAAACCTGCTTTTTGATAATCTTCATGTAAAACCCATGCAATGGCCCAAAAGTGAGGGAATTGCCAAGTAAACTGAACGAAAAAAAGAATTCCAGGGACAAACCCAAATTCGTTTGTTGCCGCGATCGCCCCTAAAAGAGGAGGCACAGCCCCGGGAATTGCTCCGACGAATACCGCCCAGGCGGTCTTCTGTTTCATGGGAGTATATATAAAAACATAAATGAAGAAGGCACTAAATCCTAATAAAGCACTATTTAGGTTGATAAGACACAAGAGAAACTCACCAAGAACCAATGAAATCATACAAATAAGCAGCGCCTCTTGCTTACTCATCCAACCCATGGGTAACGGCCGTTTTGCCGTTCGAGCCATTTTTTTATCAATTTCCCTTTCCCATATTTGATTGGCGCCATTTGAGGCAGCGGTGACGAGTGTGCCTCCAATCATCAATAAAGTAATTTCTTTAAGGTCATGTCCTCCGGCAAATAAGTAGCCTGAAAGGGCAGAAATAATTACCAAAAACGAGAGACGAAACTTAGTAAAAACCAAATAGATTTTTAGAGTTGACGGCTTTTTAATTAATTCATCCATTGGGCACAAAATTAATAATTTTTAAGTGATAGTATCTAATACTTAAAAGTGGAATTAAAACATTAGAGTAAATTCATTGTTTAGTTTTCAATAATATATTATTTTTGTTCCAACAATTATGGTTAAAAATTACACTTCCGGCCCTTTTTTAAGTCAAATAGTAAATCCGGGTGATTTAAGATCGAAATTCTCGACCGATGATTTAATTCAGGTTTCTGACGAATTACGTCAATATATTGTTGATGTAATTTCGGAGATTGGAAATAGCCATTTTGGTGCAAGCCTTGGTGTAGTTGAATTAACCGTTGCCTTACATTATGTTTTTAATACACCTCAAGACCAATTGGTATGGGATGTTGGACACCAAGCATATGGGCATAAAATATTAACGGGTCGACGAGAAAATTTTCATACCAACCGACTAAAACATGGAATTTCGGGCTTTCCAAAGAGGTCAGAAAGTGAGTATGATACCTTTGGTGTTGGACATTCCTCCACTTCAATTTCAGCCGCATTAGGAATGGCAGTTGCCAATCGTTTAAAGGGACAATTAAATACACAGCACATTGCGGTTATTGGAGACGGAGCAATGACAGCAGGATTAGCATTTGAAGGATTGAATAATGCAGGCTTTGAAAAAGACACTAATTTATTGGTGATTTTGAATGATAATTGTATGTCGATTGATCCAAATGTTGGTGCCTTAAAGGAATATCTAACTGATATAACTACATCACATACTTATAATAAAGTAAAAGAGGAGGTTTGGAAGTTATTAGGTAAAATATCCACATTTGGGCCTGATGCCCAATCCATTGCATCAAAAGTATCAAGTGCTTTAAAAGGAAGTTTATTAAAGCAAAGCAATCTATTCGAAGCGTTAAATTTCAGGTACTTTGGTCCGGTTGATGGGCATGATGTAATTGGTTTGGCTAAAGTTTTAGAAGATCTGAAAGACATTCCAGGGCCTAAAATTTTACATTGTATTACAAGAAAAGGAGCCGGTTATAAGTATTCTGAAGAAGGCAACCCAACGAAATGGCATGCGCCTGGAATTTTTAATAAAGAAACGGGTGAGATCGTAAAAATAATTCCGAAGTCACCCCAAGCCCCTAAATACCAAGATGTATTTGGCCATACAATTGTTGAATTAGCAGAAAAAAACGAAAAAATTGTAGGGGTAACGCCAGCCATGCCTTCCGGATCGTCATTAAATGTTATGATGAAAGCCATGCCAGAAAGAAGTTTTGATGTTGGTATTGCCGAACAACACGCCGTAACATTTAGTGCAGGAATGGCTACACAAGGTCTTGTTCCCTTCTGTAACATTTATTCGTCCTTTATGCAAAGGGCCTATGATCAAGTAATTCATGATGTCGCAATTCAAAATCTGAATGTTGTTTTTTGCTTAGACCGTGGCGGATTAGTTGGAGCAGATGGAGCAACACATCATGGAGCATATGATTTAGCTTATATGCGTTGTATTCCCAATATGGTGGTATCAGCTCCAATGAATGAAGAAGAATTAAGGAACTTAATGTACTCTGCCCAACTCGAAGATAGGGGCCCCTATTCTATTCGCTATCCTAGAGGAAATGGTGTGATGTTGGATTGGAAAACACCTTTTAAAGAAATTAAAACGGGGAAAGGTAGAAAAATTACAAATGGTGAAGACATTGCCATACTTTCTATTGGGCATCCTGGAAATTTTGCGCAAGAAGCAATTGCTAAAATGAGCGATTCCGGGATTTCTATTGCCCATTACGATATGCGCTTTGCAAAGCCTGTAGATGAATTGTTACTTCATGAAATTTTCAGCAAGTTTAAAAAAGTCATAACCATAGAAGATGGTTGTATTATGGGTGGTTTTGGTTCAGCAATTATTGAATTTATGGTAGATCAAAAGTATCAATCAGAAGTTGTACGACTTGGCATTCCAGATGAATACATTCATCATGGTACACAAGAAGAATTATGGGATGAATGTGGATTTGATGTAGCGGCCATTATAAAAACCATTGAGAAACTAGTTAGTATTGCGCAATCGTCTACTTCCTCATTTATCCAAGCTGGTTAATCTTACCTATGCCTATACTAGTTTTTGACTACCTATAGTTAGTATTGAAAACCAGTTTTTCATCAAAATTTATTTTTAAAAAGAGCGGAGCAATTTTAATTATTGTATTTTCGACAATTATTTTAATTTAATAATTGTGAAAAAAACAAATTTCGGCGCTTTTGGTACGCTCATTACCATCTTTTTCTTTTGGGGCTTCGTTGCCGCTAGTAACGACATACTAATTCCGGTATTTAAAAAGGCACTAAGTCTAAGTCAATTTGAATCTCAATTGATTTCCTTAGCTTTTTATATTGCTTATACCGTTGGGTCCTTACTGTATTTTGGAATTTCTTCTTTACTGAAAAGAGATATTTTAAATGTTATCGGCTACAGAAATGGCTTGGCTTTAGGATTAATTATATCAGCTTTAGGGACGTTACTTTTCATTCCGGCTTCAAATAATGCCTCATTCCCCTTATTGATTTCAGGACTATTTACCGTTGGATTAGGTTTTTCCTTACAACAAATTGCTGCAAATCCGTTGGCAATAAAAATGGGAGACCCTTCAAAAGGGAATATGCGACTGAGTTTGGCGGGGGGAATTAACAATGTCGGAACGACTATTGGCCCCGTAATTGTTTCATTCGCGATTTTTGGAGGCTTGTCTTCAGGGGAAACCACCTTAAACTTACAGGCTGTTCAAACGCCATATCTTTATCTCGGTCTTGCATTTGTAATTGCTGCCATTTTTTTCAAATTCTCATCTGTGCCTGATAGAATGACAGAAGATGCAGAGATTAAAGGAGGTAATATAATGGCCACCTTAAAATATCCTCAAGTTATATTAGGGATGATCGCTATTTTTGTTTATGTGGGCGTTGAGGTTGCTACAGCCAGTAATCTACCAGAATTCATGAAACAGAAATTAGGAACAGAGGAAAGTGCTGTTGCTCCTTTTGTATCTTTGTTTTGGGCAAGTTTAATGATTGGACGTTGGACTTCTGCTGCAGGAGCCTTTAATTTTTCAAATCAAATTAAATCATTACTTGGGTTTGTTTTGCCTTTTGCTGCATTTGGAATTTTTCTTTTCGTAAACTGGATTGCCGGGAATTCCATGGCGCAATTCTATCCTTATCTTAGTCTTGTAGTATTATTAATTATCGCGGATAAATTCAGCAAAGGAAATCCAGTTAATCAAATTATGATTTATTCCACCTTGGGTATTTTAGCTTTAATAGTTGGTATTTTTTCTTCGGGAATAATAAGTGTCTTTGCTTTTATTTCTGTTGGGTTATTTTGTAGTACTCTTTGGCCGTGTATTTTTACACTTGGAATTGCCGGATTAGGCGATAAAACAAATACTGCATCTAGCTTATTAATTATGATGATTATGGGAGGTGGATTTATTTCTACTGCACAAGGTGCACTTGCTAGTAACGATTTGTTGGGTATTCAACATTCCTATTGGGTAGGAGTAATCTGTTTTATGTATTTATTGTTCTTTGCCTGGAGTGTAAGAAAAACGTTAATAAATCAAGGGATTACAGACTTCTCTACCAAGGAGGGGTCACATTAAGCAAATTATTAAAAAAGCAGTTTATGTATCGAATAAATTTTAGCGATTTTTTCACCTCCGCTTTTTCTGTTGATTGCATGTTATTTGGTTATTCTCAAGGACAGATAAAAGCGTTGCTAATAAAGCGGGCAATGGAACCATATAATAATTTTTGGGCTATACCCGGGGATTTAGTATATCCCGATGAAGATCTTGATGAAGCGGCAAATAGGATTTTAAAAGACCTCACCGGTTTATCCGATGTTGGCTTGCATCAGGCGCAATCATTTGGCCACCCTAAGCGCCACCCTCAAGGGCGAGTTGTCACTGTTTCTTACTTTGCAATGGTTCGTATTGAGGATTTTAATGCAAAAGCATCTTCATGGGCAGATGAAATTTCTTGGGTTCCCATTCATGACATTCCAGTTTTGGCATTTGATCACAACTTGATTATGGCCACAACAATTGAACTACTTAAGCAAAAATTGCGCGTGGAACCCATCTGTTTTGATATGTTGCCGGATCGGTTTACCTTAAGTGAATTCCAGCAGCTTTATGAATACGCCTTTAATCAGTCATTAGATAAAGCGAATTTTAGAAAAAAAATAAAGCATATTCCCCTTCTTGCGCATGATGAGAAACAAAAAATGGTGAAGCACCGCCCAGCAAAACTATTTTCCTTTGCTAAAGAAGATTATAAAACGAAGGTCGAAACCATTGATTATCAGTTTAAAATGTAGGCATATTTGTCTTTTAATTAAAACTTATTGTCCCTTTTACTATAATTAAATTTTTAGTATATTTGCTAACTAAACCTTATCAAATGATTAAACATATACTACTGACGGTTACCTTGTTTCTCTCTGGAATCTATGCTTTTTCTCAAAACACTACAGTTTCTGGCGTAGTTCTAAATGAGCAAAACGAGCAAATTCCTTTTGTTACAGTTGTTGAGAAGGGGCAAAAAAATGGTGTGGTAACCGATCTTAAGGGGAATTACAGCATAACACTAATCGACACAAGCAAAGCAATTTTAATTTTTTCGTTTTCGGGCTATGCGAAAACCGAAATACCGGTTAATGGAAGAAAGATTGTCGATGTGCTTATGTCTAATTTCATTACTAAAGATGTTGAGGAAGTGGTAGTGGTTGGTTATGGTACTTCTAAAAGTAAAGAGTTAACAGGTGCTAGTACAAAAGTAGGTGGAGAAAACATTGAAAAGCTAAATATATCGCGAGTTGATCAAGCCTTGCAAGGCCAGGTTGCAGGAGTAAATGTTTCTACAAACTCTGGTTCGCCCGGTGGCTCTGCAAATATTAGAATACGGGGAATCTCTACTTTCGGCGACAATGACCCCTTGATATTAGTTGATGGGATTGTTTATGACTCTGAGGGCTTAAATGCATTAAATCCATCGGATATAAAGTCGGTGAATGTATTGAAAGATGCTACGGCAGGAATCTATGGTGTGCGTGCTGCAAATGGTGTTATTATTGTCGAAACGAAAAATGGAAGCATGAATTCCAAGCCAAAATTTGAATACAATGCGTATTATGGGATTCAACAAACAGCTCGAAAACTTGATCTACTGACTGCCCAAGAATATGCGGTAATAAAAAATGAAATGTTCGCAATGGGAGGCCAAGCAATGCCTTTTGCCAACACAAATATTGGAATTGGCACGCCATGGCAAGATTCTGTATTTACTACCTCACCTGTTCAAAGTCACAATTTAAGTTTAAGTGGGGGGACATTAAATACCAAGTATTCTATTGGTTTAGGTTATTTTACCCAAGATGGAATCGTTGGTGGTTCCAAATCACATTTTTCTAGATACAATGCTCGACTTAATTTTAGTACCGATATGTCGGCAAAGCTAAAATTAAATTCGGTGCTTCTTTTCTCCAATGATTCAAGAAATACCTTACCTGAAAATGGTATTGGTTCGGTTTTGTACAATACTATAAATGCTTTTCCAAACGAACCGGTTTATACGCCTAATGGTCAATTTTCTTATCTTGAAGAAGTGAGCGACATCATTAACCCAATTGCACAAATTAAAAATCAATACAACTGGGGAACCGCGGCAAAATTCGTCGGGAAAGAAGAGTTCGTTTATGCCTTTAATGAAAACCTTTCTTTCACTAATCGATTCAATTATAATTATTCCATAATTAATTCAAAAGTATTTTCGCCCTTGGTTTGGTATGGTGACGGAAAATATGCTAATACAGCGATTAATGAAGCATTAGAGTCGCCAACGGTTGAGATCGCAGACAGTGTGTTTATTGAGCGTGGCGCAGCGGTTTACGAAGAACGATCAAGCTATTTGGACTTATCTTATGAGGGCTTCTTAAATTATGACAGAACGTTCCAAGAGGTCCATACTTTTAAGGGAACCGCAGGGATTTCTATTTTTCAACGTAAGGGAGAGTCACTCAATGGAACTGGCTACGGGATACCGAATAACTCTTTAGATTATGCCGATATTTCAGCTAATACGGCACAAGGTGGTTTTTTAAATAATGTTGGTTCGTGGGAATTTAAAGAGCGTTTGATTTCTTCCTTTATGCGCTTGGAATATGCTTATGATTCCAAATACCTTTTCTCAACTATTTTAAGACGAGATGGATCTAGTAAATTTGGCCCGAATAGCCGTTATGGCTTTTTTCCGACTTTTTCTGGTGGATGGCTACTTTCGGAGGAAAAGTTTTATAACCTTAAGTTTATTAACTTTTTGAAGTTTAGGGCTAGCTTCGGTGTTTCGGGGAATGATCAGATTCCGAACTTTGCTTACCGTGGATTGTTAAACGGAGAAGGGGTGTATGTTTTTAATGACGTAATTACGCCCGGCGTTGCAATTGGAAGGCCATCAAATCCAGATTTGAAATGGGAAACAACCAGACAGTTTAACATTGGTGCAGATATGACATTTTGGAATAAATTAGACTTTACGACAAATTATTTTATTAAGAATACCTTCGATTTACTCTTTCAGCCCGAAGTAACGGCGGTTTTAGGCTCTTATGGCCCGGGTGGATATCCGCCAATAATAAATGCTGGAAATGTATCTAATAAAGGAGTTGAGTTGGAATTGGCCTACAAAACGCAGCGCAAAAAACCGTTCACGGCTGATTTAAATATAAACTTCACGACAATTTCAAATAAAGTTACTGCAGTTCCAGAAGGAGTTGATTATATTCCAGGTGCGCAATTTAGCGTAGGAGGAGATGTAGCCACACGGTTCCAAACAGGATATGAAATCGGCTATTTTTTCGGTTATGAAACGGCGGGAATTTTTCAAACGCAAGAAGAAATTGATAATGCAGCAGTGGTTCAGGATGGCGCTCAGCCAGGGGATTTAATCTTTGTTGATCAAAATGGGGATGGCGTAGTGAATTTTAATGGCGATTTGGACAAAACGTATTTGGGATCACCAATCCCTGACTTCACCATGGGCTTTGCATTTAATTTGAAATACAAAGGGTTTGATCTCTCAGGAAGCCTTTATGCAGCTATCGGTCAGGAAATTATTAGAAACTATGAACGTCAACAACCTTATGCCAATCAGTTAGGTTATGTGGTAGATCGTTGGACAGGACCAGGATCGACCAATGAGCACCCAAGAGTAACTACTGGTCAGACTAGAAATAATGTTTTTTCTTCCTATTTTGTTGAAGATGGATCCTTTGCTCGTTTAAAAAACATTCAATTGGGCTACACTGTTCCTTCTCAAAAATTAAAGCGCTTGAAAATAGATTCTTTCAGAATTTATACAGCAGTAAACAATTTATTTACCCTAACCAAGTATCAAGGATTTGACCCTGACATTGGTTCTCCTGGAGTTTTAGCAGCTGGAGTAGATTACGGATTTTATCCGCAAGCAAAAACGTATATGGTAGGTATTCAACTTAAATTTTAAGACATGAAGCGATTTAAACAGGTTATTTTTAGTGTACTTATTGTTTTCTTATCGGCAGGTTGCGATAAATTTCTTAACATAGATCCTCCCTATACGCAGGATGTAGAAAACTTTTTTGAAACGAAAGAAGATTATGAGCGTGCTTTAACTGGCGCATATGATTTACTTCAGGGTTCGTTCATGTCATTTTGGATTGGTGAAATAGCTTCTGATAATTCAATTGCTGGTGGAGAAAGTGTAAATGACTCTCAAGGATTACATCAAATTGATGACATGACTCACGGTGGCGTAAACAATGAGCTACGAAATGTACTTAGATGGAATTATGCTGGAATCACCCGCGCTAATTATCTCTTAGAAAACAAGGATAAAATTGATTTTCAAGGGAAAGAACATATCATTGCTGAAGCTAGATTCCTACGAGCATATTATTATTTCGAACTGGTAAAGTTTTTTGGGGACATTCCGCTTATTATTGATAAAAGAATTGGTATTGAAGAGGCAATGCAATTGCCAAGAACACCGAAAGCAGAAGTTTATGCTCAAATAGAAGAGGATTTTACCTATGCTGCGTCCATATTAAATCCGGTTGCAAGTCAAAAAGGCCGTGCGACAAAAGGAGCTGCATTGGCATTTTTAGGGAAGGCTTATTTATACCAAAACAAATTTGCGCAAGCAGCGTCAACTTTTGATGAAGTGATTGCTATGGGCATGTATAGTTTAATTCCTGATTATAATTTGTTATTTGCAGCAAACAATGAAAATAATAGCGAAACAGTTTTTGATGTTCAATATTCTGGCTTAGAAGGTGGCTCTTATGGTTGCTATATTTGTTTAGAGGGAAATGCTGCAGTTGGTTTCCAGGGTATACGTCAATATAATGGACCTGTTTACGGTGATGGAAACAGCTACAACTTGCCTACGCAAGCGCTTTATGATGCTTTTTCTTCACTTGATCTTCGCAGAGGAGCAACAATTTTAGATATTGATGCTTTTATAGCAACCCAGCCAAACCCATCCTCGATTTCTTATGCTCTTGGCGCAGGAGGTCATACGGGTTTTTACAATAATAAGTATATAAAAAGGCAAGGTGAAATCGGATTGCCGGACAATGATTTAACTAGTCCTGTAAATTATCGAGTAATTCGTTATGCAGATGTACTTTTAATGGCAGCTGAAGCGCATTATCAGAGTGGAAACACAGCTACAGCGCAGTCCTTAGTTACTCAAGTACGTCTTCGAGTAGGTGTTCAACCTATTCCTGTTAATTCCCTTGATGTCATTTACAGAGAAAGACGTTATGAATTATCTGGTGAGGGACATCGCTTTTTTGACTTAGTTAGAACAGGAAAAGCCGCTGATTTTATTAATGGTTTTGTGGCTGGAAAGCATGAGGTTTTTCCGATACCTCAAGTGGAAATAGATTTAGCAGGAGGAAATTGGCCTCAAAATAATGGATATTAAATTAATATAGATGAAAAAGACTCTTTTTTTAATAGCAAGTATTTCTATGCTCTTTATTGGGTGTAAAAAAGATAATCCACAATTAGGAAATCCACCTACTTTAGCAGAGGCATCGTTTACGTATAGCGTTTCTTCAACAAGTGCGAATGTTCTTAATCTAACGGCCGCCAGCCAGAATTACCAATGTTTGTGGGATTTTGGCAACGGGGTAAAAGCTCAAGGGGCAACAGCAGTAGCCTCTTATCCATACGCTGGAACGTATACTATAAAGCTAACGGTTTTTAATAATGGTGGAAGCAGAAGCACTACCCAAGATGTTGTAATAGCCCAAACAGACTTATCACTCCTTAACAACCCAATATTTACAAAGTTAACAGGTGGTGCAAATGGTCCTGGATTTAAAACGTGGGTGATTGATTCTACCCAAACAGGGCATATGGGCGTAGGGCCAGACCCAGAAAGTGCTTTAGGAACTGTTCCTGAGTGGTGGGCTGCAGGTCCTTTGGATAAAGCAGGGGTAGGACTTTACAACGACAAATATATTTTTACATTAAACGGATTTAAGTTTGATATGATTACCAATGGTGACGTTTATGTGCATAACTCCTTGTCCGGCAGTTTTCCAGGGTCCTTTCAAAACCTAGGCGATTTTACAGCCCCGTATGGAGATCAATTAGATAAAACTTGGCTTTTAGAGGAAGGTGCCTCACCAACCATTACCGTTTCAAATGGATCCTTTTTAGGATTCTACACAGGGGTATTAACTTACCGTATATTAGATTTAACTGATTCAACCATGCAACTACAGTATGGACACCATGCTGGTGGTTTGAAGTGGTACTTGAAATTAAAAACAGAATAACTAACTTTTAGAATATGAATATTAATTGCTTATTGATTATTTCCCTTGCAGGAATAACAGCGTGTAAAAAACCCGTTCCACCTGCAGTTACCTTGCCAAGTAATCTCCAAACAACGTTTGTTGTTACTAATGGAGCTGTAGCTGTTTCAGCCCAGGCCGAAAACGCAAACTTTTACACGATGACCTTCTATCATGGAAACGATTCAACAGTGGTAGAATCTCAAGCCGGCACCGCTACTCACGTATTTACAGTGTCGGGGACATATACCATTAAAACGAAGGCTCACGCTACTTATGCTGATTACATATCAAAAACGGATTTAGTACAAGTGACTGTCTCTAATGGTCAAGGCGGTCAGCCTTCTTCGGGATATACAAGTCCACTGACGTATCCTAATTATACATTAGTTTGGCAAGATGAATTTAATGGGACAGCCTTGTCAACTGATTGGACCTATGATATTGGTAACGGCTCATGGGGGTGGGGTAATAACGAATTGCAGTACTATACCAACCAGAATGCTACAGTAGCTAATGGCGTATTGCAAATTCAGGCCAAACAAGAACAGTTCAATGGACAGGCATATACTTCATCAAGGATAAAAACTCAAGGCTTAAAATCTTGGAAATATGGTAGAGTTGATATTCGCGCAGCCCTTCCATATGGTCAAGGGATATGGCCGGCTTTGTGGATGTTGGGGGATAATATCACCTCTGCGGGTTGGCCAGCTTGCGGTGAAATTGATATTATGGAAATGAAAGGTGGTGCAGGTGCCAATGATAGAACTACTTTTGGAACGATACACTGGCAAGATAATGGTGCACATGCCCAATACGGCGGAACTACAACCTTAGCTAGTGGAAAATTTGCTGATGAATTTCACGTTTTTTCAATTGTTTGGGACCAAGCCGGGATTCATTGGCTTTTGGACAATGTGGAATTTAAGTCTGTTAGCACAACACCTGCAGAACTTAGCGAATTTCAGGAAAAATTCTTTTTAATTTTTAACGTAGCTGTTGGTGGAAATTTCCCAGGAAATCCAGATGCTACCACGGTCTTACCTCAATCTATGTACGTGGATTATGTAAGAGTTTTCCAATAAGAATTGAAAATAAGTTCAAAGAATAATTTGATTAGTATGAAAGTTATTACGTTCGTTTTAGGGGCTTGTCTTTGCGTTTTTGTATCGTGTAAAAGTGCTAATGAAGTGGTTCAGCAGGCTAATGTTCAGGCCTCTTTCTCGCTTCCTACAGAAGATGAACAGGAAATTAATAACTTGATTGCTAAGATGAGCTTAGCGGAAAAGGTTGGTCAGACCTGTCAAATTACACTTGATGTCTTGCTGAAAACAAATTCCGATGGATCAGCAAGAACGATAGCGGAAATTAATGAAGAAAAGTTAAAAGAGGCCATTGAGGTGTATAAAGTGGGTTCCGTCTTAAATGTGGGAAGCCACACCTTAGGTCTTACAGAATGGGAAGGTATTCTGAAGGCTGTACATCGAAATTATCAGCAAGGCCTTTCGAGAGTTCCGGTTATTTATGGTGTAGATGCTATTCACGGGGTAAACTATACGGTAGGTGGCACATTATTTCCCCAGGAAATAGGATTAGCTGCAACATGGAATCCATCATTAGCAGGAACTTTTGGTGAAATTACCGCCTATGAATTACGCGCTTCCGGAATTCCTTGGAATTTTTCACCTGTGTTGGATTTAGCACGTCAACCATTATGGTCCAGAACATTTGAAACACTTGGCGAAGATCCTTATTTAGCGTCGCAAATGGGTGCAGCAATAGTGACCGGTTACCAAGGAAAAGGGGGAGTTGACGCCTTTCATGTCGCGGCGTGTATGAAACATTTTGTCGGTTATTCTGCAACTACTAGTGGAAGAGATCGAACACCAGCTTGGATTCCCCAAAAATACATGACGGAATTGTATTTACCATCGTTTAAAAAAGCAGTAGAGGCTGGTGCCCTAACCGTGATGATTAATAGTGGCGTCGTGAATGGTATTCCAGGCCACACGAATTATGATTTAATCACCAAAACATTAAAACAAGATTGGGGATTTCAAGGTTTTGCAGTATCCGATTGGGAGGATTTTATTATGCTTCATACGGTTCATAGGACAGCTCCTACGCTTGCTGATGCCTACATACAATCGTTTAATGCCGGTGTTGATATGAGTATGGTGCCACTCAGCCCACAGTATAAGGAATATTGTAAACTCATGATGGAAGCTGTTCAAGCTGGAAAAATTACGGTGGAGCGCTTAGATGATGCCGTGCGAAGAATTTTACGCGTTAAAATGAAACTGGATCTTTTTAAGCATCCAATTCCAACTTTCTCGATGTATCCCGATTTCGGATCAACCAAATTTAAAATTATAGCTAAACAAGCGGCAACAGAATCAATAACCTTATTGAAAAACAATCAAGGCACACTTCCTTTAAACACAAAACAAAAAGTAATGATTGCTGGTCCTACAGCGGATAATTTAATTTTTCTAAATGGGGCTTGGACCCACACCTGGCAAGGAGTCGAAAAACAATACAATACCAAGGGCTGCTTAACCATCAGAGAAGTGTTTGAACAAAAGTTAGGGAAAGAAAATTGTCTGTATGCTCCTGGCGCATCCCTCACCCTTGACGAAAAAGGTTATGAAAAAACAGTTTATACCGACTTAAAAGAATATAATTCAATGCTCGATAAAGCAGATGTTCTTGTTCTTTGTTTAGGAGAACTTCCCGCTACGGAAAAACCGGGTGATATTCTTAGTTTAAATTTAGATCCGCAACAGCGTGAACTTGCGAAGCTGGCCTATGCAAAAAATAAAAAGGTTGTACTTGTTCTTTTAGAAGGAAGACCGAGAATTATTCATGATATTGTTGATAGCGCTTCGGCCATTATTCAATGTTACTTGCCAGGAGATTATGGTGCAGAAGCCTTAATTAATTTGATGTATGGAGAGGCAAATTTTAGCGGCAAACTTCCTTATACGTATCCAAAACATGATGGCGTAATCGAATTTTATGACCACCCAAGAAGTGTAGATCGATCTAAAGATGGTTCTTTTAATGCGTATGATCCAGAATGGGATTTTGGATTTGGCTTATCGTATTCAAAAGTTACTTACTCTAAGCTAACGTTGAACAATTCCATGATGCATAAAAATGATAGCCTTAGGGTGTCTGTTTTTATCCAAAACGAAAGTAATCTGAAAACAGATGAGGTGGTCCAATTGTATCTCAGTGACCAATATGCTAGCTTTGTGCCTACCGGAAAAAGTCTAAAACGTTTTGAGAAAGTTTCCCTTCAAGCAAATGAGCGCAAAGAGCTTGTTTTTTACCTTTACCCCGAAGATCTAAAATTTGCTGATCACGCTGGAAATGATATGCTTGAACAAGGAGATTATACCCTTTCAATTGGCAACCAGCTACTTGATTTTAAATTCTTATTAACTAATTAATAGTTTTTTAGCCAATTAAGTTAAAAAAATAATCACTTATTGTATTTCTTACTATATTTGTCTTTGAACTTTATTAAATTTATATTGTTATTCAATTAACTTAAATTATTTTACTATGAAAAAACTATTACTATTTTTAGCATTCCCAATTTTAGGTGTATCTGCCCAAATTGAGGGAACCTGGAAACTGGCAGGTCAGGCAGGTGCCTTAGCTGTTGGTCCAGCATTGAATAATCTAACTTGGTTTTCAAGTTCTTTAGGCGACGTTACCACGAGAGCTTGTTTGTTCGACGATTCAATTAAATTTGCCCCTGGAGGTGCCATGACGCATTACATGGATGGAAGCACTTGGTTGGAAGCATGGCAAGGTGCTCCTGAAGGTTGCGGTACGCCTATCGCTCCTCACACAGGTGGTGCAGCAACTTATACGTTTGATGCCGCGTTAGGTACCTTAACGGTTAATGGTTTAGGCGCTCATTTGGGCTTGGCGAAAGTACACAACGCCGGTGAGCTCACAAGTCCTGCTGGAGCAGTTTCCTCTATTACTTACAACGTGCTTTTCTCTAACGGAGGAAATACCATGACTGTTCAAATTAATTTTGGTCCAGGATGGTGGCAGTTTGTTTATCAAAAAACGGTAGTTATTAACCCTCCAACACCAAATATCACATTTAAAGTAGATATGAGTCAGTATGCTGGCCCTGCATATACTGGGGTATTTGTTAACGGAACATTCAACGGTTGGAATGGTACTTCAAACCCAATGTCAGATGCAAATATGGATGGCGTTTGGGAGGCCACAGTTCCAATTGGTGCTGGAGCTATTGAGTACAAGTTTACCCTTGATGGTTGGAATGGTCAGGAACAATTTGTTGGTGGTGAGACTTGTACCGTTACTAATGGAGGATTTACAAATCGTTCATACACTGTTACTGGCGATGCTACTTTAGGCACTGTTTGTTATAACAGTTGTACCGCTTGTGCTAGCAATGTTACTTTCAAAGTAGACATGGCTAATTATGTTGGTCTGCCTTACACAGGTGTTTTCATAAATGGAACATTCAACAATTGGTGTGGAGCGTGTAATCCAATGACGGATGCCAACATGGATGGAATTTGGGAGGTTACTCTTCCATTACCAAATGGTTCAATCGAATATAAGTTCACCCTAGATGGTTGGAATGGTCAAGAGCAATTTGTTGGTGGTGAGCCTTGCACAGTAACAAATGGAGGATTTACGAATCGTTCATATACTGTTGCTGGAATAGCTGATTTAGGCGTTGTATGTTATAATACTTGCGCTGCTTGTGTTTCTGGTATCGAAGATATATCAAGCCAGGTGGTATCGGTTTATCCAAACCCATCTAATGGAAACTTGACAGTTGTGGCTAATTCATCAGCAATCTTGAGCAACATTACAAACATTATGGGTGAGACAGTCATGTCATTAAAAGGCAATGAAAGTAGCATCAATATTGAGAGCTTAAACGCTGGTATTTATTTCTTGAACTTCACTGTGAAAGGAGAGAACCAAACAATCAGAATAGTTAGAAATTAAGGATATCAACACCTAGTTAAAGGGGCGATTTTTTCGCCCCTTTTTTTTGTCAATAAAATTCGTAATTCAGTTAAATGAATAATTATTTTTATCTTGTCGGTATATATTAGGATGCCAACACCACAAGACCAATCGAATAATCCCTTGCATGGGATAACGCTAGAGAAAATGCTCACTGAACTCCATGAAAAATTTGGCTGGGAGAAGCTCGCTTATTTTATTCCTATAAATTGTTTTAGTCACGAGCCTAGTGTAAAATCAAGTTTAAAATTTTTGAGACGCATGCCATGGGCTAGAGCCAAGGTCGAAAAACTGTACCTCGACCGAATTGTAAGTGAAAAGCTTAACGGCTTTGATTAATTTTTATGGAATTTAGATTTCGTGTTCTCCTAGACCTTTCCTTAATGATCACTTTATCTTTTGTACTTTTGTACTATGGATTACGATATTGAATTACGCTTTAATGCCTTAAAAACTCATCTTGAGCTGACTTTTGGAGGTGGAATGGATGTCCAAGCAATCTTATTTTTGATAGGGGTGAATGAATTGGGTCAAGGGCATAAAAATTATACGAAAGCGGAAAAAACAGATTTACTTCATATAGCCATTTGCACTTTATTAGAACCATATGGCTATTACCAATTTGAAGGGCGTGACAAAGAAAATTGGCCACATTTTAAGGTGTTAAAAGCGATTCCTGCTATTACCGACAGGGAACAACAGCACCTTATTAAAGAAGCGATGATAGATTATTTTGTTGCCAATGAGTATTATTTGGAGGAGAAACCGCTTAATTAGTCTTGCTATCTAGGTGTTGGCCCAATATATTCAAAACATGGATTTAAGCCAACAAAACACTTTTCGTTGAGAACAAAGTTAAAGGCATTTTTTGGTGTTTCTTTCTTAACTTCAAAAACATAATCTAATTGTTCTTTCCAAAGGGTAATTTTTTTATCACCAGCATAGCGATAGTTAATGGTGTCATTTACTGAATAATACTTTTTTAAGGTTTCTGTTGACCACGATTTTTCTACTTGTTTTAATGCGTAATACCCTACTTTAAACTCACCAAAACAATTCCCATTACTATCCAGCTCAATTTTTTTAAGCACTTTATCTGGATTATGTAAATAGTCAAAAACATCATAAATGCGATTCGAAGCAGCTATCACGACACCCTTTTCTTGCTCTTCTGTAGGTCTTGCTCCACCGCAATAGGGTTTATAAATGTCACCATGCAGCTGTATGTGATAGGACTGGCAACTTGCGATAAAATAAACACTCATAAAAAAAACGAATAGGTTTTGAATGCTCATAAACGCTCTATTTTTTGATGTGTGATTTCTCGAGCGCTTAGGTCTACGCGAACGAAATCATCGTATTTTGGGGAAAGGATATTTGTCATTTCCTCTACAACGTGTTCATTTAACTCGGAAATAGATAAAAATGAAATTTTATTGTCTAAAAATGCCGCTACAGCCACTTCATTTGCTGCATTTAAAGCACAGGCGGCGGTGCCTTTCATTTCCATCACTCGGTAGGCTAAATCTAAATTTTTAAAGACATTTCTATCAGCTTGTTCAAAGGTTAAATTAGGATAATCCATGAAATTAAAACGAGGAAAATCAGTTTTTAAACGTTGGGGATAGGTAAGGGCAAATTGGATGGGTAATTTCATGTCAGGCAAACCCATTTGAGCCTTCATGCTACCGTCTTCAAATTGAACAAGGGAATGAACGATTGATTGTGGGTGTACAATTACATCTATTTGATGGCTTTGTAGATTAAATAACCATTTGGCCTCAATCACTTCTAATCCTTTATTCATCAAAGAAGCAGAATCGATGGTTATTTTTGCTCCCATCGACCAATTCGGATGTTTTAATGCTTGTTCTAAGGTTACTTTTGATAGTTGATCGATAGAATATCCTCGAAATGGTCCTCCGGATGCTGTTAGGTAAATTTTCTCAATTGGGTTATGAAACTCACCAACTAAACACTGGAAAATAGCTGAATGTTCCGAATCTACAGGAAAGATGGGCACGCCATTTTCTTTTGCCAGTTGAGTGATTAATTCACCTGCAACCACCAATGTTTCTTTATTGGCTAAGGCAATAGATTTCTTTGCATTAATTGCTGATATGGTTGGTCGTAAGCCCGCATAGCCAACCAAGGCGGTCAGTACAATATCAACGTCTGTAGACTCAACCACTTGGCACAGCGCGTCCTCTCCAGCATAAACATGTATGTCTTCATTCCACAAGGCCTCTTTTAACTTTTTATAATGAGTTTCATTTGAAATAACCACCGTGTTGGGATGAAACTTTAGTGCCTGTTCTATCAGTAAATCAACATTATTATTAGCCGTGATTACTTGTAAATCAAAATAGTCTGGATAAGCTTCAATAACCTCTAATGTCTGTGTTCCAATGGACCCTGTGGAGCCTAAAATGGCAATTCCCTTCTTCTTATTCATTTGTCAAAATTAACTAATTCAATGTGTTTTTCTATCATTTTATTTAATTTCCAGTGCTTGTAAATGAAGCTATTCCCTTAAGCCAAAACACCCGCCACTTAGCGTAAATTTTGTTTTTGTAACAACTCCTCATTCAACATGAAGACCCATCCAACTTTTAGTATATTGAATTACTTGGTTGGCCTCAACATATTTACTTCGATAATCATAAATGGGTTTATTCCAAGCAAAAAGCAAGAACGAAAATAAAGTTAATAAAACTCTGTTTTTTCTTAGCAGTAATTTAATGAGCTTCCAACCAATTTTGTGCAAGTTTTAATTCTACTTCCATCGGAACGATCAGGTCAATCGCATTTTCCATCGCTGATTTTACCAGTAATTGCATCATTATTTCTTCAGACACATGCACATCAAAAACCAATTCATCGTGCACTTGAAGAATCATTTTAGACTTCACATTTTCGGATTTCATAGCTTTGTGAACAGCAATCATAGCTAGTTTAATAATGTCAGCGGCAGACCCTTGAATCGGCGCATTGACCGCATTTCTTTCTGCAAATCCTCGGACAATTGCATTGGTAGAATTAATGTCTGGTAAATACCTTCTGCGCTTCATAATAGTTTCAACATAGCCGAGCTCCCGAGCATCTGAAACCACTTTTTCCATATAGGTTTTAATCGTTTTAAATTGCTCAAAATAACTATCAATGATTGTTTTCGCTTCTGTTCTAGAAATAGAAAGATTTTGTGCAAGACCAAAAGCGGATTGTCCATAAATAATCCCAAAATTTACTGCTTTGGCGGCGCTACGCTGATCTCTTGTCACCTCTGTTAATGGGGTTTTAAATACATTGGAAGCAGTAGCGGTGTGAATGTCAAGGCCCGATTTAAAAGCTGAAATCATTGTTTCGTCCTCACTAAGAGCCGCTATTATTCTTAATTCTATTTGAGAATAATCAACGGCCATTAATTTATATTCAGCATCCCTTGCAACAAATGTTCGCCTAATTTCCCGGCCTTTTGCTGAACGAACAGGTATGTTCTGAAGATTTGGATTGTTTGAACTTAATCTACCTGTTGCGGTTACGGTTTGCATAAAGTTGGTGTGAATCCTCCCATCAACAGGATCACAAAGCATTGGTAATGGGTCAACATAGGTTGATTTTAATTTACGAAGTTGACGGTATTCCAATATTTTGGGTATGATTGGGTGGTCTTTTTCGTGCTTTTGTAAAACATCTTCGCCCGTAGCATACTGCCCAGTTTTCGTCTTTTTTGCTTTTGAAGAAATTTTTAGGTGTTCAAAAAGCACCTCGCCTAATTGTTTGGGAGAATCAAGATTAAAATCCATCCCAGCATCATTTTTAATTTCTTTTTCAAGCTCAATTAAAATCAGGTCTAATTCTTTAGAATAACTATTTAGCGCTGGCACATCGATTGTAATCCCTTCAAATTCCATGTCTTTTAGTACTTCAACTAAGGGCATTTCCATTTTATAGAACAAATCAGCTAAATGTGGCTTTTGAATTTGAGGTTCCAACACCTGTTTTAATTGCAAGGTAATATCGGCATCTTCGCAGGCATAATCAGAAATTTCTTCCTGTTTCATGTCGCCCATATTCCCCTGTCCTTTTCCTTTCTTTCCTATCAGCGTCTCTATGGAAATGGGTTGGTAATTCAGGTAGAAATTAGCAAGGAAATCCATGCTTTGTTTGGCTTCCGGATTAATTAAATAATGGGCAATCATGGTGTCGAAGGTCGGTCCTAGTACCTTTATACCATATCGTTGTAATACTTTTAAATCATATTTAATATTATGTCCAATTTTTTCGATTTCCAGGTTTTCAAAACAAGGCGTAAAAAAGGCGACAATCTTTTTCGCTTCCTCAAACTCTTTAGGAACGGGTACATAGAAAGCTTCCCTTGCCTTATAGGAAAAAGAAATGCCAACTAAATCTGCATGCAAGGCATCAATTCCTGTTGTTTCGGTATCAAAACACACCTGTGATTGTGTTAGTAAGATGGCCAACAATTCGTTTCTTTCTTCCTGTGTATTAATAAAGTGATAGCTCGGTTTCTCAGAAACAATCGTTTTGTAATTAGCCGTTTCAACGGGCTCCTGTTTTTCGATCATACTTTGCATACCAAACAAATCTAATTGTTCCGTAGTCCCATTTTTAGGATGTGCGAAATCCGTTTGCGTAACCTCCTCTTCACCAAGAATTCGCTTGGTTAAATTTCTAAATTCTAATTCTGTAAAGACATCTCTAACTTTGTCGGCATCGACATCGCACATTATTAACTTATCTTCATCGAATTCAACATCGATATCGGTGATAATTGTCGCCAGCATTTTTGAAACCAATCCTTGTTCAGCAAATTCAATAACATTTTCCTGTTGTTTTCCTTTTAATTCATGAGCGTTGGCAATCAAATTTTCAATAGAACCGTATTTGGCTATGAGAATTTTACTGGTTTTTTCACCAATACCAGGAATACCAGGAATGTTGTCGGCCGCATCTCCCCACAAGCCTAAAATATCAATTACTTGTTCGGGCCGCTCCACTTCAAATTTTTCACAAACTTCTTTTATACCCAATATCTCAGCCGGATTTCCACTCCTTCCTGGTTTATAAATAAACGTTTTTTCAGTGACTAACTGGGCATAATCTTTATCAGGAGTCATCATGTAGGTAACAAAACCTTTGGTCTCAGCTATTTTAGCTAATGCGCCAATAAGATCATCCGCTTCGTACCCAGCAATTTCCAAAAGCGGAATATTAAATGCGTCAACGATTCGTTTGATTGGCTTAATCATGGACCGAATGTCTTCAGGCATTTCTTCTCGGTGTGCTTTATAAGCTTCAAATTGTTCTTGGCGATGGGTTGAGCCTCCTGGAGGATCAAAAACAACGGCAATATGGGTCGGTTTTTCAGTTTTAATGATATCAATCAAGACATTGGTAAAACCGAATGCCGCCGAAGTATTTTCTCCTTTTGAGTTGACCCGTGGATTTTTCACAAAGGCAAAATAGGCCCGATAGATTAATGCGTAGGCGTCTAATAAAAACAGTTTTTTTGGTGAATCAACAGACAACATAGTTATGGACTTGTAAATAGGTTTTTAATAATGGCTTTACTTGAAAAGTTTTTCGTGAATTGAACCGGGAATTTATGATTAATAAAAAAAACTCCGGCTTTTAACGGTCCTTTTATTTCCATTGAAATCGAATCGCGAAATGCCATGCCCATCATCTTTACCATTGACCCGGGCTCCAAAACTAATGAGATAGGAACGGATAAATTATTATCTCGTTTTGATTTAATTTTTATTTTGTTGTCGAGCGATATCACCCCGAATTTTTTATTTTCAATGTAAATATCCAAGCTTGATTTTTTTATTTTTATCGCGTACCAATTGGGATTTGAAATAATTCCATCAACATTAAATCGGATATTATTTCCATCCATTTCGGTTAATTTATATCCATTCAATTCTTTGAATTCGGGTTCTTTATAAATAGAACAGGCACTTAGAATGAGCAGCCAAGCAACGAAAAACAATCCCTTTTTCATTTATTGATCAATTGATTAAAGTAGTAATAAAAATAAGGAATGGTCTCAATACCTTTATAAAAATTAAACAGACCAAAATGTTCGTTCGGGGAATGAATGGCATCGCTATCTAAACCGAAGCCCATAAGCACCGTTTTTAATCCAAGTTCCTTTTCAAACATAGCAACAATTGGAATGCTCCCACCACTTCTAACTGGGATAGGTTTTTTATTGAAGGTCTTTTCATACGCTAAACTAGCTGCTTTATATCCAATTGAATCAATTGGTGTCACAGCTGATTCTCCCCCATGATGAGGTTTAACAGTCACCTTAACACCTTTCGGTGCAATGGATTGAAAATGCTTAGTAAATAAATCCGTTATTTCTTCTGGTGCTTGATTAGGAACTAAACGCATGGAAATTTTAGCATTTGCCTTCGACGCAATAACCGTTTTCGCTCCTTCACCGATATATCCACCCCATATACCATTTACATCTAAGGTTGGGCGGATAGAACCCCGTTCCATCGTTGAGTATCCATTTTCCCCAAATGTATCTTCAATATCAAGTGCTGAACAATAATCCTTATGTGAGAAGGGAGCCTTGGCCATTTCTGCTCTTTCTTCATCCGAAAGATTTATCACGGAATCATAAAATCCAGGGATCGTTATTTTTCCTTCTTCATCGTGTAATGACGCAATCATCTCTGAAAGTATATTGATTGGATTAGCCACGCATCCACCATATAAACCGGAGTGCAAATCGCGGTTGGGTCCTACCACTTCAACTTCCACATAACTTAGTCCTCTCAACCCGGTTGTAATTGATGGAACATCGTTGGCCAGCATTCCTGTATCCGAAACAATTATTATATCCGCCTTCAATTTATCCTTGTTATTTTTAATAAAAACCCCTAGGTTTTCGCTGCCAATTTCTTCTTCTCCTTCGATCATGAATTTTACATTACAGGGTAATTCACCTTCATGCAACATGGCTTCAACCGCTTTTAGGTGCATAAACAT
>JAIPAL010000064.1 GCA_021740085.1 Crocinitomicaceae bacterium
ATCCATTTCTTCCAATCGCACAGCAAAAAATGCTGTGCAATTCATGTTTAATCCCTTCGGGATAACAAAAGGATCAATAGGTACAATCAACCTAAGCCTGACGGGCTTAAATATCAGTAAGAGATACAATCTACAATCAATCCATTAAGCCTAACAGGCTTAAATATCATTAAGAGGTACAATATGCCATCAACCTAAGCCTGACGGGCTTAAATATCAGTAAGAGATACAATCTACAATCAATCCAATAAGCCTGACAGGCTTAAATACGAATAACAACCCTGAAAAGGGTTGAATAAAAATTCACCAAATAACAGGTGAAAATAGGGTAAAAATAGGGTATTCCTTAATTTTTCGAGCAAGATACCTGAAGGTATAGTAACTTTAACTAATGAAATTAGCACTTGGATTTTTCTTTGTAGTATCCTTCCATTTTTGTTTTACTCAAACTTTTCGGTTCAAAAACCCCAATCCTTGTATATTTTACAATTACGAAAACGATAAATTGTGTGTTATCGATGACAGCACATCTATAATGATGATTTCATTGGATAACAAAAAAATGATTCGTCGTCCGTTGCATTTGGATAAGCAAGTTACCTTTAATCAGTTGCTGACAGAGTACGTTCCTCTGTCAGAGAAAGGCAGTCCCATTTATTTTGTAGATAGGGGATGCGGCTTTGTATTGCAGCTACGAAATGATTCCATTGTGCGAATTGACAAATCATTCCATCATCAAAATCAGTTTGGCGGAGCCTATTTCTTAAATCATGGCATTCCTAGTATATTTGGTGGTTACGGACTTTTTTCGTCCAAAAATTTTATTACCCAATTTGATATTACTTCAAAGGAGTGGTCCATTGCTGACGAAGGCGTTAATATGCCACCAGCAAGCTTTTTCCCCTACACAAAAGACGATGAAAATTTATATGTCTTTATTCCTAATGTTAAATCTTTCTCCCGTCCTATCAATAACAATCTGTGGCGGTTTAATTTCAAGAATAGAAAATGGACGCTAGAAGGCCAGTCTGATTATTCTCCTTCTTTATATATTTCTTCGAATAGTTTAAATTATTTCAGTTATATTTTGGAGTATGATTTTAAAAATAACAAAATTTATCGATACTCAGATGGTGTAAATAAATCTGGATTCAAATTTTTAAAGGTCAAAAACAAATATCTTAAGTTATTATCTCGAGAAAATTTTAACACTCTGTCAAGTACACTAACAATTTACGATGAAATTGATTTTAGGAAGCAATTTTTGATTGGGAAAAGTGATTTAATAATTAAATCTGTTCCTAGCCAAGGTTTACCATATCTTAGTTTCACGCTTATTCTTTTAACTTTTTTAGTAAGCTCATTTTTGATATATCGAATTTTTATCAGAAAAAATAAGCTACCTGTTTCATACGTTATCGCTCAATCGTCAAGTGAATTATTGGATTTGTGGGTGTTCAAGCGCCATGGAATCTTGGAATTATCGGATTTGAATGACTTAGTGAATGCAGAGCACTTATCTATCGAAACTATGAAAAAGCGCAGGGAGTTATTACTAAAAACGTTTGTTACTGATATGGCTAGATTGCATCAACTCTCCGAAACCTCGGTATACACAGAAGCTCCCAATCCAATTGATAAGCGCATGAAGCTTTTAACCCTACATGCCAAAATCATGGAAAAAGCAGTAAAAAAGGGTAATTAACGTAAATATCTTGATTTCTTTAGTAGCATTTATGGATTAATTGGAATTTTGATTCCTAATCTTTAAAATTTAAGAAGAATGAACATAAGTAAACAATTAGTTTTAGTTATTGCAATTATTGGTTTCTCAATAATATCCAATGCACAAGTCCCTAACTACGTCCCCACAAACGGCCTAGTTGGTTGGTGGCCTTTTAACGGCAATGCCAACGACGAAAGTGGCAATGGGAATAATGGAACGGTGAATGGGGCGACATTGACAACTGATCGATTTGGGAACGCGAATCAGGCTTATGGGTTTGATGGGAATGATTGGATTGAATGTGCTTTTAACCCTTTATTTAATGTTGGAATAGGGTCTTTTAGTATTGCCTGCTGGGCTAATAGATTGGGAGGTAATCCGTTCCAGCATTTAGTAACAAGAAATCAAATTACGGTATGGCCTAATGCTCTAAATAGTTATGCTCTAAGGTATGAGAATTCAGGGATTGCTTTTTTTTCTGCTGGAAATCCTAATACAAATAATGCCATAATCATTTCTCCAAGTATACCTACTTTGAACTTATGGAATCAAATTATCGCTGTTTTCAACGCCCAAGATTTTACAATCAGAATATATGTTAATGGAATATTAGCAACAATTGGTTCCGTAAATCCAAACATTCAGAATTATGATAATAGTGGTGGCTTATTTTTTGGAGTAGAACATCCAACAGTAGCTATACCCAGTGGCCCGCAATTTTTAAATGGCTCTCTCGACGACATCGGCATCTGGAACCGTGCCTTAACCGAATGTGAAATTCAAAACCTTTATCTTTCCCAACTTGGTGCTCAAAGTACCCTAACACAAACCGCCTTAGATTCCTACACCCTAAACGGACAAACCTACACCCAAAGTGGTACCTACACGCAAGTTATTCCGTCAGCAAATGGATGCGACAGTACCATAACACTTAACCTCACCTTGAATTTTACGGGAATCCATGACTTAGGTACAGCCACAAAAATCCTAGTAAAAATCACCGACCTCAACGGAAAAACCATCCCCCGCCGAAAAAACACGGTTATGCTTTTCATATACGAAGATGGAACTGTAGAACGAGTAGTGGAGATGGAATAACAAACACGCCGCTGGCCGAGTGATTCCGCCCTTCTCGATACAATCGCCCATGGCGACCACTCGATTAGCGGAATAATATCAAGGTTGCGGGAATAGTAAAAAAAAATAATAATTATGAAAAAAACACTACAAATCTTCATCCTTCTCACTCTAAGCTTAAACGCCTATTCACAAGTCCCTAACTACGTCCCCACAAACGGCCTAGTGGGCTGGTGGCCTTTCAACGGCAATGCCAACGACGAAAGTGGTAACAATAATAATGGAACGGTGAATAATGTAAACTCTGCAATAGATCGATTTGGTAACGTAAATAGTGCATTTTCATTCAACAGGCAATTTATAAATGAAATAAATGTAAATAACTCTAGCAGTTTAAATTCTTTATACAACATTACGATTTCAATTTGGGTAAAATTAGTGAGTTACAATGAGCCAGGCCAAGCTGGTTATAATCATTGGATTAACAAATCAGATCAAAGTAATAATCATCATTTTGTATTCGCCAATAATGCTTCCCAAGTATATTTCTACTATACTGGAGCTGCTGGTTTTTTTGCTACGAATAATTTACCACAACTCAATCAATGGACACATATTGTGGTTACTCATAATTATGATGGATCACAAAATTCAATATGTAAATTTTATTTTGATGGTAATTTGATTGAATCAATTCCGGCAATTCAACCAATTAATCAAACTTTAGATAATTTGAAGATTGGTGCATTTGGAGCTTATAATTATAATAGAGTGGATGGCTCCCTCGATGACATCGGCATTTGGAATCGTGCACTTACAGCATGTGAAATACAAAATCTCTATCAAAGCCAGGTGAACAATGTAAGTCAAGCAATATCTGCTGGGGCAGACCAAAGCATTTGCGCTGGAGATAACGTAAGCCTAAACGGATCCGGAGGAGCCAACTACCAATGGAATAATAATGTGGTTGATGGAGCGCCTTTTGCGCCAACACAGAGCAATGCCTATGTAGTAAACGGAACAGATTCTTTGGGTTGTACAGGATCGGATACCGTAGTTGTTTCCGTGCTAGAAAATGCGGCAAGTTCTTTAACACAAACTGCCCTGGATTCCTACACCCTAAACGGACAAACCTATACCCAAAGCGGTACCTACACGCAAGTTATTGCTGCAGCTAATGGATGCGACAGTACCATAACACTTAACCTCACCTTAAATTTTACGGGAATCCATGAATTGGGCACAGCCACTAAAATTCTAGTCAAAATTACCGACCTCAATGGCAAAATTATTCAGCGTCGAAAAAACACGGTTATGCTTTTCATTTACGAAGATGGCACCGTAGAACGAGTAGTGGAGATGGAGTAAAACACAACGCCGCTGGCTGTGTGATTCCGCCGATCGAGTGGTCGCCATGGGCGATTGTACCGATCCGCCAAGGCGGAAGCGGAATAAGGATCCTAATTCCACAAAACGCCATCACCAATCGAGTGTCCACCGAAGGTGGATGTATCGATCCGCCATGGCGGAGGCGAAATGACTAATCCTCTAATGCTAATGCCCCACACTTAAAATGACCCTCCGGACATGTTTTGTGTCCGTGGAGGCCACAGGGTCAGCAAGGTAAATGGGTAATTTCAATTATTTTCGATTTATAATTTAAGGAAATCGTCCCAAATTAATATTCAATACTTAATATTAAATCATTAAAAAATGCAATTTATGCAAGTTTTAATGATTTAATTAGTAGATTTGATTATGGAGAATTTCACCAATCGTACCGATTACATTAACAAATTATTAGCATATAAGGACAAAGATCTTATTAAAGTTGTAAGTGGTTTGAGAAGAAGCGGTAAAAGTACCTTGTTCGAATTATACCGTCAAGTCCTTTTGAAAATGGGAGTACAAGCTGAACAAATAGTATTTTTAAACTTTGAAGATTTTGAACTTCGTAGGTTTTTATTTGACCTTGATGCTTTGTACAATTACATCATTAGTCGCTTAGATTTGTCAAAACCTTGTTATGTATTTTTGGACGAAGTTCAAAACGTAAAGGAATTTGAGCGATTAGTTGACGGATTGTTCGTAAAACGAAATATAGACGTTTACATTACTGGTTCAAACGCTTTTTTGTTATCGAGTGAATTAGCTACGCTTTTAAGTGGTCGCTATATTGAAATATCCATTTTACCCTTTTCATTCAATGAATACTTAAGGGCTAGAAACATTGACATTTCAAATAAGTATCTAAATTACGAAGCACTATTTTTTGATTATGTGAACGAAACTTCATTGCCAAAAGGTGTGGATTTACGTGAAGGAGGTTATGATAAAATATACGAATATTTAGAAGCAATTTACACAACAGTTGTGGAAAAAGACATCACACAGCGTCACCAAATAAACGACAAACGAGCATTTGGAAATATTACTAAATTTATTGCATCTAACATTGGAAATCCTCTTTCTCCAGGAAATATTTCAAAGTCTTTAAAACAAGATGGACAAAGTATACATAATACCACTGTCGAAAAATATTTAGAATACCTAGTTGCGAGTTTTATTTTTTATAAAGTAAATCGTTTCGATTTAAAAGGAAAAAAACAACTAGCAACGCAAGAAAAATACTATTTAGTTGATGTTGGCTTGCTTAATATTTTGGTTGGTAAAGAACGAAACACAGACAGAGGGCACATACTAGAAAACATAGTTTATCTCGAACTCCTTCGTAGAGGTAATAAAATTTGGACAGGTACCACACGCAACAACGAAGTTGATTTTGTTTGTAAATCTCCAACAGGTGACATTGAGTATTATCAGGTTGCGTGGGAAATGAACACCGAAAACACCATAGAACGAGAGTTTGGCTCTTTAGAAAAAATAAAAGACAACTATCCCAAATATTTACTAACGACAGATTCTTTTACACAAAATCGAAGCGGGATAATACACTTAAATGTTTTTACCTGGTTACTTGAAAAAAATATATTTGATTAACGGATTAGTGAAATCAACCCGCACAAGTTATTACCCATATTTACTTCGAATACATGTTAATTTTTATTCGAAATTTAGTTGTTCAATGAAAATTCAGGGTAAATAACTCTAAACTTGGCTTTCCATTAAATCTCCAATCCAATACCACACTTAAAATGACCCTCCGGACATGTTTTGTGTCCGTGGAGGCCGCAGGGTCGGCAAGGTAATCCAGCCACTTCTATTATTTTTGAATCATCGGATAATGGACCAAAACCAAATGCAGGTATGGTGGAACAGAAAAATGCCGTGACAGGCGCGTTTACGGCGCTTGCGAAATGAAGCGGACCTGAATCATTCACAAAGTTTCTTTTTGCGTTTTTCATGAAGGCAACGGATTGCATTATGCTTAACTCCCCTGCTAATGATCTTACTTCTTTGGTCGATTCTGAGATGATTTGGTCGCAAAGTGCTTTGTTGTTAGGTCCTCCCATCAAAAAAATCGCATGATCAGCGTCACTTAATTTTTCAATTAACTGCAACCAAGTAGCAATGGGTGCTTGTTTGGTGAACCATATCGATGCAGGCGCTAAGCAATAATAAGCGGTGTCTTGAAATTTTGAAACGAAAGTGTAATCTTCGTTGGATGGATAAAGACTTGGTTTTCTAATGGTGATGTCGCAAAAGGAAGCGATTAAGCTTAGGTTGCGATCCACCTCATGTTCTCCATTTCCAATCGTATGCTTGTATGATTTTGAATACAGAAAAGAAAATGGATTTTTTTTGAATCCTATTTTTTGCCTCGCGCCTGATAAGGCACAAATTAATCCTGAACTTGCGTAGCGATGTAAATTAACGATTGTGTCGTATTTCTCCTGACGAATGAGACGAATAGTTTCTCTTAGGCTTACCCATTTATTTTTTTTGTCAAAAATAAATACCTTGTTCACATTTGGGTGTCCAATGAGCAATTCCTCATTTCCTTTTTTTACCAAATAGTCTATCTGAATGTTAGGAAATTGCTTGTGTAAGTTGGCAATTAATGGAGTTGATAAGATGACATCGCCAATGAATGCGGTCTGAATTAGTAAGATCTTTTTCATTTAGCGTATTAAAGTAACAAATCCACGTTTGGTTATTTGTCGGCCACCGGCATCTTGAACGCTTATGACATAAAGGTAATTATCATTGGGCGCTTCGTCTTTTCCACCGTTAATCTTTCCGTCCCAACCTACATTCATGTCGTTGCTTTCGAAAATAATATTGCTCCACCGATTCATGATGTACATGCTATAATTTGTTGGATCAATATTGGTTAAAATGGGTAAAAATACGGTGTTCACGCCGCTTGGGCAAAATGAATTAGGGATATAAATAATAGGTTCATATACCAAACAAAAAACGTTGGATCGGGACACTTCGGCGAAACCATAGCTATTGATATTTTCAGTTCCTTCTACATAATAACAAATTTCTCCCGGGAAATCATTGCTGATTAAAGTGTCTTCAAAGCTGAGTTGGTTGGGGTTTACATTTGCTATCAACTGACTAATGCCACTTAGTTTGTTGTACCTGAATACGTCGTAGTGATCGATTCCACCATCGAAACCTACGTATGGCGACCAATAGACGTAATTGATTTGTTGTATTTCATCGGCGATCCCTTGTACAAATATGGTGGTAGCTTCATTGGCAAAAGTCCCAGCGGAATTGCAACTATCAACGTATTGTGTGCGATAGGTATAGGCTTGTAAATTAACATCGGCATCTGTATCGGTAAATACAGCTAAGTCGCCTTGTACGTTTGATCTTCCTATTTCTTCGAAAACGCTGGAGCTGTTCAAGCGTTCAAAGATGACTTCTTTTACCCCCACATTGCCGTCAATATAAGCAAATAAATCAACGTTGTTTGCTGCTACGCTAGCTAATTTAAGGTAATGAAATGTGGGTTGTTGGGGAATCGGGACATCAAAGCCAAATGGATTTGAATAGGCAATTTGACCATTAGAAAGGTTGGCACCAATGTAAATGTCATAATGATTTCCGCCTATTACATTAACGCTTGCTGAATTACTATTAACGCTTGAAAGTAGCACGAGTGCCCCATTTTCATAACTGTAAATTCCATAAGATGTGCTCGTCCACCCTTGGTAAGCACTCCAACTTAAATCAATTTTTTGTTGGCACATGTTGATCGCTCCATTAAGTTGAATGGTTTTATTTATGGGACTTTTCGCTGAGGTTTGAAAGGTGATAGGAACGGCATTAGTAAAACAAGAATCGAATGCAGCCACCGAATAGGAGTAGGGGCCTTGACTTGGATCAATGGCATAGGAATAGGAGGTGTTTCCAATTCCCCAAACGGTATCGAGCTCAAACAATACGCCCAACGAATTAAAGGTGTAAACAACGTATCCATAGGTGTCAGCTTGGTTATTTTGATTCCAAGTCAATAGTAAGTTATTGTTATTTGTTGGATCAAATCCTACGCTTTGTATCGTTGGTATAGATGGCGTTAGCATATCTTCAAAATCATCGCTTGCTATGTTAGATTGAAAATCACAGGGATTGTTAGGTAAAACTATTTGGTAGCCGATTGTCGCGTTACAAATGGTAATGGTATCCTTATATTGTGTGGTATTGTAGGGAACAGAATCGATTAGGGTGAAATTTCCCGCAGGATATTCTTGATAAATGTGGTAATAGTTTCCGAATGTAGCTAAGGGTACTGTTGCTGGTTTATTCCATTGAAGAACAGCTGTTCCGTTTCCAGGATTGATGAGGTTTAAATGAATGTTGGAAATGGTGTCGCTGTATTTGGTGACATTTCCATTGCAGCCAGAAACAACGCCTATGTAAAAAGATTGCATCGAATTTATTCCACTTAAAGCAAATTGATTGGTTGCAAGTGTTGGAATAGTGGCCAATAAACCACCTTGTAGAGAATAAAGTTGGTAGGATACAAAAGTCCCAATTGGGTCATTGATTGGAGTCCATTTAATAATTACATTTCCAGCATTATCACTTTGAATGCAGTCTATTTTTGGTGCTTGAAGTATACCAGGATTCAGTACATTAATTTGAATGGTCGCATAATTAACCTTTGGAATTTGACAATAATCATCTTGTGCTCTAAATACAAATGTATAGGGGATGCTTTCTGCCACAACGCCGTATTGATTTACCAAATGGTCACAGCTTGTCTGCCATGAAAACTGTACATTCGCTTGTTGCGTCCCAGAAACGGGTAATGCTAAGTCAAGTGTGGCACAGGGTGAAATTTGGCAGCCAATCGGAGAGGTGAAATTTGTCCCAAACATAGGGCCAGTTGCGCTTAGTGTTACATTTTGTGGGCTGCCATCTTGAAGAAATTCGTTGTCAACCACTGAAATAGTAAAATTGACCAAATCACCCGCATTTACGGTTGTTGTAAATTGTCCTCCGGCAAATGGTGGGGTGAAAATCGGTGCATTGTTGGCCGCTGAACAAGGAACGATTACTAATTGCATTTCCCGCTCTACTTCGGCAATTAATACGCCTTGACGATAGGATTTAACCAATACTTTAACGACAAAATTCCCTACGGTGAAGGAATTAAATGTGATTTCTCCATTCGAAGGGTTGATGGTTGCTGGAATATTAGATGGATTAACGCTGCTATTTGGGGTAGGTGATGTAAAGGAGAATCCGGGTTCAAAAGGAATAGGAATAGGATTTAAAGGTGGGTTGTAAGCACCGGTAGGGAAATTGTTATAAGGAATTCCAAAATCAATATGTAAGGAATCTAAGTCATTATCGACGGCATTCATATTGTAACTGAATGGGGTTCCTGCGCAACTTACAAAATAGGGGGCTTGTAAAAAGGAAGGGGAATTATCCGTACAACCAACTCCGTTGCCATGCGCAAACATTTTTGCTGTAAGGGTTATTCCGTAGGTGGCAGGAGAAGTGATATTGGTTAATGCGTTGCTTCGTGCAAAATTTTCATAGGTAAAAACCCAGCCTTGGCTCGGTGGAACACCAACAATATCGATGGGTAAACTACGGTAAGTAATCTTCTCGATGGCACCAATTCCGTTTCCCCCTGATGTCCCCGAACCGCAAATTAACGGCGTGGGACCTCCTGAAACTGCTGTGCACGTAGGTGAAATATCGATGCGAGAAACAAAGGGTAAAAGTATTACTGTAAGCGATGGGTGGTTCCAAACCCGAAGGTTTTCGGAAAGCGTATTTACTTCTGCGCCATTGCAATCGCGGTAAAAAACGAGCTCAAAAATGTACTTGTTGTTCCCATCGCATTTCCAGGTGATTTCTCCTCCCATTACATGTGATGCGAAGCTGCTTGCACTGATTATTAGAAAGAAAAATAGTGATAGAAATTTTAGCATGGAACTATTAAAAAACAATAATCATCAACCATAACGCTTTTATGTCAATTAAGTTGCTGTCCTGCCGTAATTACAAGCATTTCATCCCAAACTAAGTATTGTTGGGCCATTGATCTTATTTCTTCCGCGCTTATGGTTTTTAACACATGAATGGCATCGTTGTAAAAAGAATAATCTAAGTTGGCCGTTTCTACCTGAATAAATAAATCCATCATAGCAAAAGGCCCATCAGCGGCTTTTAAAGATTGCCCCATGATGTAATTCCGAACCATTGTTAATTCTTCTTCTCCGACTAATTCAGTACGCAATAATTCAATCTCTTTCTTGATCTCTTCAATTGTTTGCTCAACAAAGTCTTTCCCTACTTGTGTCATTATGGCAAAATAGCCATTTTGATATATTTCTGCCAACATACTCCCGATGCCATAGGTATAGCCTTTGTC
>JAIPAL010000065.1 GCA_021740085.1 Crocinitomicaceae bacterium
ATTGGCCAATGCCAGGAAAATATTCATTCCTCCATCTTCTAAACCATAGTTAAAGGAGGCCGCATAATTAGCAATTTCTTTTTTCTCGACCAACGTTTTATTAATTCTAGAACTGGCACCACCTGATAATACCTCATTCATAAATTCTAATGCATAACTGTCTGGATGGGTTTGTTCCGGAATTTTATAGGCCATAAATAAGCCTGATAATTGAATATTATCGTAGACCGTATCAACGATTACACCACGTATTTTCTCAGAATCTTTCGTGGTTCTTTTGATTTCAATGGGCGTGTTAGATAAACCAGTAATCATTGCTTTCGCTTTTTTATTCTTTGTGTTATTAAGGTTATCTAGGTTTATTTTCTTCTTTGAAAAGCCATATTTACTTTTAAAGGTAGCATTACTCATTGACAATGCGTCTCTGTAAATATTGATTGCTTTCCCAGATGGAATGCTTCCGAAGTAATCGTTAATCCAACGCTTTGTGCTTTCAACATCAATGTCACCCGCTATAGAAATGGTAGCGTTTTGTGGAACGTAGTAATCTTGATAAAACTGTACATAATCTTGCTCTTCAGCTGCATCTAAATGAGCCATGGATCCAATAGGAACCCAATTGTAAGGGTGAGAAGGAAAGGCTCTCACAAACATTTCTGTGATAAAACTAGCATAGGGTTGGTTATCAACTCGCTGTCTCTTTTCTTCTTTTACTACGCTTCTTTGTGTTTCTATTCCTTTGATATCAACTTTTGCATGCAACATTCTTTCACTTTCTAGCCAGATTCCAAGTTCTACTTGGTTAGAAGGAAGAATTTCATAATAATAGGTCCTGTCTTGTGAAGTATTCGCATTTAAGGTTCCACCATTTTTTTCTACAATTTCACTGTATTCACCCCTTCCAATATTTTGGGTTCCTTCAAATAACAAATGTTCGAAAAAGTGGGCGAATCCTGTTTTGGTAGGATTTTCATTTTTTGAGCCTACATGGTATAACACAGAAATGGCTGCAATTGGAGTGCTATGTTCCTCATGGAGAATAACATGAATACCATTCGGTAAGTCATATTCAATGAAATTGATTCTAGTTTGAGCAAACATTGTGCTAGAACACAAAGCAGTCAAAGCAACTATAAATTTATTTTTCATAATTAATTTTATAACCGCAAATTTACATAATCGCGCTTCAAACGCCTACTTTTTCCCGAAAATAAATGTAGCTGCTATTTGAAAACGATAACTTTATGACTTCTCAAGTATATTTAATATAGTCCACTTCCAACTATTGAACAGCATTTACCAAATCTAATTGAGTTATTTTTTTCTACCTTTACTGAATGAATTGGAAAGAAGCCATTAAAACCTATTTTCCCGATATATGGCAATATTTAGTCATCATAGTGATCATACTTTTTGCAGCGATTTTTATTCTATAGTCTTATGAAGTCATCTACCTTTTTTTTCTCAGTGATACAAAAACTTTTTTTTGTTGGATTTTTGTCTCTTTTATTTTGCCTTCCCAACCAAGCGTTAGCGCAATTAAACGTTGATTCCTTATCACACATTAATTACCAGCAATTGCATGCTGCAAACTTAAATGATGTTTGGGGCTACGTTGATGAATTGGGAAATGAATACGCACTTGTTGGAACGTCAAAAGGGACTTCTATTGTAGATGTGACCGATCCTGCCAATCCTGTTGAGGTGTTTTGGTTGCCGGGTTCCGAATCCATTTGGCGCGATCCTTCATCGTTTGGTGATTATGCGTATGTAACCACGGAAGCAGAAGATGGAATGCTAATTATTGATCTTGGTCCCTTGCCACAATCAACTAATTTGACCACCACCCTATATACTGGCCCAACTAATAATCCTTGGCAATCTGCGCATACGTGTTTTGTTGATGAATTTGGCTACGCCTACGTTTTTGGGGCAAATCGAGGAAATGGTGGAGTAATAATGTTAGATGTTTTCACCAATCCAATGGCGCCAATTGAAGTAGGTGTTTTTGATAATTGGTATTGCCACGACGGTTATGTCCGAAATGACACGATGTATTTGTCCCACGTTTATGACGGTTTTTTAAGTATTGTGGATGTTAGCAATAAAGCTACACCTCAATTATTAGGGACAAAAATAACGCCGAGTAGTTTCACACACAATAGTTGGCCATCAGCCAACGGTCAATTTGTTTTTACTACTGATGAGGTTTCGGGTGCGTTTATTGCTGCCTACGATATTTCGGATCCATCAAACATTTTTGAAGTAGATCGCATTCAAAATTCACCGGGTTCGGGAGTTCTTCCGCACAATACGCATGTCATGGGCGATTACTTGATTACCAGTTATTATTCCGATGGAATTGTTGTTCACGATATCACGTATCCTTACAACATGATAAAAGTTGGTCAGTACGACACGTATGTGGGACAAACAGTTAGTTACGATGGATGTTGGGGTGTGTATCCTTTCTTTCCTTCAGGCACAACTGTGGCGGCTGATATAACCAATGGACTTTTTGTACTAGGTCCTCAATACGAAAAAGCGAGTTATTTGGAGGGTGACATTACCGATGCAAATACGACCTTAGCTTTGCAAAATGTGGCGGTACATATTCTTCCCAACGATCAAACCGATTATTCAGCTCTAAATGGACATTATGCTACCGGAATGCTAATTCAGGGTAGTGTTCAAGTGGAGTATTCAAAAGTGGGTTATTTCCCGGTGATTGAAACCGTTAATTTACTCCAAGGGCAAATTACCATTCACGATGTGCAATTGGTGCCCATCGCACCTTTCAATCTTACGGTTGTTGTTACCGAGCAAGGAACTGGAAATCTAATAAGCAACGCTCAAATAAAATTAGTTCATCCTTTAATTGAGCACCAGGGAATTACAAATGGAATTGGCGAAGAAGATTTTGTCTTATATTATCAGCAAAATTATCGCGTTCATGTGGGCAAGTGGGGATACCGTTCCATTTGTTTCGATACCGTGATAGATCAAAACACGGGTGTGTTAGCCATCGAATTGCCTGTTGGTTATTACGATGATTTTGAATTCGATTTTGGGTGGGGAATAGTTGGTGCCGCTACAACAGGAAGTTGGGAAAGAGGGATTCCAAATCCAACCAGCTCTGGTTCTGCAATAGGTGAAGACGCTTCTTTCGATTGTGGCACCTTTGCTTACCTTACTGGTAACGATATTAACTTGCATCCCGATTTCGATGATCTTGATCAAGGAGAAACCATTTTAACATCGCCACCAATGGATTTATCGGCCTATACGAATCCATATTTTAATTATTCCCGAGGTTTTTATTGTTACTACGGTCCTTATTTAGTGGATGATACCTTAAAAATTTATGCTTCCAATGGAACGACTACTGTTTTAATCGACCAAGTGGGTGCACCACAAGGGAATTCGATGGCTTGGGAATCGAAAAGTATTGCTTTGTTGGGTTTATTGCCACTTACTAATTCAATGCAAATTAGCATTCATATTTCAGATGAAGACCCTAATGTGAATATTACAGAAGCTGCTTTTGATTACTTTACAGTAAGCAATAGTAATGTCGCTGAGGTGCCAATGATGAACAAGTCTACCATGTTTGCCTATCCGGTTCCGATGAATGATAAAGTAAACTTAGTTGGCTTAACAATTAACCAAGATTTACGCTTGTTTGATGCTACGGGTCAGTTATTAGCTAATTATATGGTGAATAGCGAAAACATGACATTTGATTTAAGTTCGTTCCAAAACAAGGTGTTTATTTTTGTTCACGGAAATCAGACCTTGAAGGTTATGAAAATGTGATTGTGCATTAATTCTATTTTATTTGTTGCCATATCAAGTTCAAAATTTTAATTTTACCTCACTATGAGTGAAATTCAAAAAGATCTTTCCGTTGTGATCCCCTTATTTAATGAGGAAGAATCATTGCCCGAATTATTCGAATGGATCTCCCGTGTAGTATTGCATCATCAATTGGATACCGAGGTTATTTTTATAGATGACGGAAGTACTGACAATTCGTGGCAAGTGATTCAGGGTTTAGAACAGAAGGGGGTAACTGTAAAAGCCGTTCAATTCCAACGGAATTATGGAAAGTCGGCAGCAATGCATACCGGTTTTGAGGCGGCTACTGGAAAAGTAGTTATCACCATGGATGCCGACATGCAAGATTCGCCAGATGAAATCAAAGACTTGTATGATATGGTCATGGTTGAGGGTTTTGATGTGGTTTCCGGATGGAAAAAGAAACGTCATGACCCGATTTCAAAAACTATTCCAACTAAACTTTATAATTGGGCAGCACGAAGAATTACAGGGATTCACTTACATGATTTCAATTGTGGTTTAAAGGCCTATAAACTTACCGTAGTAAAAAGTATCGAACTTTATGGCGACATGCATCGCTATGTTCCTGCTCTTGCTAAATATGCCGGTTTCCATAAAATTGGAGAGAAGGTGGTCCAACATCAAGCAAGAAAATTTGGTGTAACTAAATTTGGATTAAATCGCTTCCTAAATGGTCCTTTAGATTTAATGACGGTCGCTTTTATGGGGAAATTTGGAAAAAAACCGATGCACTTCTTTGGCGCTTTAGGGTTGTTAATGTTCTTTATTGGATTTCTTTTAGCGATTTATCTTGGCATTGATAAGTTGTTTATTCACGAAGGCGGAAGGTTGATTGCTGAACGAACGGAGTTTTACCTTGCCTTGGTTTCCATGATTTTGGGGGTCCAATTTTTTATGACCGGATTCTTGGCAGAAATCATTGGTAGAAATTCTAGCAATCGTAATAATTATCTAATCCTTCAGAAGATAGGTTTATGAGCCATGGGCTTTTAATTGATACTTCCTGGACGCTTTTCTTAGATAGAGACGGCGTTATTAATGAGCGTTTGATCAATAATTATGTCTTGCAACAAAATCAATTCGTGTTTTGCGAGGGCGCGCTAAAAGCAATTGAGAAATTCAGTAGTTGTTTTAAATATATCTTCGTTGTAACCAATCAACAATGTGTTGGTAAAGGATTAATCATGCAAGTAGATCTAAATTTAATTCACCAACATATGTGCGAACAAATTAGTTTGTCCGGCGGTGTTATTTCGAAAGTGTATGCTGCAACTGAACTAAAAGAGGATCCGCTTTCAACAAGAAAACCTAATCCTACCATGGCAATTCAAGCGCAAAAGGAATTTGATGGAATTGATTTTTCTAAATCAATAATGGTCGGTGATACGGATAGCGATATTGAATTTGGTCAGCGCCTAGGTATGAAAACTGTTTTAATTGAATCCGGGGAAGAAATTTTTTCATCGCCCGATTTTCGCTTTGCCTCATTACACGATCTTTCTTTAGCAATATGATCAGATACACGCTATTAATCACCTTATTTTTTTCGTTTGTTGGGTTTTCTCAGGTCAATAAAGTGGATCAAAAAGGATGGAAACAAGGTCCTTGGGTAAAGTATTATCCCGACAATAAGGTGCCAATTTATCAAGGACAATTTAAGGACAACAAGCCTTTCGGTGAATTCCGTTACTATTTTTCGTCGGGTAAAGTAAAAGCGATCATTCAACATCGACTTAATAATCAGTTGTCTGATGCCATGTTTTATTTTGAAAATGATCAGCTAATGTCCACAGGGCGTTATAAAGAAATGAAAAAAGATTCCGTTTGGACAAATTACAGTGCGCAGGGTTTTATTCTTAGTAAGGAGACCTATTTGATGGATAAGCTTAATGGAATCAGAGTTACGTATTATTTGGAGGGACAAGGGGAGGATAAGGAAAAAGTGCTAACTATCGAAAATTACAAAGATAGTATGATGGATGGGGCATTTGAATCGTATTTTGTTCAAGGAATTAATAAAGAAAAAGGGACATACAAAAAGAATAAAAAGGAAGGAGAATGGCTTACTTTCCATACAAATGGTGTGATAATTTCGCGATGTACTTACAGAAATGGATTACTGCAAGGCTGGGCGTATAGTTATGATACCAAAGGGAAATTATTGGGAAAAACAATGTTTAATAAGGGCGTTCAATTAAAAGGAGAAGAATTAGATAAATACCTAGAATTTTGTAAACAAAAAGGAATAGATCCAAACAATTAGTTTTGTATCTTTGAAAATAATGATGCGGATGAAAAATAGTTTTTTAGTTATCGTACTTGCCATGCTAGTTGTCTTTTTACAGAGTTGTAAAAAAGATCAAGTGAATGCTATTCCTATCCCACTGAATCAACATTTTTTTGGATTGAGTGCTGGTAGATATGTTGTGTATGACGTGATGGAAATTAATCACGACGTAAATGCAGTGATAAAACACGATACCATTTACTACCAACTAAAAACCTTAATTGGTGATACTGTCGTTGATAATGAAGGGAGAATTGCTAGAAAATTTTACCGCTCTAAACGTGCTGATATTTTTAGCGCTTGGGTAATTACGGATCTGTGGACTACCATAATTCACAATAACAAAGCTGAATTAGTGGAGGAAAATCAGCGAAAAGTAAAATTGATTTTTCCCATAAGTAGTTCAAAAACTTGGAATACGAATCAGTTTAATGCCTACGAAAATGAAGAGGCTTATTACGATTTTATCTTTCAAGGAAAGACAATCAATAGCTTGTATTTCGATAGCACCGTTCGTGTGGAACAAGCTAAAGAACGTAATTTGATTGAGTATAAGCGCAAATACGAAGAGTATGCTGCCAATATTGGGATGATTCGTAAAGTGTATAAAGATTTAAGTATCGTGAATTTTGATACCTTGAATGTTAAATTCGGGAAAGAAATATTTATGGATATTATCGAATACGGCAATTAATAATTGGGAATTGTCTGCATTCGATTATTTTTGCCCTAACTTTTAACAAATGAACCACAACGATACCAAATTTGATTGCCTGCACTTTAAAGGAAGTATTCCGTGTAAACCCAATAAAATCGATGGTTCAATTTGTTCAAGTTGCCTGCATTATCAAAAAATAGAAAAAAAGATCTTACTTATTAAATTAGGTGCCTTAGGTGATGTCATTCGTACCACACCTCTTTTGGAAAAATTAAGATCTACCTACCATAATGCTCATATTACGTGGCTTACTTTAAGTCCCAGTATTCTCCCTAAAGATCGCATCGATGAGCTATTATCATTGAACGAGGTTTCGCTTTTCAATTTGCAACATACTCAATTTGATGTAGTGATTAACCTTGATAAGGACAAGGAAGCTTGCTTATTAACGAGCTTGATTTCAGCACAAGAGAAATATGGATTTACTTGGAATGATGGTCATTTGGCGGCTTGTACGCCCGCTGCCGAGCACAAACTTTTGACCGGTTACTTTGATGGATTGTCTAAAGAAAATACAAAAAGTTACCTGGAAGAAATATTTGAAATTTGCCATTTTACATTTAATAAGGAAGAATACCTCATTCATCTAAATCATGACAAAGTTCACTTGTGGACAAAAAAGTTGGCCGAGTTTTCCAAGGGAAAAAAAATAATTGGACTCAATACAGGATGTGGGCCACGTTGGAATACGCGCTTATGGTCGGATGAGAAATGGATGGAAACTGCCAGGTCTTTGCAGGAGAAGGGTTATTACCCTGTTTTTTTAGGGGGAGAATTGGAGCATGCTAAGAATGAACGCTTAAGCATCGCCTCAAACGCATATTATCCGGGTCACTTTTCCTTGGAAGAATTTATTGCTATAACCAATTGTTGTGATGCGATCATAACTCAAGTGACAATGATGATGCATATTGCGACTGCTTTAAAGAAAAAGATGGTGCTCATGAATACCATTTTTAATCCTTTTGAATTCGAATTGTATGGTCGCGGTATCTTAGTTGGTCCACCTTCGCCTTGTCAATGTTATTTTGGAAATTCGTGTCAGTTTGACTCGCCATGTATGCTTTCGATTGATTCCTCTGTGGTGGTGGATGCTATGGAAAAGATCCTATAAATTAAGTTATGAAAATTGTATTTCTTTCTACTTTTTATCCATTTCGAGGAGGAATTGCTCAGTTTAACGCATTAATTTATAGGGAAATAGAAAAAGAACACGAGGTAGAAGCGATTACTTTTTCAAGGCAATATCCGTCGCTATTATTTCCTGGAAAAACACAATTAGTTAGCCCCGATGACGCCGCAGATAGTATTCCATCTAAGCGTTGGCTAGACTCCATAAATCCCTGGACCTATATTCGAACTGCAAGTAGAATCAAAAAGATGCAGCCCGATTTAATTATCACTAAATATTGGATGACATTTTTCGCTCCAAGTTTAGGGTATGTTTTAGGTCGTCAAACTAAAAATACGAAGAGAATCAGTGTTTTAGACAACGTCATTCCTCACGAAAAACGCTTTTTTGATAATTGGTGTAATCGCTATTTCTTAAAGCGCAACGATGGCTTCATTGTTATGTCTGAAAAAGTACTCAAGGATTTATTGCTTTATGTCCCGAATGCGCGATATATTCATGTCCCACATCCCGTTTATAATCAATTTGGTGAGAAAACAACCCGAATGGTTGCTTTACAAAAATTGGGATTGGAGAAAATGGCCGAAAAAAAAATAATTTTGTTTTTTGGGATTATTCGGGATTACAAAGGCTTGGATTTATTACTAGAGGCAATGGCATTTCTTTCGGATGACTTTCAGCTTATAGTTGCTGGTGAAGTATACGGTAGTTTTCAAAAATACCAGGATATCATTGATAATCGTCAGTTGAATGAGCGGATAAGTTTATTTACAAATTATATTGGCGATGATGAGGTGAAAGATTATTTTTCCGCCGCTGATGTATGTGTTTTGCCGTATAAGTCAGCTACACAGAGTGGTATCACAAGTATTTCAAATCATTTTGAATTACCGCTAATTGCCACCAATGTGGGAGGATTGGCAGAAACTATTCATCATCAAAAAACAGGGTTAATTATAGAGGAACTGGAGGTGAAAGCGATAGCTGAATCAATAAATCATTACTTTGAAGCGAATTTAAAAGCACAATTTGAAGCTGTGATTAAGTTGCAAAATTTAGATAATACATGGAAAAATTTTGCTGAAAAGATAGTGCGATTTTACCATGATTTGAATTAATCAATCGCTGTGTTTTTCGCATTTCCTGAATGCACTTTTAAATAGTAGTTATTATTATTGATTTTCCCAATCGTAGTTGCTATATTTGCTCCCTTAAAAAACGAACATAAATATAATTAAATGAGAAATAAAGGATTTTTTTGGTTCATAAGTGTTTTACTTGTTTCGGTATGCTTGTACCAATTATCATTTACTTGGGTAGCAAGTAATGTAGAGGCTGCTGCTGAGAAGAAGGCTGATCAAAAGGTTAGAGCTTTGCGAAAAGAGGCTGCTAAGAATAATGGCATTGCCTATCTTTCAAATAACACGAAAATAGATTTTAAGGAAGCTGATGGTGCTGATTTAGCGAAAGCGGCGTATTTAAATGAGATTTTACGTGATAAAGGAGAGAAAGAAGTTTATCCAGTTTTCGGTTCTACTTTTTCGCAAGTAAAAAAGAGGTCATTGGCTTTTGGTCTTGATCTTGTAGGTGGGATGAGTGTTACCTTGGAAATCTCCTTGCCAGATTTAATAAAAAATTACGCTAAAAATCCACGTGATTTAAAGTTTCGTAAGCCTTTTGAAGCGGCTTTGAGATTAAATAAAGAAGATTTTTTAGATGCTTTCATTCAAGAATACAAAAGAATAAACAAGGGTCTTCCATTGAATTATGTCTTTAAAGGAGAAGGAATTGGTATTCGCTCAACAGATGCTCAGGTTGAATCTTATTTCCGTACGCTTATTTCATCTTCTATGGATGGAGTGGAGCAGATTATGAGTCGACGAATTAACCAATTCGGTGTTGCACAGCCTAATATTCAAAAAGATGGAGCGAATAACCGTCTATATATTGAGCTTCCTGGTGTACAAGATGAAAACACGGTTGCTCAAAAATTACAATCAACAGCAAATTTAGAGTTCTTTGAAACCTATGCGCCAAGTGAACTTAAATTAGAATTAGAGAAAGCGGATGCTACTTCTAAAAAAGTAGAGGATCAAGTTACTGAGGATACAACCACTACTGATTCTGTTCAAGTAGAAAGTTTGTCGGATACAAAAAATACGGGTAAAAAAGGATTGACTGATTTAATTCAACCAGTCGGGGATTTTTCAATTGGTGCTGTTCAAATCAGCGATAAAGCAATGGTTGAAAGTATTCTTCGAAGAAATGATGTGATGGCTGCATTTCCACCAAATGTTCGATTTATGTGGGGAGCAGAGCCAGAAGAATTAGATAAAAAATCGAAGAAGATGGGGTACATGCTTTATGCGTGTAAAGTTCCTGAATCAGGTGAAGCTAAAGTGAATGGTTCACACATACTAAAAGCATCTACTGGTTTTGATCAACGCGATGGAAAAATCACGGTGGATCTTCAAATGACGCCTGATGGATCGGATGCCTGGGGTAAAATGACGACAG
>JAIPAL010000066.1 GCA_021740085.1 Crocinitomicaceae bacterium
AAGGGATTATGCTGCGCATGATCCGTTTCGTTTTGGGCTAACCCAAGCATAGCACCCCAACTGCTATCGCAGTTTGAGGTTTTTCATTTTCCGTCGCTTTTCAAAATACATTTTGAACAGTTTTAAGGGATTATGCTGCGCATGATCCGTTTCGTTTTGGGCTAACCCAAGCATAGCACCCCAACTGCTATCGCAGTTTGAGGTTTTTCATTTTCCGTCGCTTTTCAAAATACATTTTGAACGCGCTGTAAAATGAAAAACCCCGACTTAAATAAGTCGGGGTTCCTTTTGTGACCTCGTAAGGATTCTAACCTTAAACCTCCACAGCCGTAATGTGGTGCTCTATACAGTTGAGCTACGAAGCCGTTTGTGTGATAAATCACGTGACAAAGATAAAGATAAAAACAAATTAGGCAAAGTATAGTTATAAGATTATTGCTCATGGACAAATACTATATTTGTAAAAAACAACGAATGAAATATAATTTATCAGAAATAAACGAGCTAATGCGGATGCGTCGGACTATTTATCCAGAGCAGTTTTCACCGCGAAAAGTTCATAAAGAACAAATTGAATTATTATTAAATAATGCGCAATGGGCACCAACACATGGGAATACACAGCCATGGCGCTTCAAGGTTTTTACAGAGTTAGGCTTGGATAAATTAAGTGAGTTTTTAGGAAATACCTATCTCCAACAAACTCCAAAAGAAGAACAAAATGATCTGAAACTTGCCAAATTAATTTCTCGTCCTCTAAAATCGTCGGTTGTAATTGCTATTTGCATGGAAAGACAAAAAGAAGAAAAGATACCCGAAATTGAAGAAATCGAAGCAGTGGCATGCGCCATTCAAAATTTACATTTGAGTTGTACCGCTTATGGTTTAGGGGGATTTTGGTCAACACCAAAATTAATCTATACTTCACAAATGAATGAATTTTTAGCCCTTGGTGAAAAAGACAAATGCCTTGGCTTATTTTATATAGGCTATCCCTCAATTGACTGGCCATCTGCGCATAGAAAACCGTTGGAATACAATACTGAATGGATAAATTCGTAATTTTAGAAATAAAAAAAAGTAGTGCTAGTGCCTCTTAAACATTTCATGGTGTTTTCTTTCTTCCTAACAATGCCAATAATTGGATGTTGTCAACTAGGAGAAGAAAGTAGATTTCCTTCGTATTTTGGAATTTATGTAAGAGCTGTTTTTCCAAGTAATGCGATTGGGAATGCCCCAATTACAGTATCCAAAAATGGATTTACGAGCACAATAACACAAAATTTAGGGTATTCATTTGGCGGCACAGTTAGAGCAGGTATTACAAAATTAATTTCATTTGAAACAGGAATAAATTTTACACAACGTAATTTCTCGATTCAAATGGACCTGGTAGATTCATCTATTACTGGAACAAATACCATGGGATTCATTCAGTATGACATTCCATTAAATGCATTAATCTACATTCAACTCTCAAAAACTTGGTATGCCAATGCGTCTATTGGTATGGCTGTTGGTTTTAAGCCCACAAATATTGGTGTCATAAACTATCCTGGAGGACTGCACACCATAACGCATACCGGTTATGTTAAATCTAAAATTGGATTAGACATTAATGGGAATTTTGGAGTGGAATATCGAACTAAAAAGAGTGGTATATTTAATTTAGGTGGATCGGTTCGTATCCCACTACAACCTTTATTTCAATACATTGCTGTTTACACCAACCAAAGTTATCGTACTGGAGCTATTGCCGATGTTAATGGCTCCTACCTAAGCCTCGACTTGAAATACTTTTTACCACTCAAGCGTGGCAATGCAGAAATCAAAAAAGGACCAATAGAATAACTTATTGGCAAATGATGGTTCCTTTCGAAAACAAAAAATACCCAAGGTTTATAAAACTTAACTCGTTTTTAAATGTTCTTTAATTAAGTCAATATTTATTTCTATCGATTCTATATTAAATTATTGTTTCAGCCAGAATATTAAGCTAGATAGCTTAATTTTGTGCACGAAATTAATTGAGGATTTTTATGTTTAAAAAGCTATTTTTTTTACTCTTCTTGTTTAGTCTTACAGCTGCAAAAGCACAAGAATCAAGGTCAACCTTAAGTGGTTATTTAACAGATTCTAAGAATGGGGAAGCGCTAATTGGTGCCAAGGTCGTAATTTCATCTTTAAACATGGCAGCGGTCACTAATACTTATGGATTTTATTCTTTAACTGTTCCGGCAGGTAAATACAAGGTAGAATTCCGTTCGCCAATGTATCCAATTGACACAAAAGAAATTGATTTAACCAAGGACGTACGTTTTAATTACGAGTTAGGTGCAAATTACCAAGAAATTCAAGAAGTGGTAGTGAACGCCAAAAAAGGTGAAAATGTTAACTCAACAAAAATGGGTCAAATTGAATTGCAAATTGATCAAATAAAAACATTACCTGCCTTTATGGGAGAAGTGGATGTTATCAAAGCCATTCAATTACTTCCTGGCGTTTCTTCCATTTCGGAAGGTGGACAAGGGTTTTATGTAAGGGGTGGTGGCCCTGATCAAAATTTAGTTTTACTTGATGAGGGCGTTGTCTATAATGCGGCACATTTATTTGGCTTTTTCTCTGTCTTTAATTCAGATGCGGTTAAAAGTGTAAATCTTATTAAAGGTGGAATGCCTGCCAATTACGGTGGGCGAATGTCTTCGGTATTGGAAGTGAATATGAATGAAGGAAACAACAAAGGATTTCATATTAAAGGCGGAATAGGAGCCATTTCATCCCGTTTTACGATTGAAGGTCCGTTGGTTAAAAATAGGGGCTCATTCGTAATTTCCGGGCGAAGGACCTATATCGATCTTATCATGAAAGCGGCAATTCCGGATACTTCTCCTTTTGCTGGTTCCAGTTATTATTTTTATGATGTAAATGCTAAATTTAATTACAAATTATCCGATAAAGACCGCATATTTTTAAGTGGATATTACGGCAAAGATGTTTTTAATTTTACGGATAGAGACGGTGGTTTTGGTGCTGATATGCCATGGGGAAATGGAATAGCAGCTTTGCGTTGGAACCATTTATTTACGAATAAATTATTCATGAATGTTACTGGTACCTTTTCAGATTACATGTTTAAATTCGGTTCCAAACAAGATCAGTTTCGATTTGAATTGGCTTCTGGCGTGCGCGATGTAGGAGGAAAAGTCGATTTTTCATATTTCCCGAATGCTAGGCACAGAATTAAATGGGGGGCAGATTACATTTATCACACTTTCACCCCAACTAGCGTTTCAGCGGAGGCAGATAGCGTTGTTTTTAATACCGGAGAAGCTCAAAAACTATTTGGCCATGAGTCAGCGATCTATTTAATGGATGAGTTTGATTTGAATGATAAAATACGTGTTAATGCGGGCTTACGTTATAGTATGTATCAGCATGTTGGGCCATTTACTCGCTTTATTAAAGGTGATATTAGTACACCAGATACAGCGATTGTTTACGGTAAAGGAGATTTACTTAAATTTTATCATGGTTTGGAACCTCGCTTGTCATTTCGTTGGTTGATTTCGGACCAAAGCTCTTTCAAAGCAGGGTATTCCTATAATTACCAATACGTTCACTTAACTTCATTGAGCGCTGTGTCTCTCCCTACGGATATTTGGTTTCCCACCACAGATAAGGCGAAACCTCAAAAAGGATGGCAGGGTTCTGTTGGGTATTTTAGAAATTTCTTCAATGACAAATACGAAGCTTCTGTCGAAGTTTATTATAAAGGAATGAAGAATTTGATCGAATACAAAGAAGGCGCTTTACCCGGTGACAACGTAAATGATAACACAGATAATCTTCTTGTTTTTGGAACAGGTAGAGCCTATGGTATTGAGTTTTACTTCAAGAAATCGGTAGGTAAGTTAACGGGTTGGATTGGGTATACATTAGCGAAAACAGAACGTACATTTCCAGATTTAAATGAAGGGAAGGTATTTGCGGCAAAATATGATCGAAGACATGACTTAAGTATTGTTGGTACCTACAAACTAAATGAGCGTTGGACATTTAGCACGGCTTTCATATACGCAACGGGAAATACCCTTACGTTACCTACTTCTTGGTATATCCAAGAACAAAATTTATTATACAATTATGGTGAACGAAATTCAACGCGAATGGCGCCTTATCATCGCTTGGATATCTCAGCTACCTTGTACTCTAAGCCAACAAAAAAACATACCGATCCAGTTACGAACATAGAGGTGGATGTGAAGAAAAAATTTCGAAGTAACTGGGCCTTTTCCATTTACAATGTTTATAACCGAGCCAATCCTTTCTTTTTGTATGTAGACAATGACGGTAGCTTTGCTGCTGGAGATGTGAAAATTAGCGTAAAACAAGTATCCTTATTTCCAATCATACCAAGTGTAACTTGGAATTTTGAATTTTAATATGAAAAAATATATTCTCCCTCTACTATTTGTGAGCACGCTTCTTTTATCGTGCACGAAAGAAGTTAATATTGATATCCCGGGTTATGTGAAAACGATTGTAGTTGACGGAAGTATAACAACCGGACAGCCACCAATTGTTCTCCTCTCCTCTTCCCAAGATATTTTTTCTCCAACAAATTTACAAGCATACATTGACGGCTTTATTTCTGGAGCAGTTGTTACCGTTTCTAATGGTACAAATACGGTAACCTTGACGGAGTTCTGCACCGATAACCTTCCTGCTGGTTCGGAAGCTTATGCATCATCAATTTTTGGAATTCCCGAAGACCAATTGGCTAATTTTCATCTATGTGCTTATACTTCTTTAGACCCCTCCATTTGGGGCGAAGTGGGAAAAACCTACACATTAACGGTAACGCACGAAGGTAAAACCTATAATTCAGTGACCACTATCGGGCAACCAACTCCATTAACTTCACTTTTATGGACTCCAGCACCTGGTCAAGATTACGCAAAAATGAAAGGAGTACTATCCGATCCTCCTGGACAGTATGATGCCTATAAATGGGAGTTAAAATACCTGAAAGATCCTATTTACACCAAAGATTTTAATCCTTTCTTTAACGATCAATTCTTTGATGGATTAACCTTTGATTTTGACGTTTCAAATCCAATGGGCTATGCTGACACCTCGATTTCAAATCAACGTGATTTCCATTTAGGCGATACGGTTGTACTTAAAATGTCAAAATTAGGCAAGCCTGAATATAGTTTCTTTGAAAAGAAATACAATCAAATTTATTCTGCTGGTAATCCTTTTGCAACGCCTACCAACATTCCAAGTAACATTGATGGTGGCGCTTATGGGGTTTGGGTTGGCTATTCTCCTTGGTATGACACCATAATTTGCCAATAACTTATTCTATTGGTTCTTTTTTGATTTTCGTTGTTAGATTAGTAAAGAGAGAATGAAGAAAATTTAGGGCGTAAACGAAACTTTGAAACGATTCAATTAACCGTGTCTTTCAACTCCAATCCGCCTTGTCTCTCGACTGCGCTCGATACTCGGCTAGTGAATCGAGCGGAGTCAGAGCACTCAAAGGGCATCGAGCGGAGTCGAGATGCGCTAAACCCAAGTCTTAATTCAAAATCATTTAGTGCGAGCTTGATTTTCAATAAGAATGATTAATTTCGTGCTCAAGCGTTATAAACATGAAAATCTCATACAACTGGCTGGCAAAATACCTTGATAGCAAACTATCCGCAATCGAAATTGCAACGATATTAACCGATACAGGATTAGAAGTTGAAAGCACAACAGCCATTGGGCAAGTTAAAGGCGGTTTAGAAGGAATTGTGGTGGGAGAAGTTATTGATTGCATCCAGCATCCCAACGCTGACCGCTTGAAAATCACACAAGTTTCTATCGGCACAAAACAATTACAAATTGTTTGTGGTGCAACAAATGTGGCTATCGGACAAAAAGTGGCAGTGGCATTGGTAGGAACAACACTTTATCCAAGCCCGGATAACCCTTTAACAATAAAAGAAGCAAAAATACGCGGTGAAGAATCATTTGGTATGCTTTGCGCAGAAGATGAACTAGGAATTGGAAACTCACATGATGGCATTCTTATTTTAGAAGAAGATGCGCCAATTGGAGCACCGATCAACGAAGTAATAAAACTACATCCAGATTTTGAATTTGAAATTGGTCTCACACCAAATAGATCCGATGCCATGGGACATATAGGGGTAGCAAGAGACCTTAAAGCATTCCTAAATCATCATCGAAATAGTGAACTATCGATTGATTGGCCTATCCTAAAAAATCAGAAAGTAATTGACAATAAAGAGGTAATTGTTTCAAATACTGATCAAGAAAATTGCAGTCGTTATTGCTCCGCAGTTATTGAAAATGTAAGCGTTGCAGAGTCACCCGAATGGTTAAAAATTGCCTTGCAATCAATCGGACTAAAACCAATTAACAATGTTGTAGACGTCACTAATTATGTCATGTATGAATTGGGGACACCATTGCATGCATTTGACACAGCTGCACTTTCTGGAGAGATAAAAGTTCGTCAAGCAGAAGTAAACGAAACCATCGTGACACTTGATGGCATTGAACGCAAATTAAAAGGAACTGAACTCGTTATCGCCAATGCAAAAGAAGCACTTTGTCTTGCTGGCATAATAGGTGGACAAAAAGCAGCGGTTTCCAACACTACATCAACACTTTTTCTCGAATCAGCCTTATTTAATGCTGAAACGATTCGTAAAACAGCCAAAATACATAACTTAAATACCGATGCAAGTTTTAGGTTTGAACGTGGTGTCGATCCTGACCTCACCTTTTTTGCCTTAAATCGGGCCATCGATTTATTGCTGGAAGTAACAGGTGGACAACTAAGTCAAGGGCCACATGATCTACTTATTCATGCGCCAAAAGTGAAAAAAATTGACATTGACCTAACGCAAATAAACAAATTAATTGGTATCCAACTTAGTGGTGTAGCCGTTGAAAAAATACTACTAGACCTTGATTTCCAAATCAATACTAAAAACGAATCTTGTTGGACAGTTACAGCGCCAAATTATCGAACCGATGTAAATCGAATGGCAGATGTAGCGGAAGAAATCCTACGAATTATTGGATTTAATTCTGTTCCAATTCCTGAAAAATTTCATTACGCCTTTACCCCTCCTCCAATTGTCACAAAGAACAATTGCGAAAAACAAGTTAGTGAATTCTTAGTAGCCAAAGGGTATTCAGAAATAATGATGAATTCATTGAGTAAAGCATCTTACAGTGCTTACATTCCTGAAGATGAAGAGCCCGTGAAAATCATGAATCCATTGAGCAGTGAATTAAGTCAGATGAGGCAAACCCTTATTTTTGGCCTTTGTGAAACGATTGTCTATAATCAAAACAGGCAACAAAGTGATTTGAAATTATTTGAATTTGGTGCCAGCTATCATAAAGTAAAGGAAAATTATGTTCAGACCAATCAACTGGCGCTATCAATTTCAGGGAAGCAAGAAGTAGAAAACTGGAATAATACTAAGAACCCAAGTACTATTTTCACTTTAAAAGGAACTATTTACTCTCTATTTGCGAGATTCAATTTGGATGAAATATCAGAATCGTTTGTTGAAAATAGCGCTTACTTTTCGGAAGGCTTAACGTTCAGTATTGACAACCAAGTTGTCGCTGAAATAGGAACCTTAAAACAAGAATTAAAATCAAATTTTGGCATAAAAAACGATGTATTTATAGCGCTCATAAAATGGGATGTACTCTTTGATTTCATTCAAAAGAAGACCATAATATTCAAAGGGCTTCCAAAAACATTTGAAGTAAGAAGAGACTTCTCTTTGTTATTGAACGAAGCAACAAACTACCAAGAAATAGAACGTATTGCCTTCCAATCGGAAAAAACATTGCTTAAAAAAGTAAACTTATTCGATGTATATGAAGGCGACAAATTAGAAAATGGAAAAAAATCCTATGCTGTTTCGTTTCACTTTCAAGATATTGAAAAGACGCTAACCGATCAAGTTATTGATACTTGTATGGAGAAAATTCGGATGAATCTTGAAAAGAATTTAGGAGCAAGCTTGCGCTAAACCTTAATTGATACTTTGTAAAAAACGTTCTAGGTTGATATTATTCACGAGATCATCAGCTCCCAATATCAAAATAGAGCGGCATTTGTTTCGCTCAATCCATAATTCTAAGTTGGATATTCCTACAGAGAGCGTACCGTTGATGTCAATATGAAGAATTGGTTTCTGTAACTTATCAAATTGAACACGTAAATCAGAAACATCTTGTGTTAGAATTTGATTTTGGTTAAAGATTAACAAACTATCGATTGATATTATGTCTAAATTTTTATCCGCCAATTGAACTAAATCATTACAATTACTTGTAGCCCAAGGCGTAATGGAATTAGAAAATTTTTTGTTTGCCTTTAGAATAATACGATCAACTAACATTTATTTAATATAAAGATGCAAATATAGTAATATAAAGAGACAAGCACCTGTTTTTTTTTCTAGGCATTATAACCTAAGATCTGTAAATAATCCAATGCTGTCTGTTCTTGACTAAACATCGAAGTTTGAATTTTACCGTCTTCATCACGGTTAATAAGAATATGCTTCGGTTCCGGAATAAGGCAATGCTTCAAACCACCAAATCCACCAATAGTTTCTTGGTATGCTCCTGTATTAAAGAATCCAATAAACAATTCTTTATTCTTGTCAAATTTTGGCAAGTATATAGCATTGGAATGCTGTTCAGAGTTATAATAATCATCGCTATCGCATGTTAAGCCACCAAGTAAAACACGCTCGTAGTCATCATTCCATCGATTAATAGGCAGCATGATAAAACGTTGATTAATGGCCCACGTATCTGGTAAATTGGTCATAAAGGAAGAATCAATCATGTTCCACTTTTCTCGATCATTTTGTTGCTTTTGATGAAGAATGCTAAAAATGGCACCGCCACTCTCCCCTACTGTAAACGAACCAAACTCAGTCACAATATTAGGTTCCGGAATATCATTATCGGTACATACGCGCTTTACCTGTGTTAGGATCTCCCGAACCATGTAAGCATAATCAAAATCGAAGGCCAGGGATTTTTTGATGGGGAAACCACCACCAATATTTAACGAATCTAATTCCGGACAAATCTTTTTTAAATCGCTATAGATTCGCAAGCATTTGGTTAACTCATTCCAATAATAGGCTGTATCGTTAATACCCGTATTAATAAAAAAGTGCAACATTTTAACCTTAACCCTTGGGTTTTCTTGCAGAATCGCCTTGTAAAAAGGAACAATCTCCCGGTAACGTATACCTAATCGGGAGGTATAGAATTCAAATTTTGGCTCCTCCTCTGATGCAATACGAATTCCAATATTGATTTCCCGATCAGTTCGAGATAGTATTTGATTTAATTCATCGGTATTGTCTACAACAGGAATAACTTGCACATGATCAAGATTCATCAATTTAACCATGTTATCCAGGTATAATTTTGGTTTGTAGCCATTACAGATAACAAACTTCCCTTTTTCGAATTTTCCTTCTTCGATTAATTTTAGCACGATATCAATATCAAAAGCAGAAGATGTTTCGATATGTACATCATTCTTCATGACCTCATCAAGCACGAAAGAAAAATGATTACTTTTTGTGCAATAGGAATAATGATATTTTCCAGTGTAGCCTAAATTATTGATAGCTTCCCTAAACCAACCTTTTGCACGTTGAATATTATTAGAAATCTGAGGAAGGTAATTAAACTTTAGAGGGGTACCGTATTCATTAATCAAACGCATTAAATCAATTCCGTGAAAAAATAAACGATCTTCTCGTAAATTAAATTCATTTTGGGGGAAATCAAATGTTTGGTCAATTAAATCAATGTATCTAGTTCTCATTTACAGTCAGTTATCCATGGTTATTTTTCCAATTCAGCAATCAAATTTTCAAGTGGTCTGGCTACCACTGCATTCGCCCCCCATTCAACGATTGGACGTTCAATAAGTTTCGGGTTTTCCAATAATATATCAATAATTTCATCCTCACTTAAATCTTTACCTTTTAGCAGCGATTTAAAGGCCAATTCATTTTTACGTACTATAGCCAAAACTGGCACATTTAATTTCGATAGTAACGCAAGAAACTCTTCTTTTGAAAATGGTTCTGTTAAATACGTTCGTACTTCAAATGGTGTGTTTTTATCCTTCAAATAAGCTAAGGCACACCTGCTTTTCGAACAACTAGGATTATGATAAATAATCATCTTTAAGGGCTTTTGGATGGCAAAGGTACAGATTCAATTGCATTCCAATAAGGATCTTAATAAATCCTAAATAAATTAGCAAGTTTACGAGTCAAATATGAAAAAGGAATCAATAGAATGGCGATGCCGTTTACAAGCCACTGA
>JAIPAL010000011.1 GCA_021740085.1 Crocinitomicaceae bacterium
CTACCAAGGAAATTTATAAACGCCTATTCGACAACCAAAAGAATGGCAGAAATTGAACTCATAAATTCGGGCCTTCCCTATGTAATTTTGCGGCCACGCGCACTAACAGGCCGAGGAGATACTGTCATTATGCCAAGAATAATTAGCGCTCACAAAAAAGGAAGGTTAAAAATAATTGGAAATGGCAAAAACATTGTTGATTTAACTTCCGTCGCAAACGCAGTAGATGCAATACTATTAAGCCTTAAAGCTGAAGGTGCGGCACTCAATCAAATCTACAACATTACAAATGGAGAACCCGTAAATTTATGGGAAAAGATCACCTATGTTCTTTCGTTAATGAATGAGCAATTACCAAAAAAGAAAATTCCCTACAGGCTTGTTCTCACAATAGCACAACTAATGGAATGGAAATCAAAAATAACCCATATGAAAGAACCTGTACTTACAAAATATGGTGTGGGTGTTCTTGCGAAATCGATGACCCTAGATATTTCTAAAGCAAGAGAATTGTTAGGATATAACCCTACAGTAACAACGGATGAAGCCATTAGAGAATTTATTAATTGGTATACTGAAAATGAAAAAAACTAAACTCTTCCTTAATCATGCGGGTTTTTGTCTCGCTAATGAACATGAATCCATTAAAGGAGGTCGGAAATTAAAAATTAAATTCCATGCTCTTTGGGGATTAATTGAGCACCCAGATCATGGGTATATCTTATTCGATACTGGTTATACCCAACGATTTCATGAGGAGACCAATAGTTTTCCCAACAAAATATATGGTAAGATTACTAAAGTCGAAATTAAGGCAAACGAAGATGTTGCCAATCAATTATTAGCCAATGGAATTTCTCCAGATGATATCAAACACATCATCATTACTCATTTTCACGCTGATCATGTTGCAGGCATGAGGGATTTTAAAAATGCTTCATTTTACACTTCTAAAAAAGCGTACGAGTATACGATGAAACTTCCTAATTCAATTGCCTTTTCCAAAGGTGTATTAAAGAAATTATTACCTGATGATATTTCTAATCGAATGATTTTTATTGATGAAAAAATTACGCAATCTGAAGATTCAATCCTAGGTAAAGAGTATGATCTATTCGGAGATAATTCAATGTTGATTTACGAATTACCGGGTCACGCGGCAGGGCAAATTGGACTATTATTAGAAACGAACAAACAACGCTATTTTCTTATTGCAGATGCTTGCTGGCTAAGTAGGTCGTATAAAGAATTTGTTTTACCAAATCCAATTGTTCGCTTATTTTTCCATTCATGGAAGGATTTTAAAAGATCATTAAACAAGGTGCATAAATACCATATCGCAAATCCGAATGTTCTTATTGTACCGTCCCATTGTTCAGAAACAACCAATCAATTGATTCAAACAAAAATTGATATGAATGTTCTTTAAACTACAAATCATTTTCAACTTACTTGAATTAAAGTTGTTGAAAAAACGCTACCGTTTTAATTTAAAAGGACTACAAGCCTATCGCTGGAAAAAATTTCAATCGACATTAGCAGTATCCCCATTTTACGCAGATCTAGTAAAACAGAATGAACCATTGGAAAATTATCCAATAATGTCCAAGCAAACATTTATGGAACATTTTGACGTCATCAATACGCATGGAATTAAAAAAGAAATAGCATTTGAAACCGCTTTAAAAGCAGAATTATCAAGAGACTTCTCTCCCATGCTTAAGGATGTGACAGTGGGCTTATCATCAGGGACAAGTGGGAATAGGGGGATTTTTCTTGTTTCAGAAAAGGAACGAGCACAATGGGTAGCGTATGTGCTAGATAGCGTTATTGGGTTTTCGCTAAAAAAACGAAGTGTAGCATTTTTTCTTCGAGCAAATAGCAATTTATATGATTCGGTGAAATCGAAAGTGCTGAAGTTTGAGTTTTTTGATTTATTGGATGACCTACAGACTCACGTTTCTAGGTTAAACAGTTTACAACCTACGTTTCTAGTTGCCCAACCCAGTATGCTACTCGACCTAGCAAAAGAAATTGAAAAAGGAATGATCACCATTCAACCAAAAAAAATAATTTCCGTAGCAGAAGTCCTATACCCGGAAGACAAAGCATACCTGGAAAAAATATTCGGGCAACTAATACATCAAGTATATCAGTGCACGGAAGGATTTTTGGCGAGTACCTGCTCTGAAGGGGTCTTACATTTCCACGAAGACTATCTAATAATAGAAAAAAAGTACTTGGATGAAACAAATACACGATTTCATCCCATCATTACCGATTTAAAGCGCTTCTCACAGCCAATCGTTCGATACGAATTAAATGATATTATACACGAATTAAAAGATTGTTCTTGTGGATTAAAAACGACCTCAATAGCAAAGATAGAAGGGCGATCTGATGATATGCTACTTTTTGAAAATATAGATGGATTACCTGTAAAAATCTATCCTGATTTTTTTAGAAGGGCCATCATTTTATCCAATGAATCTATTGATGATTATCTATTGGTACAACGATCCAATCTAGTTATTGAATTATATATAAATGGTAATCAGGACCTTTTTGAAAATGCAAAAAATGGAATTGAAACGCTACTCCAAGACTATTCGATAGTGGGGATAGAAATAAATCGAATAAAGAATCCACCTCATAAAAAAGGGGATAAATTAAGACGAATTAGATATGAAACAAACTAAACCAATACGGATCATTGCCATGGGTAAATACTTACCAAAAGCAGTGCTATCTGAAGAAATTGAACGGAAACATGGCTTGCCAATTGGATGGTCTCAAAAGTATTCAGGGGTGGATAATCGACACATTGTTACCAACGAAAACAATGGGATAATGGGCGCAAGAGCTGCGGAAGAAGCTTTGTCGAAAGCATCAATGAGCTTAAAAGACATCGATTTGCTGTTATGTGGTAGTGGAACATTTGACTATCCAATCCCTAATCAATCGAGCATCATCAAAGCCGAAATGAAGGATGGCAATTTATATGACACTCCAGCAATCGATATTGATAGTACCTGCTTGAGTTTTGTATCAGCATTAGACTTTGCTGCGAAAATTTTAGACGGGGTATGTTACAAAAATATATTGATTGTTAGCTCAGAAGTGTCATCTATCGGCATTAATCCATCGAATTGGGAAACACTCACCTTATTCGGAGATGGGGCAGCTGCAATGATTGTTAGTTACGACGAAAACTCAGCATCTACTTTTATCAAAGGAGGGCAACGAACTTATTCTGAAGGAGTTTATCACACTATTATCGAAGGGGGAGGCTTACGAAACCACTTCAAAAATAATCCATATAATGTCGACTTGTATTCCTTCAAAATGAATGGAAGGCATTTGCTGCGACTTGCAAGAAAAAAACTGCCTGAGTTTATGGATTGGTTTTTTGATGATATTCCGTATAATTTAGAATCCACAGATGCAATTATTCCCCATCAAGCATCAAAATTAGGCATGAGTGTCTTTACTAGTCAATATACATTGAGGCCCGGTCAGGTGAAGGAAACACTGGCAAAGTATGGAAATTGTATTTCAGCATCCATTCCGTTAACATTTATGGACGCGGTAGAAAAAGGTGAAATAAAAAGAGGCGATATTTGTTTTCTCAGCGGTACTTCCGCAGGATTTTCAATTGGTGGTGTTCTACTAAAATATTAATAAAATGGAAAATAACAACTTGATTTTTAGTGTTCTACGTGAACATGAAGTAACAAAAGATAGAAAGTCGCTTGCAATATATCTCTTTACGCTTATCTCTTTCCTTACCATCATTGCATTGAATTCCTTTCTTTATCAATTCAGTCATTGGCTTACGCTTGTATTAGCCATTCCAAGTGGAATTCTATTATGTCGTTTTTTCGTGATTGAACACGATTGTGGACACAATAGTTTTTTTACAGATCGAAGACATAATAAAATAGCAGGGCTTATTCTTGGATTTTTTACATTAGTACCTAGTCGCGTTTGGAATCATATTCACGATGCGCATCATGGAAAAGTAGGAAACCTAGATCAACGAAAAGCTAATCCAGAGTTATGGACAATGACAGTAACTGAGTTCATAAATGCCCCTTTCTTAAAACGATTTGGCTACCGTATTTTTAGATCTGTGATAATGCGTTTGTTAATTACTCCATTAATTTGGATGATTATTCCACGTATACCTATACCCCATCTTGGACTAAAAATAATGGCATCTGTAATGGCACATAATATTATTTATGCCGTAATTTTATATAGTATCCTTGTGAGTGATAATTTTATTCCTTTTGCCATAATTTACCTTTTACCGGTGTATCTATTTAATGTAATGGCCTCTATCATGTTCTATTTACAACATCAGTTTGAGACGACATCATGGGAAAATGATAACAATTGGGACCTTTACACAGCATCTATTCATGGTTCATCCTACGTGAAAACAGGTCGTTTTATGGGGTGGTTGACAGGGAATGTAGGATGTCATCACATCCATCATTTAAATACAAAAATACCTTGTTACGAACTGCCGATTGCGACGGAAAAAGTGAGTCCATATGTCGATGTTGATGTAATTTATTTAAAAGAATTATTTCATCACTTGAATTGCGTTTTGTGGGATGAAGAAACAAAAAGACTAATTCCATTTTCTGAATTAAAAAAACGATCGAATTGAACATTAAACTATTTATTCAGCTGGTAGTTGGCGTTTTTTCATTAAAACCAAATAACATGCGATCGTTCAATCTGAAACGGATGGCCTTCTGTCTTTTCGTCTTGCCGATTTTTATATTTATTCTCATCAACAACCGCATTTTTCTATTGCTCGATTATATCTTCTTTCCGCAATTTATTCGTCAGAAAATTAAAGATCCAGTTTACATCATTGCTGCTCCAAGAAGTGCAACAACTTATCTCTTCCATTCGCTGGCACAAAATAGAGATAAGTACACCTGTGTGAAACTATGGGAAATAATTTTTGCACCGTCGATCCTTCAAAAATATTGCTGGATTAGCGTTTTTAAAATAGATAGCTACTTGCATTCTCCATTAAAAAAAAGTGTGCGTTTTTTTGAGAATTTAATTATTGGAAAATTTAGTAAAATCCATGTAATTGGGCTCGAATTACCAGAGGAAGATGAAGGATTCTTACTATGGAATTTTTCCACCTTGTACATGACTTTTTTCTATAGTGATTCAGATTTTTTTGAGAATTTCTATCAATTTGATAGAAGTATGAAACCAAAGGCCAAGATTCGAATCATGAATACGTACAGTAACTATATAAAGCGCCATAATTTTGTTTTTAATAGGAAAGGTGATCGTCAATTCTTATCTAAAAATCCGCTAATGATGAATAAAATAAATAGTTTGCATAGTATTTTTCCAGATGCACGGATTATCAATATCAATCGAGATATAGCAGATACACTCCCATCTACCTTAGCGTTAAATCGAAGTATTTATGCAGCATTTACATCTATAAGAACAAACGAATCTGTAGAATCACAAACAATCGAACAACTAATCGCATGGTATGCCATGGCACATGAAAGTCTAGCCACTAAATTCCCAAATCAGCACATCAAAATCGACTTTAGGAAGTTGATTCAACAAGATAAAGAAGAAATAACTAGAATTTCAGAATTTCTATCTATCCCTAATGAAAGATTAATATTTCCAGTAAATGTGAGTGGAAAGAAGCACAAAAATAGCAATTCATATGAACGATTATCGAAAGAAGAACTCGCCCCGATTCTCTTAAAGCTACCTTTTATGAAAGAATATTCTAACTAAAATATGTTGACAACTTCAAAAATAACGCTGTGCAATTTATCCATCAATTACGTGGAAAAAGGGATTGGTCCTCCTATGATTTTTCTTCATAATGGAGGTGGTTTTTGGAACAGTTGGGAACATCAACTCAACTATTTCTCAAAAACAAATACAGTTTATGGATTGGATTGGCCAGGATTCGGTGAGTCGGAAGCTCCAGATGGGCTTATTTCGCTTAATTTATTGACTGATGTTTTAGCTCATTTTATTGAAAAAAAAAATCTAGATAAGGTTACCCTTGTTGGGAATTGCATTGGTGGTTCGGCAGCGCTTAACTACTCCAAAACACATCCTGCTAAGGTAAAAAACTTAATCATTTTTAACATTTGTCCTGGTTCGTTGATTTATCCAATTCGGATACTAAGAAAACTAATTCCCGCATTAAACAACAAGCCTATTCTGAAATCTATTGTGCGCGCGCTCTTTATTTTTGCCTTTACAAAAACACCTATTAAACGAAAGTTTCCAAAAATCTTGTTTGGACGTAATTACGACCCCGAAAGTGATCTTAGTCAACAATATATTGAAAAATTTAAACTCGCATCCCAAACATCTTCGAGGGTTAACCTAGTTTTCTCCGTGCATACATTCAACATTGAAAAGTATATGCACAATCACATCGCAATGAATCACTTGTTGATCTGGGGAAACGACAACTCAATAACGAGTTTAAAAAAACATGGATATTACCATTATAATTACATAAAATCGGATGAATTTAAAGTAATTAATGACTCTGGACACTTATGTATGTATGAAAAACCTGCGGAAGTTAATCAATTGATTGAGTCATACTTATTGAGAAATCGTTAAATTTTGTCTTTATTTGTTAAATAAAAAACGCGATGTTCAAAAATCTAAATATAGATAAAGTTACTGCTGCAATAGATCTGCTGCACTTGCGAGTTCAGGAAAGGTTTCCAACTGCCAACTTACTAAATGTCTGCAATGAATTAAAGGAACTTTCCAATAAAGCAAAATCCAACATTCAGCACCTAAACAAGCCATATATTTATTTTAGAATCCTTTTTTCTTTCTTAATTATTATCACGATAGGAGGTATAGCCTATACCATATGGCATATTTCAAGTCAGGACCTTCCTTCAAACTTTCAAAGCTTTATCTCAACAAGTGAAGCACTTCTGAATGAGTTAGTAATGATTGGAGCTGCATTTTACTTTATTGGAAAGTTTGAAAACAGTTTGAAACAGAAAAAAATATTACATTCTTTACAAGAATTAAGAACAATCATTCATGTCATCGACATGCACCAATTAACGAAAGATCCTACTCATGTTTTACAAAACAATACGGACCATTCCCCTGAAAGGGTTCTCACAAAAAACGAATTAAACAGGTACCTAGACTATTGTAGTGAAATGTTATCCCTTACATCAAAAGTTGCAGCCACCTACAGCTTTAATAGTAATGACCAAATAGTATTAGACACGATTCATAATATTGAGGTTCTCAGCGGATCACTTTCGAATAAAATATGGCAAAAAATATCAATTAATATATAATACTTTTTGCACCAGGACAATTGGCGTTTGATGATATAATTTCAGATAGTAAACAAATCAAGTTCATCAAAAGAATTTAAAAAATCCAACTACTTTTCAATAGATAATAAGGGAACTACATCAAAGGTTAATGTATGCTTTTTACCCTCCACTTTTTTAGATGTTCATCCATTTTATTTTTATGGGATTTTCAATACCTGGCCGGTTCGAATCAAATCCGATCGCAAGCCATTGGCTTTTTTAATTTTCGAGACAGAAGTATGGTATTTTTGAGCGATTTCCGATAAGGTATCCCCTGATTTCACTTTATACTTTCGCTGACGAGATTTGACAACTGGTTTTTTCTTACCCGGCAGGTTGGCTCCCTCGGTATTATAAGGATATTTCTTTGTGTATTCTTCAAGGGTAATACTTGCGTCAACTTGTAAATCGTAGTACTTAAAAAAATGCTGACGGATATTCACATAACTAGTATACGAACTTACAGGATTTCCATTCCAGTCGAAGCATTTAGTAACATTCTCATTAAATTCGAGCACCTTTACCTCATTCAATGTAGGATAATAACTATGCATCATTGGCAATTGATTTTCCACTGCCCTGACGCCACCACCAGCTGAACCACGACTATCAAAACGCACATAACACCTACCATCTGTACTAGGCCCTACTACAGCAATCCAATAAACAGTTAAAGTTTTTGGATCGATTTGAATGTATAGATGTTTAATATCCGATTTGAATCCTTTTTTACGAATATTTTCTAAGCCCTTATTTATTTTCCAATTTATATATCCACCGAACTTATCCATACGGCGAGAGTGAAAAGAATGCAAGGCATCATAAACAGCTGGCATACCAAGTGCACAATACGAATCGGAGACTATTTCATCATTAACACCAATTTTTAGGGTATCGGGGTTAATGCGATTAAAAGGTGGAATGGTAATCGTTGATTTGGCAGGAATAGCTATGGTATCGGGCAATTCTTCGTCCAAATCAGTTTGTGCAAACGCAACCTGATTCATTAGGAATGAAAAGCCTATAAATGCAATACAAAACGAAAGTAATTTTACCATACAAAAAAGTGTGTCTACTATTAATTGACTACTAAGTTACAATTTTTGAATCGTAAGGTCAATAAACTCCCTGAATTTTGAGCAGAAATATTTAATTAATCTAAACTAAAAATTAACGCCAGGAACTGTTCCAATAATTCGCAAGCTTAACCAATAATATTAATGCCGGCACCTCAATTAAAGGACCAATAACGCCAGCAAAAGCCTCCCCTGAATTGATTCCAAAAACGCCAATACAAACCGCAATAGCTAATTCAAAATTATTACCTGTAGCCGTAAAAGCAATGGCCGTTACCTCATCTTGTTTTGCACCAAACTTTTTCGCCATTAAATAACTGATAACAAACATCAAAACAAAGTAAATAATCATCGGAATTGCAATTCTTATCACATCAATTGGAAGCGCTAACACCATTTCTCCTTTTAGTGAAAACATGTACATAATTGTAAAGAGCAAAGCGATTAAAGTCAAGGGGGAAACCGCCGGCAAATAAGAAGAGGTGAACCACGCTTCACCTTTGATCTTTATCAATAAATAGCGAGAAGCGAATCCTAATAAAAATGGTATGCCGAGATAAATACCAACCGTTTTGGCAATTTCGAGCATATCAACAGAGACGTTTGTTGCTTCAATCCCCATTTGACTTGGAAGAAACGAAAGGAAAATAAAAGCATAAAAACTAAAAAAGAAGACTTGAAAAATACTATTCATTGCTACCAAACCTGCTGCATACTCACGGTTTCCACTCGCCAATTCTATCCAAACAATTACCATCGCAATACATCTAGCAAGTCCAATTATGATTAAACCTACCATATAATGTGGTAGATCCTTTAAAAAAGTAATCGCTAAAACAAACATTAACAATGGACCAACAACCCAATTTAACACAAGCGACAATACCAAAACCTTCACGTTTTTAAAAACAGTGCCCATCGACTCATATTTCACTTTCGCAAGCGGAGGATACATCATAATTATTAATCCAAGTGCGAGGGGTAAATTGAAAACCTCTTCTTTTACATGTTGGTTTTGAGGGGGAAAGAAATACCCAATTCCAATTCCAATTGCCATTGCAATAAAAATCCACCCTGTGAGATATCGATCCAGAAAAGAAAGTCTTTTAGTAGTTGTCATGTTTTATTTGATTAAAAAGAAATAAAATTTGAAGGCCTATTTCCTCAAAAGTAGAAAGATAAGCATCGCTAACCATAGGCGTATTATCGTAAACTTTAGGGTCCTCAAATGGCAATCCAATTCGATGAATAGCTCCCGGAATAAAAGGACAATTGGCCTCTGCTTCAGTGCACATCATAAAAGCAAAAAAATCATCCCTTGGATTTACTTCGTGTTCAATTAATTTAGAAAAACAAGTAAGCGATTGATTTTCTCCAAATTCAATTAAATAAGCCGGGTTTGATCCATTTTGAAAAGTCGACACCTTGCAACCAACTTTTTGAAGCATTTCTATTACATTGGAATTTAGTTCAGTCACTTCAGTCCCAGCAGAAAAAGAATTGACATTTTCAAAGCCATAATAAAGCGCTGCTAACTTAGCCCAAAGTTGTCCCATGTGACTACGTCTTGAATTATGGGTACAAACAAAAACTAAATTTAACGCAGTAGCAGAACCTAAAGAGACTTTGAGTTGTGCCGCAAGTTCAATTAATTTTTGTTTTCGGGGTGATGGGATTGAATCAAAACTAAATAAAAGCTTGGATATAATCAATTCAATTTTTGGGTACATATATTACAAATTAACAGCAGCCAGCATTAGGTTTACATTCGTTTTTTTGACCAATTACAACCTTTAGTTTCTCTTTAGGAATTCCACAACTATCTTCCGCTAAACAGGCTGTTTGAGTAGGATGTAGCAAAAAACCCAGTTCATCTAAAGTAAGCGAGTATTTTTCTATGGTTTGACCTTGTAATTCAACTATTACATTTTCATCAGGTAAAATGATTTTATTTTCTGTTTCTTCCAAAATACGCATCAGTTTTGGGGGGCTTAAACGGTGCTCAGTATCGTCTGCCAACCATAGTTGAAGACTTATTTCACTTAAATTTCGAACTACACCACCACAATCAATAAATTGTTTTTGTGTACGTCCGACTTCCGTGATATGAAAATGCGAAGGAAAAGGAATTCCATTTGGCAAAATAAAAGCTAGATTAGTTAACTTTTGAAGCGATTGTTTGAATTCTAGGTAGTTCATATTAACAGTTACAATTAGTTTGGTGTAGATCGTATTGAATGAGCATATCTCCGACAAAAACACGTAATCTTTCGATGAGGGAATGATTTAGACAGTAACAAACAGATTTTCCTTCAATTGTACCTTGAATGATCCCTACATTCTTTAGCACTTTCAAATGTTGAGAGATGGTTGGTTGCGAAAGAGGGATTTCATGGGTAAGGTAATTACCAACACACGTTTTATAAGTCAATAAAGTCTTTACAATGGCTAATCTTGCTGGGTGACCTAGCGCATTAAAAATGGCTGCTTCTTCATTAATTTGATCGTGAAATATTTCGTGTTTTGTAGCTCCCATGTAATTTTTTAATTGATTAAACGAAATAAATTTCTTTTTAATTTGATTGATAGGTAAATAATGTTGTTCGTCTTATTGCAATATGCGAATAAAACTTCCATCTAAATTGATAACTAATTAAGACCAATCGTCTTATTGCAATATTCCAAAATAACTATAGTAGCATTAATCGTCTTATTGCAATATGCCAAAATAACTTAATCTTAACACAACAAGAAGTTATAAAAAAGCAAAACATATTGTCATATTGTAATATTGCAATATTACAATTAATAATACAGTTTTTGAAAAATTAACACATAAATAATAGCTTACGCTCGAAATATTCTCAAGATTGTTTTTCCAATTACTATAATATCTGCCAGAAGAGATCTGTTTACTAAATACGCTAAATTAATAGCAATCTTAGCAGGCATAATTTCTTCAATATAGGTTGTTTTTGGATCGGTTGAAGTTGCCAATAGTTTACTTTCCTCAAAATATGCCAAGGATGCCTCATCAGTAATACCAGGTCTAACCGATAAAACTTTTCGTTGTTCCTCGGAATACAATGCCACAAACTCGGGAACTTCAGGTCGCGGCCCAACGATACTCATGTCACCTATTAAAACATTCAAAAATTGTGGGAATTCATCTAGTTTTACTTTTCGAATTAGCGATCCAACACGTGTAATTCTAGTATCATCACCAACTGTAAGTACCCCTTTCACTGCTGAATTAACATACATTGAACGAAATTTTAAGAGATAGAATAGCGTGCCATCCTTACCTACCCGCTCTTGCTTATAAAAAATACCACCTTTAGAATCGGAGATAATACATAAAGCAATTAAAACTCCTATTGGAAAAAAAAGTAGTAAAACAATAATTGAAAATAGAAAATCAAAAATTCGTTTCATCCCATCACCTTCTTATAGGCAATCTTCACTGCTGAAATGATCGTTTGAACTTGCGTATCGCTTAATTGGAAATAAACGGGCAACGATATTTCAGAGGCATATTTAGCATATGCTACCGGATAATCTTCTATAGAATACCCTAATTTTTTATATACTGTGAAGAGCGGCAAGGGCTGAAAATGGACATTCACAGATACATCTTGCTCAAAAATTTCATGCATGATTGCATCTCGTTGGGCTTCCGTCACATTAGCTATACATAACTGAAATAAATGATAAGACGAATGCCTTGAATCATCAACAGAAATAGGGCAAATAGCCCATTCAACCGATTTAAATCCTTCATAATATTGCCGAAAAATTTCTGCCCTCCGATCCATATTTTCTTGGTAGCGTTCTAATTCAATCAAACCAATTGCGGCTTGAATATCCGTCATATTACATTTGTATCCTGCTTCTAACACATCATAACGCCATGCTCCTTTCTGCATTTTTGCGAGTGCATCCTTCGATTGTCCATGTAATATTTTGATACAAAATTCCTTATAGATTTCATCATGATTAAAGTTATCCGGTAGATTAAAACAGACCGCACCACCTTCAGCCGTACTTAAGTTTTTTACCGCATGGAACGAGAAACAAGAAACATCCGCCTGAGCACCTGCCCTAACGCCATTAAAAAGAGCACCAAAACTGTGTGCTGCATCAGCCGCTAGTAAGATTCTTCCCAACAAAGCTTGCTTCTCATTCGAAGGAGTGAAAATAGGTTTAAATTCGTCTATAAGCTCATAAATTCGTTTATAATCGCAAGGTAAACCAGCAATATCAACAGGCATTATTACTTTAGTATTAGGCGTAATTTCAGCCCTAATTTTTTCTATTGAAATATTAAAATCATCTTGATTTATATCAACCATTATGAGCTTTGCCCCAGTATGTAGAACCACATTGGCGCTAGCGCAATACGTGTAAACAGGAATGATTACCTCATCGCCTGGACCAATACCCCACCAACGCAAAAACACCTCCATGCCGGTAGTCCATGCGCTAACTGCCACCGTCGTTTTACAACCACAGTATTCGGTTATTTTCTTTTCGAAAAGCTTTGTTCTAGGACCGGTAGAAATCCAGCCGCTGTGAAGTGTTTCCACAACAGCATCAATAATCTTTTGGTCAATACGGGGAGGAGAGAATGGTATCATACTTCAAAATTAACAAATTTGAATAAATACAAACAATGTTCTTAATTGCTCAAACCAGTTGAGCTAAAAATTCTTTCGCAATTTTATCACGGTCAAAATTATTAGAAACATAATTTCGGGCATTTTCACCCATAATCAAACATTCTTGAGGATTCTCAACGAGGGAAATAATTTGCCCTGCTAAATCCTCGTGATTTTCAGGCTCAAAATACAATCCTGCTTTTGCCTTATCAATAAAATGTCTCTTTGCTTCACCACTAACACCTAAAAGCAACGGTTTTTTCATAGCTAGCGCTTCATATACTTTAGAAGGAATAGCTCCTTCAAATAGCAGTAATTTTTTTAATGGAATAATAGCAACATCAATCGATTTAATTATCGAAGGCATTTCTTTCTTTTGAACAGGCTCAAAAAAATGTACCTGCTTCAAATCCAAGTTTGCTTTAAGCTGTAATAATTGCTCTTGCTCAGGTCCGGTTCCCTGGAGAATGAAATGAACATGACGCTGATCCTTTAGTAAATTCGCAGCATTCAAAACAACTTCCAATCCTTGCGCATGCCCTAAAATTCCACCGTAAAAAATCAAAAAATCAGTTGTTTTGAAACCGTTTCGTTCTCGAAAGTCACCGGCTAGAACCTTTTGCGAATCATAAAAAGATGTATCGACTCCATTTGGTAAATAATAAATTCGTTTGGAAGGAAATCTACTAGCAATATCATTCACAATTCCTTGTGTTTGCCCTGTAACCAAATAAGCTTCCTTATAACACTTCGCCTCCAATTGATAGGCTAATTTCAATAAATATTTATTCGTGACAATTCCTAATTTTTCTGCAGATTCAGGCCATAAATCAGAGACATTAAAAATCAACTTCGCCTTCAGCTTTTTAGAAAGCCAAATAGCTGAATACCCTAAAAATAAAGGAGGGCTCTCAACCATTAAAAAATCAAATTTTCCCAACTTTTTACCCCGAAGATAGCTTGTCCAAACAAACGAAAAATAATTAAGAAGTCGTTTAACAATTCCATTGGAACGCGAGACATAAATACCTGACCGGTGAACCGAAATTCCATCGATAACTTCTTCGCGATTGCGACCATTTTTATAATTTTCAAGAATTTCCCTCCCAGGATAATTCGGTAATGCAGTCAGGACCTCCACCTCCATTCCTGTAGACTTTAATCGGATTGCCAACTCATGCAATCTATTTTGCGGAGCACCAATTTCTGGGGGATAATACTGAGTAAGAATTAATAACCTCATTTTAACTCTTTTTTATACATACTACTTGACAAAAGACAAATCCAAAAACAATAAAATACTATACCTGATTGCCGTTGTAACATAGATTCAAACAAGCAATTAATCGCTAGACTAAGGATAACTAATAAAAGCAGCCAATTTTTAGATGAGATGGCCCAAACTATCCCATAAAGCAAAATGCCTAAAAATAGCAATAAACCAATTATTCCTAATTCTGCAGCAATTTGAAGAAATTGATTATGAGGATTATAATTTAAGTCTGCCTGTTTATTCAGGCCAAGTTCAACTAAGCGTTGATGCATCATTGCTTCCAAATTTCCTAAATTAACCCCCATTGGATGATCCAAAAAAATATCAAAGGCAACAGTCCAAATCACCAACCTTGCTTCATTTCCTTGCATTGGAAATGGACGTGATTGAATGAATTTTTGAGGTGACGCAGCATAAGAAGCAACTAAATCAACAGTATTGTTAATATTCGTTTTTAAGCTAGGTTGAACCCTCAGAATCGAGAACCCCATAACACATCCAGCGCAAAAAATAAATATAATTAGCCCCCACCTTTTCTTTTTCGCGTAGTAAATTAACATTGCAAGACCAAAGAATAGACATAGAAAAAGCATCCCTGAAAGACTCGACAAGGGAATATGCATCAATACAAATAACCCGATAATACCATAAAAACCCCATTTTAATTTTGCGAAAGTGGAAGTCCAAGACAATTGTAACAAAAGTAAAATCGCAAAGGATAAAAATGCAGTAAGATAAGTAGGGTGATGTGTAGGAGATAAAGCAGAAGAGTAGAATGCATTTAATATCCCACTATTTGAATAATTAACACTTGCTTGTATTAGATCAAAAAACACCAAAACAGTAACAGCGAGAAGAAACGAATAACAAACATACTTCCAATCCAATCTAAATTTAGGTTGAAAAGAAAACAAGAATGGAAATACAAGTAGCGATAACTTATATTCTAAAAAGTCTAAAGCGATAGGCAAATGATTCGTAGGAATAGCATAAACTAGATAGATAATATACAAAAGCGCTAACAAACTTGGTAAAAGCTGAAAAGTAAAGACCAACTCTTTTTTTAGGATTCCATACACAACGACCAAACCAAATAAGCAAACAAGAAGTGAAGTGAAATGAGGAAAAAGAATCCACATTCCGGTGAGAAGGCAAAGCGTTATTAAATACAACCGTTCGAAACTCATCTGCTACTATTTTTCATTAATTGTTGGTAGAAATCAATTAACTTAATTTCTTCCTGGCCCCAATTATACTTTTCCTTTACTAAGCGGCTTCCATTATCTCCCATTTTTCGCGCTAGCTCCTTGTGACTTGCTAATTCATGAATCGCAGCTGCTATTGCCAAACTATCCATTGGATCTACACAAATTCCACAACTATTTTGTTCAATAATCTCCTTCCATAGCGGGAAATTTGAACCTATTACGGGAAGTCCTGCGGCCATATATTCAAAAATCTTATTGGGCTGTGCATTTACATGATTGGGATAAGGCAAAAAAGTTACGATCCCTGCAAGGCACTTTTGCTTGAGAGCCAATGCTTGAGAACGATTTATAAAGCCTAAGGCATCCACATTTCTCCATCCAGCCTTGACAGATAATTCATTAAAATATTCGCTTTCAATTTCTCCAGCTAATGAAAGACGAATCGACGAATTTACCATAGAATCTACCAATTGACTGATCCCTCGTATTGGGCTAATTCCACCAATAAAACAGACCCTATTTTCAATTACTGAAGGTTCATTATTACTAAACGCAATTTCGGATAACAAAGGGAAATTATTAATATCAATGGTATTATCGTTTACCTTTTTAAATCTTGCTGCAATAAAAGGTGTAGCGGTTACTACCCCATCCAATCTTTTAACAACAAAATTTTCGTATCGCTCAAAAAACGCCGCAAATACACGCTTAAATGGGAGATATGATTTTCCCATTATTTGACGCGGCAAATCTTCATGTGCATCATACACAACAATTTTACCTCTTCGCTTTAATTTTAGTGCAATGCGCAATAATTCTGGGTCGTGGAGATGATAAATATCCGCATCTAAAGAAATAGCTTTTGAAAAAACTTGATTGACAGTAAACCACATCCGTTTTAATCGAGAACCATTGTATTTCGAAACCGAATGAACATGAACACCGAATTCTTCTCTTTCTGTCACGTCAGCCAATATCAAATTCACCGATGCATTATCTATTTTACTTGCTAGAGAAGCGCATTCCTTAAGAAAAATCCTAACGTCAAGATCGCGGTGCACACTGCTTAAATGGACAATTTTTACCGCTTTAGATGACACCATATTTGCTATTAATTATTTCGCAATTAATAAAAACAAATGTAGTTAAATTAAAGAAAACACCTCGTTGAACCAACGACAACGATTGTAAAGACATATTTCACGTTTGTTTTTAGCTTATCTTCGCTACTAAAAAATAAAAGAATGCTTAGTAAGCAATCAATTTTAGAGAAAATATTTGTTCGTTTCTTTATGAGATTTCGTCCAACCATGCGCCATAAAATATATAATAATAATGGCCAACTAATTCGAAACACTCGAATTTCAAACACAACATTTATCGATCATCCTGAATCGTTAGAATTAGGGGTTAACGTTTATATTGGACATCATAATTTTATTGAAGCAAGCCAAGGGATAATTATTCATGAAGGCTGTCAACTCACCTCATTTATAACCATGACAAGCCATTCAAGCCATTTATCGTTGCGTATTTATGGTGCTAATTATGCTGGTGCTGAAATGAAAGGATATGTAAAAGGAAAAATAGAAATTGGCCGCTATTCATTTATCGGTCCTCATGTCACAATAATGCCAGATACGCATATTGGAAAAGGATGCATCGTATCGGCCTATAGCTATGTAAAAGGAGAATTCCCAGACTTTTCCATTATTTCTGGCAATCCTGCGAAAATAATTGGAGACACCCGAACATTAGACGAGCCTTTATTAAAAGAACACCCATCATTAAAAACGAATTATGATGAATGGGTTAACTAAATTCAACCTATCAATTTTAGGATTTTTCTTAGTGCTCGCAGCCGTTCTTTTACCTGACATCAAGTTGGCAAATTCAATGCCCATGGTTCAAACAATAGACTTTTTACTACCCCTTATCGCAGTAATAGTTTGGATAAATAGAAAAGAACTTCCGCCAATATATTTTAGCCTCATCCCGCTTTTTTTTAGTTTATACATTCTGATTTCAATTTTTATAACAAAAAATCATGATGATCTTAATCCTTATTTCGAAATATACAAAATGTTGAAAATTGCGCTTTTAATAGGCTTCTTTTCGCTCATAAATTTTAAAGAAATAAAAAACTTTATTCATCTACTTTTTGGGACTCTTGTTCTGGTCAATTTACTACATTTTTTTGATCTATTTAATGTTAATTATTACCTTGAAAATTATTACCATGGAGGTATCCATATTAAATATTTTGGACTAGATTCATTAGGAAACCCAGCAGTAAAAAGATTAGCAGGTACAATGGGAAACCCGAACATTAATGGCTTACTTTTCGGCGCATTCGCTATATTTTACTTCCCGTTTAATTTTAAACAAAATGAACTTATTCTATTTTTTGTTGCGCTGTTGATGGCCTTCCTTTGTCAATCGCGCACATTATTAGTTGTTATTCTTGTTCTATTACTTTTTACACTGATATTCCATCATGGAAAATTCAAAGGAACGCAATGGATTATTATTCTAATTGGGACAAGTTTCGTTTACTTTATATCTTGGATGCTTGCAACATCCTTTTTTCAATATCCTTCCTATAACAATAGTTTATTAGATGGTACGGCACTTATGAGTGGTTCTGTAAGGAGTCGGTGGGAATCATGGAAACTTTTATCGGACATGATAGTAAAACATCCTATTTTTGGTTTTGGACCAAACAAAAACTTTTTTTATGCCAATCATATCTATTCAGAAAATGAATACCTATTAATGACATGGCGTTATGGTATTGTTGGATTGTTATTCTATTTAAGCATATTCATTTATCCTTTGCTGAAATTTTGGGGGAAAGCAAAACCGTATGCTATACGAGGAATATTTTTAGTGCTTTTAATGACCATAAGTGCCATTACTAATAATCCGTTAACAGAAAAAAATATTGTTTTAATCTATATTTTTGGCATCAGTTGGTCCTTAAAAAATCACCTTATTAAAGAAACTCATGCAAAAGCATAAAAAACTTTTACTCATTGGTGGAAGCAAAGGAAATGCACATTTACGAAATTTCCACGGCCTAATTTCAGCTCTTTTTGATTCTATTTTAGTTGTTAGTAATGATACTATTGATTTTGCACCCTGTTTAACAATTAATTTCGGATTGAAAAACCCCTTTAAATTCTTAAAAAATGTAAGAGAACTAAATGCAATTATTAGAGAATTTAGACCTGATGTCATTCATATTCATCAAGCGAACAGTTATGCTTTAATAACAGTTCTTGCCAATACGATGCGCATACCAATCGTACTTACAACATGGGGAAGTGATGTGCTTCTTTTACCCAAAAAGGGTTATTTGTATCGCGCAATGGTGCGTTATGTTTTAAAAAAAGCGACTATAATTACAGCAGATGCATCATTCATGGCGGAAGCAATCCATGAACTCATCGGAAAAAAAGAAGTCATCATTGCTAATTTTGGCGTTGATATTAAAAAGAATGAGGAAGTAATTACGCGTGAATCGCTTATCTATTCAAATAGAATGCATGAGCCGCTTTATAATATTGATCAAATTATTTTACAACTGAAAGATTTTTTACTGGAGAATTCGAAATGGAAATTAATTATCGCTGCTGAAGGAACACAGACAACCTTTTTAAAAAAAATTGTTGAAGAAGAATTCCCTGAAAACACTATTGAATTCGTTGGATTTCTTACACCTGAGGAAAACATTCGTTTTTATAAAAAGGCTATGATATATATTTCCATTCCAAAAAGTGACGGCACCTCTATTAGTTTATTGGAAGCAATGGCATACGGCTGCCTACCCATAACCTCCGATCTACCAGCAAACAAGGAATGGATTACCCATCTAGAGAATGGGATTATCAGCCATGGGAATTTGACGAAAGATGTTGAAATAGCTTTGACATTAGATCGAGTAGCTATTCAAGAAAAAAACCAAGTAATCATTAATAGTCGCGCTACCAAAGAAACAAATAAACGCTTGTTTTCTACTATTTACGATAAATTATAGAACCTTAAAAGAAAGTAAGATTGGTTGAATTAATTAGTCCCAATAAGTCCAACTTAAATCTGATTTACTTGTAAAATTTCACGCGTATATTTCCTTTTATAAAAAAAAAAATTATTAAATTTATAATTCAAAAATTAACCAATACTAAACGATGAGAAAAATTAAACTTTTAACCTACGCTTTCGCATTAGGTTTACTACTTGTAAGTTGTGGTCCACCAGAAACGTATGAAAAAGGAATTTCCTTTTATCAAGCACAAAAATATGATAGTGCCTTGTACTATTTTGACAGGTTACTACCAGACGATAAAGAATGGTTGGATTCAGCCAAAAACATGAAGAAACTTTGTTTCGAAAAAATGATTGTTAATCATGACTGGGTCAATTACAGTAAACAATTAGACCTATATGGTAAGGATTCACTTCTCATGAAAACCGCCAACAAAACCCTTGAAAAAGAATTGATCAACATGATAAATAAAGATAGTACAAAAGCTTTTTACAAAGTTTATGATTCGTACAAGGATCGATTTGATTCATTGGTATTAACTAGTGTAATGAATAAACACATTGATGATTTTCTTAAGGATTATAATTGGAAAGGCACTAAAGGCTTATCAAAAGGCAAATTAAAATATGAACGAAATAGCAAGAATGAAAGCCAATTAATTTCGAATGTCAACAATGATTTTTGGTCAAAAAACATAGTAATTTATAAAGAAATTAAATATACCAAGGAGGGTAAATTTTCCATGAAACCAAAATTGTGGAATAATTCCTCAGGCGGAACTTATTTTACCCCAAATGGGAAATTACGATTTATTTCGAAAGATTCACTTTTTATCGACTATGGCACGTCAATGACATCTGGAAGAATTAATTATTTCATTCGAGGCGAGAAATTAACACCAGGAGGGCAAGAAAATAAAAAATAATTGATAAGCAATTCTGCTATTTATTCCAGTTCAATCAAGCGATTTTTTAGCTTTTTTGAACAGAATATAACTGTAAAATTTCCTTCTTTAAGAATAATCTATTATTTTTATAATCCAAATCATTAAAATAAAACAAACTATGAGAAAAATTAAACTTTTTAGCTATGCATTTGCATTGGGATTACTGCTTGTAAGTTGTGGTCCACCAGAAACGTATGAAAAAGGGTTATCCTTTTATCAAGTACAAAAATATGATAGTGCCTTGTACTATTTTGACAGGTTACTACCAGACGATAAAGAATGGTTGGATTCAGCAAAAAACATGAAGAAACTTTGTTTCGAAAAAATAATTAATCTTCACAATTGGGATTTATTAAGTAGCGCTTTTATAACTTATGGTAGTGATACAAGTCTTGTTAACCCTTCAAGAAGGAAATTTAAAGATGAGTTAATTACCATGATCAAGAATGATAGCCTTAAAAGTTTTTTTAAGCTCTATGATAATTACAAAACAAAATTGCCATCGGATGAATTAAAGGCTGCATTATATTATCGCTTTGACTCTTTCTTAATTGGTAGTACTTTTAAAGGAACTGGGTCACTTGCTAATGAGACAATCTACTTTAAAAGAGAAAATGAAGGTGATAGTTTAATCCATGCTTTAAGCGGAAAGAGTAAGAACGGATGGGTAAAAGACAATAAAATTTATAAGGACATTTTTTATACTAAAGATGGATTAATGTCAATGAGCTGTAGAATTTTTCAAGGTGGAGGTTCCTATTTTGGGAAAGGCGGCTCACTTACCTTGATAGGTAAAGATAGCTTAAAAGTGAATTATGGAAAAGCGTTAAGGAATGAGAAAATTATTTTCATTCGTATGGAAGATAAGGAAAAGAAAAAAGCAAAATAATTAGTTAAGCAGACCTTATGAAAACGAAAATTTTATTACTGTTTGTCATATTTTTCTTGGCAGTACAAAACATAAGTGCGCAGGCAATTATATTTACAGCTAGAAAATACATCGAATATCATCCTGACTATGCTGAATGGGATGAATGGCCGGATGAATGGAGCCCTATTGATCGAGACTTAGATTGTAAGATGCTTATCACACCTGTCGTTAAGGGGAAGATCTATAAAGTGGAAATCTATAGCGATGGTGAAACCATCACAGAAATGACCTTACGTTACGATGCTGCGCGCTCAGAAGAGAAAAGAATTGAGTGGGATGATAAGTATGTTAATTGTTACAAAGATGACAACGGTGACTACTTATACGCTCAAAAGGTTTCGCTTGAAGGTTTATCTGTTGACAATACAACTTGGGCAACAAATGAAGATTCTATGATCTATTTTTGGGTTTTCAGTGAAAACTATGCGCTAGTATTGAAATAATCATTTTTTAAATTAGAAGTAAAGGGCTCAACCCTAGTTAATGGAGAGTCCTTTACTTCTAATTTTTACGTTTCCCTTTAAAGGGCCTTTTAGAAAAATTTGATTGAATATTAAATGCTGGTCCTGCTCCTAATTCTTCAGGAAGAGAAACTTGCGTGATATCACTTTCGATTAACTTTTGAATTTGCGCGAGTTTTTTCATATCCTTCTCGTTCACAAGTGTTATTGCTTCGCCTTTTGTGTTTGCACGAGCAGTACGACCAACACGATGTACATAATCTTCTGCATCGAAAGGAGTGTCATAATTGATGACCAAATTAATCTCTTTAATGTCAATTCCACGGCTCATAACATCTGTAGCTACAACGATCCTAATTCGTTTAGAACGAAATCCTTGAAGAACTTCTTCTCTTTCACTTTGATCCAAATTAGAAGAAACCCCTTGAGAGGGAAAGCCATTTTTACGAAGGGAATGTACAATTTCGCTGACTTTACGTTTAGATGAAGTGAAAATAATGATACTAGAATAATCTGGTCTTTCCGTAAGAATGTGCTTAATTAGCGGTACTTTTTGATTGTCATATGTCAAGTATACAGCTTGTTTTACTCCTTCTGCTGGCTTTGAAATAGAAAGTGTTATTTCTTCTGGACTCTTCAATATTTTCTTGGCTAATTCCCTAATTTTATTGGGCATTGTGGCACTAAACATAAGTGTTTGACGCTTTTCAGGCAGCTTTGAAATAATTGACATTAGATCATCTGTAAAACCCATATCCAACATCTTATCCGCTTCATCCAATACTAAATGTTTCACTTTCGAAAAATCTACATATCCCTGCGCAATGTGCGAAAGTAATTTTCCTGGAGTGGCAACAATAATGTCAGTTCCATCCTTTAGCGCATCTTTTTGAAGATCCCAATCTTTACCACTTCCTCCACCATAAATTGCTTTTGAACCAACAGAAACGAAATAGGAAAGTCCTTGAATTTCTTGCTCAATCTGAACGGCTAATTCACGCGTCGGCACAATGATTAATGTGTCAATGGAATAATCTTCTTTCCCCGTTAATTTATTTAGAATAGGAAGTATGAATGCTGCCGTTTTACCAGTTCCCGTTTGGGCGCAAGCAATTAAATCCTTATTATTTAAAATTTGAGGAATGGCTAATTCTTGAATCGGAGTTGCATTTACGAAACCCATGTGTGAAATTGCTTCCAACAACTGTTCGTTGAGATTTAATTGGGTAAATTTCATGTTGGCAATAAAGTTACTAATAAAAGGTGGGTCTATGCTATAAACAACAACGCCATTTATCGTAAGTAGGTTTTTAATCGAAAATTAATTGAGAATAGCAACTAAACAAGCTTAAGCGACGCTTTTTTAGCCAACGAATAAAAGACGGCTAAGGTAAAAACCAACCAAGCAGCTTGTGAATAAGATATTATTTGCAGCGTAAAATCAAATACACCTTCACTATGACCATATTTCATGGGTAAAAGCCATAAAGGTAAAATTTGAAGAAGCGAACTTATCAAGCCAAAAAGAAAGGAAATTTTTTGTTTTCCGATAATTAATGGCAATGCCGTAATTGGAGAAAGAATAAAATTAAACATAAGCCAAACGGACATCGTTTCAGAAAAAGCGCCTGCCTGACCCCAATTTGGACCAAAAACAAAAATGAAGATTGGTTCCCCAAAGAAAAATAAGATGGTAAACGGAATAATGGACAAAGCCGCTAAAAGCAGAAGCATCCGATTCAAAAGCGGCATTATCGATTTCTTATTATTGTATAATTCAGATGCTTTATTATAAAATATTTGACCTAATACAACACCAATAAGCATCAATGGTATGCGCAACATGGTATAGGAATGATTAAAAGACCCATAGATTCCCACTGAATAATACGCAAAAATCAAGGTCGCAATTAACATATCCCTTCCATTATCTACAAAAACATGCGGTAAATTCAAGGTGGGGAATTCTTTGTGCTCACGCATTAGCACCCTGGTTTTCTTGGTAGATATGGCATCTTTAAATTTCGAATGAATTTTTTTGAAATTAAAAGCAAATTCTAAGCAAGAAATAAAATAACCAATGAGCGTGGCTAAAATCAACCCGAATGTACTCATCTGAAAAAACGAAAAGGACCATTTTAATGAATTTGCTACCAATGAATTTGCTATCTTATGCCTTGAAATGATGGAGTATTGCCCCATTCGAACTGACCAACTTGTTCCTACATTAATAATGATGACACATGCCGTTCCAAGAATGGTGAAAAGATAAAACCACCAATCGAATTGACTACCCAATCCACTGATCAACAAAAAGGAAAAGATGATCGTTACAAGTATTAAGACAAGCATCGAAATTAAATATGCTAAACGATACAGGAGAAAGGAATGCGCATCTTTTTTAGGCAAAGGTAAGGCAGCCTCGTAACGCAATGTTGCTATAGCAGAAATAAATCCAGTGAGTCGCATGTAAAAGCCAAGTTCACCCATTTCTTCTGTAGAATATAAGCGGGTAAGAATAGGCGCTATTGCGTATCCAATTATCTGGGCAATAAGTGTCCCGGATAGCAGAACCGTAAACGATTTAAAAAAATCTCCTTTCGTAATTTTACTAATTCTATTGAATGCCATACTTGACAAAGATACTATGATTATATTTGCTAATTAAAACTTCGTAGAATGAAAAATATCGCTGTTATTGGTGCAGGTACAATGGGAAACGGAATTGCCCATGTTTTTGCACAATTTGGACATACTGTAACCCTAATTGATGTATCACAAGATGCATTAGATAAAGCAAAAGCAACAATAACAAAAAACCTAGATCGCCAAGTATCAAAAGGAACGCTTAGCGAAGAAGAGAAACTCAATACGCTATCCAATATTACGACAGATACAAGTATCGAAAATGGGGTGAAAAATGTTCAGCTTGTGGTAGAAGCCGCAACGGAGAACATTGAATTAAAATTGAAAATATTTAATGAGCTAGATCGAGTATGCGCTCCTGAGGTTATCTTGGCAAGTAATACATCCTCCATTTCAATCACGAAAATTGCTTCCGTAACCAATCGGCCGGATAAAGTAATCGGTATGCATTTTATGAATCCGGTTCCAGTAATGAAATTGGTTGAAATAATTCGTGGGTATTCAACAAGCGATGAAGTTACAGCGCTAATAATGGACACATCTCGCAAATTGAATAAAGTGCCTGTTGAAGTAAATGATTACCCAGGATTTGTGGCGAATCGGATACTTATGCCAATGATCAACGAAGCTATTTATACGCTGTATGAAGGCGTTGCAGGGGTTGAGGAAATTGACACAGTTATGAAACTAGGAATGGCTCACCCAATGGGACCACTACAATTGGCGGATTTCATTGGGCTTGATGTTTGTTTAGCAATCATGAAAGTTTTACACGACGGATTTGGCAATCCAAAATATGCCCCATGTCCTTTATTAGTGAATATGGTGACAGCAGGAAAGAAAGGCGTGAAATCCGGCGAAGGATTTTATTCCTGGACGCATGGCACAAAAGAATTAGTTGTTGCTGCTAATTTTAGCTAACAGTACAATATTTATCCTTCAAGGCTAACAGAGCTTTTTTATCAATCGGAAAAGACATATCGCGTTCCGTTAAACTCTCAATTGCTGCCCATCGATTTTTCTCACCAGTACTGTAAAAGGGAGTCGTATACTTTTCAAGACCTAAAAAGTCATGAGAAGCGACCTTTACCAGGTAATAAAATGAGATAATTTGTTGATCTTCTTGAAATTTTGAACCTTGAAAAAAATCATTCACATACAAGAACGAGGCTTCAGTAACTTCCGCATTTAATTCTTCTTTGAACTCACGTTTTAATGTATCGATGATTCCCTCACCGAATTCAATCCCACCACCAGGAAACTTTGTAAAAAAATGGCCGAAACGACATTCATCGGAAAGAAGAATTTCTTCTTTCTCATTTACTAACAAACCATAAACCCTTAGGTTAAATTGAATTTCACTCATTTCGCATATTTAAAGTTCAGGCCCGGATATTCCGCAGTATCTCCCAATTCTTCCTCAATACGAAGCAATTGATTATACTTAGCCATTCGATCACTTCGAGAAGCTGAACCTGTTTTTATTTGTCCTGTATTTAACGCCACCGCTAAATCAGCAATTATATTATCCTCTGTTTCGCCACTTCGATGGCTCATTACAGCGGTATAGTTATTTTTTTGAGCCAGTTGAACGGCTTGAATTGTTTCAGTTAAAGTGCCAATTTGGTTCACCTTTACTAAGATAGAATTAGCAATTCCTTCCTTAATTCCACGAGACAAACGCGCTGTATTGGTTACAAACAAATCATCACCAACCAACTGAATTTTATCTCCTAAAGATTCGGTTGCATACTTCCACCCTGCCCAATCATCTTCTGCCAAACCATCTTCGATAGAAATAAGTGGGTATTTATCCACCCAATTTCTCCAGTAATCTACCATTTCAGTAGAAGTCATGCTATCACCCGTAGATTCCAGGTGATATAAACCTTTCTCTGCATTATAAAATTCGGATGCCGCTGCATCAATCGCGATGTACATATCTTTCCCAAGCGAAAAGCCAGCTTTTTCAACTGCCTGAATCACCACTTCAATAGCTTGTTCATTAGAACCCAAACTAGGTGCAAAACCGCCTTCATCACCTACGTTCGTAGACATTCCTTGCGATTTCAACAAACTTTTAAGATGATGAAAAACTTCCGTTCCCCATCGAAGACCTTCAGAAAACGAACTTGCTCCGGTAGGCATTACCATAAACTCTTGAATATCGATAAGGTTATCAGCATGCGAACCACCATTCAAAATATTCATCATGGGAATGGGTAAGGTAAGCGCATTGGCACCACCTATCGATTTAAACAAGCTACAATTTGATTCGTTGGCCGCAGCTCTTGCTACCGCTAGAGAAACACCTAAAATAGCATTTGCACCAAGATTTCCTTTGTTGTCAGTTCCATCCAATTGAATCATAAAAGTATCAATCTGACTTTGGTCAAAGACATCCATTCCTTTTAATCCATTATGAATAAGCGTATTAACATTATTAACAGCCTTCAATACCCCTTTTCCTATGAACTTAGATTGATCACCATCCCGCAATTCAACCGCTTCATGAATCCCTGTAGATGCGCCTGAAGGAACTGAAGCACGACCTAGTACACCATTGATTGTCAAAACATCCACTTCAATAGTTGGATTTCCCCGAGAATCTAGAATTTGTCGGGCGAAAACACGCGAAATTTTACTCATGTTTTAATTATTAAATGTTGCCATATTGGCAATAAATTGATCAAATAAATAACGTGAATCATGCGGACCAGCAGAAGCTTCCGGGTGGTATTGAACGGAAAAAACAGGCTTGTTTTTTAAAGCAATACCTGCAATTGTATCGTCGTTTAAATGTATGTGCGTTATTTCAATATTAGTATTGGAATCGATGCTATCTTTTGAGATTACAAAGCCATGATTTTGTGAAGTTATTTCACACTTCCCGGTCTTTAAGTTTTTTATCGGATGATTTATACCACGATGCCCGTTAAACATTTTTATGGTACTAAGTCCTTGGCTCAATCCTACTATTTGATGACCTAGACAAATTCCAAATACTGGAATATTGGTATCAACAATTTCTTTCACCAATGCAATCGCATTTGGCATAGCAGAAGGATCACCAGGTCCATTAGAAAGCATTATTCCATCAGGATTAAATGATTTTATATCCGATAAATTAACATCCATTGGAAAAACTTTCACATGACAAGCTCTCTCCGTCAAACAATTAATGATATTTTGTTTCACGCCAAAATCAATTAATGCCACTTTAAATAAGGGATTAGCAGGAATTTTTTCATACGCTTCTTTTGTCGCAACAAATGAAGAAAGTTCTAAGCCTGCCATCGACGGAACCGCAAGTAGTTTTTCTTTTAACTCATCAATGGTAAATTCATCGGAAGAAACAATAGCATTCATGGCTCCTTTGTCACGTATGTGTCTAACTAGCGCACGCGTATCAATATCAGAGATACCAACCGTTCCATTTTCCACTAATTTATCTTGTAGAGAACATTCGCCAGAAGGTCTAGAAAAACCATTAGAGAATTTTTTGGTGACTAAACCAGCAATTTTAATCGATTCAGATTCAGATTCAGACTCATGTACACCATAATTCCCTATATGTGCGGTCGTCATAATAAGTAATTGACCGAAATACGAAGGATCCGTAAAAACTTCTTGATAGCCTGTCATTCCTGTATTAAAAGCGATTTCACCAGCGGAGGTTCCTATTGCACCAATTGCTGAACCATGAAAAACAGTTCCATCTTCTAGAAGCAAAATGGCAGGGTTACGAGATTCCATTAAATAAATTTAGCACAAAGGTATTAACTTAAGATGAATGGAAGATTATAAAACTAAAAAAGGCGATTAAAAACCGCCTTTTTTTTATTAACATTTGTTAAGATCTTATGCTTTTTCTTCCGAATCAGAAGTTTCTGTATCCTCAGATGGAGTTTCATCAGCTACCACATCATCTGCAACAACTTCTTCAGCAATCACTTCTTCAGCTACCGCTTCTTCAGCAACAACTTCCTCAGCAACAACTTCCTCAGCAACAACTTCTTCAGCAACAACCTCTTCTGCAACAGCTTCTTCAGATACAGCTTCTTCAGCTACAACCTCTTCTGCAACAGCTTCTTCAGCTACAACCTCTTCAGCAACAACCTCTTCAGTACCAGCAGCATTCGCTACCACCGCATCATTAGTAGAAGTTTCAGAAGATCCGCCACCTCTACGAGAGCGACGAGTTGTCTTTTTCACTGTTTCATTGGTGTAAATCTCATTGAAATCAACCAATTCAATCATACACATTTCAGCATTATCACCTAAACGATAGCCTAAACGAATGATACGAGTGTAGCCTCCATTACGAGTTGCAATTTTTGGTGCTACGTCTCTGAACAACTCAGAAACGACCTCCTTACTTTGTAAGTAAGAAAAAACAATTCTCCTTGAATGTGTAGAATCCGTTTTTGACTTTGTCAATAATGGCTCTACATAAACGCGAAGCGCTTTTGCTTTAGCAATAGTAGTAGAAATACGTTTATGCTCGATTAACGAACAAGCCATATTTGAAAGCATTGCTTTTCTATGGGCTGATTTTCTACCTAAATGATTTAATTTATTTCCGTGTCTCATCTCTCAATTATTCTAAATCTACTCTAATCTTTATCTAATTTATATTTTGCAACATTCATTCCGAATGTCAATCCTTTATTATCTACAAGATCTTCAAGTTCCGTAAGTGATTTCTTACCGAAATTTCTAAACTTCAATAAATCAGATTTCGCATACGCTACTAAGTCACCTAACGCTTCCACTTCAGCAGCTTTCAAACAATTAAGTGCACGAACTGAAAGATCCATATCCACCAACTTAGTCTTTAACAACTGACGCATGTGTAATGAAGATTCATCAAACTCTTCTGTTTCCGCTTTGCTTTCATTATCCAATGTAATGCGTTCATCAGAGAACAACATAAAGTGATGAATAAGAATTTTCGCTGCTTCTTTAAGCGCTTCTTTAGGATGAATTGCCCCATCACTAGTGATGTGAAAAATCAACTTCTCGTAATCTGTTTTTTGCTCAACCCTAAAGTTCTCCACTGAATATCGAACATTAACAATTGGCGTGAAGATAGAATCAATAAAAATAGTTCCAAAAGGAGCCGTAGAATTTTTATTTTCATCAGCAGGAACATAACCACGACCTTTAATAATCGTTAGTTCGATCTCCAACTTTACAGAAGGCTCCATGTGACAAATAACCAAATCAGGATTTAATACTTGAAAAGCACTTGTAAATTTACCAATGTCTCCAGCAGTTAATTTGTTCTGGCCACTAATGGAAATCATTACTGTTTCGTTATCCGTCCCTTCAATTTGTTGTTTGAACCTTACTTGCTTCAGGCTCAATATAATTTCAGTAACATCTTCTACAACACCTTTAAGCGTTGTATACTCATGATCTACGCCTTCTATTTTAATAGAGGAAATTGCGAATCCTTCCAAAGAAGAAAGCAAAATTCTACGTAAAGAATTACCTACTGTAATTCCGTAACCCGGTTCAAGAGGACGAAATTCAAACTCACCGTTGAATTCGTCTGATTGAATCATAATAACCTTGTCAGGTTTTTGAAAATCTAAAATTGCCATTTTTTTGCTTTAAAGATTATTTAGAATATAATTCGACGATTAGTTGTTCCTTGATGTTTTCAGGAATCATTTCTCTTCCAGGGATACTAATAAACTTCCCTGACATGGAGGATCGGTCCCAATCTAACCAATCGTATTTTTTGCTACTTGCATCTAGAGAAGAAACAATCGCCTCTAAAGATTTAGATTTTTCACGAACACCAACCACATCACCTGGTTTAACATGGTACGATGGGATATTCACTACATCACCGTTAACGGTAATATGTCGGTGAGAAACTAATTGTCTAGCACCTCTACGTGTTGGAGAAACCCCGAGACGATAAACCGTGTTGTCCAAACGTGTCTCGCACAATTGCAATAAGTTTTCACCGGTAATCCCTTTCATTCGGGATGCTTTTTCAAACATATTAGCGAATTGCTTTTCTAAAATACCGTAGGTATATTTAGCTTTTTGTTTTTCGCCAAGTTGAATTGCGTATTCAGATTGTTTACCACCTCTACGTTTCGACGGGCCATGTTGACCCGGGCCGTAATTTCTTTTTTCTAACGCTTTATCTGGACCGAAAATTGGATCTCGGAACCTTCTAGCTATTTTGGTCTTAGGACCTGTATATCTTGCCATTTCTTAGTTATTGTGTCATGAATTAAGGCATTTCCTTCGATGACTGATTATTAAAAATATTAAACCCTTCTTTTCTTTGGAGGTCTACAACCGTTATGAGGTAATGGAGTAACATCAACTATTTCAGTTACTTCAATTCCTGCATTGTTTAAGGAGCGAATCGCAGATTCTCTACCTCCACCTGGACCTTTTACGAATACTTTTACACGACGAAGACCGAAATCATGCGCTTCTTTTGCACAATCCTCAGCCGCTAATTGTGCAGCATACGGTGTATTCTTTTTAGAACCTCTAAATCCCATTTTACCAGCTGACGACCAAGAAATAACTTGACCAGCGTTATTGGTTAGGGAGATAATTATATTGTTAAAGCTCGCTTGAATATGCGCTTCGCCTGTAGCCTCAACTTTGACGTTCTTTTTCTTTTTTTGATTTGCTTTTGCCATTTTCTAACTTTTATTTAGTTGCTTTTTTCTTGTTCGCAACTGTTTTTCTCTTTCCTTTTCTAGTTCTAGAGTTGTTTTTTGTATGTTGCCCACGTAAAGGTAAACCAGAACGATGACGAATTCCTCTGTAACAACCTATGTCCATTAATCGCTTAATGTTAAGTTGAACTTCAGATCGCAAAGAACCTTCTGTTTTTACTTCATTTATTGAATTTCTAATCGCTGACAATTGATCATCGTTCCATTCTTGAACTTTAATATTCTCATCGATTCCGTTATCCGTCAGGATTTTCTTAGCCGTACTTCTTCCGATACCGAAAATGTACGTTAAACCAATTACTCCTCTTTTATTTTTTGGTAGATCAATACCTGCAATACGTGCCATATATTATAATTTAACCTTGTCGTTGTTTTAATTTTGGGTTCTTTTTGTTTATCACATAAACCCTTCCTTTTCGCTTCACAATCTTACAATCCGCTGTGCGCTTTTTAACAGATGCTCTTACTTTCATTACAATTAATTTATTCTATTATTTATACCTGAACGAAATACGTCCTTTTGTTAAGTCATAAGGAGACATTTCAACCTTTACTTTGTCACCTGGCAATATTTTAATATAAAACATTCTCATTTTCCCAGAAATATGTGCCGTCAAAACGTGTCCATTTTCCAATTCCACACGAAACATAGCATTTGGTAATGCTTCGAGTATCGTTCCATCTTGCTCTATCGAATTTTGCTTTGCCATATTAAAATCCTGATAATTCGTTTGGTGATCTACGTCCTCTAACTCTACTTCCTTCCATTAAACCATCCATGTGTCTATTCAATAAATATGTTTCAATTTGTTGTAGCGTATCCAAAACAACACCAACCATGATCAACAAGGAAGTACCACCAAAGAACATAGCGAAAGCATCATTCACACCAACCATTTTTGCAATGGCAGGAATAATAGCGATTGCTGCTAAAAACAATGAACCAGGGAATGTAATTCTAGAAACTAATGTATCAATATAATCCGCGGTATCTTCTCCAGGACGAATTCCAGGAATAAAACCACCACTTCGTTTTAGGTCATCTGCTATTTTGCGCGGATTAATCATAATAGCTGTATAGAAATACGTGAAGACAATGATTAAAAGACACAATAACAAATTATAACTCAAACCGTAAGGATTACTCAACATACGTTGAATAAAGCCACCTTCACCTTGAGAGCTTGAAGCTCCTACAAATATCATAACAGGAATTGTCATAATCGCTTGAGCGAAGATAATTGGCATTACACCACTTGCATTCACCTTGATAGGCAAATAATTTCGCGCACCTTGCGAGTCAGCAGCACGAGCACCGACAACTCTCTTGGCAGTATTCAAAGGAATCCTTCTCACACCTTGAACAACTAAAATAGTTACTAGAACAACAAGCATAAATGCTATTATTTCCAATACTAATTTAATCATGTTTCCTGCTTCGAAAGACTTCCCAACTTCAGCGATAAAGCCTCCAGGTAGTCTCGATAAAATACCCACTGCGATTAACAATGAAATTCCGTTACCAATTCCTTTTTCAGTAATTCTTTCTCCCAACCAAACGGCAAACATTGAACCTGCAACGAGTATTAAAATTGTTTGCGACCACCAAAACAATCCTGCATCGGGTGGAAGCGCTCCTTTAGATTCAACATACATTGACAAATAACTTGGGGCTTGCAAAGCACAAATAACAATAGTAAGTACTCTTGTGTAATTATTTATTTGCTTACGTCCTGATTCACCTTCATTCTGCATTTTCTGAACAGCTGGTACAGCCATTCCTAATAACTGCATGATAATCGAGGCACTGATATACGGCATAATCCCTAGTGCCATAACAGACGCATTATTAAAACCACCTCCAGAAAACATAGACAATAAATTCTCTAATGTTTTTTGACCTTGAGAACTTCCTTCAGAAGCCTGTTTTAGGATTTCGTAATTAACTCCGGGAAGAATAACGAATGAGCCAACCCTATATACAAGGATAAGACCTAAAGTTAAAAGAATTCTATCACGAAGTTCTTTAACTTTCCAGATGTTTTGCAGATTTGTTATTAGTCTTTTCATTTAAAAGTTGGCAAAGTTAATCAGATTTTTGTAAAGTTCCCTCCATTCGCTTCTATCAATTCAATCGCCTTTCCAGAAAACTGATGTGCTGTAACAGAAACTTTTGCTTTTAGATCACCACGACCTAAGATTTTAACTAAATCATTATTAGAAATAAGGCCATTATCTCTGTATACATCCATATTAAAATCGGTAATTCCTTTCGTTTCCGCAAGCATTTGGATAGAATCGATATTAATCGCCTTGTATTCTACGCGATTGATATTTTTAAATCCAAACTTAGGGACACGTCTTTGAAGTGGCATTTGTCCACCTTCAAAACCAATTTTCTTAGAATAACCAGAACGAGACTTTGCTCCTTTATGACCACGGGTAGATGTACCACCATGACCAGAACCTTGTCCACGAGCTATTCTTTTTTCTTTCTTTACTGAGCCTTTAGCAGGCGTTAAATTATTTAATTCCATGTTCTATTTCTTACTATTCAACAACAACCACAAGATGTTTTACCTTGTTTATCATTCCTAGGATTTGAGGTGTACCTTCCTTTTCAATGGTCTGGTTCAACTTTCTAAATCCAAGTGCTTTAATTGTTGCTTTTTGATCAGCAGGTCTTCTAATAGCACTTTTAACTTGTTTTATTTTTATAATACTCATGATAATTCTTCTATTAACCGTTAAACACTTTATCAAGTGAAATACCTCTTTGACGCGCAACAGCCAATGCATCGCGCATTTTAGAAAGCGCATCTATCGTTGCCTTCACCACGTTGTGCGGATTAGAGGATCCTTGCGACTTCGCAAGTACATTGTGAACACCAACACTTTCAAGTACTGCGCGCATTGCACCACCTGCAATAACACCCGTACCATTCGTTGCAGGCTTCAACAATACCTCAGCACCACCGTATTTTCCTTTTTGCATGTGTGGCACAGTACCGTGAAGAATTGGAACACGAATTAAATTTTTCTTCGCATCATCAATTCCTTTGGTAATTGCTTCCGTTACCTCTTTTGCTTTTCCAAGACCATGACCAACTACACCATTTTCATCTCCAACAACAACAATTGCTGAGAAACTAAAAGTACGTCCACCTTTGGTAACTTTGGTTACACGGTTTACAGATACCAACTTATCTTTAAGTTCGATGTCTGCCGATTTTACTTTATTTACTATTCCGCTCATTTCTTATTAAAATTTAAGTCCACTTTCACGAGCTGAATCAGCTAATGATCTAATTCTTCCATGATACAAGTACCCATTTCTATCAAAAACAACTGTTTTGATACCCGCTTTCAATGCTTTTTCAGCAATCAACTTACCCACTAAGGTCGCTTGGTTTAATTTAGCAACCTTTTGAGCTGCATCATTCTTTAACGAAGCAGCTGATGCTAATGTATTACCACTGATATCATCGATAATCTGCGCGTAGATTTGCTTATTGCTTCTAAACACTGACAATCTAGGAACCATAGCGGTACCGCTGATTTTTTTGCGAATTCTTCGCTTAATTTTTGCTCGACGTAAAACTTTATCTAATGCCATGATTACTTATTTATTTCTTACCCGCTGATTTTCCAGCTTTTCTTCTAATTTCTTCACCTAAGAATCGAATTCCTTTTCCTTTGTATGGTTCAGGTTTTCTCATGCTTCTAATTTTCGCAGCTACTTGTCCTAACAATTGCTTATCATATGATTCAATTGTAACAAGAGGCGCTTTTCCTTTTTCTGTTAATGTTGTTAATTTAACTTGATTAGGAACTTCCAGTATTATTGAATGAGAAAATCCTAATGACAATTCAATCTGTTGTCCAACCGCATTTGCTCTAAAACCAACACCAATAACTTCCATTTGTTTTTTAAAACCTTCAGAAACACCGGTTATCATATTTTGAATTAACGCTCGATAAAGACCATGCTTTGAACGATGGTTAGGAGCTTCAGACTCTCTAACAAAAGTGATTACACTATTCTCAATAGTCATAGTAATACTAGGATCTATTTCCTGTGACATTTCACCTAATTTACCTTTAACAGTAACCAAAGTTCCGTTGATATTTACATCAACGCCACTAGGGATATTTATAGGTAGTTTTCCAATTCTTGACATCTTCTACAACTTAATTATTAATATACATAACATAAAACCTCGCCACCAACTTTCAACCTTCTTGCATCCTTATCAGTAATAACTCCACTAGAAGTTGAAACGATTGCAATTCCAAGACCGTTCAATACCCTTGGCATATCAACGGAAGCACTATACTTACGTAAACCTGGTCTTGAAGCGCGTTGCAATTTTGTAATGGCAGGCACTCTTGTTGAGACATTATACTTCAAGGCAATTTTAATAATACCTTGTTTATCGTCTTCTTCAAATTTAAAATTCAAAATATACCCTTGATCGAATAAAATCTGCGTCATTGCACGTTTAATATTCGAACCAGGTATTTCAACCATTTTCAAACCTGCTGAACTCGCGTTACGAATTCTGGTTAAAAAGTCTGCTATAGGATCTGTAGTCATTTTCTATTTATTTATTCAATTACCAACTTGCTTTTTTCACTCCCGGTATTTTACCGTTAAGTGCCATTTCTCTAAACGTCACCCTTGAAAGCCCAAATTGTCTCATGTAGCCTCTAGGTCGTCCAGTTAATCCACATCTATTATGTTTTCTCACTTTAGATGAATTAGCTGGCAACTTTTGCAATGCCATCATAGCATTCCACTTTTCAGCCTGAATATTTTCATCAGAAGACGTTGATTTTAATACCTTCGTTAGTTCCGCTCGCTTTTTAGCGTAACGATCCACTAACCTTTCTCTTTTGCGCTCACGCGCTTTCATTGATTCTTTTGCCATTCCTTCTTATTTTTTTATAAATGGAAACCCAAATGCGTCTAATAAAGCTTTCGCTTCTTCGTCACTTTCAGCACTCGTTACAAAAGTGATATCCATTCCTAGTATTCTATTAACCTTATCGATGTCTATTTCTGGGAAAATAATATGTTCTTTAATTCCAAGATTAAAGTTCCCTCTACCATCAAAACCTTTTGGGTTGATACCTCTGAAATCTCTAGTTCTCGGCAAAGATACAGCAAGAAGTCGATCTAAAAAATCATACATTCTATCTCCTCTAAGCGTAACTTTCGTTCCGATAGGCATTCCTTTTCTAAGTTTAAAATTAGAAATATCTTTTTTAGACAAAGTCGTGATCGCTTTTTGTCCAGCGATACGAGAAAGATCCGCTGCAGCACTTTCAATTAATTTCTTATCTGCTACCGCATCGCCAACTCCTTGACTTAGCACTATTTTTTTCAATTTAGGCACCCTCATCACCGAGGTGTATCCAAACTGTTCGGTTAACCCTTGAATAATTTCAGCGTTATACCTTTCCTTTAATCTTGGTGAATAAGTTGTCATTTGATTACCTCCCCTGATTTTTTAGCGTATCTAACCAATTTTCCATTTTCATCCAATTTCCTACCAATTCTTGATGGTTGACCATTCACGACCACCATTAAATTAGAAATATGGATTGTTCCTTCTTTTTCTTCAATTCCTCCTTGAGGATTAGAAGCACTTGGTTTATTATGACGTTTGATCATATTAACCCCTTTAATAGTTACCCTCATTTTGGTACGATCAATGGCAATAACATCGCCTTCTTGACCTTTAGATTCTCCGCTCATAACACGAACGGCGTCTCCAACTTTTATGTTTAACTTCTTTTGCATATTCTATTAATTATAACACTTCAGGTGCCAATGAAACAATTTTCATAAAGTTGCTTTCACGTAATTCACGAGCGACAGGTCCAAAAATACGAGTACCTCTCATTTCACCAGTAGCATTCAAAATAACGCAAGCGTTATCATCAAAGCGAATATACGATCCATCAGGCCTTCTGATTTCTTTTCTTGTTCTTACAACTACTGCCTTCACAACAGTCCCTTTTTTCACATTTCCGTTAGGAATAGCACTTTTAACGGTAACAACAATTTTGTCACCAATAGACGCGTATCTACGTCTTGTACCTCCCAATACACGTATACAAAGGACTTCCTTTGCTCCGGAATTATCTGCTACTGAAAGTCTAGATTCTGTTTGTATCATTATTCAATTATTTTGCTCTTTCTACAATTTCTATCAATCTCCAGTTCTTTGATTTACTCAAAGGACGAGTTTCCATAATTCGAACGGTATCGCCCTCATTACAATCATTTTTCTCATCATGTGCCACGAATTTGGTTGTCATTTTCACGAACTTACCGTATTTCGGGTGCTTCACTTTTCGTTCCACAGCAACTACGATAGATTTCTCCATTTTGTTGCTAGTAACTGTACCTATTTTCTCTTTTCTTAAATTCCGCTTTTCCATTCTAAGCATTTTAATTTTCAGCTTTCGCTGTATTTTGTCTAACCGTTAACTCCGTACTTAACCGAGCAATTATTTTACGCAAACCTGTTATTCTCATCGGATTTTCGATGGGGGTCATTTTGTGCGTTAATTTCAAATTGACCATTTGATTTTGAAAATCAGTCAAACGCTTACTTAAATCTTCGTTTGATAGTTTCAATATTTCTTCTCGTTTCATTTTTACTCTTTATTAAATAGGTACAACAAAATCATTTCTCACAATGAACTTACACTTTACAGGTAATTTCTGAGCAGCCAATCTCATTGCTTCTTTGGCAATTTCGTAAGAAACGCCATCCGCCTCAAACATTATTTTACCTGGTTTAACGACAGCAACCCAATGACTAGGAGCACCTTTACCTTTACCCATCCTTACCTCTGCAGGCTTAGAAGTTACTGGTTTATCAGGAAATACTCTAATCCAAACCTTTCCTTCTCTTTTCATGTATCTCGTTACCGCGATACGAGAAGCTTCAATTTGGCGAGAAGTAATCCAGCCTGGCTCCAATGTTTTAAGTCCAAAAGATCCAAAGGCAATTGTAGCACCTCTGTGGGCTAAACCTGTAGTTCTTCCTTTTTGTACTCGTCGAAATTTCGTTCTTTTAGGTTGTAACATCTTTATTTATTTACTCCGTATTATTTTTTCTTTCTTTTTGGTAACGCAGGTCTACTACTCTGCGGTGCATTGTTAGATTGTGTAGATACACCTACGTTAGGAGACAAATCTCTTTTTCCGTAAACCTCTCCACGACAAATCCAAACTTTAATTCCAAGGCGACCATAAGTAGTATGAGCTTCAGAAAGCGCGTAATCAATATCAGCTCTAAAAGTATGAAGTGGTGTTCTACCATCCTTATACATTTCAGATCTTGCCATTTCCGCTCCATTCAAACGGCCAGAAATTTTTATTTTAATTCCTTCAGCACCCATTCTCATGGTAGAAGCGATTGCCATTTTAATTGCTCTACGAAATGAAATACGAGCTTCTAATTGACGTGCTACACCATCTGCTACTAATCGAGCATCTAATTCTGGGCGTTTAACTTCAAAAATATTTATTTGAATTTCCTTCTTCGTAATCTTCTTTAATTCTTCTTTCAACTTGTCTACTTCCTGACCACCTTTTCCAATAATAACACCTGGGCGTGCTGTATTGATGGTAACAGTTACCAGTTTAAGAGTACGTTCGATAATGATTTTTGAAATACTCGCTTTGATTAGACGTGCACTTAAATACCTACGAATCTGATCATCTTCAACAATCTTATCTTTATAATCATTTCCACCATACCAGTTAGACTCCCATCCTGTGATGTAACCTAACCTATTGCCAATTGGATTTGTTTTTTGTCCCATTTCTTAATTAATATTTACGCCATCAACTATGATAGTCACGTGATTTGATCTTTTTCTAATTCTATGCGCTCTACCTTGAGGAGCTGGTTGAACTCTTTTTAACATTGCACCACCACCTACATCAATTGTCTTCACGATTAGGTTTTCCTGAGATACATCAGATCCCTCATTTTTCGCTTCCCAATTTGCAATTGCAGAAAGCAATAATTTACCTAAACTAAGTGAAGCGTCTTTCGCATTGTGATTTAACACGTTTAACGCTTTATTAACTTCCATGCCTCTGATCATATCAGCCACTAATCTCATTTTTCTTGGAGATATCGTCGAATTTTTCAATTCCGCAATAGCAGTTTTCTTCTTCGTTTCTTTCAGCAATTCTGCTCGTAATCTTTTTCTAGCACCCATGACTATTAAATTATCTTATCGTTTTTTATCTTTTTTATTTCCGCCATGACCTCGGTAATTTCTAGTTGGTGAAAACTCACCTAACTTATGACCAACCATGTTTTCAGTTACAAAAACAGGAATAAATTTATTGCCATTGTGCACTGCGAACGTCAACCCTACAAAATCAGGAGTGATAGTTGAAGCTCTTGACCAAGTTTTGATCACGGCTTTACTTTTCGATGCTTGTGCTTCATCAACACGCTTCATTATCTTGTAATGAACAAATGGCGGTTTTTTTAGTGAACGACTCATACTCTATTTTTTTCTTCTTTCAATAATAAACTTATCTGAATACTTAGTCTTTGGTCTAGTTTTAAACCCTTTAGCTGGCATTCCATTTCTTGATCTTGGATGTCCACCAGAGCTTCTACCCTCACCACCACCCATTGGGTGATCGACTGGATTCATAACAACACCCCTTACACGTGGTCTTCTACCTAACCATCTTGAACGACCAGCCTTACCTGAGACTTCCAAATTGTGTTCTGCATTAGATACTGATCCGATTGTAGCTAAACAAGTAACTAAGATCAATCTTGTTTCACCTGAAGGCATTTTAACAATCGCATAGCGACCATCTCTAGCATTCAATTGACCATATGTTCCAGCACCTCGAGCAATCGAACCACCTTTACCTGGTTTTAATTCTATATTATGAACTACCGTTCCAAGAGGCACATCAGATAAAAACATTGCGTGTCCGATATTAGGGGTCGCAGATTTACCAGATAAGATAACATCTCCTACTTTCAACCCTGTTGGTGCGATGATGTATCTTTTTTCACCATCCGCATAAAAAAGAAGCGCGATGTTTGCCGTACGATTTGGATCGTATTCAATTGTTTTTACAGTTGCAGGGATATCAAATTTATCTCTTTTAAAATCGATAATACGATATTTTTGCTTGTGACCACCGCCCAAATAGCGCATCGTCATTCTACCATCGTTATTTCTACCACCAGATTTTTTCATACTTGAAACCAAGCTCTTCTCTGGCTTAGAAGCAGTAATGTCACTCATATCAACCGCGATCTTATGTCGCTGTCCTGGAGTAGTAGGTTTGAACTTTTTTAAACTCATTGTTTCAATTAATAATTAGTAAACAAATCAATGGTTTCTCCATCTGCTACAGTAACAACCGCTTTTTTCCATTGCTTGCTTTTTTGCTCAACAATACCTTTGTTAGTGTACTTCATAGAAGACTTACCACCGCCATAATTTAATGTACGTACATCTACAACATGCACTCCATACATTTTCTCGACAGCATTTTTTATTTCTATCTTGTTTGCTTTTCTATCTACTTCAAAAGAAAATGCGTTTTGTCTTTCACTAGCCGCCGTTGCTTTTTCTGTAATTACTGGTTTTTTAATAATTCCTTGCATAACCTTAATTTAGTATTTCTTCAATTCGTCCAATTGAGCTGCTCGTTAGAACCACTTTCTTCGCGTTAAGCACATCGAAAGTATTTACAGAGTCTGCCGTTACGACTTTAACTTTGCCAAGGTTTCGAGAAGCCAAATAAACACTGTCATTTTTATCACCCAAAATCAATAATACTTTCTGGTTGGTTAATTGAAGTGCACTCATTAGACTAACAAATTCCTTTGTTTTCGCATTTGCAAAAGCCAAATCTTCTAACACCATTAAGCCTTCATTTTGCGCTTTGTAAGAAAACGCTGATTTTCTAGCCAATCGTTTCAACTTAATATTTAATTTGAAATGATAGTTTCTCGGTCTTGGTCCAAAAATTCTACCACCTCCAACTCGAGTACCAGACTTCACACTACCTGCTCTTGCACCACCAGTACCTTTTTGTTTTTTAATCTTTCTTGTTGAACCTGAAATTTCAGCACGTTCTTTTGATTTATGTGTCCCTTGACGTCTATTGGCTAAATGCTGTTTAACATCAAGATAGATAGCATGATTGTTTGGTTCAATACCAAAAACATCATCTGAAAGCGTTACCGACTTTGAAGTAAGCGATCCGGTTGTATCGTATATTTTTACTTTCATTACTTCTTAATTGTTACTGTTGAACCTTTAGCTCCTGGAATAGATCCTTTCACTATAATTATATTTTTTTCTACAAATACCTTTAATATTTCAAGATTTGGAGTTAAACGTCTTTTGTTACCCATCTGTCCAGCCATTCTCATTCCTTTAAAAACTCGAGCTGGATAAGAACAAGCACCAATTGAACCCGGCGCACGTAATCTGTTATGTTGACCATGAGTTGCTTGACCAACACCAGCGAATCCGTGACGACGAACAACACCTTGAAAACCTTTTCCTTTTGACGTTCCAACGACATCAACAAATTCTCCTTCTTCAAATAGAGATGCTTTAATAACATCACCTATGTTAACATCTGTGAAACCTTTAAACTCCACCAATTTTGATTTAGGAGAAGTGCTCGCTTTTTTGAAATGACCCTTCAATGCATTCGGGGTATTTTTTTCTTTGCGATCACCAAATCCCAATTGAACGGCTTCGTAACCATCTCTGTCCAGCGTTTTTAGTTGTGTAACAACGCAGGGACCAGCTTCTATCACTGTGCATGGTAATGACTTACCCTCGGCACTGTAGATACTAGTCATTCCGACTTTTCGACCAATTATTCCAGGCATAACTTATTTATTAATATTAAACTTTAATTTCTACATCAACTCCACTAGGAAGTTCCAATTTCATAAGTGCATCAACCGTTTTCGATGAGCTACTATAAATGTCAATCAACCTCTTGTACGAGCACAATTCAAATTGCTCACGAGCTTTCTTCATTACGTGAGGCGAACGCAATACCGTATAAATACGTTTGTGCGTAGGCAAAGGAATAGGTCCACTCACAACTGCACCTGTTGACTTAACCGTTTTTACAATTTTCTCTGCGGACTTATCCACTAGATTATAATCGTATGACTTTAACTTTATTCTTATTTTCTGGCTCATCGTATTTAATTATTATGCAGTGACTTTACCGTTAATTTTTGATATTACATCATCAGAAACATTTTTAGGTGCTTCGGAATAATGTGAAAATTCCATAGAAGAATTCGCTCTTCCGGATGTTATCGTACGCAACTGAGTAACATAACCAAACATTTCAGATAGAGGAACATCCGCTTTCAACACTTTCGCATTATTTCTATCATCCATTCCCCTCATCATTCCTCTTCTTCTATTTAAATCCCCAACAACATCACCCATATTCTCTTCTGGCGTTACCACCTCTAATTTCATAATAGGCTCAAGTAAAGCTGGCTGACAACCTTTAACTGCTGCACGATATGCCATTTTAGCACACAATTCAAAAGATAGAGAATCTGAATCGACCGCATGGTAAGATCCGTCCAACAATTCAACTTTCATTGAATCCATAGGGAACCCAGCCAAAACACCATTTTTCATTGATTCTTTAAATCCTTTTTCAACAGAAGGAATAAATTCACGAGGAATATTACCACCTTTCACACTGTTAATGAATTCAAGACCTGTTTTTTCAGGATTATCTTGAGGAGAAATTTTCACCAAAATATCAGCGAATTTACCACGACCACCAGACTGCTTTTTATAAGCCTCCCGATGTTCAACAGATCCGTTGATGTTTTCACGATACGCTACTTGTGGAGCACCTTGATTTACTTCTACTTTAAATTCTCTTTTTAATCGGTCAATAATAATTTCAAGGTGAAGTTCACCCATTCCTGAAATAATTGTTTGACCAGTTTCCTCATCTGTTTTAACTCGGAATGTAGGATCTTCTTCTGACAATTTATTCAAACCAATAGAAAGTCTATCTGTGTCTGCTTGCGTTTTAGGCTCAATTGCTAAACCGATTACAGGATCAGGGAAATTCATTGATTCTAAAATGATCGGTGCATTTTCAGCACACAAAGTATCACCCGTTTTAATATCTTTAAATCCAACTACCGCACCAATATCACCCGCTCCTAATTCAGGAATTTGATTTTGCTTATTAGCGTGCATTTGAAAAATTCGAGAAATTCTTTCTTTGTTTCCAGAACGCGTATTTAATACATACGAACCCGCTTCCAATTTTCCAGAGTAAGCACGAACGAAGCACAACCTACCAACAAATGGATCGGTTGCAATTTTGAATGCTAAACCAGCAAATGGCTCATCAAAAGAGGGCTGACGAGTAACTTCCAAATCAGTCTTAGGATTAATTCCAGTAATACCTTCAATATCCATTGGAGACGGAAGAATTTCCATCACCATATCTAACATGGCTTGAACACCTTTATTTTTAAATGCTGAACCACACATCATTGGAACCACTTTTCCAGATATAGTGGCTGCTCTTAATGCATTTAATATTTCTCTTTCTGTTAATGAGTTTTCATCTTCAAAGAATTTCTCCATCAAGGACTCATCGAATTCAGCTACCGCCTCTAACAATTCACTTCTTAATTGACGTGCTTCATCAATAACATCGTCAGGAATAGGAATTTCTTTAAAGGTCATACCTAAATCCGCTTCATTCCAAACAATTCCTTTGAAGTTAATTAAATCAACCACTCCTAAGAAACCATCTTCTGCACCAATATTTATTTGAAGTGGTAAAGCGTGGCTACCCAACATGTCTTTAACTTGACGACAAACCATCAAGAAATCAGCACCTTGTCTATCCATCTTATTAACGAATCCAATTCTAGGAACGTTATAATTATTAGCCAATCTCCAATTCGTCTCAGATTGTGGCTCAACACCATCAACTGCTGAAAACAAGAAAACCAAACCGTCTAATACTCTTAGTGAACGATTAACCTCTACAGTAAAATCAACGTGTCCTGGGGTATCAATAATATTAACATGATACAATTCATTACGGTATT
>JAIPAL010000067.1 GCA_021740085.1 Crocinitomicaceae bacterium
CATAACCACTTAAACTGTCTCATGAAAAATTGTTACAGCGTCAATCCTTACTATAATTCTAAAAGCCTTTCTTTTAGTAAGCAACATTGAGGTCACTTTTAGTGGTTTTTCCTTATTTTTGGTAAAATTTTATTTTATGAAATCATTGATTACTATCTTTTCAATAATCATTTCTTTGTCAACTTATTCTCAATTAAGTAACACAATGTTCGGCCTTGCACGTACGACCAATCCAGCGGCTGTTTACCTTGCAACGATGAATCCGGCAACAGGTGTAGCCACAAATGTGGGTCAAACTTCGGTTTCAAGTTCCATTAATTTAACGGGAGCAGCATTAAATCCTTACTCGAATAAATTTTGTTTTTTCGGGGATAATGGGTTAAAATCCATTGATCTTACTACGGGGCAAATCACCAACACCGCCACGATTAATAATCCAAACGGCGTAGGATACTTTGATCTTTTTCGTTTCAACACATCCGATTCCTTGATGTATGGTTTATCGCGGAGGAACATCACCAATCCTCAATCGGGTGTAGTAACTGGAGCGATGTATTTGGCAACAATTGATGCGACTACAGGTACGATAAGCGAAATTTCCCCCACATCTGTTGGACAAGGATTTGCGTATTCTGGAAGCGCGATTGATCCACATCAAATGGTGTTTTACTTTTCAACTGGTGCCCAACTTGTGGGATTAGATATGTACAATGGAGGGATTTTTTCAAATCCTACACTGTCATTTCCTAACGGAGGTCAAAACTTCGATAATTTCACGTATAGCTGTGCCGACACTTCTTTATATGGCTTGGTGCGGACTAACTATTATTCACAAGTGTATGACCCAATATTAATGATAACTACTCAAGTTTTTGATTCTGCGGCTGTTCATCTTGGAAAGGTGAATCCAATGACCGGGGCGGTAACAAAAGTTGGCAATCAATCCATAGGAGTGCAGTCTTTTTCATTAAATGGAAGTTCAACGATTGATCCCATTAATATGATTTACTATTTCATTAGTGGCTCAATGAATGGAATCGCAATTTATGGCGTTTCCTTACAAACAGGACTCGTGGTGAGTCAAGCACCAATAAGTAATGCTGGCGCTCTTTACTTCGATATGATGCGCATTCAGAGTGATTGTTACGAATCGCAACCAACTCGATTGGAATCTTCGGCTTCCATTGAAGAACCTTTGTTAAATACAGCAAATGTGCTCGTTTATCCTAATCCATTTTTAGATCAACTCACCATATCTAGTGAAACGGAGTTGCAAAAAATCGAGCTGTACCAAGCGAATGGTCTTTTGTTGTTTGTTAAGGACCTTTCTGATAAAACATTCTCTATTGAAACAAGTGAGTTGAAAAATGGTATTTATTTCCTCCAAATTACCACTTCTAAGGGCAAAGAAATTGTGAAGATTCTTAAATAGAAAAGAACAAGGGAATTAAGGTCTTAAATTACCTCGTTTTGTATCGCTTTCTGAGTTGAAATAGGAGTAAAATGAATAGTCCAAGAGTTATTACTGGCCATAGCACACAAAAAATTAGTGCATTAAAGTCTTCGTAAGTTAATCCCAGTAGGTTAGCAGCGTTAATGATGAAATCGGTGCAGTACACATAAATAAACGCAATTAAATCATTCATGCCTTCTTTTTTCGTTTAAAAAATAATTCTACATTGGCTACCAAGAGTCCAAACATCACCAAAGGCCAAATAATCACTAAAAAAAGAACATTCATTTGCTGGTATACATCGCCATCCCCCTTGAGATCGAGTGAAGCAATAATATTTTGGTACAAGACATCTATGATTCCAACATTTATACAATTATTTTCTCGATGTGAACACTCCTTATGACAATCCCAAGTACAGCGCTTTGCATCTTCCTGTTGGGGATTTATGGAAGGTTTTAATTTGTCAAATACAGTTACTTGGTAGGGTTCGGAACGTGAAGCCTCATTGACCACGATAAGACAAAAAAATGGAGTCGTTAAGACGAGGAAATAAAAGAGAAAACGCTTCATTCTTTGCATAAGGTTACGTGAAAATGGTCATCGTGTCGAACGCTTCCGCATCCAGCCTGAGAATAGTCTCCATGAAGTTTAAATCGCTCTTGTAAATGTTTCTCAAAAAATATGGTGAAGGGTAGGTTTCCGTCAAATATTTTTATCAAATCTGTAGAAATCGAATTGTTTAAGGAATAAGCTGTTTTTGGTAGATTTTTATACATAAATGAATAGGTCCAATTCTTTTTTTCACATAAACATGGTGTACATGTTTCCCAAGGGTGAGGATCTACTGAACTTCCATAGCCGAATGCGGTGGGTGTTAAATTTGAAGCATTTTCTTGCCCATCATTGTAAACCAAAGCAATATCTGCTTTGGCTCCATCGTGTGTAATGTGCGGAAAGAGCCCTTCTAGAATCCATGTGTTTTCATCCCCTTTAACTTTAAACCTAAATGGGTAATTACAATCCATGTACTTTACTTTAAGTTGTGGGTATTTTTTTTCAAATGCAGCCGCAATGGTTTCTAACTTATCACGGCCTTCGGATTTGATATAATTTCTACCAAAAATAGCTGTCCAATAACTTACAGGAACCAAGGCACCTGATTTTGAAAAGGGCAAGGGAACACGGTCTTGAATGCGGGCTAGGGGAGGAATTATCACAAACATGAAAAATAGGTAAAAAATAACAAAGCCCCCAATGTTGACACCACGCCGAAGCCAAGGATTGCTTAGTTTCTCTTTGAAAAAGCTAAAAATGACCAACCATAGCAACAAAATAATACCTCCTACTTGTGAAAGTATAGTTAATAAGCTAACAGCGAGAATAATTCCCAGCATCTTTAAAATTTTCATAATTTGTTAATTTATCGCAACAAGATAACATTTCTTAAAAAGCATCAAACGCTTGTTTTGTAGGAGTTCAAATATTTCTGGTGACACGACAAAGCATCCGTCGCTGTTTCCGGTGCAACCTTGTTCACTTACATACTTTGAAGTGTGAATAATAACACCTCGAGTTAATGCATTACTATTGGATTCATCTAAGCCCATAATGGGAAATTTCCTCCCATAGTGTGAACATTTATTTTCTTCCATATACTTGTTACAAGTGCAATAGTGAGTTTTTCCTGGGTTCATTCGTTGTTCAGGATAAATTCTATAAATTCCTAAGGAACTTTTTTTGCTACCTATTTTATTGGAGAAACTGCGGGGTGCTAGGCAATTGGTATAGGAGGCTGATTTTCTACCATGTGAGGTGAAAGAGGTCGCGATTACTATTCCTTTGTCTACCACCCACAACCTTCGTTTTTTTCTAGATTTCCCAAAATCTACATAAATAACAAACTTTTTATCGAGCTGGTATTGCGAATAGTAATCGGATTCAATGAATTTTTTCGGAAGGTCTCCCTTTTTGAAGCCGGTAAATGGGGTAGGTTTATCTTTAGAATAGAAATAAAGAAATCCAATGGCAACTGCGATCAAAATACCAAGAATAGTTAGTTTTTTCATGTTACATTTATTTTTAGGGATTAATTTCTATTGGACAATTTTTGATAACGGCATTATAAATTTCTTTCATTTCAGTTTCAGTAAGCGCAATGCATCCGTCGGTCCAATCGATCCAACGAAGAAATTTTCCTGCCCATTTGTTTGTTGGGCTGGGTCCGTGAATTAATATAGCCCCTCCTGAACGTGGATGAATATCTTCAAAATTAATTCGTAGCGCCGGCTGATACTTTCCAGGATTTGGTGAAAGTATATATATTCCTTCAGGGGTTTTAGCGTCTCCCTTTTTTTGCTTGGGTCCGCCATCATGACTTAAAATAGGACCCCATTTTTCAGATGGCCATTTTATCGAACCTAAGGAAACGGTATACCGAGCAATTTCATGGCTCCTGTTATATACAATCATTTCACGATCATGTTTATTCACCACTATTTTATCAATACGCTGATTTTGATCTAATTTATTCTCTGGCCATACGTAATAAATGATTCCTAAAATAAGGGCAAATAGTAGGGTATATTTGATAATTTTTTTCATAATTCTATGTAATTCCCCCTCCCTTATTTAGATCAGAGATAATTTGATGAAAATAAGTTTCTATAGCACATAAAATTCAGATGGTTACAAATAAGAAAAATTCAGTTCGAATCTTTGAAATAAATAGGGTGGTGTCTCTGATACTTAATGCTGGCAATACTTCTGGAGGGAGTAAAAAAAGAAAAGCACACCGATTTTGGCGTGCTTTCCTGTGGAGTGGAGTCGGAGGGGTTTATCTCGACTCAGCAAAAGCTTCGCTCGATATAAACTTCTCACCCAAAAGTTAATGAAAACAAAAAATCCCCAACTTTCGTTGAGGATTTAATTCGTGGAGTCGGAGGGGTTCGAACCCTCGTCCAAACGACGAATATTCCAGCTTTCTACATGCTTATTTCTTGATTGATTTTCGATTGTGAGACGGACAAGAACACCCAAACTCCCAACTTAGTTTCTTAAGTTTCACCAGTAGGTAGAAACATCGTACTGGCTAGCCTGATGGGATGAACTTCCGATTGGTAGATCTAACAGGCAGAAATCTACCGGAAGTACTCGTCCAACCTACTAAACTTCGATCGGATAAAGCCAACTAACTATCAGTTAATTAAGCAGCAAGTGCGTATGACGTATTGTCAACTATTGTTCGCAAAAAGATATTTAAGAGGTTCTTTGCAACCCTCTGCATGCTGACACTTGACTACCGCTATCGCTGTCAAATCCAATGTCGACCCCAAAGAACTAAGTAGCAAAGGTACGTAATGTTACACGGATTCAATTAATTATTTAATTTCTGAGCAAAAAAAAAAGTGAGCAGCGCCCACTTTCCTATCATAATGCTTATTATTTTTTAATATTCATCCTCGTTAAACAAGAAATCTTCGCGAGATGGATAATCTGGCCAAATCTCTTCAATGTTTTCATATATGTCACCTTCATCTTCTAAATCTTGTAGATTCTCTACGACTTCGAGTGGTGAACCATTACGTATTGCGAAATCAATTAATTCATCTTTTGATGCAGGCCATGGCGCATCTTCTAAATATGAGGCTAATTCAAGTGTCCAGTACATAATATAAGGTGTTAAAATTGTATCTTCGGCAAAAGTAATCTTTATTTTTAATTATGCAAATAATGAAAAATAAACTTTTTATTTATTTTTATTTTAGGGATTTGTTAATGCTTTGGAATCCATTTAACTTCAACAATTCCAATGTCTTGACCCAATTTCCTACCCAAGACAAATAAGTAGTCACTTAATCGATTCATGTAAGCCAAAATCAATGGGTCTACGACTGCATTTTGCTCTAACGTAACCACATTTCTTTCTGCTCTACGACAGACACAACGCGCAATGTGACAAATAGACACAATGGGGTGTCCACCTGGAAGAATAAAATGCTTCATCTCAGGTAATTTTTCTTCCATTTGATCCATCCAATCTTCCAAGTCTACGATATCTTCCGCCTTAATTTCAGGTAGCTTCATCGTTGAATGTTCAGGGTCAGCGGCTAGGCAAGATCCCATCGTAAACAATCGATCTTGAATGATTAACAATTGTTGAACGTAAACTTCATTAATGGATTGATCTCTTAATAATCCAATGTGGGCGTTCAATTCATCTAAGGTGCCATATGCTTCAATGCGCAAATGACTTTTAAGCACTTTCGTGCCTCCTATAAGTCCTGTTTGTCCTCCATCACCTTTCTTGGTATATATTTTCATATTAGATTGTTAAAAGTACTTCGTCGATTGGTTTGTCTTCATTACAAAGAGCTAGTATACGTTGAATCACTTCATCCACTATAGCATCTGGACAAGAAGCACCTGACGTTAAAGCAATTCGTATGTGTGGTTTGTCTGGTAAAAAATTATTTTTCTGTTCCACGAATTTCTGGTGGATGTTATAGCTATGGATTTCATCTTTCGAAATAATTCCACTTTCATCGGCAATAAAATAGGTAGGGAATTTTTGCTCTAAAATTTCAACTAAATGAGAGGTGTTTGAACTATTATATCCACCCACCACGATGGCAAGATCCACCTCGTTTTCCATTAATGAAAGGGTAGATGTTTGATTATCATTGGTAGCATAACAAAGTGTGTCTCTGGTATCCGCAATGTGTTGCTTGATTTCTTCTTCCCCGAACTTTGTCAACATGACTGAACGTAAATAATTCGTGATTCCTTCGGTTTCGCTTGCAAGCATCGTTGTTTGATTGACAATTCCAATGCGATTTAAGTGAATCGATGGATCAAAATCAGGAGTATATTTCCCTTCGAAAAATGAAAAGAAATTATGCATTTCAACGTCCCCGGAAATTATTTTCCCCAAATAAACGGCCTCCTCCATATCTTTAATAATCAAGGTTGGGGCTTTATTGGCGCTTTGTGAAAAGGTAGCCCTCGTTTCTTCATGACTTGCTTTTCCATGAATAATAACCGTATGACCTTGCGCACCTAATTTTCCAGATCGGTTCCACACTTTCTCGACAAATGGACAAGTTGTATTATACGTTTGAATGTCAATGCCTAGGTCAATAAGTTTCTTTTCAATTTCTATTGTTGTTCCAAAGGCAGGAATAATGACGATATCTTCAGAGTGGAGTTGTTCAAATGGAATTAATTGGTTTCCTTCAGTATCTTGCAGAAAAACGATGCCCTGCTCTTCAAGGTCCTCATTAACAGCAGGATTATGGATCATTTGACTAAGCAAAAAGATGCGTTTATCAGGGTTCTCTTTTACAGCTTTGTATGCAATTTCTATGGCATTTTCGACTCCGTAGCAAAATCCAAAGTGACGCGCTAAAGAAATAGTGACATTGTTAAAATAAAGATGAGTAGGGGTATAGTCCTGTTTTCTAGGATCTTGAATTTTTCGCTTCACTTTAACATGGCTAATAATCGGCGAACGATAAAAAGAAGGTATATCAAACTTTTTCATACTTACATCACAGAGCGATTTTGAGTAATTTGCTCTTTTGTTTTACAAAGGTAAAAAAGAAAAGGCTACCAAATGAATTGATAGCCTTTTCCTTTATTTGTTTCAAGAAATTATATTTCAAGATTCTTATCTTTAGCGTGTTTCACTCTAAAATTATAGTCGATAACTTTATTCTCTTTCGCTTTTAAGATAAAGGACCATTCAAGTAAGCCTGTTCGTTCATCAAATCTTCCTTTAGCAAAATTATCTGATTCAATGTTAATGTCAGCATTTTGTGTAATTGGCAATTGATCTTGAATCACGATTTCAATTGAAGATGATTTTTGGTTGCTAATTTCAATTGAGTAGGCAAAGGTCCGCTCTCTTTTGTCACCAATTATTCTATCCTTCAGCTCTTTTTTCAAAAGTGTTCGCTTTACAACAATACTTGGATCTTTACCTAGCGATAAATTCAGGGTGTCATCCATGGTAGTTGGGTCGATGTATGTTTCACCAATGTAGGAGCCATCAAAGAAAATATTGGCTTGTCCAGGTACTAATTGCAATTCATCTAACTTGGTCATTTGTGCCACTAAATAAACGGATGCATCTAGTTTCGGTACCGAATAATACTTGAATTTAGTATCCAAATTAGTTGATTTGATTAAGACCATGTGTTTTTCATTATTCGATTTAATTGAATAGGGTAGGTCTATTTTAAATTCGGCTGAAATGAGGCGATGGACAACTGTGGTAAATTGATCCGCTCCCATGATATTTGTTTCATCATCCATATCTTCACTGTAAGCATATCCTCTATTGAAGAGCGCTTGAGAGGTAATTTGAACTTCTTGCAACTTGTCCATCCTTCCTTTTTTATCTTCCAATTTATAAAGATTATAATCGATGTACCAAGGATTTAACGTTGGTTTTGTTTTATTCACGTAGGGATTATTGGTAGAAATATTAAGTTTAATATTATCCCAATCCAATCCAGACGATTGAAAAACCTCTGCTTTATAAGTAAGTTCAATTTTCCCAGTACTAGCATCGCTTCTCAAGTCGTAAATTGGCGTCCATCCAGCGTTAGAAACAACATACGAAAAATTTAATTTCCCAGAAACGGCTGTTTTAGCAGATACTGTTATGGTAATCCGTGGTATAGGACTTTTGTTATTTTCTATTTCACCGTTGTTATTTTGATAATTCTTCAAGTCTGTTAAACGTGTTTCCATTAGTATTTTCTTAAAAGCCTTTTCTTGCCGTTTCTTTTCAAGAGCGATTATTTTTTTATTCAATTCATTCATTTTAAGGGTATAATATTCGATGGTTTGCTTCAGTAAATTAATAGAATCATTAACTTTACCAATACTTCGCACCATTCCATTGGATGCAATTATTGATTTAGAAGCATTTAAGACATTAATTTCATCTTGAATATCTCGAATATCAAAATCCATTACACGCAATGAATCCTCCAATAATTGAATATCCTTTGTAATTTTTAAAGAGGCCCCTTGATTGAGCGCATTAGTAGGTTGTGGGTAATAAAATGAAAATTTGGTATCCAATAGGACTAAATCACCTGTTCCTTTTACCTGGATACTTTTAGGATCGATGAAAGCACTTATTCCCTCGATAATTATTTCAGTAACACCAGCATTAATTGAATAATTCGCCTTGTTATGCATTTGAGCACCCTGGGCATAAACAGTTACCTCTGTCAAGGTAGCTTTAATTGTTTCTTTTTCTGTGGCACGTAGCCAGCTACTAGCGAATAGTAGGCAAGATAAAATAAATGACTTTTTCATAGCTTAGTTTTTGAGCGCTTACATGCTACCAGCTATAAAGTTCAATAAAACGAAAATTAAATAGTAAGTGATTGAATTTCAAATACAATACGAAGCGCAAGTTGGTCTGCTAGCAAAGCATCTTTACTTTCAGCATAGATACGAATGATAGGCTCGGTATTACTTTTTCGAAGATGCACCCATTCTTTTCCGATGTATATTTTAACACCATCGGTAGTGTCCACTTCTTCGTGCGCATATTTTTGAGCCATTGCAAGAAGAATGGCATCAACATCAGTAGTTGGAGCTAGATCGATTTTATTTTTTGAGATGGAATAAACAGGAAAAGAATCCCTGAATGAAGTTAAAGGCATCAAATTTTCCGCCAAATGAGAAAGGAATAAAGCAATTCCAACTAATGAATCTCTGCCATAGTGAAGTGCTGGATAAATGACACCGCCATTTCCTTCACCACCAATTACAGCGTTTATTTCTTTCATTTTAGTAACCACATTTACTTCTCCAACTGCAGCTGCACCATAAACTTGTCCTTTGGCTTCAGTAATATCACGTAATGCACGCGTTGATGATAAATTAGATACAGTAGCTCCAGGTGTTTTATTTACGACATAATCTGCTACGGCTACTAAGGTATATTCTTCACCAAACATACTTCCATCTTCACAAACAAAAGCTAAACGATCCACATCAGGATCAACCGTTAGACCAAAATCTGCAGACGTTTCAATAATTTTATTAGAAAGATCAACAAGATGAGCAGGTAAAGGTTCCGGATTATGAGGGAATTCGCCTGTGGGATTACAATACAACTCAATTACTTGATGAACGCCAAGCGCATTAAGTAGTGCGGGTACAAAAATACCTCCGCTAGAATTAACGGCATCAACT
>JAIPAL010000012.1 GCA_021740085.1 Crocinitomicaceae bacterium
GTGTCAGCACAATTAAATTGATTCTGAACAATTAACTGAATAAGCCGTTGTCCAGTTCCAAGGTATTCATGCACTGGATCTTGAATGGATGATGTAGCTCCATCACCAAAGTCCCATAACCAATCTACCACATCAACGGAAGAAGCATCGTTTAAGCTAATAAATGCCGTGTTTTCCTCTAGCAAAGAATCACTTATCATAAAGTCAGCATTAGGAAGCGGAAAAACCTTACCAATCATTCCGATAGATGAACTACACCCAAACTGATTGGTCACCTGCAATTCAAGCTCAAAGGGCACTAAATCTTCAGGGGTATATTCTCCGTGCCAATCGTAATCGATACTCGTATCATTAAATGTCCACATGGCTGATAATGTTCCACCTTCATTGTCGTAAGAATTGTTGACAAAAGTATAGGATTCACCCAGGCAATGATTCTTAAATTCCATTTTCGGTATTGGTAATTGATGGACAATTATTAATTCTTGAATGGTATCATCGCAAAATTCCGATGTAACGATTAATTCAACCTCATTTATTCCCTGTTCATAATCGAAATCTGGAATAAAATCTACGGAGGACTGATTTCCATAATTCCATTCATACTCTTGCCCAAATTGGCTATCATTATACAAAGTGATGTCTTCACCCATACACAATTCATCACTGTGAAATGCTGCTATGGGTTGTCTCATTATTTCAAACGTTTGCTCATAACCTACTTCAGAACATTCTAAATAATTTGGAAGAAACGATAGTGTATAAATCCCACTTTCTGTAGCGCTTATGCAAGGTGTTGTATTAGATAAAACCGCTCCATTGTAAGCCCATTGACAAGATGCATCAATTCCTTCGGGTGCACAAAGATCAAGGTCATCGCCGGTAAAACAAATTTGCGTTGGTTCGAAAACATTGACTGGACATTCCACATCTATGATCGTATAAATCCAATCTACATTAAACATACACCAAACGTTACTAAAAACCAAGGTGATATTTGTCCCTGCATAAGGCGTAAGATCTACAGTTACGCTATGCCAATCAGAGTAACTAACGTTAGAATTAAAAACCATGTCACCAGCAACGGACGGATTATATGCTATAGCTGGTAAAGGCGTGGTTTGCAAACTTGGTATTCCAACCGGACCCATATTTTGTGCATAATACGCTTCATAGGAAGGACACGCCAGTTTATTTTGATTTTCGTCGTATATATTGAATTTAAATTTTGCTGCGGGAACAGCGTTGTGTGGAAAATTAAAGATATCAACCTTGAAGTGAAAGGTTATGAATGTTTTACCATCAAGAGGAACAGCATACGTTCTTGCCGCTTGTGAATTGAGGCAATTATAATCATTGTCATTACTAAGTTGCAAGGAGTAACCGCTTCCGCCGTAAACATTTGAATACCCACTATACGGACTACTTCCAGCATTTACTAAACTAACACAACCCGAGGTTGTCCATTGAGATGTGGTGCCGTTATCAAAACTCCAATTCGCCAAAGCACAGTTTTCCATTTCTTTATTTGAGGAATTTTCCTTGCCCTTTTTTATTGATTCTTCAATAAGCATTTTGCGATCTAATTCCATCTGACTATTATTTTGGTAAGCCAGATTATAAATACTATCAATTTGATGTTGGGTCATACCAGGCAGGATATGATCCAATAAATGTGTGGTTAAATCATGGTTGTCGGATTCAATTTGAGCAGTTGAATTGATAAAAAAAGACATAGCAATAACTGTACACATAAGTGTTGTTTTTGGGCTCATAACGTGAAGTTTAAGTGATTATAGCTTTAAAACGTCTTACTTATTCAATGGTTGGTTAATGCGGGAATACATGACCAAGCATTCAATTTTGTCGAATATATGTAGCCAATGAAATAGTATTGGATTATAAACTACTTATTTAGAAATGGGTTCTCGATCTAATTGAATAAAAGATAGCCATTATATTGATGGGTATTTGTGGCGTCAATAGCTCCGAATTAACGAATTTTTACAAGGATTTTAAAGAAGTTACAAAATGAGAGTAAAAAAACGTAATTCCCGGAAAAGAATGAAAATGATGTAAAATAAAAACGAGAATGACGCTTTCGCTAACATTCTCGTTTTGTTTTCGTGGTACCTCCAGGAATCGTCCGCCTAGGCGGACAGGGACTCAAGTTATCATAATCCTGTTTGATTTTTTATAAATTCCCGGCCTTTACCAGTTTTAAGTTCTTTTTCGCGAAGGATTGCTTCTGAACGTGTGTTGAACTGTTCTGAATATATTAGAATCCAAGGACCTTTATTTTTGGTGGAAATACCGAGCAATCCTAAATTATGTTCTTTAATTCTTCGATCCAAATCATTGGTATGTCCCGTATACTTTTTTTGAACTTTTGAAGAATATAAAACATAGGTTGTAAACATCTCCAAAAATAAAAAAATCCCCATCAATATAATGGGGATTTTCGTGGTACCTCCAGGAATCGAACCAGGGACACAAGGATTTTCAGTCCTTTGCTCTACCAACTGAGCTAAGGTACCAGCCTAATTGTGGGTGCGAATTTACGACTTTTTTATATTTTATCAAGTGAAATTTCAGATATTCTTTCATTTTATCATGAAATCAAGGCTGATTGGACGTATCTTTGTAAAACGATGGATGAAATCATACAGTGTATTGATGCCGGAAATACGGCGATTAAACTCGGCGTTTTTAAGCAAAATGAACTTCAAGAAATACAACGATTTGATTCATTTGAAACGCTTTCTACTAATCTTTCATCCGAGTATCCAATAGTATTAGCCTCTGTTCGAGCAGATGATTTTGCTCAGAAGTTAAGGAATCAATATGCTATTTATGAAATAAACGCCCAATCTTCACTTCCTTTTGCAAATAATTACCAAGGAAATCTTGGGGCAGATCGCCTCTGTAATGTTTCCGGTATGTATGCCGCTTTGAACAAGAAGGATAATTTAGGAGGGGGACTCGCTATTGATATTGGTACTTGCGTGAAATTTGACTATCTAAATTCCGAATTTATTTATTTGGGGGGCTCCATTTCTCCAGGAATAAAGATAAAGTTTAGATCTTTGAATGATTACACGGCTCTTTTACCTTTGCTAACTGCACCCTATCCAACGTTTGACTTATATGGGAACTCAACAGAATCATCCATGTTTGCAGGTGTTCTTGGTGGAATTAAAGGAGAAATTGCTTGGCGAATTGAGAACTATCGAAAATTAGATCCAAACATTACCATCTTTATTACTGGCGGTGACGCCCATCATTTTGATTTAGAGCAAAAAAACGACATCTTTGCAGACGAAAATTTGACATTAAAAGGTATCCACGAAATATATTTATTCAATGCGCTTCATCCTTAATTTATTCTTTTGTTTTTTTTGCTTGACTAATGTAATGGGACAAAACCTTACCTCTCATCCACTATCTAATTTTGGTATTGGAGAGTTAGGACAAAATTCACACGCTATCTATGATTGTTTGGGCAAGGGATATGATGCCTACTACGATTCAAGTCAATTAAATTATTTTAATCCTGCCAGCTACAGTAGTTTAAGCACCGGAAATACCCTTTTATCCCTAGGAATTAACGGCAGAATTTCCAACTATACACAGAACAATGCTTCAGCAAGTTCAACGGTGGCGATGGTCGATCATTTCGCATTAGGATTCAAAATTAAATCGCGGATGGGTCTTGCATTTGGACTAAAGCCATTTGCGAAAAAAGGATATGAGATCAGTGAACGGATTTTTACAGGCGTAGACTCCCTAAAATATACCTATTCCGGAAAAGGAACCGTAAATAATTTATTTGTTGGTTTTTCCTTTGCGCCGATTCTAACTGAAAAAAGTAGCTTGTCATTTGGTTTTAATGCTGGCTATTTATTTGGCACACTGAACAACGACCGAATGAGTTTATTAATTGATAACAATTCCTTATCTGGCGGACTAAATAGCACTGAAATTGGAATAAAAGCATTTCAGTATACCCTAGGGATGAATTACAAACAATTAATCGGTAAAAAATATTCACTAATTGTTGGGGGAACAGTGGAGCCAGCGCAACGTTATAATGCGAACTATACCACGTCTTTTTACACATCAACGAATATATTTACGCCAGCTAGCTACGATACTTTGAGCACCTCTTTTTCCAAAGGACATATCGTATCTAAATTAAACTATAGTGTCGGACTATCGCAAATTATTTTGTTAGGTGTTCAGAAAAGAAAAAACAAAACCCTACACCCTAGTTTAATGATAACAGCTTCCTACAGCGTAAAAAATAGTGTGTCGAATGATTTCGACTCTTTAGTGCCTGCATGGAATTCAAACAAGGGAACTCATTTCGGATTTGGGATTCAATATTCTCCAGAAACAAAGATTTATGAAAACATCGCCTCGCTAAAAGCATTTGATAAATTAACTTATCGCTTAGGAGGATATTACGACCAACTACCCTATTTCCAAAATGGTGTGCAATATATTGACCGAGGAATTTCACTTGGGTTCGGTATTCCAATTCTTGCGCAACAGTCACTCTCAAGTGTTAATCTTAGTCTTAGCGCTGGTCAACGATCCACCTTCGCTGCAGGAAGTTTAGGAGAGAATTACATAGGTATTAATTTTGGGATTATATTATCTCCAGCTAGTTTTGAACGTTGGTTTAGAAAACGAAAATTGGATTAAAAAAAAAATAAGAAATTGAAATTTTCAACTTTTTGTATTGCCGTTTTGTTTTTCGCGCTGTTTTCTTGTGAAAACGACCCAACAACTATTGCAAAAGTTACCTACAATCCCAAGTCACCAGACGAAACCATTTATGATCTAAAAATGGTTTATTCAGATTCAGGATATGCACGCGTAGAATTAATGGCGGCCTATTCCGAAACGATGCAAAAACCTGAAAAGATTACCAAATTACTAGACAGCCTACGGGTAAATTTTTTCTCTGAAAAAGGAGAAATACTTTCTACACTGACCGCTTTGTATGGCGAAATAAATTATGCTAAAGGTTTACTAATGGTAAAGGATTCTGTGCGTTTGTACAATTATAAAAAAAAACAGACTTTAGAAACAGAGGTTTTATATTGGAATCAAAAAGACAGTAGTATCTTTACACCAGCTCAGGTTATTGTAAAAGAACCCGATGGCGTATTTTACGGTGAAGGATTAAAAACGAAACAGGATTTTAGTCGTTACGAAATACTGAAACCTCGAGGCAAAATAAAAATTAAAAAAGAAGAAGAAATAAATTAATTACTATGGCTTTCTACAATAAGATAATGAAATTTTTTTGGCTTGGTCTGGGCATTGTACTATGCTTTATTGTAACCTATAATAGCTTTACTCAGGGATTCAATCGCTGGGGTTCTTATTATTGGATGGTTGCTCTTGCTTTTGGAATGTTTTTTTTAAAACGTTGGATGATGAAGCGTTTTGAAAATCATGCAAAATTTTTGAAAGAGCAAGAAAATTCAAAAACGGCATAATATTTAATGCAACTCAATTTTCAGAATTCTCATAAATGAAATATTTTCTCCTTTTTTCATTTCTAATCCTTATTAATGCTGTTAATGCGCAGCTATTTGTTCGCGGTATAGTGACGGATGAAAATAACTCTCCCATCCCAAATGCAAAGGTTTTTGTAAAAAATGCTGCTGAAATGCGGACCGTTGCCAATACAAATGGGCAATATGAAATGGCTTTAATGCCGGGAGAATATTTTTTAATTTTTAGTGCGTTAGGCTTTGATGAACGCGAAACTTACATTTCAATTTCAGACCTTGATATTACCCGCGATTTTCAACTTTTCTCTTCTCGAATTAAAGACTTTGAAACAATTGATGTAAGCGTAAAGAAATCCAATCCTGGAAGAGATATTATGCTGAAGGTCGTTAATAAAAGAGACCAAATTAATCAGTGGAATTATCCACATATTGTCGATGTTTATATAAAAGCGACCGAAAAAATAACCGTTAAGGAGAATCCAAAAAAAGAAGATGATACACGAGAACCATCATTCGAAGAAAAAGAAAAAAATGAGGATGCCAATAAAATGAATTTGGTTGAGGTGCAGCTAACGCGTAATTATGCCCCAGGCAACAAAGTGAAAGAAATAAGGAACGCGTATACCTTGAGAGGCAATGCAAAAACACTGTACTACACAACAACTGTTAAATCAAATTTCAATTTCTTTCAAAATTTATTACATTTAGATGACCTTCACCAAACTCCCGTGAGTTCGCCTATCTCCACGCCTGGTATTCTATCATATCGCTATAAACTGGAGAGTAAAAGCGAGGAGAATGGCCAAATTATCTCCAAAATAAAAATCAGCCCTAGAAATATGGCCACCACCACATTAGAGGGGTACATTTGGGTAATTGATTCCCTGTGGTTGATCCAAAAGTTGGAGTTAAACATGAGTAAGGGCAACCTCTTGGTGTATGATAATTTTAAAATTTATCAAGAATATGATCATCCTGGAGACAGTCTTTGCTTGTTAACAAAACAGGTGCTGACCTACAACGTAAAATATAAATCAGAGGCCTCGGATTATAAAACAGAGGCCATCTTTAGCAACTACAATTTTGATCCAAAATTTGAACGTAAATTTTTCAGCACTGAATTAGCCGTTACTACCAAAGAAGCCTATGAAAAAGACTCCTTGTTTTGGAAAGACAATAGACCTGCTAGTCTTACCCTAGAAGAGCAACGCTTCATCATTATTAAAGACAGCATAAAAGATGCACGAAATAGGGTAGAATACTTAGATTCAATTGATGCGATATTTAATAAAATAACCGTGTTAAAAGTACTTTGGTTTGGGGTGGAACATAGAAACAGGTTCAAGAAAACCCAATGGTCATTGGGTTCATTAGCCACGCTCATTAAACCTGTATTCATTGCTGGTCCAAGGATTACACCAAGTATCGATTATTTTAAAAAATGGAACGATGAACGAACTTTAGATGCCTATACAAGAATTTCTTATGGTATTTTAAACGGTGATATCAAAGGGGATTCGTGGTGGAAATATAAATTTGACCCCTTCCATTTTGGGTATATACGCGCATCCATCAACCATGATTTTGATGTTATTAGAGGTTTTGACGCTGTAACACAAGTTTATAAGCGCGAAAACTTCATTGAGGCAACTAGAATGAGTTTTTCATTCGAGTATGAATTATTAAACGGCCTCTATTTTGGTACAGAAGCTAGTTTCGCTGAAAGAAGATCGTTAAAGGGATATAACTTTGCAACCCTATTAGACGATGTGATTCCAAATAATGAACCTACTGATTTTAGTTCATACCAAGCTTATATCATGGACTTCAGTTTAAGTTATACACCGCAGCAAAAATATATGCGTGAGCCCTATCGAAAAGTGATACTTGGTTCAGCATGGCCGACTTTTACATTAATGTACGAACGAGGAATTCCCAAAATATTTGGAAGTGATGTTGATCATGAATACCTTAATTTTTCAATAAATCAATCGCTTAAAATCGGCACCTTAGGAACCACAAGTTATCGTGTTGCTGCAGGAAAATTCATTAGTGCACGATCCTTAAAAGATGCGGACTATAAATTCCAACGTAGAAGTGATCCTATTTGGTTTTCAAACCCAATGTATTCCTTCCAAGGCTTAGATTCAACCATGCCAACAAAGGATTATATTTTTGAAGCTCACTTTGTACACCATGATAATGGGGCGATCATTAATAAAATTCCGTTTATGAAAAAAACCCGTATTGGGTTAGTCTTTGGCGGAGGAGCCATGTATGTAAAAGAAAATAATTACCAATATTATGAGCTCATCGCAGGGCTAGAAAGAAATTTTAAATTAACTAGACGCAGATTAAGAATTGGTATTTATAGTTTTGTGGCGGACGGCAATAAAATGGATACAAAAGTGGGATGGAAAGTTTCCTTTGCGGTGCTCAACGATCGAAACATGAAATACAACTTTTAGCTTTCCGCCTGAACGTCTATTTCTTCTTTATTATTTTTTGGGAAAAAGTGCCGTTGTCTAATAATAATAATCGCTACTCCAACTGTTATTGATCCGTCTGCGACATTCCATATAGCAGGAAAAACTTGTCCTCCTCCAAAATAAGGCACCCATTTTGGCCACATGACATCAAATTGAAACATATCTACCACATTACCTAATAAAAAGCCCTTGTGCCTAATTTCTACAGGAAAGGATCTCCCAAAATCTTTACAATCCGTTAACACGCCAGAACCCTCTAGTTGATTGAAGCGATCACAGGGATTGAAATCAAAAATAAAATCATAAAACATTGAATCAATAAGATTTCCCGTTGCACCGGCCCAAATAAAGCCCATAGCGATTAAAAAAGATAATTTAGCGCCTTTTTTCGCTTCTTTGATCATGTAATATGCAATGAATGCAATCGCAATTACTCTAAAAATACTGAGTGCTAATTTATGCCAAATCGATGCGCCGAAAGTGGTGCCGAAAGCCATTCCTTGATTTTCGATATAATGAATAGCGAACCAATTTCCAATAAGATATTTGTGTTCTTCTGGTTCAAAAGTACTTTTAACATAGATTTTAATTAACTGATCTAAAATTAAAAGCAAAATAATAACAAGCGCAACAATTTTTAATTTTTTATTCACTATCCTTTTTGTTCGTTTTTTGCATCAATACTCATTGTTGCATGTGGAACAAGTCGAAGTCTTTCTTTAGGAATTAATGTTCCCTTTACACGACAAATTCCATAGGTTTTATTATTTATTCGATTTAGGGCTGCATTCAAACTTTGGATGAATTTTTCCTGACGTGCAGCAAGTTGAGCAACTTCCTCCCGAGATAGGGTTTCAGAGCCATCTTCCATCATATTAAATGCACGTCCAGTATCATCTGTGCCGTGATCATCGTTGTGTGATAAAGAGCCAATAAGAAGGCTGTAATCGATTTTAGCATCCACTAATTTTTCATTAATAAGTGTTTTAAACTCTTCTAATTCAACATCGGAAAATCTTATTTTTGGTTGTGCCATCGCTTTATATTTTTAAAGGGAAACAAATATAATGTTTTTTAAGTGCACCCGTAATTTTCAAAATTAATATTTAATACTAGTTGACTTACTAAATTTTTAATTTAATAATCGGAATTTTCTCTATTTTCGCCCTATGATTCGATTGTTTTTAGGAAATAGGATAATTGTACTGTTTTTATTGCCCTTTATAATCCTTTCTTTCTATTTACTAAACATTCAATTTGAATACCATGAACTTGGCAATGAAATAAATTATGGTTTTTGGAATGGATTTTTCAATTTCCCCATAATCTTCACTCAGATTTTGGCCAGTATTCTTGTCTTGTTTAACGCTGTATATTTAAACTACTTATACAACAATTACGATTTTCAAGACCGAAATACGTACATAATATCCTTGATTTATGTGATCTTAATGAGTTTTTATTATTCATTTTATCGTTTAGACGGCATTTTAATTTCGCACACTTTTATCATCCTAAGTTTAGTCCAATATTTCAAATTAAAACAAAACGCTGATGGCAAAGAAGCCATATTTAATGGGGCTTTCTTTTTAGGTACTGCGGCTTCATTTCACCCTCCCTTGATCCTATTTATGCCCGTTTACATTTTTATGTATCTAGTTATTCGACCTTTTATCATTCGGGAACTCGTCATTTTTATTGCGGGATTCATTACGCCTCTTCTATTTGGAATTACCTATATAAAATGGACTGGGGGGCAATTGAGTACTAACTTAATACTCTCCAAAGAAAGTATTCAAATTCATAAAGACTTTTTTATTATTCTAATCTTCATTTTAATTTTATTAATCTTGAGTACGCTCGGAATTCGAAATCGTATTCTAAAAGGTTCTAACAGGTTAAAAAAACAGATCCAGATTATTTGGCTTGTAATCTTAGTAGCGATCAGTATGGGAAGCATCGATTTCTTTTTCTACCGACAAATAGAACGCTTTAGCCTCTTGATTATTCCATTGGCAATTCTCTTATCGTATTCATTTTTCAATAAGCGATTTGGCACTATTTCAGTGATTCTATTTTACCTAACGATTACTTATGCTGTTATTAAGTTTTTCGTGGATCGAATTTAGGTGAACATCTATTTCATTACATTTGTAGCAATAAAAATTATTACTTTTTAATTAATCCATTTATCAATGAAGTTTGGAGTTGTGACATTTCCTGGATCTAATTGTGATCAAGACATGGTATATGTTTTGGAACATCTATTAGGTCAAAAAGTTGAAAAACTTTGGCATAAAGATACTAGCATAAAAAATGTAGATATGGTCATCTTACCAGGAGGATTTTCTTATGGCGACTATCTAAGATCTGGCGCGATCGCTAAGTTTTCCCCTATCATGCATGAAGTTATAAAGCATGCTACCAAAGGTGGATATGTATTAGGCGTGTGTAATGGATTTCAAATATTAACAGAAGCAGGCTTGTTGGATGGCGCATTGCTGCACAATGATAAACAAAAGTTTATTTGTAAAAATGTATTCCTAAAACCTGTTTCTAAATTAGCGGGAATTACCAAGGGCTTAGATTTTGACAAAACATATAAAATTCCAATCGCACATGGAGAAGGAAGGTACTACGCCAATGAAAATAAAATAAAGGAGTTGGAGGATAATGACCAAATCTTGTTTCGTTATTGCCACCAAACAGGGGTGGAAAATGCAGGTGCAAATCCCAATGGATCCATCAATAATATCGCAGGAATAAGCAATAAAGCGAAAAATGTTTTTGGAATGATGCCCCACCCAGAACGTGCGTCGGATGATATTTTAGGGAATACAGACGGTAAATTTATTTTTGAATCGATATTATCATTTTGTTAAACCGCTAGCATGAAAATATTATTATTGGGAGCTGGTGGAAGAGAGCATGCCTTGGCATGGAAGATCGCACAAAGTTCTATCTTAGACGAGTTGTTTATTGCACCAGGAAATGCAGGGACAAGACAATACGGAAAAAATGTCGTGTTATCACCTGTTGATTTTGAAGGGATTAAAGAATTTGTACTAAAAAATAACATCGACATGGTTGTCGTTGGTCCCGAAGAACCACTGGTTTTAGGTATCTACGACTTTTTTCAAGCCGATGACAGTATTCGTCATTGTGCTATTATTGGCCCAAGTAAAGAAGGCGCCAAACTCGAAGGAAGTAAAAATTACGCAAAAGAATTTATGGCCCGCCATCGAATTCCTACAGCAAAATACGGGACATTTACCTCAGCTACTTTGGCAGAAGGCATCGCCTTTTTAGGTGAAATGAAAGCGCCATATGTGCTAAAGGCTGATGGCTTAGCGGCTGGGAAAGGTGTGTTAATCATCAACGATCTAGAAACTGCCATAAAGGAATTAACAGCCATGCTAGTTGACGCACGATTTGGTAAGGCAAGTGAAAAAGTGGTGATTGAACAATTTTTAGATGGAATTGAACTTTCTGTATTTGTAATGACAGATGGCGAATCCTTTAAGTTACTGCCCGAAGCCAAAGATTACAAAAGAATCTTGGACGGGAATCAAGGAGAAAACACAGGCGGAATGGGAGCTGTTTCACCGGTTCCATTTGCAGATGCTGGCTTTATGGATAAAGTACACAATCAAATTATTGTGCCAACCATTAAAGGATTAAAAAATGAAGGGATTGCCTACAAGGGTTTTGTTTTTTTCGGATTAATAAACGTCAAAGGAGACCCATACGTGATTGAATATAATTGTAGAATGGGTGATCCGGAAACCGAGGTGGTAATTCCTCGCTTAAAATCTGACATTCTGGATTTATTTGAGGGTATTGCAAGTAATACTCTATCCGAACGAGATATTCAATTTATCGACAAAAGCACGGCAACTGTCATGATGGTTTCGGGTGGATATCCTAATCATTATGAGAAAGGATTGCCGATATACGGAATTAACAATGTAGCCGACAGCATCGTATTTCACGCTGGCACTACCTCTGATGGACCACAAGTTTTAACGAATGGAGGAAGGGTATTGAGTGTAACCTCCTATGGAAAAAATATAGAGGTAGCCGTTGATAAATGTTATGATTCGATCGCTAAAATAAGCTTTGAAAATTCTTATTATCGCAAAGACATTGGCAGAGATGTCATTAAATAAGGTACATGGAAGCATACATAATCATATTAATCACCTTGTTTTTTTCAGCCTTTTTTTCGGGTATGGAATTGGCCTACCTATCATCGAATCGCTTAAAAATAGAAGTTGAAAAATCAAGAGGAACCTGGCAAGGGAAATTAAAATCAATTTTCTATGCCAATCAATCAACCATGATTGCCCTGCTTTTATTGGGAAATAATTTTGCTTTGGTAATATATGGGATTAAGGCAGCCGACATATTAAATCCTATTTTGGATGATTTGGGCATGCATAATGAGGCCTTATTGTTAATTTCCCAGACAATCCTTTCCACGTTATTAGTGTTAATCACCGCTGAATTTTTACCGAAAGCGATCGTTCAAATTAACCCTAATCGGTTTCTAACAATCGGAACTCTCCCTTTATTCATCGTTTTTATACTATTATATTTACCTACCCAATTAATCCTTCTGCTCAGCGGAGCCGTATTAAAATTAACAGGTGGGAAATCCAAAAACACGGAAAAAGTATTTTCAAAAGTTGATTTAGCACATTACGTTGATGATATTTCCTCGCGGATCCACAACGAAGAGGCACTTAGTAATGACATGCTTATATTATCAAATGCCTTAGATTTTTCCAAAGTTAAGGCCCGTGATTGTATGATCCCTCGGACCGAGATGGTCTCAATTGCTATTGACGATGACCTCCAAAATTTAGTTGAGTTATTTATTGAAAAGGGCCTTTCAAAAATTATAGTTTATAGAAAATCAATTGATAATATCATCGGCTTCGTTCACTCATTTGATTTATTTAAATCACCAAAATCTATAAAAGAAATCCTAAAACCCATCGAATTTGTACCATCTGTAATGTCAGGGAAGGAATTATTGGAGATGTTTACCACCCAATCCGGAAATATTGCCGTAGTAACAGACGAATACGGAGGAACAGCTGGAATTGTAACCATTGAAGACGTAATTGAAGAGATTTTTGGCGAAATTGAAGATGAACATGACAAAGAAGATTTAACGGAAGAAAAAATAAGTGAGACTGAATTTTTGTTCTCTGCAAGGGTTGAAATTGATTATTTAATTGAACACTACAAACTTAACTTTACAGCATCAGAAGAATATGATACACTGGGTGGATTAATAATTCATGAGTTAGAGTCAATCCCCACTGTTGGAGAAGAATTACACTACCAAAACCTAAGTATTGAAATTGTAGCAGTAAGCGAACGCAGAATTGAATTAGTAAAATTGACCATCCTAAAATAAAGATAGCTTGATTGAGATAAACAATTTTGAAGCGGTTATTTTTGACATGGATGGTGTATTAATTGACTCTGAACCTCTGTGGAAGATTGCCATGGAAGACGTTTTTTCCGCCTTTGGGTCAAAATTAAAAAAAGAGGACTTTCAAAAAACGGTGGGGCTTAGGATTGATGAAGTCATCCACTATTGGAACTTACAAGAAAATTGGGGGATAACTGATGAATCAGAAGTAGAGGAAGCTATTATCGTAAAAATGGAAGCACTCATAGCTGCTAATCCCTATCCACTAGAAGGAGTAATTGACACCTTGCACTACTTAAAATCTAAAAAAATACCAATTGGCTTAGCCACCTCATCAAGCAGCCGACTGATAAAAATTGTCCTTGATAGCCTTGCTATTAAACCATTATTTAATTTTTTTCATTCCGCTGAAATGGAACAATATGGGAAACCTCATCCCGCAGTTTATTTAACAGTTGCTAAAAAACTGGCTGTTCTTCCAGAAAAATGCCTTGTCATTGAGGATTCGCTTAACGGAATTATTTCTGCAAAAGCAGCAAAGATGAAGGCAGTTTGTATACCAGAAAAAACGCATCTTGTTGATCCGAGACTGATCCTTGCCGATTATCAATTTGAATCCATGACTGATTTTTTTAAAATTATTCAGTCCTAATTATAATTGTCTTTAGTTACACATCGTAAAATCAGTAGAATTTGACTGCCAATTCAATGGCTTTTGTAAATTTGTAAAAAAACAATCCTTTTGGAAGATTCTTTTGACTATCGTGAAAATGCCGAACAACCCGAACAAGAAATTGATAAGGTTCTCCGTCCGAAATCACTCGCTGATTTTGCAGGGCAACCCGCTGTAGTAGAAAACTTAGCCATATTTGTTCAAGCGGCAAAACTACGTAAAGAACCCTTAGATCATGTATTATTACATGGTCCTCCAGGATTAGGAAAAACAACGCTTGCTCATATTATAGCCAATGAAATGGGCGTAGGATTTAAAGTGACAAGTGGACCAGTATTAGATAAACCAGGTGATTTGGCGGGACTTCTTACCAATCTAAGCGAAGGAGACGTTTTATTTATTGATGAAATTCACCGATTAAGTCCGGTGGTAGAAGAATACTTGTATTCTGCCATGGAAGATTATGTGATCGATATTTTGTTAGATACAGGCCCAAATGCAAGATCCATCCAATTAAATTTGAATCCTTTTACCTTAATTGGTGCCACTACTCGATCTGGATTATTAACCTCACCATTACGTGCTCGATTTGGTATTAATTCTAGATTAGAATACTACGACTCCAAAACATTAACAAGCATTATTGAGCGGTCTGCTAATTTGTTAAACATCCCAATCGACGAAGACGCCGCATATAAAATTGCAAGTAGAAGTCGAGGGACACCCAGAATTGCCAACGCCTTATTACGACGTGTTAGGGATTTTGCACAGATTAAAGGAAGCGGGAAAATTGACGATAGCATTACAGAAATTTCACTGAAAGCATTAAATGTGGATGAAAATGGCTTAGATGAAATGGACATTCGGATACTTCGTGCTATCATCGATAAATTTGCCGGGGGACCAGTTGGTTTAGGTACCATTGCCACCGCAATTGGAGAAAATGCTGGTACCTTGGAAGAAGTATACGAGCCATTTTTAATTCAAGAAGGCTTTCTAATGCGGACACAACGTGGAAGAAAAGCGACTGAAAAAGCATTCAAACTCTTTGGCAAAGAAATGGGCTGGAGCCAAGGCGGATTATTCTAATTCATGAATGCTTCAAAATTCAAACAAGCAATAAAAAATAAAGCGAGCGAACTCGGATTTTTTTATTGTGGCTTTTCAAAAGTGGCTTTTTTAGAAGAGGAAGCGCCGCGTTTAGAAACTTGGCTCAAAAATAATTATCAAGGATCGATGGCCTATATGGCTAATCATTTTGACAAACGGCTCAACCCAAAGCTATTAGTCGACGATGCCAAAACCGTAATTTCCCTCTTATTAAATTACCATACAGAAACACAGCAGACAGATCCATTGGCTCCAAAAATATCCAAATACGCTTATGGGGAAGATTATCATTTTGTAATAAAGGATAAACTTGGCGAGTTGCTTTCATTTATGAAACAAGAAATCGGCGCTATTGAAGGGCGTGTTTTTGTGGATTCAGCTCCTGTAATGGATAAAGTGTGGGCGAAAAAAGCAGGGCTTGGCTGGATGGGAAAAAACACCAATTTGATTCACCCCAAAGAAGGGAGTTTTTTCTTTATTGCGGAAATTATTACCGATGTAGTAATTGAGGAAGATGGTCCGATGAAAGATTATTGCGGAACATGTACAAAGTGCATTGACGCTTGCCCAACCGAAGCCATTGTAGCGCCCTATGTGGTGGACGGCTCCAAATGTATATCGCACTTAACGATTGAACTAAAAGATGCTATTTTACCGGAACAATTTAAAGGAAAAATGGACAATTGGATGTTTGGTTGCGATGTGTGCCAAGATGTTTGTCCGTGGAATAAATTTGGAAAAATCAACCAAGAAAAACGCTTTCAACCTAGCGCCCAATTGTTAGATTTAAATCAACATGATTGGGAAGATCTGGAACAAGAAACCTTTCAGGCACTTTTCAAAAATAGCGCTGTGAAACGAACGAAATTTGAAGGATTGAAACGAAACATTTCTTTTTTAAAAAAACTGTAGGCTCCTTTAATCCAAAACTAGTTTAATTGGACCAATCATCTGTTCTAAAAGGCACTAATGGTAATCCATACGTACTTTTTACATTCCCAAGCTGAAAGTTTTTAAAACAATAACGCACCGCCATTGGCACATAGCCATTGCCCATTTTGATCACTAGGGTGTTTTTATCAATTCCTACCGAAGCACTTGCGCTAATGAAAGACTTCGTCGAATCTGCCACTTCAAAACCTACAAATTCTTGTTGAAATTGAAATCCTTGTTCACTATTTTTAAAATAAAGCACAATTGAATCATTTGTTATGCAATATTGATCGATAGAAGGCGAATAAGCATGAATCGTATCAAAATGATAGCTATCGTGAAGAACCAAATTCGCCAAACGATCTCCAATTGGTTTTTTCTGAGAGGGGTGTATATTCGTTGCCTCAAACTCAAGAACCAAATCATTGGTGCAAACATAACCCGTATTATACATTAAATTGACACCTTGAAATTGCGCTTCCCTTAGCTTTGCTGCTTGAACCAAGTCTCCATAAAGAAATGGTGCTATTTCCACCACATAAAAAGGCAAATCTGCATTATCAAAAGTATAGCGCCATAAATAAACCAATTCTTGTAATTTTTGGGCATATGTAGCATAACGCTCGACATTACTTTCACCCTGATACCAAACAAAACCATTAATTACGTAATTCCGAAAAGGTTTTAGCATATTTTGATACATCACATTGGGTCTCTGCCAACTCATAGAATCAGGAATTTTTTGTCTGAAATCAAAATCAGTATACCTTTCAAGATTTCCTGGACTTAACCATCCTTCAATACAAGAGCCTCCATAACTAGAATTAATTATTCCAATAGGCACCTTTAATTGCTCCTGTAATCGTAGTGCAAAGAAATAAGCGGTCGCGCTAAATGATGGTAAATTTTGAGGGCTGCTTTCTAGCCATTTTCCCTTTCCAACACTATTCGAATTAAGAGATGCTGACTTTACAACATTTAACATTCTAATGCCACTTTCCTTTTTAGCATTCAATATATAATAATTCGCATCCGCAATTGGCTGATTATTAAAACCATTGAAACTCATTTCCATATTCGATTGCCCCGAACACAACCAGACTTCCCCAATTAATACATTTTGAATAGTGATTAATTTCCCATCGGAAATAGTTATCGTGTGCTTTTGAAAAGAGGCCGCATTGGTCTTTATCGAAAGTTGCCATTGCCCATTTTTTTCAGAGCGACAAGTATACGAAACAGTTGACCAAGACACTTTAATTTTAACGGCTGTTTTGGCTTTGGCAGTCCCCCATAATTTAATCGTGCTATTTTGCTGAATAACCATGTTATCACTTAACACATCTGGCAAAACGACCTTTGCATTAAGCATAAAACCAAACAGAAAAGGAACCAAGAGCGTAAACCTCATAAACGTTAATTATTCTGCGAAAATAAATAATGTTCTTATACTAAATCAACACGAAACTTAATTTATTCATTTAAACTAAACTATTATTACTTTTGGTGACCGAAAAAGGTGATAAATGAAAAAGATTTGCATACTATTTTTGTTGATCAACCTTAAATTATGGGCACAACCATGCATTGACCTCAGTTTAATTGATTCATCAGCAATTTGCCCAACGATATACGAGCCCGTTTGTGGCTGCGATGGCATTACTTATTCCAATGCTTGCTATGCCATAAATTATGGGGGACTTACCTCATGGGTAGATGGTGATTGTCAACTGCCTGGCCTGGACACCTGCCTCGTTATTCCTCCAAATGTAAATTTCGGTGCATGCGCGATGGTATTGGGTGTAGTTCGTCAAAATGACTCTTGTTTTACGGTCTCAGGATGCAGCATGATTGGAAGTAATGGAACCGACTACAGTGGCTATTTTTTCAATTCGTTGTGGGAATGTAATAGTTTATGCATGAACGATACCATATTTATCCTAGATTGTGTTGACTCCAGCGTAATCAACCTAAATGTCCTCTGTCCTGGCATTTTCGAACCCGTATGTGGTTGTGATTCTATCACCTATGAAAATAGTTGTATTGCCTATAACTACAATGGCATTTTGCAATATACACCCGGGCCATGTCCAGATACAGGGGTGAAATTACTAGCGAATTATTTATTTTCCGTTTACCCTAATCCAACTGAAGATAATATCTATTTTTCAGGCGAACGCTTGGATGAAGTACTCGATGTCTCCTTACTCAATTTGGATGGCAGGGTGATTGTAACATCAATTAATAAAAATAGTATGGAATTAGATTTCATACCAAGTGGCTATTACACCCTTATTTTCCGATTGTCAGACGGCAGTAATTTCCGTCAAACAATTTTAAAGCAATAATTTTTCCTTGCAAAAAAGTTAATTTTTTAGCGGGGATAATTTCCATGTTAGTTTTCTAATTAAATTTGAAGCAATGCAAAAACACTTTGCAAATTATTCGCATCAAACATGGATAGACGCTATTTTCTTAAACAATCAGCATTATTTTCAATCGGTGGTTTATTAATCCCTTCAGCGATTGTTGGCGCTTGCCGAAAAGAAATCTTATTAGAAGACATTAACTTCGATGGGAAGGTTATAATCATCGGAGCTGGAGCCGCTGGATTGTATGCTGCATACCTTTTAAAGTCTAAAGGAATAAAATTTCAGCTTTTAGAAGCATCCGCGAATTATGGCGGGAGATTGGGTAAACTTACTGGATTTGCTAATTTCCCAATTGATTTAGGCGCACAATGGATGCATGGGAAAAATAATATTTTCAGTGACTTTATAACAAAGTCTGACACCAAAATATCCTTGGACGATAGCGATCTAACATATTGGTTCAATAACCAATTAGTAAATAAATTACCCAAAAACACAGACATTTTTGAAGGGGATGATTTACCCGATATTTCATACGAAGATTACGCACTACAAAAAGGATTTGGCAACGAGTATAAGTACATTATAGAAAATATTGCCGGTGATCAAGGGGCGGACGCATCCCAACTTTCTGTTTATGGGAATAATAAAGACGAAGAAAATTGGAATTCTGGCGATGATGATTATAAATTTCAAGAAACATACTTCGATTTGATTGATAAGCAAATTGCGACTCAAGTCAAAGATGAAATAGTATTGAATACCATTGTTTCTAAAATTGATTACTCACAATCAAGCATCGAAATAACTGACAGCAACAATAATATATACAGTGCAGACAAAGTAATTATCACGGTTCCTATCCCCATTCTAAAATCAGGTGATATACAATTTATCCCGGCACTACCGACTGAAAAGACAAGTGCCTTCTCAAAAATTGGTATGGGTGCAGGTATGAAGGTATTTTTAAAATTCAGCAATAAATTTTTCGACCAAAACATTATTGGCGGGACAATTTGTGCGGCTTATGCCGACGATAGCATTGGAAAAGTACAAGATGATAACATCTTACTCGCTTTTGTTATGGGAGAGCAGGCGGAATATTTAAGCGCATTGGGTAATAATACAGCAATTACCAACGCCTTACTCCAAGAATTGGACACGATGTATAACGGTCAAGCCACCGCATCATTTATTGCGTCGCATGTTCAAGACTGGACCACCAACCCATTTGTGAAAGGAGCCTATTCTTACAGTACTATTGGTATGGGAAATGCACGCTTTATTGCCGCACAATCCATAAATAAACAAATATATTTCGCCGGTGAAGCCATGAATTTGAACGGCCACCATCAAACTGTACAAGGAGCTGTAGAAACTGGATATAGAGAGGTAATTAATCTACTAAAAGACCTAGCAACATGAAAGTGATAATAGTAAGTATTGTTTTGTTTTTTATGCCGCTAAACTTAATTGCTCAAGAAGTTAAGATCGATGCTTCTTATAACTATTTGTTTGCAAATCAATGGGACAAAGCCATTCAAAATTACAACTTTAGCCGGCCCTTCCTTTCTGAAAAACAACCATTATTAATGCATGGCTTAACTAGCTCTGGGACCTATATTTTCAAATCACCGAAACGATTAAAACACGGAATAAACATTTCCTATTCCTACTTTAACAGTTCATCTGAGAATGAAAATTTAGACGTTAAATTGCACCTTAACTTTCTAAAAATGGGTTATCTCCTTCATTATGAATGCCAAGAAAAATTAAAAAACTTGTATGCCGATTTTATTTTTTCAGCGACAACTAGCGCACTATTTAGAAATGTAAACGGAAATCCATTCACGTATGATGAAGAAAAATCAAAAGCTTTTGGAATTGGTGGTGACATAAGTGTTAAGATGGCCTATTTCATGAAATTCAAAAATAAAAATGGCCTTTCTCCCTTTGTACTTATTGCTTGCACTCCCTACTTTTATTCCCCAAATACCGAAGCCGTTATTAACCAAACGAAAGGACTTGCCAGTAAATCTTCAACAGCAATATTTAGTGCTCAAATGGGTATGGCATTTCATATTAAATGAGCGAATACCATACATGATTGGACACGTTAAAACAGACTCAATCCCTTTTAAATAAGATTGTCACACAAGAGAATAGTGATGAAATAACGAAGCTGAAGTCTCTTAATTCAATAAACGCTGTGGTGAAAAAGCAAGGAAAATGTGTTAATTTATCAATAAAATTGATAAATTTGATATTTAAAAATATAAATAGAACACTTTACATTTACAACAAATAAATGCGGAAATTTTTTAATATAGAACTATCAGAAAACAGAATTTTCGGACTTGATCTTTTGCGATTCATTGCCATTTTTATGGTATTACTTGGCCATAGCTTAATTTTGGCGCCTGAACATGTAAAACCACATGTTTATCCCTATATATTTGATGGTGTAGCCATCTTTTTTGTGCTAAGTGGCTTTTTGATCGGGGGTATTTTAATAAAAATATTAAACAAAGAAAAACCCAGTGTTAAAGGACTCCTTGATTTTTGGAAAAGAAGATGGATGCGGACACTTCCCGCCTATTTACTGGTTCTAATTTTCCTGATAATTTACACGCTTATCTTTTTACCCAATAATTTACCAGATGATTGGTATCGATTTTTCTTTTTTACTCAAAACTTTTTAGGACATTACCGTCCCGGTTTTTTCGCAGAAGCGTGGAGTCTTAGTATCGAAGAATGGTTTTATTTAACGGTCCCATTGATTTTATTTGGTATTTTAATCCTTTTCAAAACTTCCACAAAATGGACAATTATCATCGTTTCTTTTTTAATTATTGTATTAGTCACTTGGTATCGCTACCACTTATATTATTCATTTGGTCTTCCTGCTAATCCAACGCCCTATCAATTAAAACTGTTTAAAAATTACCTTAGTTTGGGAATAGATTACCAAGTAATTCCGAGACTAGATTCCATTATGTATGGTGTTATTGCAGCATTTTTTGCCCACTACACCCCTAAAATATGGAATAACAAATTGAATTTTCTTTTCATTTTTGTTGGATTATACATACTCTATTATACAAAATTTCAAATGGGAAAATCATACGGTGCTTTTGCGAACGTATGGTGTCCGTCGCTGATTTCCCTAGCAATATTTTTCATGCTCCCATTTTTATCTAACTTGAGAAAAGGATTAGGGAAATGGACCTCTTGGGTTACTTTTCTAAGTCTTATTTCATATTCAATGTATCTGGTGAATTTAAATGTGGTCACCATTGCCATTATAAAACACACCATTCACGGCAAATATTCCGGTAAAAAGTTTGTTCCCGGAGATTATTGGCTGATGGATTATATATTGTTTTGGATCCTAACCATTTTTATTTCATTCTTATTATATAAGTTCATTGAAGTGCCCTTTATGAAAATGAGAGATAAAAAAAAGTTGAAAACGAGTGAAGTACAATAAAGTAGGTAAATTCATCTTTATTACCTCCATATGTGGACTTATACTATTTCTTTTTGGGCTGTATGGTCAACGTTCAATTCAATTCTATAATGGTGGAGATAAAAAAATTCGTTGCGTAGGTCGCTTTGACAAAACCGACGCTAACTGCCCTAAAGTATGGGCGCCTGGCGCGTATTTTGAATTTGATTTCGAAGGAGATTTTTGTGAAATTGAATTAGAAGATGAACTAAGGTTTTTAATTCTTCACAATTATATAGAAGTGGTTATCGATGGCGGTATTCCGCAACGCATAAAATTAACTAACAAATTTAATCGTGTTAAAATTGGGAAGAACCTTTCCCGTGGAGCTCATCATGTTGTACTTTGTAAAAACACAGAAAGTGCCATCGGCTATCTTAAATTAATTGGAATTAGATGCGCAAAACTATTGCCATTAAAGAAGAAGAAAAAGAAATTGCTAGAGTTTATTGGAGATTCTATTACCTGTGGAAATGGCTCCGATAATTCACAGATTCCCTTTGAAAAAGGCGCGTGGTATGATTATCATAATGCTTACTTAAGTTATGGCGGATTATTAGCAAGAAAACTAGACGCCGAATACATGTTGAGTGCCGTTTCAGGAATAGGACTAACACAAAGTTGTTGTGGAATAAATTATACAATGTGTGATGTATACGATCGAATTGGATTTGATAAAAAACATCAAAAATGGAACTTTAATCAACACCAAAAACCCGATATTGTTTTTGTCACCTTGGGACAAAATGATGGTTTAAAAAGTGAATCTGAGTACGAAAAAACATACCTTACTTTTTTAAGTGCCTTGCGAAAGAATTACAAAAACAGCGTAATTATATGTTGCTCAAGTCCTATGGCCTCCTCTAAATTCAAACTTAAATTAAAAAATTGCATTGGAAAAGTAGCTAAAATAATGCAAGAAAAAGGTGATGAAAACATCTTTAGTTTTGTGTACAAAGGTCTTTATAATGCAGGTTACGATAAGCACCCAACTATCAAACAGCACCAATTAATGATGCAGGAATTACATGCTTTCCTTCAAGAAAAAAAATTAGTGAGCGATATAAATTAAAGCTTTTCTAATCCCACGTAATATTCCTTCGAAAGAATAATCTCTTGTGTTTTTTCTTCCAAATCGACTGAAGACCAACTTGCAGTAGGATGAAGCGTTAAAACAGTATTATTATATTTAATTTTTATAGGCATATCAAAACCCTCTATACAATCCGACCAACGAAACTCAAGTTTCTTTCCTTTCTTATCATTAATTTTATATTGTAAAACCGGCTTTCTAGCATCGCGTAAATACTGATCAAAAAACCCATCTAATTTTAAGCCTGTGGATGATTCAATATACGATTCAATCTGAGCAGAACTTACCGTTTGGTGGTAAAACGTTTTGTTTAATCCTCTTAAAATTTCGCGCCATTTCTCATCGTTTCCTACTAATTGCCGAAGGGTATGTAGTACATTGCTCCCTTTTGAATAAATATCACCATTGTTAGGGTCATTTACATCGTAATTCCCGATGAGTGGAGCACTATTATCAATGCCACGTCTCAAGCCTCTTACATATTCGAAACCGGCAGATTTCCCATAAAAATACTCCACAAATAAGGCCTCAGAATAGGTCGTAAATGATTCGTGAATCCATAAGTCGGCATTATCTTTAGCTGTTATGTTATTTGCAAACCACTCATGACCCGACTCATGGATAATAATGTAATCAAACTTCAATCCCCAACCGGTGCCGCTTAAATCAGAACCTAAATATCCATTTCCGTATTTATTTCCATACGAGATCGCACTTTGATGCTCCATACCTAAATAGGGAACCTCCACTAATTTATAGCTGTCTTCGTAAAAAGGGTACGGCCCAAACCAATGTTCGAAAGCGGCCATCATCCGAGGGGCATCTTTAAACTGAACTTTAGCTTTTTCTAAATTATCTTTTAATACCCAGTAATCCATATCTAACAATCCATTTTCACCTTTATACACCTCCGAAAAATGGACATAATCCCCAATAGTAATATTCACACCATAGTTATTGATTGGATTTTTAACTTCCCAAACATACGTGGAAGAAAGCGCATTATCTTGATTTTCCTGCTTTAAACGACCGTTAGCAACAGCAACTAATCCTTTCGGGACTGTTACGGTAATCAACATTCCTTGATCTGGCTCATCGTACATATGATCTTTGCAAGGCCACCATAAACTTGCTCCAATCTCCTGGCAAGAAGTAGCGATAAAATGCTTGTTGTTATTGTCTTTTTTCCAGGCAAATCCTCCATCCCAGGGCGGGTTTTTAGCTACTTGAGGTTTTCCAGAAAACAAAACGACTAATTCCTCTTGTGCACCCACAACTTGTTTTTTAGTCAACTCAACGAAGTGGGCATTGCCATCATTTTTAATGACGAGAGGAATGCCATCTTGGGTAACCGAAAGAATCGACATTGGAGCTTGTAAATCCAATTGCAATAATTGATGCGCAGCAATGACTTTATACCGAATCACATTTGAACCCGAAATACTTTTGGTCGTTGGATTAACATCAAAAAATAAACTGTAATGTTGCAAATCCCACCAAGTCCTTTCTTTTGTGATACTTCCTCTTAACGAATCTTGGTGTGTATAGATTTGTGCTTTCGTTCCTAAAGCAAGGAATAGGTATCCTATCAGCAATCCTAATTTCTTCATATTATTCAGATTTAGCAAAATACTTTCTACCATAATAAACCGGTATTCCTATAGCGACAATAAGCAGTCCAAAACAAGTGTTTTGCGTTTTAGTAATGAGTAAGATCGTACAAATTATCGTGGCAATAAGAATGTATAAAATGGGCGTAAAAGGATACGCAAAAACCTTATAGGGTCTTTCTACATTCGGCTCTTTTTTTCGTAAGATAAATATTCCAGCAATCGTAATGATGTAAAATAATAAGGAAGCAAATGTGGCATAATCGAGTAAATCGCCATACGAGCCACTTAAACACAGAATACTTGCCCAAATTGCTTGAGTGATAAGGGCAAACATTGGAACGGAGTTTTTATTTAGATTCCCAGCACGTTTAAAAAACAAACCGTCTTTAGCCATCGCATAATAAACTCTAGCTCCTGAAAGAATCAATCCGTTGTTACAACCAAAAGTGGAAACCATGATGAGAATCGCCATAAAAGCAGCAGCAAAATCACCAAAAATCATTGACGCTGCAGCCGTTCCTACCCTATCAGTATTCGCCCCTCCAGCAAATTGCATACCTTGAGATAAAACTTCGGCGCCATCTGGAGAGCCATGTAAGGGAATAAGCGCCAAATAGGCAAAATTAGCCAACACATATAAAACAGTTACTACCGAAGTTCCTATTAATAAACTTAGTGGAATATTTTTTTTAGGGTTTTTAATTTCCCCCGCTATAAATGTCACATTGTTCCATGCATCACTGGAAAATATTGATCCAATAATTGCCGTTCCAAGAGCAAGAATCAAAGCAATTCCTGTAATGGGAGAAATTGATTCTGTCCAGTTCCCACCTACTCCTTTTGACCATGTATGTGATGTATCCCACATGTGTTGCATGTTGTGAGAGAAGACATCACTTTGTAATCCAATTGCTAAGCCCAATACTATAAGTGCAAGCAAGGCAATTAACTTGGCTGAAGTAAAGATCAATTGAATTATTTTTCCGCTTTGAATACCACGAGTATTAATAAACGTTAGTAGGAAAATACTAAAAATCGCAAATACTTGAGCGGCCGAAACCTTTAGTGGACCTAGATTAAATAAGATGTTCTCTGGTCCTAATTGAGGAAAAAAGAAAGCCGTATATTTAGCAAAAGCAACTGCCACAGCAGCAATTACGCCCGTTTGAATCACAGTAAAAACCGTCCAGCCATATAAAAAAGCAGTAAACTTACCGTAAGCCCTTTCAATGTAAACGAATTGCCCTCCGGCTTTTGGCATCATGCTCGCTAATTCGCCATAACTCAAGGCAGCAAGCAAGGTAATGAATCCTGTTAATAACCATAAAACAATAAGCCAGCCAGCAGATCCGACCATACGCGACATGTCGGCACTAACGATAAAAATACCAGAGCCAATCATCGAACCAGCGACGATTGCTGTAGCATCTAATAATCCTAAGGATCTTTTAAAATCGGTTGTTTCTTCTGTCATATTTTATAAATAAAGAGCTTGATAATTCTAATTTAGCAACGAATTGCGTTGCCTAAAAGTAATAAATGTTTTGGATTGATGGAAAAGCCTCTTCATTGATAGGGTAAACAAATGATTCTCCTTAACTTTGCCTCATGGCAGGATCAAGTTTCGGTACCCTTTTTAAACTTACCACCTTTGGAGAATCCCATGGTCCTGCAATCGGTGGAATTATTGAAGGATTTCCACCAAACATAAAGGTCGATTTCGCGATGATTCAAGCAGAATTAGACCGTAGAAAACCAGGGCAATCGGCGCTCGTTTCACCTCGAAAAGAATCTGATGCGGTGAGCTTTTTATCTGGTTTTGTAGGGGAGATTTCTACCGGTACAGCCATCGGTTTTACCATTCCTAACGACAATCAGAAAAGCGACGATTATGCTAATTTAGATAAGTCATTTAGGCCATCGCATGCCGATTACACATACGAGAAAAAATACGGCATTCGCGACCATAAAGGAGGTGGAAGATCCAGTGCAAGAGAAACCGCCTGCCGTGTTGTTGCTGGGGCTTTGGCTAAGCAAGCATTAGAAAAACTAAACATTCGATTTTCAACTTACGTGATACAAGTTGGGCCCATCCAAATGACTAGCGATGAATTTTACCCACTTACTGACATTGAAAGTAATCCCGTTCGCTGTCCGGATAAAGGTCTTGCCAAAGAAATGGAATCGTTGATTGAAAACACAAAAAAATTGGGCGATACACTAGGAGGCACGATTCAATGTATTATTGAAAATGTCCCTGCTGGTCTAGGAGAGCCTGTATTTGACAAAATCCATGCAGATTTAGGTAAAGCAATGCTATCAATCAACGCCGTAAAAGGATTTGAGATTGGAAGTGGATTTCATGCTAGCTCCATGTTGGGATCTGGCCATAATGACCTTTTCAATTCAGATGGAAGTACGCAAACCAACCATTCTGGCGGGGTGCAAGGTGGCATAAGCAACGGAATGCCCATATTATTTCGTGTTGCTTTCAAACCGGTATCAACGATCCTCAAAAAACAAGCTTTGTTAACAAAAGATGGTGAAATGGAAGAGGTGCAAATTACAGGCAGACACGATGCCTGCGTGGTTCCAAGAGCCGTTCCAATCGTAGAATCTATGGCAGCTATTGTTATTCTAGATTTCTATCTTCGCAATAAGTCAGTACATTTGTAAAAAAAAATCATGATTCAGCGCATTCAACACTTGTATTTTGGGTTTGTAATAATCAATCTTTCGATTTTATTAAGCGGATTGGAAATTGGAACGTATCAAGCGAAAGAGATGCCGCATCAATTCACTATTTATGGATTTTTTCAAGGAAAAGAAGTCGTTTGGGGCTTTCCATTTTATTTAGTGATCATTGTATTAGTGGCGCTATTGCTGTTTACCATTAGCAAGTTTAAGAAACTAGGTTTACAATTAAAACTGATAAAATTCACCTTCTTATTTTACTTACTTTTTGTGGTAGGAATTACCGCTTTATTCCTATTTAAACTTATGCCAAACGTGCCAGACTCCGTGAGTTTTGGATTTGGTTATTACCTATTAATCCTTGGTTTGCCTTTTACTTATTTAGGCTTACGCGGGATAATGCGAGACAAGAATTTACTTGACTCCCTCAACAGACTACGTTAACATGAATTATTTATCGGTTGAAAACCTCACCAAATCATTCGGTGTAAGAGTATTATTTTCAGATTTAACATTTGGAATAGATCAAGGACAGAAAGTGGCTATTGTAGCAAAGAATGGCGCAGGGAAAACAACTCTATTGCGTTGCTTAATGGAAATGGAGCCATACGATAGTGGTCGCATAGTTTACCGAAACGACATTCGCATTGCCTTTATGGAACAAAGTGAAATGTTGAACCCAACACATAGTATACTTGAAGCGGTTTTTGACCATGATATTCCAGAATTACAATTAATCAAAACCTACAACATCGCCATTGCTAATAATGACGAAAAAGCATTAGAGGAATGCTATCAGCAGCTCACCGATTTGAATGCATGGGATATTGAGGTGAAAGTACAACAGATACTTAGTGTATTAAAACTAACTGATACCACTCAAAAAATTGAAAGCCTATCGGGTGGACAGAAGAAAAGAGTTGCCTTAGCAAAAGTGCTCTTGTCTGAAGCAGATTTTCTATTTCTAGATGAACCGACTAATCATTTAGACTTAGACATGATAGAATGGTTAGAATCCTATTTATCGACTTCCAAATCAACGATTTTAATGGTTACTCACGATCGCTACTTTCTTGAGGTTGTTTGTGATACCATTTACGAATTGAGCAACGAAACACTTTTTCGATACAAAGGGAATTTCTCTTATTATTTAGAAAAAAAGGCAGAGCGAGAGGAGCAACTACAATCCACTGTCGATAAAGCTAGAAATACCTTTAGAAAAGAATTAGATTGGATTCGCAGACAACCAAAAGCACGAGGTACAAAACAAAAAGCAAGGGTTGATGCTTTTGAAGGAATAAAATCGACCGCTCAAATGCGCTTGGAGGAAGATGAAATGGAATTGCCCGTAAAAATGGAGCGTTTAGGTTCCAAAATAGTGGAATTCCATAAAATTAGTAAAGCATACGGTGAAAAAACCATTTTACATGATTTTTCTTATCATTTTCAACGCAAAGAACGCTTAGGAATTGTTGGTAACAATGGTACTGGCAAGAGTACTTTTTTAAACCTACTAATCGGGCAAGACCAAGCGGAAAAAGGGAAAGTAGTTATTGGGGACACCATTGTTTTTGGCTATTATAGTCAAGACTTAATAAAAGTGGACGATGGCAAAAAAGTAATTGATGTCGTTAAGGATGTCGCAGAATATATCCCCTTGGAAAAAGGAAAGCAATTATCCGCCTCACAATTATTAGAACGATTTCTTTTTACACGTGACAGCCACTATAATTTTGTACACAAGTTAAGCGGTGGAGAAAAACGTCGCTTAAAATTGTTGAAAGTCTTAATGGCAAATCCGAATTTTCTAATTTTAGATGAGCCAACCAATGATTTAGACATTTTTGCGATGGCCGTATTAGAAGAATACTTGCGAAATTTCCAAGGTTGTTTGGTAGTGGTCTCACACGACAGGTATTTCATGGATAAAATGGTAGATCATTTATTCGTTTTTGAAGGAGAAGGGAAAATTTTAGATATCGTTGGAAATTATACCGATTATAGAAAAGTACAAACGAATAAACCAAAAGAAGACAAATCTTCCAATACAAAGACTATCATCAGTAAAGAAGATCAAAAATTCTTAAAGCCGACTATACTTTCCAATGAAAAAAGAAAACTCACATTCAAAGAAAAAGAGGAATTAGCATCACTAGAAAAAAGTTTGGTAGACTTGGAAAAAGGTAAGTTAGAATTAACCAATAAGCTCAGTGATTCAGAGAAAAGCAACCAAGAACTTTATGAAACCGGTATGGAATTAGGGAAATTGGTGGAAGAACTCGATCGGCAAACGAATCGCTGGCTAGAACTTTCCGAATTCGCATAAATTAATGCGCCTTTGGAATAAAGAAAAGGCACAGGTTTTTTCAAAAAAATATACCCTGGAAGCTAATTAATCATTATTTTTACTTTAACAGTAATGAAATAGACTGCATAACAATTATTAATTTAAAAGAAACGAATGAAAAGTAGTAAGGCCATTTTAGGAATCACGTTAATGTCAGCCATGTTATTCACCTCTTGTGGGGGAGATGACGCTAAACCAAAAACGGAGGATAAAACAGTAAAAACAGCAGACACTACTAAAAAAGTGGAAGCGCCTAAAGTAGAAGTAATTGCTCCAGCCGATATTTCGGTGAAATTATTTTTTAAAGGAATGGATTTTACCGATGAAGAAGGAAATGAAACGAAAGGAACCGTAAGTGAACATAAAGAATTTAGCAAATCACAAACCTACACTGCTTGTTATGACTCTGAATCATTTAATAATTTAAAATTAGTCGGTACCGGTAAGCAACTTTACCTTGAAGTTAAAGCAGGGAATAAAATCGTCTTCAGCAAGGAGAATTTCGAAGTGCTGGATAAAGTTGTTTTTACCACTAAAGATTTTGATTTAGACTGGGGTAAAGGAACTCACACGGTTACCTTAAAACAAAACGAAACAGTTTTGTTTAGCGGAAAAATTAAGTTTCAGGGTTGTATGTAAACTCAATTCTTTGTAGTAAAGAATTGTTTACACTATCAAGATGCTAAATTATATACTAATCGCTGGCTAGAACTGTCCGAATTCGCATGAATCAATCCGCAATTTGAATCTCTTGCAGGCTAATTTCCCTTTGAATTACGGATTGCCCATCGGAATTGCGGATTTCAACTTTCAATACATTCTGTTCCGTATCGATGTTTAACAGCCCATAATTATTCCCCATAAAAGGACCTTCAATTCTATTTTTATTGGGAGTTGATAAATGCCAAGTTTGGGTTAATCCGCTTGATGTAATATCATAAATTGGATAAGGGGATTGGGCGGTTATTTTCGATAGTTCGGCATAATGGACATCACCAGAAATAAAAACAACTCCGTTCGCCTTGGTTTCCTCAATAAGTCGCAACATTTTTAACTGTTCATGTGGAAAATTAGGCCACGCCTCATAACCATTATAGCTAATACCAAATTGCGTGGAACTACCAATAATTCTATAATCTGCTTTTTGCTCGAGCCTTGTTTTTAACCAATTCCATTGCTGTTCTCCCAAAAACGATTGGGTAGTATCATAATGAGGTAAATAATCCAATTCATACTTGAAAGAGGTGTCAGTGGAATTAGCCTTGTTGCATTTTAGTAATTTATCCCTAAAAGTACGGGTGTCTAACAGGATAATTTGAATTATTTTACTGTTCACTTCATACGAATAACTTGTGTAAATCCCTTGCTGAGATCTACGTATTGACTCCTTGGGTTCGTCAAAAAAATCAAGAAATAGCTTCTTAAATCGTTTCTTTCGGCTGAATTCTTTCCCCGCATCGTTTTTACCGAAATCATGATCGTCCCAAGTAGCAAGTATTCGTGTTGTTTTTTTTAAATTTTGATAGGATTCCTTCGCCGCTAATTGCGCATACTTCCTTTGAAGAACGCGCGCATTTTTAGTATCCCCGTAAACATTGTCTCCTAAAAAAATAAATACATCAGGCGACTGTGCAGCGATATCATTGAAGAGGGGAATTGGCTTATCCTGATGACCACAGGACCCAAAAGCAATTTTGAACTCAGTTTGTGAAAACACACTGAATACCGAACATAAACAGAAATACAAAAGATAGTTTTTCATGCCGTAAAAATAGGCAATAAACGTAGTCAAAAACAACACACATAGCTTTCAATCGTCGCATTTTTTTGTAACTTTGAGATATGAAAATAACGGTTTTTACTTTACTGCTTTGCTTTTTTTCTACGTTGCAAAGTTTTTCTCAAATTGTATCGAAAGATGGCACTAAACTAAAAAACAAAAAAACTAAACCAGTCACTTTTGCTTTTTTAGAATTTAATCGGACCAGTTCTTTCAGAGGATTGACTGAAAATAAAGAATTTATTACCTATCCTTTAGGAGAACGTGCAAATGAACAGCCACTAAAAATTTGGTCCTATTTCTTGGGAATGAATACTGGACTAACTAATTTCTTGCGCTTTGAAGGGGGGATTTCGTATCTCCAAAACGGTGAACAATATTCGTATCAAGGTCCTTTGGGAAGCGACAGTACATTCTCCTACCAAACAAAATATAAATACATCGCAATGCCTTGTCAACTAAAAGTTGAATTCGGGAATAGTTTCCGATTCTCATTGGGTGCAGGTATTATGCCGCAACTTTTTAATGGGTATCGACAAGATCAACAATGGACCACTGAAACCGGGAGCAAAAACGAAAAGACGATTAAAGATAATACCACTTGTAACTCGTTTGGTTTAAGCGTCATTTCTTCCGCTGGCGTTCATTATGTGGGAATGAAATCTTGGGGTTTATTTTTAAAGGTAAACTATCGCCAACAACTAACTAATACCTTGACGAAATACGGTGATTACGTACATTTTTCTAAGGGACTTGGTTATAGCATTGGAATTAGTAAAAACTTAGAATAGATGGAAATACGAGAGCTAATCAATTTCCTTGAAAAAGAATTTCCCTTAAACCTGCAAGAAGATTATGACAACTCCGGTTTACAATTGGGAGATCAAAAAAGTGAAATAAAAGGCGTGTTAGTGAGTTTAGATTGCACCGAACAGGTGGTCCTCGAAGCAATTGAAAAGAACTGTAATGTAGTGATTTGTCACCATCCGCTACTTTTTAAAGGATTGAAGAAAATTACCAATGACACCTATGTTGAAAGAACGATTCGACTATGCATACAACGTGACATTGCTGTGTATGCCATCCACACAAATCTAGATAATCATCCAAAAGGAGTGAATTTTGAGATTTGCGAACGAATTGGATTGATGAATACAAAAATACTCGCTCCCAATAACGCTCCGCTTTATAAGCTCTCCGTTTACACACCAACAACAGCATTAGAAGCCGTGGACGCAGCCATATTTGAGGCTGGCGGTGGTAGTATTGGGGAATATTCTGAATGCCATTTTCGCCAAGAGGGCATTGGGACATTTAAACCAAGTCCATTGGCTAATCCGACATTTGGAGAAATGGGAGTTCGGGCCGCAGTAGAAGAGTATAAAGTGGATTACCTGGTAGAAGCGCTCCACCTAGATCGTGTACTTAGCGCTATGAATGGTGCACATCCCTATGAAGTGGTCGCCCATGATATTATTTTATTAAAAAATGAAGGGGGAAACATAGGTGCAGGACAAATCGGGGAATTAGAAACTCCTTGTGACGAGAAGGAATTTTTAGGTCGAATAAAAGAAATTTTTGCTTGCGAAGGGATTCGACACACAAAATTTCTAAATAAACCCATCAAAAAAGTAGCTGTTTGTGGGGGCTCTGGGAGTTTTTTAACTAAAGCGGCCATCCGCCAAGGAGCTGACTGCTACATCACTTCAGACGTGAAATACCACGAGTTTTTTGATGCCGAAGAGCAGTTGCTATTAGTAGATATTGGTCATTACGAAAGCGAACAATATACTTCTCACCGATTGATGGAAATACTTAAAGAAAAATTTACTAACTTTGCCATCCGATTAAGTGAAATAAATACAAATCCGATTAACTACCTTTGATATATGGCAGCAACTGCAACCAAAAAAGAAGTAACCATCGCTGATAAGCTAGATGCTCTTTATGCGCTTCAAATGATTGATTCTGAAATCGATCGAATTAGAACAATCCGTGGTGAACTTCCATTAGAAGTACAAGATTTGGAAGATGAAATTATTGGTTTAGAAACGCGCATTGAAAAAATGTCAGACGAACTTAAAGGCTTGGAAACAGAGATTTCTGATAGAAAATTAGCGTCTAAGGAATCTGAATTAGCCATTGCAAAATATAAAGAGCGTCAAGATAACGTACGTAACAACCGTGAATTCGAATCACTTGCTAAAGAAATAGAATTTCAAGAATTAGAAATTAAATTAAACGAGAAAAGATCGAAGGAAGGAAAAATTCGAATTGAGGGTAAAAAAGAAATATTTACAGAAGCTTCAGATAGATTAACCGAACGGAAATCAGATTTAACTATCAAGAAAGCAGAATTAGATGCGATTGTTAAAGAAACTCAAAAAGATGAGGATCGATTAATTAAATCGTCAGATGATGCTAAAAAGCAGATTGAAGAGCGTTTATTAGTTGCCTATACTCGCCTTCGCATGAATGCAAAAAATGGTTTAGCTGTCGTTCCAATTTTAAGAGATTCTTGTGGCGGTTGTTTTAATAAAATACCACCTCAACGACAATTAGACATCGTTACCAAAAAGAAAATATTGGTATGTGAGCATTGTGGTCGAATTTTAGCCCCGATTCAAAAAGAAGATTAATCTTTATTCAAAAAATATATAGGCCCTATCAAAAGGGCCTTTTTTTTGTGCTATCTTTTTTTAATCATTTAGGACATTATTGATACATTTATATTCATTAATGAATTCTCTATGAAACTAATTGTCGCATTTCTACTTACATTTCTCACGGTGATTTCTTGGGGGCAGCCTATTATCTCTTGGGAGGAGGAAATTTTTGTAACACAAACCAACCAATTTGGAAATACAAGGCCTCGAATTTGTTTAACAGCTCAAGATATCCCATTGGTTGTTTTTGGAAAAGCTTCTTCAGGATCACTTTATTCTTCAAGGCTGATTGGTTCAATGTTTAATACCCCTTTACCACTACTGCCTAATAATATGGCTTCGTACTTAACTACTTGGACAGGGCCCGATGTAGCCTCAAATGGCGATACTGTAGTCATTGTTTTCAAGGCTCAACCTATGGATCTTGGTAACGTTTATTCGCTTCGATCGCTAGATGGCGGCCTTACTTTTTCTGATACGATTCGAGTAGATAATCACCCACTTGGTGTTGCTTGGTTGCCCTCCCTTGATATGGACGAAAATAGCAACCCATCGGTAGTTTATATGGCTCATGATGCTAATTGGACGAATCCACGATATAATGTGGTGCATTCAATTAATAAAGGACTTACCTATGAAAATGAAATGGAAATAACACTTGCTATTCCTCAAGAAGCATGCGATTGCTGTCCCGCGGAATATTTCATCAATGGAAATCAACATGCCTTATTATATAGGAATAACGATGCCAATGTTAGAGATATTTATGCCGTTTATTCAGATGATGACGGGACTAATTATTCTTCTTATGTCAATGTAAACGACTTAAATTGGACATTGAATTCCTGCCCTTCCACTGGTCCGCATGGGATTTTTAATAATGGAAAACTACTTACTGCTTCAGCAAGCGCGGCATCGGGAAAGTACCGAGCTTATTTGAGCGAAACAGTGACAAGTCCTTCACTTGTTCTACAAACCCAAACCATGATGACGCCCCCAGGAAATATAAACGGAATACAAAATTACCCAAGAATTTCCGGGGAAAATGATACAATTGTCTTGATTTGGCAAGAAAGCTCCCCTTCAAACAACGATATTTTCGCTGGGATTACAGTGAGTGGCTCAATCCAAGAACTAGTGGATTCTAAAGCAATTGTTAATGATTCAACCATGGGTTCACAAAGTAATCCGGATATAATTTATGCGAATGGGAAAGTACATTGTGTTTTTCAAGATGCAATTTCTGGTAAAGTAATTTACAAAAAAGGAATCTTTAGTATGAACTCCATCAATCAACTTCCTAATCAAGATCTAATCGTTTTTCCAAATCCCTTATCTACTTCAATCACGATTAAATCGAATCTACTATCTAGTTCTTATACGATTTACAATGCTTTGGGAGGAATAGTTCAAACAGGTATTTTGACTTCAATGGAAACAGAAGTTAATTTATCTACCTTGCCGAATGGGACTTACCAGTTAAAAATCGGTAAAGATCAACTTAAATCTTATCAAATTATTAAGAATAACTAAGGATTACAGGTACTCCACCTCTAAAAAGCTTAAGTCAATTTAGCTTAAACAAGATGTTTAATCGTTGCAATTCTTTATACAATTCGGTACCTGGTTTTACCCTAACAGAGCGTGAAGGCATTTTTATCTCCACGCCATCTAGACTATCAATAATCGTAAATTCAATGGGACAATTTCCAGTATTGTTAAGGAATACACCGCTTAATTCATCAATTAACAACTTATCTAAATCGGAATTTAAAATGGTTAACTGAATGTTTTTTGTTTTCTTATCGCGTAAATCTTCCAATAATTCAATACTGCTGACCACAAACTCTAGATCAGTTCGATAACGAGGTATTTCTATTCTACCACGAAGCGTAATAAAAGTTCCTGGCACCATAAAGTGCTTGAATTTTAAGTAGTTTTCCTTAAAAATATTCAACTTAAATTGATCCGCATAATCTTCAAAAACAAATGTTCCGAAAGGATCTCCTGCCCGGGTTAAACGATGTTCAACACTTGTTACCACCGCAGCAAAAAACAAATCACGTCCCTTATTTTTATCGAAATCGGAAAGCATACCCACATTTGCAGGACAAAAAGCACTGATTTCCACTTTGAAATCATCCAAGGGATGACCTGAAATATAAATCCCTATCATTTCTTTTTCCTTACTTAACTTAAAGCTACTTGCCCATTCATCGCAATAAGGAATAACAGGCTCAGGCAAAAGGTTTTCGGTTTTATTACCAAACATATCGTATTGCGGCGAATTCAAATTAGACTGATACAATTCCCCATATCGGTGGACACTTTCGATGAATAGTCTACCGCTGTTATCTTTCAAAAGATATTGAGAACGATTAACCCCCTTGAATGAATCGAAACCTCCCGCATAGACAAGGCATTCAAATATCCGTTTCGTGCAACTTGATAAATTCACCTTCTTTGAGAAATCGAAAATTGATGTATAATGATCCGTTTTCCTTCCTTCAATAATTGCTTCCACCGGTCCAGCTCCCATACCACGAATAGCGCCTAAGCCAAATCGAATAGCGCCATCTTTATTTACCGTGAAATTCATTTTAGATTCGTTAACATCAGGGCCAAGAACTGGAATCTCCATTCTTTTACATTCTTCCATGAAAAAAGTCACCTGTTTCATGTCGCTCATATTGTTGCTCAATACAGAAGCCATGTATTCAGCTGGATAATTTGCTTTTAGGAAAGCTGTTTGGTAAGCAATCCAGGCATAACAAGTAGAATGGGATTTATTAAACGCATACGATGCAAATGCCTCCCAATCTTTCCATATTTTTTCAAGCTTCGTGGCATCATGCCCCTTCAATCCACCTTGTTCTATGAATATTGGCTTCATTTTACTTAAGACCTTCGCATCCTTTTTACCCATTGCTTTACGCAAAGTATCTGCCTGCCCTTTCGTGAAATCTGCTAGTCTTTGGGACAAAAGCATAACTTGTTCTTGGTAGACCGTTATGCCGTAGGTTTCTTTTAAATATTCGGAACAATCATCCAAATCATACACAATCGGTTCGACACCATGTTTGCGTTTAATAAATGATGGAATGTACTCCAATGGTCCTGGTCTATATAGCGCATTCATTGCGATTAAATCCGCAAATTCAGTTGGCTTCAATTCCTTCAAGTATTTTTGCATTCCTGCCGATTCATATTGAAAAATACCAATTGTCTCCCCTTTTTGGAAGAGGGAATACGTTTTTTGGTCATCGTCCGCAAATTCATCTGGATCCAACACAATTCCTCGATTTTCAAAAATAATTTTTACGGCATCTTTGATCAAGGTGAGGGTTTTTAATCCTAAAAAGTCCATTTTCAATAAGCCCGCATCTTCAGCCACTGAGTTATCAAATTGGGTACAGACCATTTCCGAATCCTTCGCTGTTGCGACAGGTACAAAATTGGTAATGTCATCAGGAGTAATAATTACACCGCAGGCATGTATTCCGGTATTTCGAACGGTTCCTTCGATTTCCATTGCCTTCTGAAGGACGAGTCCTTTTAAATCTGTTCCTTTATAAATCCCCCTTAATTCTTTTGCATTGTTAAAGGCCTCTTGGTTATTTTTTAATTCATCCGACAATAGAAAATCTTCCATTGTAAAAAGCTTTTTCAATGAAATATCAGGAATAAGCTTGGCCAATCGGTCCGCATCAGGAAGGGATAAATTAAGGACCCTTGCAGCATCACGAACGGCAGATTTCGCCGCCATGGTGCCATAGGTAATAATTTGAGCGACCTGACTCACTCCATATTTTTGAATTACATAATCAATTACTTTACTTCGACCCTCATCATCAAAATCAATATCGATATCTGGCATTGAAATTCGATCAGGATTCAGAAAGCGTTCAAAAAGCAAGTCATACTTTATCGGATCAACATTCGTTATTTTGGTCGCATAAGCAACAACAGAACCTGCTGCCGAACCTCTTCCTGGACCAACCGAAACACCCATTTCACGCGCCGCATTACAAAAGTCTTGAACAATTAAGAAATAGCCCGGATAACCCGTGTTTTTAATGGTCTCCAACTCAAAATCTATTCGTTCGATTAATTCATCCGTTAATTCACCGTAGCGTTTTTTAGCACCTTCATAGCTTAAATGACGCAAATAGGCATTTTCACCAAGTTTTGATCCTGTTTCCGCATCAATTTCATGGATAAATTCGGTGGGAATATCAAAGGCAGGAAGTAAAACTTCTCGTGCTAAAGAATAGTACTCACATTTATCAATTACCTCTTGAATATTAATGATCGCCTCCGGAAGATTCGCGAAAAGTCGCTTCATTTCCTCGGAAGATTTAAAATAGAACTGATTATTTGGCATCCCAAAACGGTAGCCTCTCCCCCTTCCTATTGGTGTAGAAACCAATTCATTATCCTTCACACAAAGTAGAATATCGTGGGCGACAGCGTCTTTTTGTTCAAGATAAAAAGTATTGTTGCTTGCGATAATTTTTACCCCATGTTTATTCGCTAAATCAACTAACAATTGATTCAAGCGATCCTCTGATTCGATGTTAAGCCGGTTAATTTCTATGTAAAAATCATCCTGAAACAAGTTTTTCCACCAAATCAATGAATCCTCTGCTTGTTTTTCCCCAACATTTAAAATTAAGTTCGGGATTTCGCCGTAGGAATTTCCCGAAAGGACAATTATATCATCGTGGTACTGTTCAATTAAACCTTTATCAATCCTTGGGACATAGTACTTCCCTTTGGTGTAAGACAAAGAAACTAACTTGATTAAATTTTGATACCCATTTTTATTTTTTGCTAAAAAGACCATTTGGGAGCCATTATCTTGGCGTGTCTTATCCAAATAATTCGCACAAACATTAAAAACACACCCTATGATTGGCAGCATCTCTTTTTTATGAAATTCCTCCCCTGCTTGCAAAGCGGACTCTCGATCTTTAAGTAAGTTTTTATTATAATCACTAACCGCTTTTTCAAAATGAAAAGCAGCCATTAAATTTCCAAGATCCGTTATGGCAAGAGCGGACATGTTTAACTCACCTGCTTTTTTGACTAAAGACTTAATATCAGAACTTGATTGGAGAATAGAATATTGAGAATGATTGTGTAGGTGAACAAAATTCGCTTCCTCAAAGGCCAAGCGCTGATCGTCAGAAATTGTCCTTTTTTGATTCGGAACAGAGGCAGGAACTAATTTAGCACTTTCTGCTTTTAAATCTAGATGCGTTAATCCAATAGGAGCTATCTGCGAAGGGTTCGCCTCGCTGAATCTTCTCAAATAACCAGCTTCTTTTTTCAATAGTTCTTCAGAGAAATGTCCCCGACGAATTAATTCTAAGAAGCAACGAGAAGTTGCTTCAACATCCGCTGTAGCGTTATGCGCCTCATCAAAAGGTTGATTAAAAAGAAATATGATTAATTCCGTTAAAGTTGGCTTTTTGAAGCCTCCCCCTTTTCGTCCTCCTAATTGACAAAGTTTGGCTGTTTCTTCTGAACAAGTATCCAATATAGGAATATCCAAGAATGGCGATTCTTCTTGCAGTCTAAAAAATTCGCACCCCATGATATTAACATCAAACTTCAAATTATGACCAACCATAAAATCAGCCTTGGCTAAATCACTTTTAAATAACCGTAAAACATCCGCCATATCTTCCCCAAGCAAATCGGCTAATTCGGTTGATATCCCATGAACGCTTTCTGCTTTGAAGGGGACATTATAACCTACAGGCTTAATGATAAAATCCTTTTGTAGGATAAGTCCGCCCATGTCATCATGAATTTGCCAAGCCAACTGAACGACCCGAGGCCAATTATCAGTATCACTTATCGGCGCATCAAAATTCGCCGGCAAGCCCGTTGTCTCGGTATCAAAAACTATGTACATAAATGGAAAAAATTGGAATCTTAAAATTAGGCAATTTATAAACTACATTTTCACTTGTTGAAAAATAAATTTCAAGTTAATTGTATACATACAACCCCAATCAAATATTGTATAAAGTACAGAAAATACAAAATGTTAGGGCAAAGGTAAATAACGCTTACTTTTTTTCAATCAAACTCATACCAATTAATACAAAAACAGTAACTTAGATGTATAACATCCCTGGACCGAATTTGGGAGTTATAACATAAATCTGACTCCTATTATTTGACACATTCCACTTATGAAATATAAAATATTAGCAACATTAATATTATGCTTTGCAAAATTAGGTTTTACTCAATCTAAAAAAGAACAAATTCAATTATTGACTTTTAGATTAGATAGTTTAAAATCCATTCAAGCATTTGATAAACAAACTTATAATGAAAAAATTAATCAATTAGAATTATCTATTAATTTAAAAAATAAAAAGGTTTCTGAGTTTTCAATCTCGCTAGCTAAAGATAAGACAAAACTCACAAGTAATATTGAACAAAATGAACGATTAAATGAAGAGATTTCAACTCTCTATGACCAATATAAATCAAATAAAGATAGCATTATAAAAATCATTAATGAGCTGCCTTTTAGATTACTAGACAATCAATTAATTGATATTTCTAATGAAGAATTAATCAACCTTATGAACGTTGACATCGAAGATTTAGGGGAAGATTTTGTCAATCAAGAATCACCTGAAAACAAACCGATATATGAAATAATTGGAAAACAACTATTTGAACTTAAAGGTGAATTGTATTCTTTAGTTGTTTTAGGGGTAGGTAATCCAAATGATTACCATGCTAGTTCAGGCACCAACTTTATTGCTTGTTTTAAAATTAAAGAAAATCAATGGACACTACTTAATCCAGCAATGAATACATCACAAAACCCTAGTGTTGGATATGGAAATCCTGCGAGCATAGAAAAGTTTGTTTTATTTGGTGATCAAAGTTTAGCTATAATCCTAGAAGGCGGGTTCACTGCCGGGGGAGCTTCATCAAGCTACAGAGCAATTTATGGTTTGAATAATTTAAATCAAATTTTCTTAATCTATGAAGGAGATTCATATGAGGGCGATCAATTAAATAAAGGATCTAGCTACTTTCAAAATATTGATATTGAATTTGAAATTCATTTTCAAAAAATAACCAAAACAAATCATTACGAATTAGTGGAAATAAAAAAAAGCCATGGTAAAAAAGTAAAAACTCGAACCTATAAATTCAATAAAAACACCTTTAAGTATGAGTAGAAGTAGTATTAATTACCCGGTAATTATTATTGTTCTTTTTGGATTTACATTATTACAGAATGTGGCTTTTTCACAATCCAAGAAACAACAAATAGTATCATTAAATTCTAGAATTGATAGTATCAAACAACTTATTCAGACTCAACAGATAATTAAAAATTCTGAAATACAATCATTAGAAAGTAAAAATTCGTTTACTCAAAGGAAAATAGATTCATTAATTTATGAAAGTAAAACAATTGAAAATCTACTTATCTCAGAACGAAAAGATAAGCAAAATAAAGAGTTAGAAATTCACAAGATTAAAAATGTAATTGATAAACAGAATGATAGTATTAGAAAATATTCAAATCTAATAACTATTGGTAAACAAATATGGTGTACCAAAGACCTGGATGTGTCAACATTTAGTAATGGAGATATCATACCTGAAGCAAAATCGGATGCAGAATGGTCTATAGCAGGAAAAAAACAAAAGCCTGCCTGGTGTTATGTCGAAAAAGATGGAATCAAATATTGCAAATTATATAATGGATGGGCGGTTAATGACGCTAGAGGATTGGCTCCATTGGGTTATAAAATTGCTAAAAGTGAAGATTGGTCAATAATACGAGATTTAACTTGTCAAAATAATGAATCGGAGTATAATTGTGATCAATTAAGAAGCAGATCCGGTTGGGAAGAATCGAATGCAAATGGTTCGGATTTATTAAATTTAGAATTAAAGCCTTACAGTGGAAGAAGTTGCAATGGTTATTTTGGTGGAGTGGGTTGGTTTGGCTATTGGTACTGTAGCGATGGCGGCTATGAAATGATTAGTTTCGATAATCATGATCGATTATGGGATAGTTTT
>JAIPAL010000013.1 GCA_021740085.1 Crocinitomicaceae bacterium
AAGTGAAGTAGAAACAAAAAAAGCCATTAGCCGCATAGCGGATAAGCTTTAATTAGTATGAAGCCTCCCCTCCCGGGATCACGCGTCCATTCAGACGCGTAATCCGAGCTTGCTTTTGTAAGTGAAGTAGAAACAAAAAAAGCCATTAGCCGCATAGCGGATAAGCTTTAATTAGTATGAAGCCTCCCCTCCCGGGATCACGCGTCCATTCAGACGCGTAATCCGAGCTAGCTTTTGTAAGTGAAGTAGAAACAAAAAAAGCCATTAGCCGCATAGCGGATAAGCTTTAATTAGTATGAAGCCAGCCCTCCCGGGATCACGCGTCCATTCAGACGCGTAATCCGAGCTAGCTTTATGGCTAAGTAGATTTTTTTATAGGTACTAACTTTCAAGTATCAACCTTGTAAAAGCAGGTTTTTCAGGCCCATTGAATTTGGTATATGCTAAGACTAGCTGCAAGCTCAGTTGCTAGCATCCAAATTTGGTGGTGATTAAAAATACTTCGAATTAACTCATTCATGATGACATTCACGATCCGTCGAAGTAAAGCGCATTGCCAGTTTGGCTCCTTTTTTTGTTACTTTTTTTTGAGCTAAAAAAAAGTAAATAAATACGTCTTTCTACTTTTTTTCCGCAAAAAAGTAGCAAAAAGCTCGGTGCTGGTTTTTTGTAATCTACGTTCCACTTTTGAAAACCGACCAAATCGGCGAGCTTGCAGCTTCCTTTTGGTGCCCGGTTTGCAATGCGCTATTCTTGATTAAAAAAAAAGGCACCATTTCATTATAAATTTTTTATAGTTACTCACATTCAAGCATCAACCTTGTAAAAGCTGGTTTTGAAGCCCTATTGAATTTGGTGTATGCTAAGATTAGCTAAAAGCTCAATCGCCAGCATCCAAATTTGGTGGGGATTAAAAATACTTCGAATATTCTCATAAATGTCACATACTATAAATCGTCGAAGTAAAGCGCATTGCTAGTTTGGCTCCTTTTTTTGTTATTGTATATAAAGGAAAATTCTTCTTGAATGTTGATCAAATAAAATTTCTTATGCCCATTTACACTGCTTTATCGAAAGACTGAGTAAATTTGAAATACGAAAACACTTTTTTTGAAAAGGCAAAAGAGAATTTGCGTTTTATTTCGAAAAGTAGTGTGGTGAAAACACTTTACAACTTATAACTTATTTTGATACAGAAAAGCCATTCAATTCATCTTGCTTATTTGTGCAGTTCTGTGAGCTGGGGTGGTTTAGAGATGAACCAACTTAAGAATGCATTATGGATGCAAGAACGAGGGAAAAATGTGTTGATGATTTGTAAGGAAAATTCTCCTGTTGCCCAATCTTGTTTATCTGTTGGAATCACTATCACTTACATTGAAGACCACCGGAAGTATTATGATTTTAAAGCGGGAAAAAAACTTGCAAAAATTCTAAACCAATTTAATATTACACACTTGATTATTCGAGATACTCGTGACCTAAGTGTCAGTGTAATTGCCAAACGAAAAGCGGATCACTACGTGCATTTATCCTATTTCATGGAAATGCAACTAGGTGTTTCCAAGAAGAATCTACTTCATACCATTCGATTTAAAGGGTTGGACGCCTGGTGTTGCCCACTTATTGGTTTAGTTAATCAAGTAAAAACCTTGACAAGAATTGATCAAAGAAAAATTCATCATATTCCCTCAGCACTTGATTTATCTCGGTTTTCGAATAATGTATCAAAAGAAAAAGCAAGAGAGATACTCAATCTTCCTCAAAATCAGATTATTATTGGTTTAAGTGGCCGATTTGATCCTTTTAAAGGCCATCTTTTACTACTCGATGCCATTCATCTGCTGGATAACAAGCAGATTAATGTTTGTTTTTTGGGAGAGCCAACAAAAGGTTCAGGGCAAGAATATACCGAACAAATACATCAATCGATTGAAAAATACCAGTTAACTGAACGGGTTTTTATTCGACCTTTTCGCCAAGATATTGAGGTTTTTTATGATGCCATTGATCTTTTTATCATGGCTTCCAAAGCAGAAACATTTGGAATGGTAACTATTGAGGCAATGGCCTCCGGAGTCCCTGTCATTGCCAGTAATGGTGGTGGAAGTCCTGAAATACTAGGAGAAGGAAAGTTTGGACGATTATTTGAACCATTAAATGCCCAAAGTTTATCGGAACAACTTAAAGCGTTTTTTGAACTAGAAAGAATTGATAAATCTATTCTACTTGATGCAGTCGCTATCTACGATCACCACAAGGTTTGTGAAAAAGTAGAAGTTGTTCTTGGATTGTAATTGTTACATCCGATCCTTGTGGATCGCTAACATTTCAAAATGTTTTTTATCGTTCATTTGATCTTTAGAAATCTCAACTTTTAAACCACCGTCTTCAAAATTCTCAAGATAATATAGTTTATAACCATAAGCAGCGGTAATATTGAATAACTCATCTCTTTCTTCAGGTGTAAGTTTTTTATAACACTCTATCATTAGATTAGGCTTGTACGTTTCCAATATTTTTGGAATTGTTTTCAATATTTCTTTATCGTAGCCTTCCGCATCGATCTTGATTAAATCTAATTTATCTAAACGGTCAGCATAATTTTTATAAAGGAAATCTTGTAAATTCTTTCCTTGAACTTCTAGTTCATAATTATGATTATGTTTTTGGTTTTGAATCTCAGATAGAAATCCACCATTACAAAATGATGCGTCAGAATAATTGAAAATAAAACTCCCTTCATCTTTCGTAGCTGCAAAACAGAAAGCATCAATGGACGTAATTTCTTTATTCAAGCTGGCATTTTTTTCAAGAATTTTAAAAACATATTTGTTCGGTTCTAGACCAATAACTAATCCCTCTTTTCCAACTGCTAAGGCCATGGGTACAGTGGTATCGCCAGTATGTGTGCCTATGTCTACAATTATTCCACCTTTTTGTGCAAGTTCTCGATAAAAGTCGACATGAGAATTGGATAAAATAACAGGTTTTTCTGATGGATGTAACCATTGTGCAAATTCAACTTTTCCAATTCCGTCAATCTCAAAAGTTTTTACTTCACTACCGTATTCCAATACTTCTTGACGGGCTTGTTTATATTTGGCTAGCTGTTTTTTTAAAAAGTGTAACATAGATTCAATTTTCTTTTTGTAAAAATTAGGCTTTCAAAAATTATCAAAAAACTAAAGTGTAAACCGCTTTTTTTTCTTGAATTAATCTTGATTTCTTGAATTTATTCTTGATATAATTACTTTCAAATTTAATAATTTATTGCTGCTCTTGGCTAAAATGACTCTTTTATTTTGCGAAGGGAAAGCCTGTAACCGAGGTAAAGCTAAATCCCGAAAGCTTTGAATTGACTATTAGGTGGCTTGTCTCTGAACCAACTTATAAACGCGATACGTAAGAAAGATATTAATTAGGATCGCTGCAATAACAACATACCCCAATAGATCAAATCTTTCTAATGGGCTATTTTCATCTTTTTGCTGCACGATTGCTCCTCCAACCAAAGCAGCTATTCCTCCCGCCATTTGTTGAAGTGAAGAATTAATACTCATAAATGCACCCCTGTCTTTTAATGCAGGAACTGCAGTTGTTAGTGCTTGTGAGGGGATCATTCGCGCCATTATTCCAGCCATCATTACCATATTTACAATGACTAAAACCGCAAACGAGACTTGCCCAAGATGTGTGTAAATTACTACGGAAATAACCATCAAGATGGATGACCCTACAAATATGGAATATTTATTAAACTTGTCACTTAATTTACCGATGATAGGCATTACTGTGAAAGTAGATATTCCTATGATCATGAACATGAGGGGCAAGTCTTTTTGGCTAATACCGACATTGTTGACTGAAAAAGAGCTTCCCCATGGCATCATTAAGTAACCGCCCAAGGACATAAATGCAGTCGCTAAAAAACCAATTCTATAATCTCTATTTGAAATGGTTTTCCACATGTGTTTAATTGGATTGTCCCGTTGTAATTCAAGATGGCTTACTACTGGTTTAAGTACGAAAAATCCGATAATGAAAATAATGGTGGCCAGTCCAACAATTAGATAAAACGGTGCCTGCCAGTTCCACGTTGTGGCCAAAAATAAGGAAATAGGAATACCAAGAATTTGGCTCATTCCAAATCCCATTTGCAAGAATCCCATGACACGTCCGCGTTGATTAATTTCAAAAATATCGGCAACGATTGCTAAGGAAATAGAACTAATAACCCCACCAAAAATTCCTGTAACAATTCGGGCACTTACTAATAACCAATAACTAGTTGCTAAACCGCAAAGTAAAGTCCCCAAAATGAATCCTGCATAGAAGATAAGTAATAATTTTTTTCGGTCGAATTTATCGGCAATACTTGCTGTAAAAAATCCAGATATTCCAGCAGAAAAAGCATAACAAGAAACCACCAGGCCGAATTCATTGGGTGAGATCTTCATGTTTTTCATAATTAAATCACCAAGAGGAGACATAACCATAAAATCTAACACGACACTAAATTGAGTTAGCGCAAGAATAACAATCGCTATGATTTGGTATTGGCTAAATTTCTGAGGAATTGATTTTTGTTTCATATGAGGTTGCAAAGGTATTTGTTTAATTGATTCAATAATTAATTAATACTTACTATTAACAAGAATTAATAGTTACTAATTTTACGAGTGATTATTTATGTTTTTTAAACTTATCAATCTATGTTTTGTTGTAGTTTTGTTACTTAATCCAATATTATGGATGAACCAATAATTCAAGTAAAAAATCTTTCTAAAAAATTCGGCACTTTCGAAGCGGTAAAAGACGTGTCGTTTACTGTGAATAAAGGGGATGTATTTGGTTTCTTAGGTCCTAACGGAGCTGGAAAAAGCACCACTATTCGATGTATGTTGTCATTAATAGCTCCTAATAGCGGTACTATTGCCATTTTTGGAAAAAACTTAGCCAATCATCGAACTCAAATCCTCAAAAACATAGGGTGCATTATAGAAAAACCTGACTTTTATCGCTACTTATCAGCGGAAAAGAACTTGGAGATGTTCGCTAGAATTTCAGGGAGAGATAGCTCCAAAAAAGAGATTCAAGAAATGTTAGAATTTGTTGGCCTTGACGGAAGAGGAAAGGATAAAGTAAAGGGCTTCTCCCATGGAATGAAACAACGTTTAGGAATCGCTCAAACCTTGTTACATAAGCCCGATTTAATTATATTGGATGAACCTACCACTGGATTAGATCCACAAGGAATAATTGAAGTCAGAAATTTAATTTTGCGTTTAAAAACAGAACAACAAAAAACGGTTCTTCTTTCGTCTCATCAACTATCTGAAATAGAAATTATTGCCAACAGAATGGTCATAATTAATAAAGGTAAATCTATGATTGAAGGGTCGGTTGATGCCTTGGTGAACGAGCAAGATTTACTACTTCAAATAAATGTAAGTGATTACCAAAATGCCATGCAGGCAATCGAATTAGAATTCCCTGCTCTTCACGTGAAGCATCTTCATGGGTCTATTATTGAAATGGCCCTTGAAAAGGAAATGGTTCCAACGATTAATTATTTTTTAGTAAACAAGGGATTCAGTATTCATTCCCTAGAACCTAAAAGAAAACTTGAAGATTTTTTCATGAAAATAATACAAGAATAATGTTGGTAAGAAATACATACAACGAGTTCATTAAAATCATAGCAAAACCTAGGAGTTATATCGGTTTAGGGGTGCTCACAGCGCTTATTTTTGTGATATTATTTGCTATGAAAGCCGACGGTACTTCATTTGTTTCTTTTGTGACAGCTTCTTTTGAACAAACACTGTCTTTTAATGGAAATATTTTGAATGGAAATTTAATTGCCTTTATCATTCTTCAAATGCTAATCGTTCATATTCCACTACTTGTTGCCTTAGTTACCGGTGATTTAATTTCTGGTGAGGCCGCTATGGGAACTATCCGAATGTTAGCTACTAAACCAATTTCACGCACCAATATCGTTTTGTCTAAATTTATAGCCGGAGCTGTTTACACGCTAATTCTTACTCTTTGGTTAGCGTTTCTAGCGCTGATCGTAGTAAAATGGATGTTTGGAACAGGCGACCTAATTGTGTTAAACAGTAGCGGTTTAATAATTCTACAAGAACAAGATATTATGTGGCGTTACTTATGTAGTTTCTTTGTTGCGTATTTGGCACTATTAACGGTTTCTTCGCTCTCTATTTGTTTGTCTGCCTTTGCTGAAAATTCAATAGGCCCAATCGTTTCTACCATGGGAATTATTATTCTCTTCACCATTATTGGCTCAATGGATGTAACTGTTTTTGACTCCATAAAGAAATTTTTATTTACCACGCACATGGCTTCCTGGAGAAGCTTTTTTGAGGATCCTGTCAAAATGAAAGATATTTGGCAGTCAATTATAATTCTTGTCGTTCATAATATCGTTTTGGTGGCTATCGCGATAATAAAATTCAATAAAAAAGACATCACCTCATGAGATATATATTTTTTTCGCTTCTTATATTTTATTCTTTATCTGCCAACTCTCAAACCGCGGATCAGATCATCGCCCAATTAGTAAGTAAAATTAATTTGGTAAAGGATTACTCTGTTAAGGCTAACATAAAAGCCGATATCCCAATGATTAAAGTGCTACCTGTGAATGCTACCATCTATTTCAAGCAAAAAGATAAGTTTAAGGTCATTTCAAAAGGGATTGCTATTTTACCTAAACAAGGATTTACAGATGTCTCTAGTTTTCTATCTAATAAAAATACCTATGTTGCGGTAGATGGTGGAATAAAAGCGTTGAATGGGGTACAAACTCATGTCGTTACTGTAATTCCAACGGTAGAGAATAGCGACATTGTATTGGCAAAATTATGGATCGATACAAAAAACAAGGTTATTTTAAAAACTGATTTAACCACACGAGGAAGTGGAAGTGTTACGATGAATTATGTTTATGGCACTCAATTGGCTTTTGGTTTGCCAGATCAAATTACGTTTACGGTAGATATTAAGAAGTTTAAAATGCCTAAAAGCATTTCTTCGGATATTAATAACTCTGAGAAAGCTAAGAAGAGCAAAAGTAAAATAGGGATTATTACGATTAAATTAAGTGGCTATCTTGTTAATAAGGGGATTAGCGATGAATTTTTCAAGAAAAAAAATTAGCAATTTTAGTAGTTAGGAACTACATTATATTTACCTCTCTTTCTAGTTCAACCTTGAATTTGCTTTTGATATCCTCAATAATAGCTGTTGAAAGGGCTAAAATTTCTTCCCCAGTTCCTCCGCCATAATTAACTAGCACTAATGCTTGGTTTTTGTGCACACCAATATTCCCAATTTTCTTTCCTTTCCATCCTGCTTTTTCGATGAGCCATCCAGCAGCTAGTTTTTTTGTTCCATTGGTACTTGGGTAATTTGGAATATCGGGGTAAATTTCTTGTAATTTTTTTACAAGTTCTTCTGAAACAATTGGATTCTTAAAAAAAGACCCTGCATTTCCTATCACTGCCGGATTGGGCAATTTTGATTGACGAATTGAAATAACCGCTTTACTAATATCTTCAATACTTGGATTACTGATCCCCATTTTTTTTAATTCATCTTCAATCGCTCCATAAGTTGTGTTTTTAATCGCTTTTTTTGAAAGTTTAAAAGCAACATAGCAAATGATGTATTTCCCTTTTAACGCTTGCTTAAAAACACTTTCCCTGTATGCAAATTTACATTGTTCAGCATTAAAAATGTCCAGTTCACCTGTAGCTATATTTATAGCAGATAAATAGGAAAAGACATCTTTTATTTCCACTCCGTATGCACCAATGTTTTGCATTGGGCTCGCCCCAACACTTCCGGGAATTAAACTAAGATTTTCTATTCCTGCCCAGCCATTTTGTATGCAATACAGCACTAATTCATGCCATACTTCACCAGCTCCGGACTCTACAATCACATAATCTTCGTGGTCTTCTATGATTTTTATACCCTTTATTTCATTTTTTAGGACCAAGCCTGAAATATTTTTTGTTAGTAGGATATTACTACCACCCCCAAGAACAAATAATGGTTTTTCTTGGTGTTCTTTCAGGATTTCTCTCAATCCAACAATCGAATTGAAGCGGATGAAATTCTCAGCTTTTAGATCAAATCCAAAGGTGTTGAAGGCTTGTAAGGAGATGTTTTGTTCAATCATTTTTCAAAACTACTATAAAAGTAGTATTCATTTGGAAAAATAGCCAAAATCATTTGGTTTAATTTCATGAAACCAAGACCAATAGCTAAGGTGATGACTTCTTATAAAGCCTTTTTTTGAATTTTCCAGAAGAAATACCCGGCCACCATGGTTAGGCATCATGACTTCTAATCCTTTTACTTGTACTTGCGGTGCGAGACCATCTTGAAGATAGATTGGATCACTATTGGCTTGTCCAGTGTCATCACTTCCGTATTGCCATACTTCTTGAAACATAGTCCAATCAGCCGCATAATACCCCGCGCTTTCTGGCGCTAAAATAAGGATTTTCCCAAATACAACTTTATCCTTTATAGCATTAATAAATCCTATGCTGTAAGCATAACCGAAGCTATGGCAAACAATATCCACCGTGTCTTTCATGGTGATACATTTTTGCTTATTGCAGGAAGAAATGAGAAAGTTTTTTCCCGCCTCTGCTCCATTGGTCATACGAATAAAGAAACCTTCAGCATTCACTTTTGGATTAATTACCCAACTGCTCTTATGTCTTATCCAGCAAAATCTTGATAATAAATAAGAGGAGCCCATGTGAAAAAAGCTTTTGTACATAGATGTTTTTATGCTATGATTGCCATCTAAATAAATGGCTTGACTGGTATTGAAACGCTTGATGATGCTATCGTTGATATCTAGCCAATAACCAGTCGGATCTTTTTTTGTGATGATATTGCTGGGAGTTTCCTTGTCGTGTTTTGGTCCACGATGCCCATTAATAAATAATAAATAGCTTCTTGCTACGGTATCATTGCTAATTACTTGCGCCGAAGTATTCAGACCGCTAAATAATAAAAGAAATAAGAGTAGCTTATTTGCCATATTGATACAATATTCCTTGTGGTAATGAGGTCCATAGACATGCTTTTTGGCCGCTTGCTTTTAGTCCATTGTTGATCCATGTATTACACGATAATATGATGCTATAGCTCTCATTTGCATCGTAATAGGCATCGTTATCTTTAAGAACTTTGTCGCTATTTGGACTTAATTTTATTGTCTGCTTGTCTTTATTGAATTTTAAACTTTTCCTTATATAATTGATCAATCGTTTGTATTGAATTTCAGTAAGTAAAAGTTTCACTGTCGGGCGATCTGTTAAGATGGAGGCATGGTAGGTGGCGTGAATCGCTGATGTTCCCAATCCTAATCCAGCACAAACTGCTGTCTTTACCGTTAGGTCTGCCCATTCTGGCGTATTAAGATAAAAGTCTTTATCCCCCCAACCAATGGCAATTAGCTGGAGAGTTGTGTCGTTTTTTTTCGTGTTTTCTCTAGGGAAATAGCCTCGCCAATCCATAAGTTTATTTTCAACTGGGAGAACAAAATCGGTATGTACACCTGAGTTCATCAAGTAAACAACAATTGTAGGATTCGATTTTTTTTCACCTTCCACTGTTATTCTTGCTAATATAAAGTAGGCGAGAAAGTATAGAAATAGTAAGGAAAAGAAAACTATAAAAAACCACATTATTGATTTAAGAACTACCCTAATTATTCTTTTACCAGTTGAACGTGTATTCTTATTTTTCGACTTCGTCATTTATTCTAAATTTTAGTATTATTAAACAAATTTAATCTTTCTCATAAATAAATTAGTTATTCGAACTTCTGTTACTATTTTTGTTCTTATCGTTCAAAATTGAAAAACTTACTATGAAAAACATTTTTCTTCTACTATTTGTATCAGCGCCATTTTTACTTTTTTGTCAAGTTGACCTAAACAAAATTAGCACTTCAAATAAATTTGCAGAAGTATTAAATCATATTGAACAAATATATGTAGATCCAGTTAATGCTAAAAAGCTTACTGAATCTGCAATTGTTGCGATGCTTGAAGAGCTAGATCCTCATTCCACTTACATTCCTGCTGAAGATGCAGATGATGCTCAATCTCAAATTAATGGAAGTTTTGTTGGAATCGGTATCCGCTTTCAGATTGTGAAAGACACATTAATGGTGATTGCCACAATACCTGGTGGTCCTTCTGAAAAATTAGGGGTTTTGGCTGGTGATCAAATTCTGATTGTTGACGGAAATAATATTGCGGGTGTTGGACTCAAAAATAATGATGTGCGTTCGAAACTGATGGGTGAATTAGGCTCGAAGGTAACGATTCAGATTATGCGTCAAAACATGAAAACCCCATTAAAATTTACCATCGTTCGTGATAAAATCCCGATCTATTCTGTTGATGCCAGTTATATGATTACACCTGAAATAGGATATATAAAGTTGAATAGCTTTTCTAGAACGACTGTGGAGGAAGTTCAAAATAGTTTGAAAGATTTAAAATCCAAAGGAATGAAGCAATTAGTCTTTGACCTTCAAGGAAATGGAGGTGGATTATTAGATGCAGCACATCATTTAGTAGATGAATTTCTATCTGGTGATAAATTAATCGTTTATTCGGAGGGTAGGTCGCAACCTCGAAGTAATCTTAGAGCGGGTAAAAAGGGTTTATGGGAAGAGGGTGGATTGATTGTACTTACCGATGAATATTCTGCCTCTGCAAGTGAGATTTTTTCGGGAGCAATACAGGATTGGGATAGAGGTTTAGTAGTTGGAAGAAGGACATTTGGAAAGGGCTTAGTGCAACGACCAATTCCTTTATCGGATGGTAGTGAAATTAGGTTAACCATCGCTCGTTATTATACGCCAACCGGTCGATTTATTCAAAAGCCATATGAGGACAAAGAAAATTATAAAAAAGACTTGACACAACGTTATTTAAATGGGGAATTTCAAAATGCAGATTCTATTAAATTCCCTGATTCCTTGAAGTTCATCACATTAAAAACAAAACGAACAGTTTATGGTGGAGGAGGAATAATGCCGGATATTTTTGTTGGCCTAGATACCTCTGATATTACAGATTATTTTGGTGATCTCGTTCGGGGAGGGCACATTAATAATTATGTTATTTCCTACATTAAAAACAACAGGGAATCGCTGAAGTCAACCTATCCTAATTTTGAAGTTTTTAATAAAAATTTCAGATGTGATGATGCCTTCATGACTGATTTCTTTTCTTATGTTAATAGGGAAGCACCGGAGTTGGTTTTCAATGAAAGTGAATATTCAATCAGCAAAAAAATCATCCAAATGAGAATACGCGCTAATCTTGCTCAAGATTTATGGAGTACCAGCGAATCCTATCAGATTTACAATGATTTCAATGAGGCTCTACTGAAAGCTGTAGATCTTTATAAAGATAAATCGTACTACAAGTTTAAATTAGATAAGTGAAAAGACGGGTTGTAATAACAGGAATCGGAGCACTTACACCAATAGGTAACGATGTTCCAACTTTTTGGTCTTCAATAATTCAAGGAAAAAGTGGCGCTGCTCCAATTACCAAATTTGATACGTCAAAATTTAGGGTGCATTTTGCTTGTGAATTAAAAGGCTATAATTCGAGTGATTTTTTTGATTCAAAAGAAAATAGGAAGTACGATCTCTTCTCTCAGTATGCATTGGTAGCAGTAGATGAAGCGGTTAAAAATGCTGGAATTGATTTTGACCAATTGAATAAGGATAGAATTGGCGTTATTTGGGGATCTGGAAACGGTGGGATTCAAACTTTTCAGGATGAAATGATGGAGTTTTGCAGTGGCGATGGTACTCCGAGATTCCCCCCGTATTTCATACCTCGAATATTGGTAGACATTGCTTCAGGAATTATTTCCATTAAATATGGTTTGCGTGGGGTTAATTTCTGCCCTGTGTCCGCTTGCGCCACATCTAATACGGCCATTATCGAAGCATTTAATTACATAACTTGGGGTAAAGCGGAAATGATTATTACCGGTGGATCAGAAGCGGCTATAACGCAAGCATCTATTGGTGGATTTTCATCTGCACGTGCCTTGTCACTTAGAAACGACGATCCCGAAACCGCATCCCGGCCCTTTGATATTTCCCGTGATGGTTTTGTGATGGGGGAAGGTGCAGGCGCACTTATTGTCGAGGAATATGAACATGCTGTGAACAGAGGTGCAAACATTTTATGTGAAATTGTTGGTGGCGGAATGGCAGCGGATGCTTATCATCTTACCGGAACACATCCAGAAGGATTAGGTGCTATTTTAGGTATGAATGAGGCGATAAAAGAGGCGGGGATAGAACCAAAAGATATTGATTACATTAACATGCATGCTACGTCAACAGCTCAAGGCGATACCTCAGAATTATTAGCTGCAAAAACAGTTTTCGGTGAACGAAAAAGTTTGTTTGTCTCAGCTACAAAATCTATGACTGGGCATTTACTGGGTGCCGCAGGGGCAATCGAAGCAATTATTTGTGTTAAAGCGCTTCAAGAGGGCATTGTCCCACCAACCATAAATACAAAAGATATTGAACCAGCATTTAAAGATTTATTCCAATTTCCTTTGAATAATGCAGTAAATCATCCTCTAAAGTATGCGATGAGCAATACTTTTGGTTTTGGCGGACACATCGCATCGGTCATCTTTAAAAAGTAGTAGCAAGTAACTTTTGTGTGAATTTATAAGAAATTATTTATGAGAAAACTAGTTTTAAGCGCTGCATGTATACCATTGTTATTGATGTCATGTAATGAAAGCTCCAAAGGTAATTGGAACAAAGAAGATAAGGAGAAAGCTCGCAAAGACATTATGGGGGGTATGAATTCAGGTGATGCATCAAATGTATTTTCGATGAAAGCAAAAAATAAATTATGTGATTGTGCAGTAGAAAAGTTGGAAAATCGTTATGAAAATTTTGAACAAGCCAATAATGATAAAGTAGGATTATCTACTGTAATTTCGCCTTGTATGGAATTGCTTTTCGAGGATATGGTTAAATAACGATTTTCCTTTTATTAATTGGGCTTTCGGGGAATTTTTTGATCTTTTAAGATAAACACCCATTGATAAAAAATCAATATTTTATTGCGATATAATTTGCGGCATATAGAGCATCTCAACGTGAGGAATATCATCTTCTAGGTAATCTTTTCCTGTAGAAAAAAACAAATGTGTATTATAAAATTTCTCTAAGTGCTTTTGGGCTGATATTCTGATTGGTACTGGTCCAAATTCTGCAAGAATAAATTTCATGCATTCCTGCATGAGTAAATGACCTTCCCCATTTCCGCGGATACTAATATCAGTTACCACTCTTCCAATGGAAACTTCCTTATAGCTTATACCAGAGGGTAAAATACGAGCCGTGGCTATGACATTCCCCACGCCATTTCGGCAAATAACGTGATAAGAAATCTTATCTTTTCCGTCTAATTCAAGGTAGCTACAATTTTGTTCTACAACAAAAGTTTTTATCCGTAACTCAATTAAATCATGGAATTCAACAAGGCTTAATTCATTAAAGTACTTTATTTGAAAATTCAAGTTGATTATTTTAAATTCAAAATTAGGTAATTTTTAGTTTTTATCAACTTAAATAGATGTAAAGCATGTCTTTGTGACAAAATAATTTGCGGACTGGAATTCTTATTGGCTTATAAAAGTTTTAATCTAACAAAACGATGCTGAAAAAATCTATTAATTTTCTACTTCTATGTGCTAATTCGAATTAATTTTACATTCAATTAATTTTTATGGACTCTCCAATACTTATTGTCGTTTTTGTTGCTGTAATAGTTTTGATTCTTTCCTTTGATTTGGGTTTATTATCAAAGGTGAAACAACAAAAAATGGCAACAAAAAAGTCAATTCTTTGGACTTGTATTTGGGTTGGATTAGCGATGTTATTTAGTTTATTTGTTTGGTATGAAAGAGGCTTTGAGAAATTCGCTCAGTTTCAATCTGCCTACTGGATTGAGGAAGCGTTATCCGTCGATAATCTTTTTGTCTTTTTGCTGATATTTTCATTTTTTAAAATTGAAGGGTATCGTCAACAAAAAGTGTTGTTATGGGGGATTATAGGCGCTGTTGTTTTACGAGGAATCTTTATCTTTTCGGGAATAGGTCTCATTAATTTAACCTATTTGCCAGAACTTCACATTGGTAATTTCCATTTCACATTAAGTCCAACATCCAACGAGGAGATTGATTATGCCACCAACACGTATCATAAAATAAATGTCTTAATGACTTTGTTTGGGATTTTCCTTATTTATGCTGGGATTAAGTCTGGTTTTTCTAAAGATGAAAATGAAAATGTCAATTACAATAATTCCCTTGGCGTAAGATTGTTTAGTAAGATAATTCCTATACGAACGGAATTTGATGGCGATCGTTTTTTTACACGTGTTATGAATAAAGGGAAGTCAAAATTGTTTGGTACAAAACTTTTTTTAGTACTAATAATTATTGAGTCTTCCGATTTGCTTTTTGCGGTCGATTCTATACCGGCTATTTTTGCCATTGCACCTAATGACCCATTTATTCTTTACACTTCTAATATTTTTGCCATTCTTGGTTTAAGATCTTTGTTTTTTCTATTGTCTAATTCAATGGAAATGTTTTCTAAACTTAAATATGGTCTTGCGATTATTCTAAGTTTTATAGGATTAAAAATGTTAGTTGCACCCGTGTATCATATTGAAACACTTGTATCGCTATTGATCGTTGTGTCTTTATTGATGGGTTCCATTGTGTTATCGATCCTGACCAGAAATAAACAATCAACAGAAAAGTTAAAATAATACGCTTGCTCCTTCTTCGCTAGAAGAGACCATTGATCTAAAATTGCTAAAGAGCTCTCGTCCGTATCCTATCGTATCACTAGTATCTTTAACCGTAGCGATACGCTTTACAATTTCCTCAAAGTTGTCGCAGTATAGCTCCCCTTTATTGGCATCAAGATGAAGGAAGTCTCCGGTTCTGATTTTTGCAATTAGTCCTCCGTCTTTTGCTTCGGGCCAAAGGTGAATGGCCGCGGGGACTTTGCCTGATGCACCAGACATTCTTCCATCTGTAACCAATGCTACTTTGTAACCACGCTTTTGAAGGATAGTCAAGGTGGGCGTTAATTGATGTAATTCAGGCATGCCATTTTGTTTAGGACCTTGAAAAGGCAATACGGCAATGAAATCTTTGTCTAATTCACCTCGTTTGAATGCATCAATTAAATCTTGTTGTTCTAAAAAAACAATCGCTGGCGCATTAATTATGCGATGGGCGTCTTCCACCGCAGCTGTTTTGATTACGGAACGCCCGAGATTTCCTTGTAAAATTTTAATACCGCCGTCCTTTGAAAATGGATCGGATGCGGAACGAATAATACTTTTGTTTAAACTCTCCTTAGGGCCCTCTACCCATATTAATCGATGAGCATCAATTTTGGGTTCTTGTGTATATTTTTTAAGTCCTTTGCCTATAATTGTTTGAACATTTTCATGCAATAAGCCATTTTCTAAGAGCGTACTAATGACATATGCCATGCCACCAGCAGCATGGAAGTGGTTGACATCTGCTGCGCCATTAGGATACATCCGAGTAATTAATGGTATGACATCTGAAAGATCAGACATATCGTCCCAATTGATGATAATTCCGGCGGCTCGTGCAATCGCGATTAGATGTATGGTATGATTGGTGGAGCCTCCGGTTGCCAGAAGTCCAATAATGCCATTTACAATTGATTCCTCGGTAATTATAGCCATCAATGCTCTTTCTAATCCTAGTTTCGAATTATTGGCTGCTATTTTTACTGCTTCTTCGGTAAGAAGTGAACGCAATTCAGTATTAGGGTTCACAAAACTGGAGCCCGGAAGTTGTAAGCCCATGATTTCCATGAGCATTTGGTTGGAATTAGCGGTTCCATAAAAAGTACAGGTTCCAGGTGAATGATAGGAATCGGATTCCCCTTTTAATAATTCTTCTCTACCTATTTTGCCTTCTGCAAATGCTTGACGAATCTGTGATTTTTCGTCATTTGAAATCCCACTTGGCATCGGACCTCCAGGAACAAAAATAGTTGGTAGTTGGCCAAATCGTAAGGACCCAATTAATAAACCGGGAACAATTTTATCGCATATTCCTAAGCAAAGTACAGCATCAAATAAATTGTGAGATAAACCCACTGCGCTTGCCATTGCCACTACATCTCGGCTGAAAAGGGATAGTTCCATACCCGGCTGACCTTGGGTTACACCGTCACACATAGCGGGAACAGCGCCTGCAACTTGAGCGACTGCTTTATGCTTAATTGCGAAGTCACGTATTTGCTGTGGAAAGTGTTCAAAAGGCTTGTGTGCAGAAAGCATATCATTATACGCGGTGATGATTCCAATATTTGGCGTTATATCGCCTCGGAGTTCATTTTTTTCGTGTGAGCCACAACCGGCGAAAGCATGCGCTAAATTCCCACAACTCATTCCCTGACGAGAAACCCCTTCTTGATGGGATTTTGCCATGTCGGAGAGGTATTTTTCGCGCGATAATCTACTTCTTTCTATTATTCTTGCGGTGACCTTCGTAATGCTATTGTTCATTTTTTAGGCGTTTTCTGTGAAATACACTTCTGTTAGCTGACTTTCGAAATGACTTATGGGTGTCTCCTCTTCTTTGGCAAGTTTAAATTTATCTAATTTTTTCAAGCCAGTAAAATATAAAAATAAATTTGATGAGCTAAATAACATAGAACCATTACACGTAATTCTTTTTGTTGGGTGATTGGGTGAATTGGTGTAACAAATTCCTGCATTCTCGTCTTTGATGGCTTGTTCACTCAACGGGTCATTTGGAAATATCGAGGCGGTATGCCCATCCTCGCCCATTCCTAATAATACGACGTCAGCACCAATAAATGGCGCGTAATTTAAGGAGACTTCCTCCAAATTTTTGGCTAAATCAAATTGGTTGATCACCATACTTGAAAAATTGCTTGTTTTAAGTTTTTGGAAAACATTCCTAATTAATGCCTCGTTTGAAAATCCACTACTTTGGTCTACAAAACGTTCATCAACGAGTCCGATGTGAATGTTATCCCAATCTAAATCAAAATCTGCGATAGATTTATATAATGGAAGCGGGGTGCTTCCACCAGAAAGTAGGAGGTAGGCCTTGCCTTTTTCTTGTATGGCATTTTCAACGATAAACTTAATGTCTAAGCTGAGGGTTTTTATTAAATCTGAATTCGTATCAAATGTTTGCATTATTCTCTCCAAGTTTTTGTAATCCATGTAGCTCCAGGATCTAAAATACTGTCTCCAGGTCCCCAAGTTCCTGCTTCGTAAAGTATGTTCTGCTGGTTGACTGCTTTCCAGTTGGTGGTTATTGTCTCAATCCATATCCAGGCTGCTTCTAATTCATCTTGACGCATAAAAAGTGTTTGGTTTCCTCTGATAACATCTACAATTAAACGTTCATAGGCATCGGCAAATCGCTCCTTAAATGAATCGAGATAATCAAGCTTTAAGGCAACAGGTTTGTAACGGTAACCCCCAGGGCCTGGAACTTTTGTCATTTGAACTAGCTCTATGCGCTCTTCAGGTTGTAAGCGAATGATTAATTTGTTATTGTTTAATTTTTCCTTGGAAGGAAATATGTTGTGACTTACCTCTTTAAAGTTAATAACGATTTCTGAGTAACGCTTTTTTAATCGTTTGCCAGTTCTAAGATAAAAAGGTACGCCTTTCCATCTCCAATTGTCCACATATGCTTTAATCGCTACAAATGTTTCTGTCTTGGAATTGTATTTATCGATGTCCTCTAAGTAGGAACTAACTTCTTCTCCCTGAATACTTCCACGCGAATATTGCCCTTTCACTGTATTGGTTAAAACAGATTCTTTTGTTAGCGGGCGTAAGGCACGCAAAATTTTTAATTTTTCATTCCGAACTTCGTCTGCTTGAAGAATATAGGGCGGTTCCATCGCTACTAAACAAAGCAATTGAACCAAATGATTTTGAACCATATCAAGCAAAGCGCCACTGTTGTCATAATAATCAGCACGTTTTTCGACTCCTAGTTTTTCTGATACTGTAATTTGTATATTATCGATGTTTTGGTAATCCCAAGCACGCTCAAAAAGGTTGTTGGCAAAACGAAGAACCATTAAATTTTGAACGGTTTCTTTGCCTAAATAATGATCGATTCGATACACCTGATCTTCATGGAAAGCCTTCATTATTTCCTCATTGATAGCGTTTGATGATGCTAAACTATATCCTAAGGGTTTTTCTAAAACAACTTTGCTGTTTTTATAAATTAAATTACATGCTTTTAAGGCTTGTGCTATTTCTCCAAAAGCGGAGGATGGAGTAGAAAAATAAAATATATTTTGATGGCTTTTGAATTGATCGAGGTGATTTTTCAAGTCTTGGTAGGCCTCTGCCGTTGCTTCGCTCGTTGTAATTAAACTTATTTTTTTTACAAATGTGTTAATTTCATCCTCTGTTGTGTCTTCTTCAGCTGTAGCTAAAAGATGCTTGGTTAGGTCTTGATAAAATGTTGATTCAGTTTGCGATTTTCGGGTAATTGCCACAATATTGTAGCTTGTTAGAAATTGACCATCTAGTTCTCGATGAAGCAGGGCAGGATAGATTTTCCGAATGGCCAAGTCTCCTTCACCACCAAAAACTATTATGTTGAAAGGTTCGAATTCTTCGGTGTGTTTTATTTTTTTTGACATATTTTCGTGTCTTATTTTTTTTTGTATTTGTCAAAAGTACAATAAGTGTATCTTAATTCAAAGGTAAGAATAATTATTAGCCAACTATTTATTGTTAATTTCGTCAAGTGAAAGTATTTAGTTAATCTACTATTAATAATGAAGCAATTTTTATTTTTTGTTACGATTCTACTTTTTGCAACACGAACTTCTGCACAGACTTTTATTTTTGGACAATTAATAGGCTCACCGGTTTTAAATACTGCTGGTTGGAATTTAAATGGAAATGCATACGTTGGCGATACACCGGGCGATGTAGATAATTTTAGCAATGAATTAATATTAACGAATGCTAGTGGCAGTCAAAGTGGAGGTATTTTCTATGCGCAGCCATTAAATTTGGGTCTCTGTTCAAATTGGACAGTTGACTTTGATTACCGTATTTGGGGAGGTAATGCAGCCGACGGTTTGGCATTCTGCTTTTTGCAAGTTCCACCGGTTGGATTTGTTAGCGGTGGAGGAATTGGTATCCCCGGTACTGCAAATGGTCTCAAAGTAGTTTTAGATACATGGGATAACGGCTGCGGGGCAAATCCGGAATTACAAATTTATAACGGTATTGGTTATGGGGAATGCAATGCGGGTATTGTTAAATTGACTAATACTGGCGGTATATTGAATTTTATTCGTGGGAATACCTATAAAACTGTTCGAATTATCTATAACAATGGATTAATAAGTTTATTAATTAATAATACACTTTATCTCACTGCAAATTTCCCCATTAATTTCTCGGGTTATATGGGTTTTACCGCTGGAACAGGCGGTGCAAACGATCAGCATTCTATTCGAAATGTGGTGATTTATACGGCACAAGCAAGTTCAAATGCAGGCGTAGATGTTCAAACTTGCCCCAATCAAAATGTGTCTATTGGTGTGGTGAATAATCCTGCTTTTTCGTATTCATGGTCTCCCGCTAATGGTTTAAGTAATGCAAGTGTTTCCAATCCTGTTGTTAATTTACCTAACAATACGAATCAGCCAATAACTCAAATTTATACGGTATCTACAACACTAGCTAATAATCCTGGAGTGTGTCCAACAACAGATCAGGTGCTTGTTACTGTTAACCCTTCTTTTATTACGAATATTACTGACACTATTTGTGATGGAAGTACTTATTTTTTTAATGGAAATCCCATCAGCAGTTCAGGGAATTATGTAGATTCACTTAGCTCTGTTTCCGGTTGTGATTCAGTCATCACCTTGGACATTGTTTTTTCTACTAATCCGATTGTCACCTCACCCGATTTGCAAATATGCCTTGGAGATTCTGCCTTATTAATTCCTTCTGGTGCCAATACTTATATATGGACACCAACAGTAAATCCAGTTGATAATTTAGGACAAATGTGGGTGGATCCTATCATAACTTCTACATATGTGGTACAGGGAAATAATTTAGATGGGTGTTTTGACTTGGATACGGTTAACGTAATTGTTAACCCCACGCCACCTGCGCAACTTGTAGCAGATGACAATACGATTTGTCCAAACACCGTGGTTCAATTGAATGCATCAGGAGCCGCTACCTATCAATGGTCCGGTATTGATTTAACTGCTTTCACTGGGGCATCTCAAAGCATAACTGCCGTGACAAGTGGTTTGTATTCAATTACTGGAACGAGTGTTTTTGGATGTGTTTCTTCTGATTCTCTGTTTGTAACTGTATACCAGGAACCAAGCTTAACAGCAACGCCAATCTTAAGTGAAATTTGTGCTGGCGAATTAGTGACTTTTCAAGTAGCGGGTGCTGATTTTTATCAATGGTCTAATGGTCAATCTTCCTCCACTTATACTTATCAACCTTTGACTTCAGAATCCATTACAATTATCGGGACAAATACCTTCGGTTGTGCCGACACCACTCAAGTAGGGGTGATTGTGCATCCAAACCCGCTCGCTTTACTCGATGCTTTGTCCCTTAATTTATTAAGCGATTCTCCCTTCGCTACCTTTTACAATAATTCCATCAATGCCTTTTCTTCTGCTTGGTATTTTGGAGATGGTACATCTTCAAATGATAATTCATCCGAAGTAACGCATGTTTATCCGTATGAAGACGGAAACTATACGATCATTCTTTCTGTTTCCTCAGATTTCGGTTGTTTGGATTCCACCGAAATTTCTATTCAGATTTCGGGTGATCCAATTTACTATGTCCCTAATACTTTTACACCAGATGGCGATGAGCATAACAATGTATTTCTACCGATTTTCACCACAGGATTTGATCCAGCGAGCTATCATTTAGTGCTTTATAATCGTTGGGGTGAATGTGTATTTGAGTCATATTCTACCGATAAAGGATGGGATGGATATTATGGTGGCATAAAGGTAGAACAAGGTTCTTATTCGTATTTGATTCAGTTTTTTGATAAAAAAGCGAATAAAATTATACAGCTGAACGGACATGTCAATGTGATTTACTAAAGAATTTTGATGATCAGAACATTACGAATAGTATTATTTATTGTTGTTAGTTTCAGTTGGCTCTTTACCTCAACTAACCTTCATGCTCAGAATATCTCTGGGGTTGTGAATGCGTATATCAATGTCACGAATGTGGGCATTAATTCTGTTACGGTATCAAATGCTTCCAATTATGCCGTTGGCGATGAGGTGCTGTTGATTCAAATGAAAGGGGCAACAATTACAACGGGGAATGTACCAACTTTTGGAACGGTAACTGCTCTAAATAATGCAGGAAATTTTGAATTCGCGACAATTCTCACGAAGGTGGCTAACACCTTAACCTTTACTTCTAATTTATGTAAAACGTATACTGTAAGTGGATTGGTCCAATTGGTGAAGGTGGCTGTTTATAATAATGTGACTATTTCAGGAACTGTTACCAGTCAAGTGTGGAACGGAACAACAGGCGGCATCGTGGCTATTAAGGCAACAGGCAGTATTACGTTTAACGCAGACATTAATGTTTCTGGTGCTGGTTTTGTTGGCGGTGCCAATACAACGGGTTTTTTCTCTTGTAGTGATCCAAACTGGGCAAATTCATCCAATTCTTCTGGTAAAAAAGGAGAAGGTATCGCTACTGCTCCTGTTGGTCAGGACGGAAACAGAGCGCCGCTTGCCAACGGTGGCGGAGGTTCAAATTCAGGAAATCCTGGTGCTGGTGGGGGTGGGAATGGTGGCGCTGGGGGAAGAGGTGGAAATGAATGGTATGGAAGCTGCCCATTAAATAGCTCTTTTGGAGTAGGAGGATACAGTTTAAACTACAGCAATTATAAAGCATTTTTAGGCGGTGGTGGTGGTGGTGGATATCGAGATAATGGCCTAACAGCAACGGCAGGTAGTAATGGGGGAGGAATGGTTTTTTTGATCGCACCACTTATCAATGGAAATAATAATTTAATAACTGCCAATGGAGCAAATGTGATCGGGAATACGGATTCTGAAGGAGCAGGCGGTGGCGGCGCTGGTGGTTGTGTTTATTTAATGTCAAATTCAGTTACTTCTCCTCTTACTATCAATGTAAAAGGTGGCTTTGGTGGTAATATTTTTAGTACATTATGGGCATCCGCTTGTCATGGTCCAGGTGGTGGGGGGGGCGGTGGAACAATAGCTTTCATCTCACCTTCTGTACCTCTAAATGTTACGAATCAACTTGTTGGTGGAAATGCTGGAATGGTATTACACAATGGTCCCCCATGCACAGGAACAAGTCACGGAGCAATCGCGGGTACTGCTGGTCAACTTTTGTACAATTTTGTACTTCCTGTCTCAGGTCCCACGCCTAATCTTGGAGCAGACACGGCAATTTGTGCTGGTCAAATGATTACTTTAGCCTTAGACACCTTATTTGCTAGTTATTTATGGAGTAATGGCGCCACTACTTCTACCATTCAAGTAAATAATCCAGGAATATATTTTGTCGATGTTCCAAGTGGTTGTGGATTTGTTAGAGATTCAATAGTTGTTTCGCTGAATACGATATCTTTAAACCTAGGACCCGATTTAGCTATTTGTCAAGGAGATTCGATTCTTCTGCAGCTGAATGGCAACTATGCCTCTCAATTATGGTCCAATGGATCCATTTTGCCAACTGTTACGGTTTCAACAGGAGGGCAATATTTTGCAAATGTCATTGACCAAAATGGCTGTTCAGATGCGGATACTATTGGGCTTAGCATACTTCCCGTTTTCAATACCTTTATTGTTGATTCATTTTGTGTAGGAACGACGTTTAATTTTAACGGGACAATTATTAATGGAGCAGGAACGTATTTAGATTCTCTTCAAACGCAAAATGGCTGCGATTCTATTATCCATTTAACCTTGTCAACACTTTCGCTCCCAGTTGTTAGTGTAAATAATGCTTCAATTTGTGAGGGAGAATCAGCTACGTTGATTCCTCTTGGTGCCCTTAACTACATTTGGACACCTGCTATTACGCAAAATTTTGATGGTAGTATTTTAGTTGCGCCATCAAGTACAACTCTTTATCAAGTGGTAGGAATTAATCAAAATACTTGTGTTTCACTTCCTCAAAATGCCACTGTAACGGTTTACCCAAATCCATTAGCCGACTTTTATTTTAATCCCCAAGTTATTTCAATGGGGGATCCAACTGGACACATTATTAACTCTTCCTTAGGCGCTGTCTCTTATACTTGGTCCATTGGTGGAATTAGTTTTATTGATAATCAACTTGAATTTGATTATACTTTTCCTTTTTCTGAGGGCTCTCAAAGTGTTTCATTGGTGGCTGAATCTGTATTCGGATGTCTTGATTCTATTAGTAATTCCATACAAATAACCAATGACTTTTCTGTCTATGTCCCTAATACATTTACCCCAGATGGTGATGAACACAATCATGTTTTTCAACCCATTTTTTCTGGTGAGGTAGATCCTGCAAGTTATGGATTTTGGATTTATAATCGTTGGGGTGAATTAATCTTTGAAAGTCACGATATTCATGCGTTTTGGGATGGGAATTATGGTGACTGCAAAGCGCAAGTGGGCGTTTATTCCTTTATTTTATCATACAGCGCGAGTGCTAGCCCTGATTTAAAAACATTTACAGGAAGTGTCTCTCTATTAAGGTAAAATGTAGTTGCTTTTGATGCTTTAATCATTAATATTGAGTAGGATTGATTATTTTTGTACTCTACTTCTCCTGCATGAAATTAATACGACTTTCTTTTTTCCTGATAATTTTTCTTTCTACGGTTTCTTATTCCCAAAATTCATCGCAAGGTGATGGGATGATAATGGGGAGGATTGTTAATTCGATCAATGATAAATCCATGGAATATGTCTCGGTTCGATTATTCTTGGAAAAAGATTCTAGCTTGTTAACCGGTATTTATTCGGATTCAGAAGGTAAATTTCTATTTGATAAACTAGTGCCAGGATCCTATTATGTGAAATTTTCATTCGCTGGATTTTTAGCAAATAGTAGTGAAAAACTTACCATTACTTCTAATCTCAAAGTCTTGAATTTGGGAACAATCTCTATGGAACTTGATAAGACCTTGCAAATTGGTCAAGTAGATGTGGTAGGACAAGCAAGTATATTAAGTGCAGGCATAGATAAAAAAGTGTATAATGTCGCAGAAGATATGTCCGTGAAAGGAGGAACGGCCAACGATGTCCTGAAAAATATTCCGTCGGTGGATTTAGATCAAGATGGCCGCATTATGCTACGTGGTGATGGAGCCGTTACGGTTTTAATTGATGGGCGACCTAGTTCTTTGTCTGGTGGTAATGGAAAAACGCTGTTGGATGCTCTTCCTGCTGGATCGATCGAAAGAATTGAAATTGTAACAAATCCCTCGGCTAAATATGATCCTGATGGAACATCGGGAATAATCAACATAGTGCTTAAGAAAAATAAATTAAAAGGATTCAATGGTTTATTAAACGCAAATATAGGATCTGGTAATTTTAAAGGTGGTAATGTGGCTGATGGCGGATTCTCGCTTAGTTATCGAAATTCATTTTTTAATATTTATGGTTCCTATAATGGTCGCTATCTGGATGGCTATCGAAACAACACGTCTTATATCCGGCAAACATTTATCAATGACTCCATTTCTATATTAGATCAAAATCGCACAGGTACTGATTTAAATGCTGGAAATACCGCTAGATTTGGCGTTGATTTTACCCTCAAAAATAGAAAGTCAATCTCTTTCTCTTCTACAGGAAGCGCAGGAAGGAGAGATAGAACCGGAGATTTGTGGAATGGCGTAAAAGATTCGAATGAGGCCCTACTTTCATTAGGAAGAAGAGAATCCTATGATCCTTCTCAACAACATAATTATGACTTCAATGCTAACTTTAAGCAAGATTTTAAGGATAGCCGTGGAAGTTTTGTATTAGATGCCAATCAATCGATTGGTATGGAATCGATTCAAGGATATTATTTGCAACGTTATTATGGAATAGATTCGGTTTTGGATGGTTCATTACCTTTGAATCAACGACTATTTAACCAAGAGAAAAATAATATCACTTCCATTCAAGCTGACTTTACTTACTTATGGCCAGCTAAATTAATGCGCTCGGAATTTGGTGCGAAAACTATTATTCGCAAGCAAGAAGTGAATACGTATTCTGAAACCTACGATTACTCAACTATTTCTTATTTTGAAGATACTTTGGCTAATTTTCTATACCGATACAATGAGAAGATTTTTAGCGCTTATGCTATTTTTGGCCAGCAATTAAACAAGTTTAAGTATCAAGGTGGGGTGCGTGTAGAAAAAGCATATCAAATTCCCAATTTAGTGTCGGATTCTATCGAAATTATCAACGATTACTTTAATTTCTTCCCATCTGCACATCTTAAATATGCCTTAACTCCAAAATCTGAAATTGGATTAAGTTATAGTCGCAGAATTACGCGCGCTTCCTCTGGTGATTTAAATCCCTTTACTGCTTATTCTGATCCCTTTAATTTACGACGTGGCAATCCATATTTACAGCCTGAATTCATTAATTCGTATGATTTAGCCTATTCGTCGGAAGGTGCTAAACTGAATTTCTCTGCTGCCATCTTTTACAGGCATACGGTGGATGCTATTTCTAGGATTAAAGTGTTTTATGATGATAATTCTTCAGCAGTGACATTTACTAATATTGGTCAATCACATAGTTTTGGTACTGAATTGATTGCCTCTTATAAACCGACAAAATGGTGGAGAAATACCCTTTCTACTAATATTAATTACATTCAATATCAAACTTCTAATGCCCTTTGGAATCGAAATGGGTTCAATTGGAATGTTAAGTACATAGGTTCGGTTGATTTTTGGAAAAAAACCGCTACGGTACAACTAAATGTCAATTATATTGCTCCAAGAATTACAGTGCAGGGAATCGCACAACGAAGAGGATCGGTAGAATTGTCGTTTGATAAAAAGTTGATGGATGGCAAATGGACGGTGGGCGCGCGTGTTTCAGATATATTTAATCGGCAAGGTTTTTTTATGGAAGTCAATCAACTTAATATTTATCAAGTCACCGAATTTAAATGGTTGACTAGGCGTGTTTATTTAACGGTTGCGTATAAATTTGGAAAGTTGGAAATGGGAAATAAAAGTAAAGTGCCTGGTTCAGAAGGTAATGATCTATAATTATCAAAAATTTCTTTTATGTCAAAAAAAAATAAAAGTCTTATAAACGTAGTTTATTCAACGAATCCAAATTTTGAATACCAATCAAGTAATAATGAGGAGCAAGAAACCTTAGAACTTGGTTTACAAGCCTTATATGTTTCGATAGATAGAAAACAACGTGCAGGAAAAGAAGTGACGCTTATTGAAGGTTTTATTGGTTCATCGGATGACTTGAAAGAACTAGGTAAGGCACTTAAATCTAAATGTGGTGTGGGCGGTACAGTAAAAGATGGGGAGATTTTAATTCAAGGAAATTTTAAAGATAAAATTTTTGATTATCTCATTAAGGAAGGGTACTCAAAAACAAAGAAAAAAGGGGGGTGAGAGGTTTTTTTTCATTCCTATCGTTTCTTCAGTTCGTTCTTTACTGAAAGAAATTCCTGCTTAAGTAAATATAATTACTAATTCATAGGAACTATTTCTGACTAAGATCTTTCAGTAATTTGTCGGTTTCATTTTGTGAACTAATTTTTTATACTTATTTTTAAAGACAATTTAAGAAATATAACATTATGAAAAAATCAGTACTTATTTTCACCTTATTCTTTTTGACCCAAAGCCTTTTCGCTCAGACATTTGATGCGGGCTTTTTAGATGGAAGAATTATGTTCCAATTAAAAGGAGACATTTATCCCAATCAAAATCAAGCTCGTCAAACCGATCCTAATGATTTTGCTTTAGTGGAAGAGTTAAGTAAATACCCTGAATTAGCTACTTTGTTGGAAGGTATAGAGATTAGTAAAATTGAAAGGCCAAGTTATTATACGTATCGTCCTTCATTAATGAATATTTACCGTATTTATTTTACTGATTATGAGAAAGTGGAAGAATTAATTCGCAGATTAAATACGCTGTCAAATATTGTCTTTGCTGAAAAAGAACCAATTTATAAAACTGATTTTGTTCCTAATGATACCTATCATACTGGAACAGATAAATGGTACCATACACTTGTTGGATCGGAAGCAGCTTGGAATATTAGTTTAGGCCGTAATCAGGTTAAGGTGGCAATTATTGATAATGCGGTTTATTCTGTGCACAATGATTTAACGCTTTTTAAACAATATGATGTGGCTGATAATGATTTTAATGCAGCGCCTCCATTATCTTATGCGCAGGATAATGGATGGTCGCACGGAACGCATTGTGCTGGTTTAGCAACAGCTGATATCAATAATGCAACGGGTATTGCATCGCTTGGAGCAAATGTTGAATTGATTGGAGTTAAAACAACACCCAATAGTGCAACGAATTCAGGGGGTGTTTGGTATGGTTATGCCGGCGTGCAATGGGCTTGCCAAAATGGGGCTCACGTTGTGAGTATGTCTTTTGGTGGCCCAACTAATTCAGGAGCAATGCAAACGTTGATAAATGCTTATCCAGAAGTTGTCTTTATGGCTGCTGCTGGTAATGATGGAAACACGACTGTTCAGTATCCTGCAGGATATGCAAATGTGATCGGTGTGGGTTCAGTTGATTTTAATGACAGCCGTTCAAGTTTCTCTAATTATAATGGTGCTACGGCATTTGTTGACATCGCTTCGCCAGGTGGATTTTCATATGGTGGGCTACAAAGTACTGTTTATTCTACAACTGGAAATACGTATGCAAAAATGAGTGGTACTTCTATGGCAACGCCTTTTGCGGCTGGTTTAGTTGGATTAATGTTAAGTGTTAATCCTAGTTTATCCCCGGCTCAAGTATTAAGTTGTTTGCTTTCTTCTGGAACAGTAATTAATCAAAATATTGGTCCACGGATAAATGCACTAGCGGCCCTTCAGTGTGCTACTACTGGTTTAATTGCTGGAAATCCAATTCCTAACTTTTTTGGAATTTCAACAACCATAATTGAAGGAGATTCTGTTCAATTTTATGATAATTCGGCAAACGGAGGTAATGCTATTACTTCTTGGCAATGGAGTTTTCCTGGTGGAACTCCCGCTACTTTTAATGGACAAAATCCACCAATGATAACCTATGCGGTGCCTGGAGTTTATAATGTTTCTTTAACGGTAACTAATTCTCAAACGAATGTCACCAAAACGAAAAATAGTTATATTACGGTAAGTATTGCTCCTTATGGTAATTGGATTGTACAAAACTCTGCCTTTTCGCAAGCGTCTCGTGGGATTAATCACATATCTATCGTGGATCAAAATGTAATTTGGGCAACTGCTTACGATGGCAGCGGTACTGCAGCAAATGTGCAGCAATTTACGAAAACAATCAATGGTGGTACAACATGGACGCCAGGAAATATCAATGTGGGTAATGCTGGATTGGGAATTTCTATGATTCATGCACTTAATTCAACAACGGCTTGGTTAGCCGCTTATCCGAATGCAGCTGGTCAGGTTGGAGGGATCTGGAAAACTACGAACGGGGGAACTACTTGGACGCGTCAAAATACCGCTACCTTTAACAATGCCGCTTCATTTACGAATGTCGTTTATTTCTGGAATGCGAATGAAGGCGTGTGTCAAGGAGATCCAATAAATGGAGAATTCGAAATTTATCGTACGATGAACGGTGGTACAACATGGACCTTGGTACCAGGAGCGAATATCCCAAATCCAAATGCAGCCAATGAATATGGCTATGTGAGACAAATTGAAGTGGTGGGAGATAACGTTTGGTTTAGTACGAGTAAAGGTCGAATTTATCACTCAGCTAATCGAGGTGCTAATTGGCTAGTTTATGCTACTCCTGTGTTGGATTTTGGTGGGGGAGTTACTGCGAATATGAGTGCTAATTTCTCGTTTAGTTCGCCAACCGAAGGTGTGATTGTTAATGTGAATGCAAACGTTTATAAAACAACCAATGCAGGTGCCACTTGGACAACTGTTACTCCAGTTGGGACAGTATTTACAAGTGGTTTGTGTGCTGTGCAAGGCACCAACACTATTTTCTCAACAGGTTCGGCAGCTGGTGGTTCGGGGTCATCTTATAGCCTTGATGCTGGAATTAATTGGACAACCATCGATACAGACCAACATTTATATGTAGATTTTATTAACCCATCAATTGGCTGGTCTGGTTGGTTTAATACAAATGCTACTCAAAACGGTATGTGGAAATGGAATAATTTATCCAGTCCTCTTAATGTTGCCTTTAATGGAAGTCCGTCAAATGTTTGTGTAGGTGATACAATTGCATTTACTGATCTGACTACGGGTGGAACTATCACAAGTTGGAATTGGAGTTTCCCAGGAGGTTCGCCATCGGTTTCTACTTTAGCTAATCCTTTCGTTACTTATGCAGCTCCTGGTACCTATCCTGTCTCACTTACTGTAAGTGATGGAACTTATTTAAGTTCGTTTCAGGATAGTACGTATGTGGAAGTATTTGTTCTTCCGTCTGCGCCATCTGTTATTACGGGAAATTTAAATCCTTGTCCTTTAGCGGTAGAAAACTATTCGGTGATTAATGTACCTAATGTATTTTATTCTTGGACCCTTGCTCCAGGATGGCTTGGAACCAGTAGTTCAAATACAATCAATGTGACTTTGGATAATACGTCGGGTCCGCTTTCTGTTACGGCAGATAATGTTTGCGGAAACAGCGCCCCATCTACTATAAATATTACGATTGCCTCTTCTCCTGTAGCAGCTTTTAGCTTTAATACGGTTGGTGGCAATACTACATTTACCAATACATCCTTAAATGCAACAGGGTATTTTTGGTCTTTTGGTGATGGTGTCACTTCTACGCTTCAAAACCCTACTCATTTGTATACAACTTCGGGTAGTTTTAATGTCGAACTTATTGTGACAAATGCTTGTGGTGATGCTGATACTTTGATTCAAGTTGTTGGAATAGCAGGTCTTAATGATCAAAATGTGAGTACTACTTTTTCGGTTTATCCTAACCCAACGAAAAACACGATTTTTGTTGCTGGATTGCCACTTAGCTTAAAGGGAGAAAAAATTACCTTGTTTGATATTGCAGGTAGAAAAGTAAGTGAGAAAGTTATCACGCAAGAAAATGAATTCATTGATTTGACTTCATTTAAATCAGGGATTTATCTACTAAATATACTTGGCGAATCTACTAGAATAATAAAGGAGTAAAGTTTCCTGTATTGGTTTTTTAGGTTAACGGTTTGCTGCCTGGTGCTTGATACAGCTCTTTAAATTAACTGTTTCATCGAAATGGAAATGCAGAGTTGGAGCTAGAAGCTGATGTATGCAATTATTTTTTTCTTATTAATATAGGTAATGCAAAGTTTGCTGATCCAATTATACTAAACCAAAGTAGATTTATCCATGATATAATTGAATACTGTGGACATAATAATGCGTATTTTATTTCACCAACTGTTCTATCATCGACCATACAGGGAATAAATTGAAGTATTATTACAGTGCTGACAGCACCCAACATTACTAGACCAAGTAATTGTTGTAATTGTCTAAATCTTTCATTCGAAAAAATAAGACCAAAAACAATCATTACAATTGCTAAATAGTCGAGCGATTTGATTACAAAGAAAAATAGCGCAAGTTGATTAGTCGTTTCTGTTTTTTCTAGTGAACAGGTACAAGCGTAGACATATAAAGAAACCAATATTACTGATGCAGTAAATGCAAACAGTGTTTTATCATACCCTGTTAATTGGTCAAACTTGGGTTTGTATTTATTAATTATCATGCGATTCATTGCATATAACTCGTTAATATAGTTCCAAGGCTAATACTTCTTTAGTTAATTTTTTTTATAGCTGTTAAGATCTTGTGGTCATCCATTTGATGGTCCCAACAATTACATGATGTAATGGTATATGAAATTTCAAATTTCTTGCCAATATAAATTGGATTTGGTGAGGTTTCGACCCAACCGCCTTCCTCTTCATGTTCTGTTATAACTTCTAAATTTAGGTTGATTTTACTGTCAAATTCATTTATAAAAAGATCTTTTCCATCCTCTGTTATAAACTCCCAAGAACAAGCAAAGCAATCACATGCTTCACCATTACATGCCACACTTTTATAAGTAACAACAATGGTTTTAGTTTGTGACATAGCATTAAATGAAGTCAAAAAAAGTGCAAGCGTAAAAATAATTTTCATGTTTTTGGTTTTAAGTTATTATCAAATACGAACTTACTACTTATTTTAGAAAAACAAATGCTAGTTTGCTTTTCTAAAATCATTCTGTTTTTAATAAGATTTTTAAAGAACTCTAGTATATTTTACTTTGCACGCTTCTATACAAGGGTATATAAGAATTAATGTGTCGCCGCTTACTTCATACTTGATTATTAAATTTTGACACGTAGCAGAAATTATGGTAGAATCAATTTCTGAATAAGTGCCAGATGTACTTGTATTAGATTCAATAGACATATCGCAGATTATTCCATTGGAAGTAACATTCCCATTGGTATGAAACACTATATTTTTATCGCTACTTACTACATTGAAGACACCACTTCCATTTCCGGGATCCATCAATACTTCTTTTAATTCCCAAGTACCAGTCAAGGAACCTCTATCATTTTTCTTACACGAAGTAAGGAAGCTTAAGATTACTAAAATTGCGAATGATATTTTCATGGTATTTAATCAGTTAAAGTTTTAGCTAAAATAAACAAAAAAAAAGAGCGACTAATGTCACTCTTTTTTTTGCTTGGAGAGGTTGTTATTATTGCTTAATAAATGAAAGCGTTTCATTCGAATTTTCTGAAACGATCTGAACTAAATAGTGACCGTTTGTTAATTGATCAATTGCTATTTTCGCTAAACCATTGTTTCCTTGCCCGCTACCTAATTCTCGTCCGGACATATCCATTATCTTGTAGGCGAAGTTGGTAATATTTCCTGTAATAGAAATGTTGTCAGCACTCGGGTTTGGATATAGCTTGAATTGGTTCATACTTGACTCATCAATTCCCCATAACATCGTGTTGACATTATAAGTAGTGTTGGTTATGATAGGAGCATTCCAATCAAAATAAATATAAGCCGTATTTTCGATGGTACTTCCAACTGGATTTCCAAAATTTTCCTCTATTCGGTAAACCAAGTGCCCGTGACTTGCAGGTTCATTAGTCGTTGAGTCAGCTAACCAGATATTAGGGTATTCAAACTTTAGTACACCGTTCCCCATATTTACCACTTGCATGTTATGAGAAGACTCCACTAAACTGAATGTAGACCAATTCAAATTGGCATCCAATGTATCTAGGATGTAGATATTCTGTGCAGGAGCAGTTCCTGTATTTTGAAATTGAACGGTGTATGTTAATACATCAGTTATATTAACTTCGATTTGTTCCGATGTAACGGGAAAGCCCATTGTTTCGTAGATATCAGGTCTTCCAACCACTTTATCATTTGGATCATAGCTATTACCAACGATTTGTAAAAGTGATCCATTGTTATTTAAATTAGAACAATCAACTATATTTCCAGCAGGAGTAATTGTGGACGTAAAGAAATGTTGAGTGCCATTTGCTATTCCTGCAGGAACATTAAACGTTATTAAATCCGTAGATGAGAAAGAAGCCGAAGCAGAATTTAAATTCCATGTAATTGTATTCCCAGTAATTACGTATCCTGGATTAGCAATCGATCCTGAATTTACAGTAACTCCAGCTGGATAAGTTAAGGTTAATGTATAAGGCCCAACTGGTCCAGGACCGTAAGAACCCCAATTTAAGTGGAAATAGGCAGTCGTGTTTTGATAGTATCCAATCCATGGTGTAACAGTGCTCCATAAATCAGCACATAAATTGGCTCCACCGCCACAATTTACTGCGAAAAACCCAGGATTTGGTGTTGGCGAATTAATGCCAACAAGTGTAATGATATTATTTGGCATGGTATAGCCATTATACGTTAACCATTGTTGGTTAATTACTCCAAATATATAATTCGTATTTGAAATGGGTCCGCAATAAATAAAGAAACCATTGGTATCAGTATAAACAGTTACGTTCAAGGGGCCACCACCGGCATTTTGTGAATATAGTAAAACAGGTGCTCCTGAGATCGGAGATTCGTTAGGATCCATGCTGCCATTTCCATTTGCATCACAGAATACAAATCCTGCGTAGCAATTAGTATTTCCCGGGTTGTTTCCACAATTAATAGCAAAATTGCTAACTGCAGGAGGAATTCCTAAGTTGCACCCTACATTGATGATAGTTTGAAGGTTTGGATTTAATGTATAACCGCTAGCAGAAAGCCAATTAGCATTTACAGATACCGTTGAAGGTTGCCCAGCTGTACCTGAGTAAGAAATTGTATAAAAACCCGTGTTGTTTGTATATCCAGTGTAAGTAATCCCATTGGATACGAGGTTTACTGGAGCATTTATTATTGGAATGTCACCAGCATTATATTGGCCATTTCCATCGGTATCACAAAATACCTGTCCACCCATACACATATAATTATTTCCCTGACATCCAATCGTATAGTTGATGGTATCAATGGCAAAGGTTTGGTTGGCAGGATTATAAACGGTTATTGAAATTGGAAATGTTCCCGAGGAAAGATAAGTATGGCTTATTGGCGGATTGAAATTAATTAAGGTGCCTGAAGTTCCTGTTCCAGCGCCATGTGTGGTTGTTGCGCCATCACCCCAATTAATGGAAACTTGAAACTGAAATGGAGCAAAATTATTGCCGATTATTACGTTTTGAATATCTGCTGGAACAGTTCCTGCAAAAGAGGCAGTTGTTTGCGCAGAAAAACTCATTGTGATCGTTGAATCACAACTCAATGTGCTACTTGTGTTAGTTTGATTTAAACCTGTTAGTGCATATCCTGCAACTTGTGCCTGATAAAACGAGGTAGATAATAGGCAAAAACCGCATATTAGGGTGAAAAGTAGATTTTTTTTCATGGTTTTATTTTAAAATATAAACTTCAGACGTGAAATAAAGACTTAAGTTGCTTCATATTAACATTAGAGAGGTAATACGTAAAGATACTTTATATTTACTACTTATTACATTTCTTGACTATCTTTGAAAATTAATAAATTCGATAGTAGTAATGATAGATAAATCGATTGATAAAGCACTTTTAGCTGATTTTGGCAATTTAGAATTGTTAGCAAAACAAGTGGTGGAGGGTTTTATTACAGGTCTTCATAAAAGTCCCTTTCATGGTTTTTCAGTTGAATTTGCAGAACATCGCATTTATAATCCGGGTGAATCTACAAGGCATATCGATTGGAAGCTTTATGGAAGGACGGATAAGTTGTTTACAAAAAAATATGAAGAAGAAACCAACCTGCGCTGCCAACTTCTTATTGATTGTTCCAGTTCCATGTTCTTTCCGAAGGATGCTAAATTGACTAAACTTATCTTTTCTGTGTATGCAGCAGCTAGCTTAATTGAATTACTTAGAAAGCAACGCGATGCCGTAGGTCTTACCATTTTTTCGGATAAAATACATGTCAATTCTCCAGCTAAATCAAGTACTGCTCATCATCGGTTTTTGTATTCCGAAATGGAGAAATGGTATCTAAATTATGATGAAAAGGAAAAAAGAAGCACTGATACTATTCAAACTTTACATGATATAGCTGAATTGAGTCATAAACGAAGTTTGATTATTCTTTTTACTGACCTATTGGGTGATTCAGATCGAATAGAGGAAATGTTTCAAGCCTTGAATCATTTAAAACATAACAAACATGAGGTGGTTGTATTTCATGTCACCGATTCGAAAATGGAATTGGATTTTGAATTAGATAATAGGCCCTACCAATTAATAGACATGGAAACAGGTGAGAAAATGAGAGTTCAACCTGCTGAAATAAAAGAAAAATATGTCCAGGGAATTCGGAAATACATGAATGAAATAAAACTTAGATGCACCGATTGTAGAATTGATTTTGTTGAGGCAGATATAAATGAGGGATACAACCCAGTTTTAGTGAATTATTTGCTGAAAAGAGAAAAGATGTTTTAAAGAGTTTACTAAGCTCAATACTAAATACTATTTTTGTTAAATGCTATCTGTAGAACAAATAATGGCGCCAATTTTCAATGAAATGGTTCAATTCGATGAACATTTTAAGGAAACAATGCGGTCCAAAGTGCCATTGCTTGATAAAGTGACGCAATATATTGTGAAGCGCAAAGGGAAGCAAATGCGGCCCATGTTTGTTTTTCTAACAGCAAAAATGTTGGGGGAAATTGGTGAAAAGACCTACGATGCCGCTTCATTGGTTGAGTTGCTTCACACTGCCACCTTAGTGCACGATGATGTGGTCGATGATGCCAATGAAAGAAGAGGGTATTTTTCTGTGAATGCCTTATGGAAAAATAAAATTGCTGTGTTGGTGGGGGATTACATGCTTTCAAGAATTTTATTATTATCACTCGAAAAAGAAAATACGGAGCTGCTTAAAATTGTGGCTAGATCTGTTCGCGAAATGTCGGAAGGTGAATTACTTCAGATTGAAAAAACGAGGCGCTTAGACATTACGGAGGATATTTATTTTGAAATAATAAAGAAAAAAACAGCCTCCTTAATTGCAACTTGTTGTGAAGCAGGGGCGATTAGTGTTGGAGAAAATTCTTGGGCTGAAACAATGTTCTCTTTTGGTGAATTAGTTGGAATTGCCTTTCAAATTAAAGATGATATTTTTGATTATGGTTCGCCTGATAAAATTGGTAAGCCAACAGGTATTGATATCCGAGAACAAAAGATGACGCTTCCGTTTATTTATGCGATAAATAATGCTTCTCAGGCGGATCGAAAAGTATTAACGGACATAGTTAAGTATAAAAATGATCAATCTGAAGCCATTGATCGCGCGATTGAAATAGTTATTCATTCGGGAGGGATTAAATATGCACACGATAAAATGCTTTATTATGGAAATAAAGCACTCGACTTATTAACCGAAATTCCGAATTCTGAGGCGAAACAATCGCTGATTGGTTTGGTGAATTATACAATGAATAGAGAAAAATGAAAAAAATAGTTACTTGCTTGTTGTTGTTAGGATTAGTGTTTGCATGTCAACAAAATAATGAGGACCTTGTTAAACCGACTGATAAAAAAGAAAACTTAGTGGAGGTCAAGAATGGTATTTATACAGAGTGGTATCCCGGTAAGAAAAGTAAAAAATTTGAAGGGCCACAAGATGAAAAATATCGCCGTAATGGAAAGTGGACTTTTTATTCTGAAGGGGGGGCTGAACTTTCAATTACATTTTATTCCAACGGATTAAAGGATGGTTTTACAATTGTTAAATATCCAAGTGGTAGAATGCATTATCGAGGTGAATATCGAAATGATACGATTGTAGGTGTGTGGACAACCTACGACGAAAATGGGAAAGTGACCAATGAGAAGGATTATGGCTACAGCGGGAAATGAGTAAAATTTCATCATTTGTAATTGAGGAAATCATGCAAACATCTCGCATTGAAGAGGTGATTGGTGAATTTGTGCAATTAAAACGCGCAGGCTCTAATTTGAAGGGATTGAGTCCTTTTACGGATGAAAAAACTGCGTCATTTGTCGTCTCTCCAGCTAAGCAGATATTTAAATGTTTTTCTACTGGAAAAGGTGGGACAGTCGTTTCATTTCTAATGGAAAAAGAACATTATTCTTATCCTGAGGCATTGAGATGGCTAGCTGAAAAGTATGGCATCGAAATTCCAAATGATGTTGCTCCGACTGCTGAGGAATTAGCGCAAAATACCGAGAGAGATAGCCTATTTATTATCAATGAATTTGCACGTGAATATTTTGCGAAAAATTTACTTGATTCGGAGGAAGGACAGGCAATTGGCTTGTCTTATTTTGAAGAACGTGGATTTAGAAGGGATATCATTGAGAAGTTTCAGTTGGGTTATTGTCTCAATAAGGCCGATGATTTTACAAAAACAGCATTAGGAAAAGGATACAAATTAGAATACCTTGAATCGGTAGGTCTAACAAAATCAAAAGAGGAAAAGAAGTTTGATTTCTTCCGTGGACGGGTTATTTTCCCAATTCAAAGCATATCAGGAAGGGTATTAGGTTTCGGAGCCCGCACCTTACAAAATGACAAAAAGATCGCTAAGTACTTTAATTCCCCTGATAGCATCGTTTACAATAAAAGTCAAATTTTGTATGGACTTTTCTTTGCAAAGGGCGATATTACAAAGTATGATGAATGTTTGTTGTGTGAAGGTTATACTGATGTGATTAGTATGCATCAAGCTGGTATTCAAAACGTTGTTTCTTCTTCTGGAACTTCCCTTACCAAAGAGCAAATAAAATTAATTAGTAGGTATACTAAAAATATAACGATTCTTTTCGACGGGGATGCCGCAGGAATTAAAGCATCATTTCGTGGCATCGATTTAATTTTGGAGGAAGGAATGAATGTGAAGGTGGTCCTTTTTCCTGATGGCGAAGATCCAGATTCATATGCGAAGGGGCATAGTAGGGATGAAACAGTGCATTTTTTAGCAGAAAATAAGAAGGATTTTATCACCTTTAAGGCATCCATATTAATGGCTGAAGGGCAAAATGATCCATTACATAAAGCCAATATGATTAAAGAAATCATTCATTCTGTATCTTTAATACCGGATCATATAACTAGAAGTATTTACGCTAAAGAAATAGCGACGCATTTTGATATTGCTGATGATATGGTTAGTAATGAGTTAATACGCTTGCGGAAAAACATTCTTTCCAAAACGATGAACGAGCCCATTTTTCGTGATTTGGAAGTGCAAAACCAGACTGTTCCAAAGCAAATTCTTCAAGAAAAGAAATCGGCATTAATTTATGAATTAGAATTGATTCGTATCATGTTGCAATTTGGCACCCGCGAAATGGAAACTATTGTAGGAGAGGAAACGGAAGCTCGAAAATTAACTGTAGTCGAGATGATATGCCATGAATTGACCAATGATGAGTTGAGCTTTCAGGATCCCTTTTGCCATGAAATTCACAACTTATTTGTGCAAGGTATGAATCAGGGAATTATTTATTCGGTCAACTATTTTCAAAATTTGGAGGATCAAAAGCTGGTGAATTTTATTAGTAATTTAGAATCCCTAGAATCGGAATTAAGTCCTAATTGGATCCTGAAATTTAATATTTCCACTAAGACTGAAGAAAAAGATTTACTTCAAACTGTTTCCAATTTATTATGTAATTTTAAATATAATAAGGTGAATGAACATATTTTATCACTTCAAGATAAATTAAAGGATCCCGCTCTTTCAAATGAAAATATGATGGATATCTTAGCAGAGCAAATGGCATACGAACAGGTTAAAAAAGTACTAACTGGTCAACTGGGCCGCATTATTCTAAAATAAGATGTTGAGTAGAACTATTTTTCAATTAGGTCCCTTTAATATATGTTTTTGGAATATCGTTTTTTTGACAATTATCTTTCTTGTTGCATTTGTTTTGAGAAGAATTGTCCATCGATCCTTAAAAAAGTATTTGAGAAATGCCAATATTAGTTTAGAAGGACGTCGTCTAACTTGGTTGAAATTAGTAAGCCAGAGTGTTTACCTCTTTGCCGTTTATTTTGCCGTATATAGTTTTCGTTTTAATAATGAATCTATCACTTTTACTGATTTTATTAATTATAAGTTAATAGATCTTAAGTCGTTTAATCTTTCTTTCTATCATATTTTAGTAATAATCATTGTTTTTATTGGCACAAAAATGATTGTCAATGTAACAAAACTATATTTGAGTAGAAAGTTAAAGGCTAACATAAATGTAGAGGATGGCACCGAATATATTTATATAAAACTTGCTAAGTATTTTATCTATTTAGGTTCTTTTTTAATTACTTGTCAAATATTAGCAATCGATTTAACCTTGATTTTGACAGGTTCTGTAGGCTTATTGGTTGGTCTAGGTCTTGGGCTACAGGATGTTTTTAAAGATTTGATTGCTGGGGTGGTGCTTTTAGTGGAGGGGAATATTAGGATTGGAGATATTATTGAGGTAACTGGGACATCCAACCAAGCATCTATTGTTGCCAAAATCCTTAAGATAAACGCCCGTACTACTCAAATTGAAACGAGGGAAGGGAATGTACTAATTATTCCAAATACTCGGCTAACCCAGCAGCAGGTTGAAAATTGGTCCCATGGTTCAGAATTATCGCGCTTTTCGATTGAGGTGGTGGTAGAATATGGTTGCGAAACGGAACTGGTCTCTAATTTATTAATCAATGCTGCCTATGCGCATCCCAAAGTGAAAAAAGATCAACCAATTTTTGTCCGTATGGCAGATTTTTCTGACAATGGTTTAGCCTTGGAATTAATATTTTGGGCCGACCAAAGTTGGGATATTAATAACTATAAATCGGATCTTAGGTTTGAAATTGACCGTTTATTCCGCCAAAACAATATCATAATTCCATATCCAAAAAGATCTGTTGAAATCAACAATCAAAAATCAACTAACTAAACATTTTTTATACAGCTGTATCGTGTTTTCAATCCCTAGATATAAGGAATCACATATTAATGCATGACCGATTGATACTTCGGATAAAAGGGGGATGTTTGATTTGAAATAGGCGAGGTTTTGTAAGCTTAAATCGTGACCTGCATTAATTTCTAATCCTATTGAAGAAGCAAAGAGTGCCGCTTCAACATACTTTTCAATGCTTTCCGCTGGATTTGATTCATATTGTTCTGCAAATGGCCCTGTGTATAATTCAATGCGATCGATGCCTAATGAAGCTGCCAATGCTATGTTTTCAAGGTCTGTATCAATAAATAGGGATACTCGTATTTCTAATCTTTTCAGTTGACTTACAATCTCTTTAAGGAAAACGATGTTTTCTTTCACGTTCCATCCTGCACTAGATGTTAGTACGCCTGGTGGATCTGGAACTAAGGTCGCTTGTTTGGGTTGACATTCAGCCACTAATGCCATGAATACAGGGTCGGGGTATCCTTCAATATTCAATTCTGTGGTAAGTACTTTGCTAAGAGCTCGTGTATCATTACGGGTAATATGTCGTTCGTCAGGTCGCGGATGAACGGTTATTCCATCGGCACCAAAACGCTCACAATCAAGTGCAAATTGCACCACATTAGGCATGTTCCCACCACGAGCATTTCTTAAGGTTGCGACCTTATTAACATTAACGCTTAACTTTGTCATGTAATAAATTTACCGCTCCAAAATTACTAACTCTCAAAGGATTTTACTACTTTTGGTTCTCCTTATGCGAGCATTTGAACTTATTACAGACGAAATCCCTCCACTAATTCATACTGATTCAGGTGAAAAAGCTATTAATTGGATGGATGAATTCAAAGTATCGCAATTACCGGTGTTAAAAAATGGTGTATTTGTCGGAGTCGTATCTGAATCGGCTATTTTAGATCGTTTGATTTTATCCGATTCGTTAGATGTTTTGTTCGATCATTTGCCAAGGCCTTATGTGAACGAAAATGCACACATTTACGATGTTCTTGCCATGATGTCTGAACATAAATTGAGCATTATTCCGGTTTTAGATGAAAACGAGAATTACCTTGGTTGCACCAGTATTTTTCATTTGATGACTACACTTGCGAATATTGGAAGCATAAAAGAACCAGGCAGTATTTTAGTATTGGAGATTAATGCGATTGATTATTCGATGGCGCAAATTGGTCAAATTGTTGAAAGTAATAATGCCAAAATTTTAAGCTCCTATATTCTTTCTGATGTTTCTTCTTCTTTACTAGAAGTAACGCTTAAAATCAATGAAATAAATTTAACCAGGATCATCCTTACTTTTGAGCGTTATGATTATAAGATTAAAGCGTCTTATCAAGCTGGTTTTGGAGATGAGGATGTACGATGGAAATATGATGCATTAATGAATTTTATGAAATTTTGAGCATGAAAGTCGCCATCTTTGGTAAAAAAATAAATAAAAATATTTCAGAATACTTTCTCAAAGTATTATCTGTTGTCGATAATTTAGGTTGGACGGCTGTTTTAGAAGCGGATTTAAACGCCACTTTAATTGCTAAGTGTGGTATTCGTGAATCTTACGATACTTTTAATTCGTTTAGTGACATGCGAACCGGTATCGATTTGTTTATTAGCCTTGGTGGAGACGGTACATTTCTAAAATCGGTACAGTTTATTCGCGATTCGGGGGTTCCGATTTTGGGAATCAATACAGGAAGGTTAGGTTTCTTGTCAAATATTTCCAAAGAAGATATCGAAGCTAGTTTGGTGAATATTGATTTAAAAAAATATGATTTCCAACTGCGATCTTTGTTGCGGGTGCATACAGCGGATAATATTTTTGGAACGGATAATTTTGCTTTAAATGAGCTAACCCTTCAAAAGCGCGATACCTCTTCAATGATAACGGTTCATGCAAGTTTAGATGATAAGTATTTGAATAGTTATTGGGCAGATGGATTAATCGTTTCAACACCAACAGGTTCAACGGCTTATAACCTGAGTTGTGGTGGACCAATAATTACGCCTGGATGTCAAGTTCACATATTAACACCAATTGCGGCACACAATTTGAATGTGCGCCCCGTCGTTGTGCCGGATCATTTACCAATTAAGTTA
>JAIPAL010000068.1 GCA_021740085.1 Crocinitomicaceae bacterium
GTTTTATTAGGTCGAAAAACGGAAAGTGAACGATTTGCTGGTGCAGAGGACACACTTTGTATTGAGGCATTAATGCAAGATGGTAAAGCGCTACAAGCTGGAACTTCTCATTTTTTAGGTCAAAATTTTGCAAAAGCCTTTGATGTAAAATTTGCAGATAAAGAAGGAAAACTAGATCACGTTTGGGCTACTTCTTGGGGTGTTTCCACACGGTTGATGGGCGCATTAATTATGACACATTCGGATGATGAAGGACTTGTTCTCCCTCCTTCCCTAGCACCTATTCAAGTGGTTGGTATTCCGATTTATAGAAATGATGACGAATTAAATGCTATTTCTGAAAAATTTATCACACTAAGAAAATCATTAAAAGCGCTGGGTATCTCATTCAAATACGATAATGACGACAATAGAAGACCAGGATGGAAATTTGCAGAATATGAGTCGAAGGGTGTTCCAATCAGACTGGCGATGGGTCCAAGAGATTTAGAAAATGGTAACGTGGAATTAGCGAGACGCGATTTAAAAACAAAAGAAATTGTGGCTTTTGATGGAATTGAAAGTATGATTCAGAAAGTATTAGCTGCCATTCAACAAAACTTGTTGCAGCGATCAAAAGATTTTCGGAAGAACAATACCTTCGTGGTAGACACCTACGAAGAATTCAAAGAAAAAATTGATGCCGGCGGCTTCTTTATGGCGCATTGGGATGGCACAAATGAAACCGAAGAAAAAATAAAAAACGAAACTCAAGCGACCATACGATGTATTCCATTGGATTTTGTTAATGAAGAAGGGAAATGCATGGTAACTGGTGCCCCTTCGAAAGGCAGGGTTGTTTTTGCTAAAGCTTATTAACAATTGTCCACGTTTCATTTCAAGGAGTTTTCTTTAATACAAGTTGCAAACACACACAAAGTTGGTACCGACGCTATGTTATTGGGCGCATCTATAAATACAAGCAATCATAAAACAGCCTTGGATATCGGGGCAGGTACTGGCGTATTGGCACTGATGCTGGCACAAAGAAATCCAAGCATTCATATTACCTGCATCGAAATAGATCAAAAAAGTGCGGAAGAATGTACCAATAACGTGAATAATTCTCCTTGGTTTAATCGAATAAACACCATTTATACTGATTTTACGCTGTATGAGTTTCACCAAAAATTCGACCTTATTTTCACCAATCCACCTTATTATTTCACAGATAATTCCTCCGACGAATCCAATGAAAGAACAAAGCATATTACACCTGAATCGCTTCTAAGTTGGTTGAATAAAGTAGCGGATCTACTGACATCAAAAGGGGAGTTTTGGGTGATTTGGCCTAGTGAAACAAGTCATAAAATCATTGAGATGGCTCATGATTCAGGTCTTCATGTTGCCAAAAAAATCACTGTTTACAGCAAAAAAAATAAGTTGTCAAGGTCTATACTATGCTTTAATAGGGACAAAAAGGAAGGGTTTAATGACGAACAACTCATAATTCGCAATGAAGACAATTCGTATTCGAATGATTATTGCTTGTTAACCTCAGATTTTCATTTCAAGGAATTTACTCCTTAGACAAACGATTACGCAACGCGCATTTTATTAGTTTATCTTTTCAAATTTTATTGGGGCGTTTTCACTAGAAAAATGTATAAAATAGTACCCGTTTTCAAGATGTTCAATGGAGATTGAAAACTCACTACCGATGCCACTTCCATTACCGATTTCTCTCCCAAAAGAATCGAATAGCTGATAATCTACAGCATGTAATTCACCCATATCGACGTGTAAAATTCCTTGGCTTGGGTTCGGATAAACAATGAGTTTATTCGACATAATTTGATTAGTGATTTCAGCATAATTGCCCACCATTTTCACTAAACCTTGGTTGTAAGTCCCTAACCATAAAGTAGTATTATCTTCTACCGCTAGAGAAAGTAGATGAGATTCTGGCAACCCGGAATTTCCAACGTCATAATTGAACCAATCATTCTCATACTTGATGATCAATCCATTTTGTTCGGATCCTATAAATATCGTTTGATCTTGACTTATTGCGACCGAAGTCAGTCCATTACTCGGTAACATTGAATTAGAGACATTAAAATTAGTCCAAGGTCCTCCGTAGGCATTGTCTAAAAAAAGCCCTCCTGCCGGGGAAGCAAACCATGGATTTCCTAACGAATCCATAGCGATGGAACGGGAAGAATTATCAGGAAGGCCAGCATTAGCAATCGTAAATACGCTTAAATTATTCGCTTGATCGAAATACACAACTCCTCCATTTATGGTTCCGAAGTATTTTTTCCCTTCTTGTCCTATGGCAATTGACGTTATATTATTGGTCATCATACTGCTATTCGACGTGTTCCATTGCTGCCAAGAAATCCCATTAAAAAGGCTGATACCTTCGGTAGTTGCTAACCACATATTAGCATCTGTTTCGAATGCAATCGCGCGAATATAATTATCTTGTAATCCGCTATTAAAATTGGTGTAATTTACCCAATTTGAGCCGTCAAAAGAAAACAAGCCTCCGTAAGTTGTCCCTACCCAAAGCTTACCTAAGCCATCTAATTGAAGCGAACGAATAGCATTATCCGTCATGGCAGAATTAGAAGAATTGTAGACTGTCCAGGTTGTTCCGTCAAAACTTGCCAATCCGTTATCAGTCCCTGCCCAAATCAACTGGTTGATAGTATCTATTTTCAAACAACGAACCGTATTAAATGGCAAAGCAGAATTTGATGTGTTGTACACTTGAAAAGACAATTGAGAATAACAAACAAAACTTGCTAGAAATAATACAAAGGAAAGAGCAAGCTTAACAGGAGAAACCATTATTCTATGCTTATTCGCTTGGTGTACGTATTATTATCAAAAGTTAAGTTCACAAAGTACAACCCTGTTTTCAAATTAGAAGCATCAACATCCACCAGTGATTGACCGAATATTTCAGTAATGTCTTCACGATAAAGTAATTTACCATTTATATCAGTGAGGGTAAACGATAAGCGTCCCTTTACAAAAGGATTAATTTGAAGTTGAAAATGACCTTCAGTAGGATTTGGGAACACATAAAAGGAGTTCAAGAAAATAAGTGGGTCCACAATTCCTGCACACGGATTAACAACAGCATTTACAGCCACAGTATCACTTGAGCAAGAACCTACAACAGCTTGGGCATAATAAACTTGGGAACTAGTCAAAATCGGAGTGACAAAACTAGTACCAGTACCGACCAGTAGTCCATTAGAATCATACCAATTAATTGTTCCTGAACCACTTGCACTGAGCGTCAATGATCCAGCATCGCAAATAGTATCGCCAACAACCACAGGATTTGATGGACCAACTACGACAACATCGATAGGAGAAGAAGCACTCTCACACGTTCCATTCGGTGTAAAAATCTCCCAATCATAGAAATAACAATAGAAAGAAGCACCAGCCGAGCAACCTGTAATAGAAACTAATCCAGGAATTTCATAAGGATAGATCGCCGAATTATTGTTTCGGTATAAACCGCCAGAAGGCATGCTAGTTGCTTTTAATCTTAAATTACTATCCAAAGGAACAGCAAAATTTAGATTTACACGGCTCGCACCTGAAGGAACGCTAACAGTTGCACTCTGCAAAATAGACCCATCAGAAGCTTGTAATTCAATCGAAATATTACCCGCATTGAGGGCATATACCTTCGCAGATTTCAAGGTAAAAGCTTCATAACTATTAAAAATCTCATATTGATTTACCGTAGAATAACCACCGCCACCAATACCATTTGTATGCGGCTCAGCATTCACCGAATCTGAATAAGACTGTGTATTGGTGACATAATAAGTTTGTGAAGTTGTTAAAACAGGCGTAGTGTAAGTTCCCCCAACGGCCACTTGGATTCCCTGCGCATCATACCATGTTAATTGACCGGAACCACTTGCGCTTAGGTTTGCCACATTTTCTGCACAAATAGTAAGTCCTTGGCCACTCGCCATGGAAGGCGAAACATCACTTACTACAAATGGTACTGACGTATTCGTTCCACAATAATTGGTAACTGTACAAGTATATGAACCAGATTGATTTACAATAATGGATTGAGTTGTTGCACCAGTTGACCAAAGAAAACTAGATCCACCTGTTGCACTTAAGTTAATAGCACCACCTGTACATAAATTACTCGAGCCATTAGAAGAAATCGTTGGTAAAAGATTTGAATTCGCAGGACTTTGCATAGTCAGTGTTACAGGAACAGCGGTGTAATTATTATTCTCATTTTCCTCTTGAAAATAATTATTTCTATCCACCTCCATTACGATGTAGTAATTTCCATTACAAGTATTTGGTGGTACATTAATCCACATTCCATCCAAATGTTTGCCGTAAACATCTGTCCAACCAGATGAAATTCCTTGCTCAACAACAGAACAATCATAATTCCCTCCTCCTAAATTCCAATTCGGGAAGTTCACATTAAACATGGTATTTCCACCTAGATAAACGGTATTAACATCACGACAATGACCATCATACGTAGAACCGGGTGTACCACATTGACCATAATCCATTAAACAAAATCCAATTTTTGCTCCCTCCCCTACTATGGGCCAATTTAATGGATTGGGGTCAAGCGTTTGAATTCGAAGCGTCATGACCGCCCAATCATTAACATGATTATGACCATGAGATGGATGATAGGTCATACTGCCAGTCCAAGTATCCACAAAACTCATCACCCCTAGATCCTTTTTGTAAACACGTTGAATCAATAACTGATTTGGATTTTGTGCACCATTTGGACAAGTAAAAGTACCTGTGCCTGGAACGTTAAACACCGTATCATTGCCACATAAAAAAGCGCGTTTCCCATTGACATCTTGTCCACGAACCGTAAAACTTCCGTGACCAATATTGGGCGTGGAGCCAGTAACTCGTATGCGTCCATCATCAGGTCCTTGTCCTGCATAATTGGTACCTGCACCACTTTGGGGGTATTCGATCCAACCATTATTAATAATGCCCTTCCACGAAGCGGTTATATCGGGAAGTAACAAACAATTTTGAGAACCATCAGCGCATACACATGATGTAGCATTTGTTGTGGTGCATTGACTATTAGCAAAAAACACAAAACACAAAAAGACGGAGAAAATGTAAAATTTTACCATAACTAATTTTTATATAACTGAAAGTTAGGAAAAATTTATGGTTTTAAGACACTTGTATTAATAAAATATAATCGAAGGTTACATTTAGAAGGTTAGAATATATGCTAACTTTGTACCATGAAAAAGGGAACTAAATTATATAGTGTAGTCAATTTTAAATGCCCATGTTGCCAAGAAGGCGATTTTTTCATTGCTCATCCTTACAACTTTAAATTTACGGGTGATATTCATGAGAACTGCTCAGTCTGCGGAAAAAAATACATGCTAGAACCTGGATTTTATCAAGGAGCAATGTACGTGGCCTATGGTCTAGGTGTTGTGCTATTTTTGAGTATATGGGTAAGTTGCAACTTGTTCTTTCCATCTATGGGTGTTTGGACACAAATAAGTATATTCTCCCTCTTAATTATTTTTCTCGGGCCATTATTATTTTCATTGTCCAAAATAATATATGCCAATATTTTTATGAAATTTGATACCAATGCAAAATCAAATTTTTTAAAATCGAAAATATAAGCTTCTTAATAAGTCAACATTAATTTTACATTTGTAGAATGAATAATGTGATTACGATAGTTACCGGTATTCCAAGGTCCGGAACCTCTTTAATGATGCAAGTATTAAAAAGAGCTGGATTGGACATTCACTCGGATAATAATCGAAAAGAAGATGACAATAATCCACAAGGATATTTGGAATTAGATGCCGTAAAAGGCATCGTGAAAAACAATTCTTTTCTTCAAGAAGCGAGAAATAAAGTGGTAAAAATTGTTGCTCCTCTTCCTACTTTTATTGATTTATCAGAAAAGTATCAAGTGGTTTTTATGATCAGAGACCTAAACGAAGTATTGCAGTCCCAAGAAAAAATGGTGCAAAAAAACCAAGTGGACGAACGGGAAAAATTCAAAAAAATATACCTGATGCACATCGAAAAAACAAAAGCATTTTTTGAAAGCAATTCCATCCCATTCATTACCATTGATTATAATAATTTGATGCAGCAGCCCACAGTTGAATTGACGAAATTAATAGATTTTTTATCTTTACCAAGTAAGCTTGACGACTTGCTTCCTTCGATTAATCCAGCACTTTACAGAAATAAAAATGAAAATTAAAAAAAATAAAGAAAAAATATACATTGCTACACCACAAGGAAGTCTGGGACTTCTTGCCCTTGGTCATATTGGACTAATCAAATGGCGGGAAGCAATAGAAAATTCGAAAAGCACGAAGAAAAATCCTAAAAATGCAAAGTAAACAAAAGGTCATAGTTTTAGGATGGGATGCTGCCGATTGGAAAGTGATTTTTCCTTTAATAGAACAAGGAAAAATGCCCAATATGAAGATCTTCCTTGAAAAAGGGGTTCATGGAAAAATCAAAACCTTAGACCCTCCCCTTTCTCCGATGTTATGGACGAGTATTGCAACGGGCGTTCGAGCAGACAAGCACGGGATTTCAGGATTTATTGAACCTACGCCGGATGGTGAGAGACTTCGTCCTGTCACATCCACCTCAAGAAGAGTAAAAGCAATCTGGAATATATTAAACCAAGAAGGCTACAAAAGTAACGTGGTCGCCTGGTGGCCAACGAATCCCGTAGAACCGATAAATGGGGTGATGGTTTCCAACTTATTTCAGATAGCAAATAAATCAATAGAAGAACCATGGATTTCTCCTCCTGAATCGGTTCATCCTAAAGAAATGGAAGAAACCCTCGAAAAATTTCGTGTGCATCCGCATGAAATCACCTTGAGCATGGCATTACCGTTTATTCCAAATTTGAATACGGATAAAGAATTAAGGAAAGAACAAAGAACCTTAAGTATTTTAAAAACCTTGGCAAATGCCGCTACGGTTCACGCTATTTCTACTTATTTACACGAGGAAACTTCCTGGGATTTTATGGCGATCTACCACGATGCCATCGATCATTTTTCGCACATTGCTATGCGTTACCACCCTCCAAAAAGACCTGAAATTGAACAAAAAGAATTTGACGACTATCATTTAGTGGTGGAGGCAGCCTATCGTTTTCACGATCTAATGCTAGGCAGAGTGCTAGAATTGATGGATGAGCAAACAACACTTTTGATTGTATCAGACCATGGATTTCATTCGGATCATCAGCGACCTTTATACATCCCACGAGAACCTTCAGGTCCTGCGGTAGAACATAGCCCTTATGGAATTTTTGCCATGGCAGGCCCAGGAATAAAAAAAGGAGGTGTTGAAGTGAGCGGTGCCAGTATCCTCGATATCACCCCCACTTTACTGCATTATTTAAACCTGCCCATCGGAGAAGATATGGAAGGAAAGGTGCTACACGCCTGTTTTGAAGAAACGAAAGACACCCAATTAATCCCTAGCTGGGAAAATGTTGACGGTGATTCCGGAATGCACGATAAAAACAGACAAGAAAATCCTTGGGATGCCATTGAAGCGCTTCAACAACTTGTTGAAATGGGATATATTGATGCGCCTGACGACGATAAATTACTGGAGGTTGAAAAATCTAAACGTGAAAATTTATACTACTTATCAAGAAATATGATCAACGGTGGGCGTATCGTTGAAGCCTTGACTATTCTAGAAAAAATCTTTCAGGAGTCCAAGATCATTCGATATGGACAACGATTAGCCTTTACCTATTTAGCCTTAAGACACTACCAAAAAGCCAGTAACTTATTAGACGAGCTCAAGGAATTACACCTCCAACAAAAAAAAGAGAAGAAGCTTAAGTCCGATGATCCTTTTGGAAGTAATGACATGGAAGAACCCATGTACCTGCAATATTTAGAGGGATTAATTTTATTAGCAATTAATCGGCCGCGCTTAGCATTACCCATACTTGAAAGTGTGCAAAAAAAGAATCCAGCTAATTTCCATGTAGCATTCAATATCGCACAAATTCATAACCAACGTAAAAATTACGCTTCGGCAGAAAAACAATTTATTTGTGCACTTGCCATTGACGAAGGAAATGGAAAAGCACATCATGGATTAGGTGTTTCATTCCTTAGGAGGAATTTAATTGACCAAGCCATAGAAGAATTCTTACTCGCTATAAGCAATGATTTTTATTTGCCTAATGCGCATTACCATTTAGGAGAATCGTTGATGAAAAAAGAACAATACGATGATGCCGCTTATGCATTTGAAGTAGCTGTTCGATTGTCACCGGGCTTAACAAAAGCACACAAATGGTTGTACGAAATTTATTCAAAATGGGCGCCAAACGAAGTCTTAGCATCAAAAACATCTAATTTTCTCAAGCATAATATTCAAGGGGAAATAACCATTTGTACAAGTATTGACGGCGTAAACATTGCAGAAATGTTTAACTGGTTCAAACAACAAGACATTCCTTCCGAATACGATAATAAATCAATTGATGATGCAAAGAAATTAGCATCAGACGCGAGTTGGTTGAAAACGAAAAGAAATGAAATAATTTATATTCCTTGCCATTGCTTATCTTTATTACCAGTAGATTTAAATTATAAATTAATTGTACTCGAGGAAGATAATGCACAGGTAATTGATGCCTTAAAAATGATTCACAAACGTGATTTTAAAGACAAGGAATTTCCACTTGAATTACTAAACAAATCAAAAAACGATCAAGATAAAATTGATACTTGGATAGCTTCACAAGCCACATTACCCGTGTTAATTCTTCATACCGAAAGTATAAAAACGGAAGAAGAGGAGCAAGCAGAAATACTAAAGAACTTTATTAATTTTGATTAATGAATTAGAACTTTAAAAAAAAAATAGTAATTTCACACTACAAACCAACTTATATCCTTGCTTATGAAAACTTCTACACCATCTAAACAGTCGAAATTAGCGCAATATACAGCAGTTGCTGGTGCTCTTATTGCCGGCAGTAATGTAAATGCTCAAATTGTATACACGGATGTTAGCCCGGACGCTGTACTTGATAGTTTAAGTGCTCCGTACATGTTAGATTTTAACAACGATGCGAATCCAGACTTAATTTTTTCAGTTCAACATGTTGTTGGTGCTGGATCAACAAGTGGTATTCAATTTACCTATGTTGGTGATGTTTGCGCAGTTGGATTTCCAGCTGGTAATCAAGTGATTGGAGCTGTTTCCAGTTC
>JAIPAL010000069.1 GCA_021740085.1 Crocinitomicaceae bacterium
TTGATGATGGAGTAATACACAATGTTCAAGAAAATTTTAATGCTTTTTTTTCCGACACTAATGAACAAATTAATGAAGTTGAAGTAAGAAAACTATTAGCTTCAGTCTTTAGATTATGATTTTAAATAATAAAAATAACCTTACAATATAATGACACAAAAATTAAATAAACTTGAATTAACATGGATTGAAAAAGACACGGCTAAAATTATTGAGCCCCGTATTCTTTTAGAAAATCCAAACTATAGTTTTGGTGATATTAATTCCGAAAATATTATTATTAATGGTGATAATTTACTTGCATTAAGAGCTTTGGAACAACAGTTCTCTGGAACAATAAAATGTGTTTGTGTTGATCCGCCTTTTAATACAGGAGCAGCATTTGAACATTATGACGATGGTATTCAGCATTCCACATGGCTTGATTTAATGTGCAGAAGATTTAAAATAATTTACAACCTTTTGGCAGATGATGGTTTTCTGCTTGTTCATCTTGATGATAGTGAAATGGCATATTGCAAAGTTATGCTTGATGAGATTTTTGGAAGGGATAATTACCTTAATACAATTTCAATGACCACTAACGAACCTTCTGGATTTAAAGCAACAGGTTCTTCAATTTTCTCAACTGCAAATTTTATTTTATTATACGCAAAAAACAGATATAAATCCAAAATTAATAAAATATACATTGAAAAGGATTATGACAAAGCGTATTCAAAAGTACTATTAAATGACAGAGATAAAGACCATTTTTCAACTTGGAAATATACAAGCATCTCGGATGTTGTTTCAAATTCATTAGGTTTTACAAATCAAGCAGCGGCAAAAAAATCAATTGGCAAGGAAGTGTTTGAAAATGCAATTAAAGATTATGCAATTAAAAATGCAAAGAATGTTTTTAGAACAGCAGCAATAGGTGGTGGCGCTAAATTAAAGAGGCAAAAAACAATTGATTTATCAAAGCAAAAAAGAGACGAAGTTATAATACATCCAAATGAAGATGTAGAAGGATTCTTTATTTTAAATGGTGAACAGATTATTTTTTACGACAATCGATTGTACGTAATAGATGGAAAACTTGTACCTGGACAAGTTATAACAGATGTTTGGACAGATATAAGTTGGACTGGTATTGCAAATGAAGGTGGTGTTGAATTTAAAAATGGGAAAAAACCTGAAAAGTTAATTGCAAGACTTCTTGAATTGACAACTAAAAAAAATGATTGGGTTCTTGATAGTTTTTTAGGTAGCGGCACAACTGCAGCAGTTTCCCATAAAATGCAACGTAGGTATATTGGCATTGAATTAGGGGAGCAAGCAACCTCACATTGTTTTCCAAGATTAAAATCAATAGTTCAAGGAAAAGACCAAACGGGAATTAGCAAAACATTAAACTGGCAAGGCGGTGGAGGCTTTAAATTTTACACCCTAGCCCCTTCTTTAGTGCAAAAAGATAAATATGGTACAGAAATTATCAATCCTGAATACAATCCTAATATGTTGGCAGCAGCAATGGCTAAACAGGAAGGATTTAGGTACCAGCCTGATGAAAACAATTATTGGAAACAAGGCATGAGCAGTGAAAAGGATTTTATATTCACTACAACTCAATTTGTAACTTTTGCAATGCTAGATAAATTAGCAGAAGAATTGAAGCCAAATGAAAGTTTATTAGTGTGCTGCAAAAGCTTTGCTAAAGGCTGCAATAACAGGCATACAAATATTACTATCAAAAAAATACCTCAAATGCTTTTAGGTAGGTGTGAATTTGGCAAAGACGATTACAGTTTTAATATTGTAAACATACCTCATGATGAAACGGAATTGGAATATGAGCCTGAAGAAACGAATGAGGAGACGCCTACAAAAACTAACAAAAAGACTAAAACAAAAAAACAGGCTGATGATGAGAGTCAATCAACCTTATTTTAATAATGCAGAATAAATAGATTTTAATGGCAAAGCAATTACAAAAATTAGAACTGACCTGGATAGGCAAAGGTGATGAGCCACAGCTTGAGCCACGCATATTAATAGAAGACCCAAGTAAAAGTTTTGGCGATCCAAAGAGTGAAAACATGTTAATACATGGCGATAATCTTCTAGCATTAAAGGCTATTGAGCAACAACTTTCCGCAAAAATCAAATGTATTTGTATAGACCCACCTTATAATACAGGAAGTGCATTTGCACACTACGATGACGGGATAGAACATTCTTTATGGTTACGGTTGATGAACGACCGTTTAAAGTTATTTCATAGATTACTTACCGATGATGGGTCAATTTGGATTGCAATTGATGATAATGAAATGTATTATTTGAAGATTCTATGTGATGAAATATTTGGCAGACAGAATTTTGTTGCTAATGTCATTTGGGAAAAGTCTGATAGTCCCAGAATGGATGCTGTTTATTTTTCCGTTAGACACGATTACATTTTATGTTACGCCAAAAACAAAGAAAAATTTAGTTTAAACAGAGAAGAAAGTTCGGATTTAGCATCTCATTATGATAAAATAGATCCTGTCAATGGCAAACCCTATTATTTAAAGCCATTGAGAGCAATGGGTGGCGAAGATAGAAAGGAAGACCGTCCTAGTATGTTCTTCCCAATTATTGCACCCGATGGTATTGAAGTATTTCCAATTAGACAAGATGGATCTGAAGGAAGATGGCGTTGGGGGCTAGAAAAAATTGTATCCGAAAAAGATAGAATTGATTTTGTGAAAGGTCGAAAAGGTTGGACTGTTAATTATCGAATATATGCTGATAATACAATATTAAAACCTGCTGAAACTATATGGAAACATGAAGAAGTTGGAAGTAATAGAACTTCTAAAGCTGAAATCAAAGCAATTTTTGATTCCAAAGCTTTTGATACTCCTAAGCCCGAAAAACTTATACAGAAAATAATTCAACTGGCTACAAATGAAAATGATTATGTATTGGACAGCTTTTTAGGGAGTGGAACAACCTCGGCAGTTGCCCATAAATTGAAAAGAAGATGGATAGGAATCGAACTAGGTGATCATGCAACTACACATTGTTTGCCCCGTTTGCAAAAGGTTGTAACTGGAAAAGATAAAGGTGGAATATCAGGGGCGGTTAATTGGGAAGGCGGCGGAGGTTTTAAATTCTATACCCTTGCTCCCTCTTTAATACAAAAGGACAAATACGGAACTGAAATAATTAATCCCGAATACAATCCTAATATGTTGGCCGCAGCTATGGCCAAACAGGAAGGATTCCGTTATCAACCTGATGAAAATAATTATTGGAAGCAAGGATTGAGTAGCGATAAAGACTTCATTTTCACAACAACTCAATTTATAACTATTGCTATGCTAGATAAATTGGTTGAAGAGTTAAATCAAAATGAAAGCTTATTGGTGTGCTGCAAAAGTTTTGCAAAAGGCTGTAATAGTAGGCACAAAAATATTACCATTAAGAAAATACCTCAAATGCTTTTAGGAAGATGTGAATATGGCAGAGATGATTATAGTTTTAATATTGTTAATCTACCTCTCGAAAAAGATGATGAAATAGAAGATGATGATATCATGGAAAATGAAGTAATTAAACCAAAATCTAAAAATAAAACAGAAGATGAAAATCAGTCTACATTATTCTAATAATTTAACCAACAATTGATATGAACCAAATTGCAGAAAATATAAAACAACGCCTTTCATTGCGTATTCCTCTTAAAGAGGCATTAGATATTCTAACTCATTTGTCAGCTGAGTTAGAGTTAAAAAAAGATGTTGACCTAGCAGCTGAACTAGAAAAAGTGCAGGCACTTTATCCAACTTGTACCGATTTTGAAAGAGAATTTCCTTCAATCTGTTACAGCATTGCAACAGGTGTGGGTAAAACCCGTTTAATGGGTGCTTGTATCTCATACTTGTACTTATCAAAAGGAATTAAGAATTTCTTTGTACTAGCGCCAAACCTTACTATTTACAATAAACTAATAGAAGATTTTGGGAATAGCAGCAATCCAAAATATGTATTTAACGGAATTGCAGAATTCGTGCATAATAAACCAGTAATCATTACAGGTGATAATTACAATCAGGTAAGTTCTTTATTTGATGAAACAGAAGTTCGAATAAATATTTTTAACGTGTCAAAATTTGCGAGGGAAACCAAACCTGTTAAAGAAGGTGGCCGTAACATGGCTCCAAGAATCAAGCGACTTTCAGAATATTTAGGTCAAAGCTATTGGGATTATCTGAGCAAATTAAACGATTTGGTTATTTTAATGGATGAGGCGCACCGTTATCATGCCGATAAAAGTAAGGACGCCATTAATGAATTAAAACCAATATTGGGCATTGAGTTAACTGCTACTCCTATTGATGAAAGAGGCAATCAATTTCGCAATGTAGTATATGAATACAGTTTAGCTAAGGCATTAACTGACGGTCTGTATGTTAAGAACCCTACCATTGCAAAGAGAAGAGATTTCAATCCAGCAGGTCGAAGTGTTGAGGAAATTGAGAAAATAAAATTGGAGGATGCCGTAAGTATTCATGAAGACACGAAACAAGAGTTGAAACTTTATGCACTAAATACAGGTAGAAGACTAGTTAAACCTTTTATTTTGGTTGTTTGCCGAGATACCACTCATGCTAAATCTGTATATGACCTGGTTTCCTCTAATGATTTCTACAGTGGAACGTTTGAAAATAAAGTTTTACAAATTGATAGCACAACAAGAAATGAAGAGTTAATTGAACAGCAATTTGTTTCCTTGGAAAACGAAGACAATGAAATTGAAATTGTAATCCACGTTAATATGCTTAAGGAAGGTTGGGATGTTACTAATCTCTATACAATTGTTCCTTTGAGAGCAGCCAATGCTTCTATCCTTGTAGAACAAACTATTGGTAGAGGTTTACGACTACCTTTCAGCGGTGAAAGAACAGGTAATGAAAAAGTTGATAAATTAACCGTTGTTGCACATGATAATTTTGATACTGTAATTGCTGCTGCCCAAGACCCAAATTCAATTTTGAATAAGATGAATTTCGTAGAAATTGACGCAAGTCAATTAACCGAAAGAGTCGAGGTTGTAACGGTACAAAATACTTTTACACAGAGTATTGAAAAGGAACAGGAAGTCGTAGATAAAATTGTTGAGCCTGAAAAAAAACAGAAACAACAGAATATTGTAGATGCGAAAAAAGTACTGGTAAATGTTATTCCTTTTTTTAACACCAACTCGCAAGTTAAAAAGGTAGATGATTTAATGAAGCCTGAAGTTAGAGCTCAAGTGATGCAGGCTGTTGAGAAAGAATTGAATTCTGGACAAGGAAATTTATTTGCAACACAAATTGCTGCTGCTGCTGAAGACCTATATGAAAAATTGGTTGCTGATTTCAAGAACAATATTATAGAAATTCCTCGTATGGATTTAGTTCAAGGAGAAGTAACAGCGAGCTTCGATGATTTTGATTTGGACAGCAGCGGATTCAATTATGATCAATTAAATGAAGAAATTGTACGTATTGGATTGAAGGATAGAAAAACCGATTTTATTGACGTTAAAAAAGGTGTTTATTACGGTAAGCCCGAAAAATTATTGATTTCAGAGCTCATCAATTTTTCGGAAATTGATTATGATACTAATGCTGACTTGTTGCACAAATTAGCCAAGCAAGCAATCGCTGAATTACACTCTAATTTAAAGGAAGGTGAAGACCTGAATACTTTGGTTTTTCAATGGCGTCAATTGATAGCAAACAGAATGTACTTGCAAATGATGGATAATTTCAAATTGCATGAACCTGATTACATCAAACCGAACGTAAAACCATTTACTAAAATTGAAGATTGGAATTTTACAACACTCAAAAATGAAGGAAGAAAAGATTACCGTGATGAAAGTTTTCCTGCATCTCAAGTACCAAAATTTGTTTTTAGTGGATTTGAAAAATCATGTCATTTTGAGTATAAGTTTGATAGTCGCACAGAACAAACTTTGTCATTTATTTTAGAAAATGATAAAGACGTAATAAAATGGTTGCGCCCAGCACCTAATCAATTCAGGATTTACTGGAAGCATAATAGCAGAATCTACGAACCTGATTTTGTTGTTGAAACGGCTGATTGTATTTATTTACTAGAACCTAAAGCTTCAAATGAGGTCGCAAGCGAAGATGTACAAGCAAAAGCACAGGCGGCTCTTAAATATTGCAATTACGCAACGGAATACACTGCGGAACATGGAGGAAAACCTTGGAAGTACGTGTTAATTCCACATGACCAGGTAACCAAAACAAGTAGTTTTAAAGGAGTTGTTTCACCAAATATTTTTAAATAAAGATGTCAAAAACACATAATCTATTTATTAGTCATTCCTGGAATTATTCAGATGCTTACATAAAGCTTACAAGCATGCTAGATAATCGGTCACACTTTATGTATAAAAACTTTTCAGTGCCTAAAGACGACCCTATTCATAATGCACCAAATGAGAAATTATTATTTGAGGCTATTAAGAGGCAAATTCAATTAAGTCATGTTGTGATTTTAATGTCAGGAGTTTACAGTACTTATAGTAAATGGATAAACAAAGAAATATTAATTGCGACAAAAGAATTTTCAAATAAAAAACCAATTCTTGCTATTGAACCTTGGGGTTCAGAAAGAACAAGTAAGATTGTAACTGATGCGGCAGATCTTATTGTAGGCTGGAACACTGAATCAATAATTACAGGTATTAGAAAACTATCATAAAATATGAGAAAAGCATTAGTAATAGGAATTAATAATTACCCTTCCGCACCTCTTAATGGTTGTGTAAAGGATGCAATTGAAATTGCAAATGTTTTAGAAAAACATTCGGACGGCTCACCAAACTTTAGTGTCAAATTAATAACTGACCCAAGTGAATCTGCTACTAAACCTAAGATTCGTGAAGCAATTGAAAAACTATTTGAAGGAACGCCTGATGTAGCTCTTTTTTATTTTTCAGGACATGGATTAATTAAGTCCACAGGAGGTTATCTTGTTACTAGTGACTATAAAAGTTATGATGAAGGAATAAGCATGGATGATATTCTTAAAATAGCTAATCGTTCAGGCGCAAGAGACAAAGTAATTATTCTTGATTGTTGTCATTCAGGAATTTTTGGCAATCCTAATTTTGGCGATTCAACTTTAGCACAGATTTCCGATGGGATTACAGTTTTAACAGCTTGTAGAGATAACGAACCTTCCATAGAAGTAAATGGTGGCGGAGTTTTCACTTCCCTTCTTTTAGATGCTTTTGAAGGTGGAGCAGCTGATTTAAGAGGTAATGTAACACCAGGTAGTGTTTATGCTTATGTCGATGAAGCTTTAGGTGCGTGGGATCAAAGACCTATATTTAAAACCAATGTTTCAAAATTTGTTCAATTAAGAAAAATAAATCCAAGAGTTCCAATTGATAAACTAAGAATGATTGTTGAATTATTTCCTAGCCCAAATGAACATTTTAAATTGAACCCTGAATTTGAAGATACTTTTGAAAATCATGATGTGCAGAAAGTGAAAACTTTCAAACTGCTACAAGAATATGTCAAAATTGGCCTTGTTGTTCCAGTAGATGAGGAACACATGTATTATGCTGCAATGAATTCTAAGTCATGCAGATTGACAGCAATAGGTTATCAATATTGGAGACTTGCTTCCGAAAATAAATTGTAGAAATTATTATGAAATTCGGATTCCGCATACCGTCCCTCACAAAAAGAATTGCAGCGCGTACTTCGGTAAAACGTGTTATTCGCCACAACCTAGGATTCAAAGCACCAAGAGGTATGGGCTGGATAACTGATCCTAAGAAAGCCTTGTACAACAAAGTGTATAACAAGACAAGCCGAGGCTGCATAGTAAGTTTGGTGTTTTTGTTAAGTGCGCCACTTGCTTTGGTTTATGCGGCATGGAAATATTTTACCTTATGAAACTTCGATTCTTTTTAATATCCTGCATTTTCCTTCTGCTCGCAGCTTGCGGCAATAGCAGTGATTCAAGCTCTGGTAGAAAGCCCGTTTATGTAAAGCCGAGTATTGATTATAAAGGAAAATTCAGAAAAGGTCATGTGCGCATGCCTGTGAGCACAAAAAAGAACGCAATTAAAAGTCAGAATCGTTCCAGGTATTATTACCAAACCAGGGGAAAATACAGACGTAAAAAGAATTAAGTATTTTTCTTTACCACCTTTTGAATAAAGCGTATAAATTCTTTTGAGCCTACTACATTCACTTCCTCTAAAAAGCCCAACACAAAACGTCCTGGAGCTTGAAAGCTTTGCACGTTTGCCTTGAAGTAGTATTTACCTGTATCGGGAATTTGTTTAATAAATGCCGCACTCATGGGGTATTCTTCTTTTAGCACTAGGTAAGCTCTCATGGTCATTTGCAATTCTATTTCCTTGTTCATGCTCTTGCCCTGGAATCCGAAAATGTCAGGCTTATAAAATTCATGTTGGGCTTCATGCTTCATTGGAGTATCTTGAACTTCCACCCCAGTCATACGTTCAATATTGAAATATTTATTCAATCTTGTTTTAATTTCAAATGCAGAAACCGAATCGTAATTATCGGTAAAACAAGTTGGTTCTACCAAACGATCCGTAACGCTTTGACTGTTTGCAGAACTATATCCTTTGATCAAAAGTTGTTTCCCCTCTATGATTGCCACTGAAATCTGCTCCACAATTTTGGCAAGATGTGCTTTAAATAAGCTATTAGCACCTATTTCAATTTCGCTGGTTTGCTGCACCTTTTGTAGTACACTCTGTGCTAATTGATTTTCTTTTCCTGACGACAATAGTAACATCTTCAAGTACTCGGCTTCCTGTGGCGTAAACGGAATGAGGTCAGTATCAGCCGATGAAGCAATGAAAATTTTATTGTTACTGTCTCTCTCTATGGTGAAGCCCAAATCTTTTAATAAATCTAGGTAGCGATACACCGTTCTTTCGGACGTATCCAAAAATGATTCGATGCTTCGAACTGATTTTGCAGGACGTGCT
>JAIPAL010000014.1 GCA_021740085.1 Crocinitomicaceae bacterium
GCATGGTCCACCTCTTCCCATTCCGAACAGAGAAGTTAAGCCTGCTTGCGCTGATGGTACTGCCCTTTTGAGGGTGGGAGAGTAAGTCGATGCCGATTTTAAAGAGCCTCTTCAGTAATGAAGGGGCTTTTTTTATGGACCAAATGTAGCTTCAGTCTCTATCAGCTTGTTGAGGAGAGGGATTAAGGGAGAGTTTAAAACTCTTTAAGTGATAATGAAATTAAGATATTAGAAGAAAGTTAGAATGAAAATGGTTATTTCCCCTTCTTCCAATCAGAAAGCTTGGAACTTAAGCCAATGGAATTAGAAAACCCTGCTTTAGAATACACATTGAAACCGTAATCTAAGCTGAATTTCTTGAATTTTAGTCCTAATCCCAATGAAAAACCGGACATGCCTGGATTTTGTTCTAGTTTTAAGGATTGGCGCCTGTTGTAGTCAAATCCGAATCTCAATTGTAACACACCTTTTGTTAGTAGTTCAACTTGATAGGTAAAGTGCCGTGCGAGTATTTCTCCAAATCCAGCGCCTGTTTGAGGAATTGTTTCTCCTGTTAATGCGTCTACAGTTGGTTTTATACTTGGATCAAAGTAGGTAATGTCCCATTGGTTTAAATGATGTGCAATCAATGAAAATCGAAAAGGGGCATGTTTTAATTTTAGGGAGGTGCTCGCTTGAATATCTAGGGGTAAAGCTCTTCTGCTTTGTGGTACATAACTTTTTAATTGGTACCCAATGTTTTTTGCTAGCAAACTAAAACTGATTAATTTATTCGAGCTGGTGTAGCTGGCACCAAAGTTTGAGCTAATTCCAAATGAGGAATACGTTTCTAGGTGTGAACCGATTACATTTAAACTTACACCTATCGTCATCGCTTGGTTTATGGGATACGCGTAGCCTGTTCCCACCACGTATTCTAGTGCTGAAAAGTTGTTGGTGAGATTTCCGTATTCATCTGTTCCTTTAAAATTTCCGTAATTGATATAACGAATGCTAGGTAGTAACACTCCCTTTTTTAGAGGAATTGCTGTGGCAAGTTGACCAAAATTAATACCGCTGGCAAGAAGTCCTTGGTTGATGGAATAGTTTCCGGCCATCGTTAAATTAATTAAGGAGGGATTAATTATGCCTTGCGATACTTCTTGGTCTTGTGCGCTATTTGAATAACCGCCAATGCCAGCTAAGCGTGCACTGTAGTTAAAATTAAGTAAGGAAAAGGCGTTGTTACCTCCACTTTGAGCGTGAAAATAACAGTTGATTAGTAGGAAGCAGCATAAGATTTTAGCGTGCATGGGCAAGCGAACGTTTAATTGAATGTAAAATTGTACTTATTTTTTTTCATTTCCTCATTTTTTGACTAATTTAATAGGATAATTGTAATCTATATGCTTTTAAAAACCATTTTGTTTGTAGGGGATCATGCTCAAAAGTATTGCGAATTAGCTATCTCTAACGAGAATTGTAGCGCTCAATTATTGACGTATCAGCGAGAAAATATAGTAACAGGGGAAAAGGCTAAGGTTATTTTTAATCAGCAAGAATTACCTTTTCATACTGTCTACAATATGGATGGTTTATGCCATGATATTGTTCGATTGAAAGATCAATTGTTGATTAAGTGTGATATACTAATTGGCGATCCAACTGAACTATTGTTTCAAGCCTATGTTACTGAGTTAATGGAATCATCGGAATTAACTATTTTGCCAATCGTATTTTTTTTGTATCCTGTTGGTATGAATTCTTTGGACACGAGGCGAGAAATTTCAGCGTTAATTCTTAAAATGAAATTGAATAATATGCTCACATACGTGGTAAGGAATCCAATGGATACTTTTTTGGAAGTCATGAATGAAGTGAATCAATTAGCTTCCTTTACTTCTATTACACAGCTGGAAAGTAGCATTGAAAATCTCGATTATTTGTTTGGACATGATGCAGAAATTTTAATCTAACCCGCAAAATTCATGGACAAAAATACAGTAGATGTATTATTTACCGAGATCTTAAATCGTCATCAATCTTTTTTTATGATGCTCATTAAAGATAAGTTTGAGTTGGATGACGCTAAAGATGTTTTTCAAGATGCTTGTCTTCATTTGTATCAATTATTGCAAACTAAGTATGTCGACAATGTTGATTTATTTAATTCTAAGGCATGGTTGCGTACGGTGGTGAACAATTTTTGTCTTTCTGAATTACGAAGAAGAAATCGGAAAGGTGCAATTAAATTAATTCCAGAATATCAGACCACAATCGTACGTCAAAATTATTCAGAATCGGAAACTCATGCGGGTTTATCCAATAATTTACTTGATGTGAATCAACTAATGAATGAATTACTAAAATTAGTTTCGAAGCAAGATGCCTTGATGTTAAAAATGAAGTACTATTATGGAAAACCATCAATATACATAAGCAGGGCGCTTAACGTAGCGCATGTTAATGTTTCTATTAATCGAATTAAAGAACGGATTGTACAGAAATCAGGGGTGAAAAACATTGATGAATTGATGGAAAAATACAGTTGGTCTGCTTAAAAAGCCATGTGTCTTTCCGTCTTATCTGGATAAATATCGTCGATCGTTATTAGAATTCCTGTTTCTTCCACATTTCCAAACTCCACATTTTCTGCGGTTCCAAACGTTTTCATGCTTGGTGAAAGGTTCATATAGATGTTTACCAATGGAGGAATGAATTCCCCATTTTCACGTATGTGACCATTCAGCACTTTAAATCCATCTCGAAAGTCAAGTCCTTTTAATTGCTTTTCTGCATAACTGGTATCATAGTTTTGTTGCAGCGGATTAATAGGAACCATTAGTTGTTCGTTGTCCGGAAAGTATTTATGCATGAAGTATAACAAGAAATCACGGCAATCTGTGTTGTAATTTTTATACATGGTTACCTTCCCGAAAAAGTACTTGATATTTGGGTTAAATCGGACAAGTGCTCCAAGTCCATCCCAAATATTATCTAAGGCAAATAATCCTTTCCGTGGATTCACAGTTGGCTGAAAATTGGGTTGCACCCAGCTACGACCTAATTCAATGGTATAGGGTAGGATATTGTTTATGAAATTATCAGAGAATTTGAAATAGTGCTCTGTTGATAAATTGATGTTTCCATTTTTGTCGATTGAATCCTTGCATAAAATGAACCGGTATCCACCAATAATTTCTTCATCTTCCGGTGACCAAACGATTAATTGTTGGTAGGTATTTTCACCTCTATCGTATTCATCTAAATCAACGGATTCTCCGGTACCGCCTCCTGATGCACGAAATGTAATTTCTCGCAATCTTCCAATTTCCAATATGACATTTGGCGCATTTTTGTCATTGACAATATAAATTTCATTATTACCTTTTCGCGTCAGCCTGGTAAAACAATCTTTATTTAATTCAGCTTTCAGAATAGATCTATCAATTGCTGGTAGTATTTCTTCCATTTTTTTAGTTTAGTTCATGCACTATTTTCCGAATTTCATTCGCGACTTCATAATCATTTTGTGAAGTGTCAAATTGGTCCATTTGTATTTCTTTACCTATTGTAAATGTTAATTTTTTATTGCGTTGTTTGAATAATTCATTGGATAAATATAGCATTTCAATATTGGTCTTTATCCTTAAAAATCTACGTAAACTATTCAAGCGATAAAAAAATGGCGATAATTTTCCATCTATATGAATAGGAATAACTGGTCTGTCCAATAAACGGGCATAGGTAACGAATGTTCGTTTCCAAGGTAGATCTTGTACCACGCCATCTATTTTTCTACTCACTAATCCTGCAGGGAACAGGCAAATGGCGTGATCTGATTCAAAGGCCTTGGCAATTTGTTCTCGCACTGATCTGTTGTTTTTACCGTGTTTATTTACCCCGATAAATAATCCATTTAGATTTTCTAGGTTTAAGAGTAAATCATTCACAATAAATCGCACATCGGGTCTGTGGCTTTTTAGCAGCGAAATTAATGCAAGGCCATCCATTCCACCCAGTGGATGGTTGAGTACGATTATGATTGGCCCTGATTTCGGGATGTTTTCTATGCCTGTTGAAGCGATGCTAATATTAAATTCATCCAATAGGGCATCGCTAAAAGCTGCATTCTTGATGTTTTTATATTTTTCGAGATAATGATTTATTTCTTTCTGATGAATGATTCGTTCGAGGTAGCGAATAACAAATTTTGGTAACCAAAAAGCAATTTTTTTATTTTTACTTTCGATTAATCGCTTGACATCAATACGTTTTTCTTTTTCCATATTTTTCTAACTTCGAAATTATAAGAATCGAAACTGATAATTACACCATTAAAATTTAATTATTCACAAAGGTGATTTAGTAATTAAAATCGATTTCCAAGCCATCGTAAGCTGGATAAACATTTGGAGGAAGGAGAGCTTGAATATCATTGTGTTTTCCAAATAAATGTGAAATATGGGTCAGGTAGGCCTTTTTTGGTTGAATTAAGTCAATAAATGCCAAGGCTTCTTCCAGGTTAAAATGGGAGATGTGTTTTGATTGATGTAAAGCATTTATGATCAATATATTTATTCCTTTCAATTTATCACTTTCTTCTTTAGCAATGGTTTTAGCATCCGTAATATAGGCAAAATCTCCGATTCTAAATCCAAGAACTGGCATTTTGTAATGGTTCACTTGGATGGGTATAATGGTGCATTTGTCGGATAATTGGAAGGGCGCTTTGTCTATCTGATGCAGTTTAATTTTTGGAATTCCGGGATAGGCATCGTTATTAAAAATATAAGAAAACTCTCTTTTTAACGCGTTCTCTACCTCCAAGGTGCAGAATACATCCATGTGGGAATTGTATCGATAATTGTATGCACGAACGTCGTCTAAACCTGCAATATGATCTTTGTGCTCGTGCGTAAAAAGTATACCTTCCAGATCGTTTACATTTGCTCTTAGCATCTGTTGTCGAAAATCAGGACCAGCATCAATTACATAATTTTTTTGGTCAACATGGAAAAGCAAGGAGGAACGTAATCGTTTATCTTTTAAATCGTCAGAGGAACAAACTTGACAGTTACATGCAATCAGAGGAACACCTTGAGAAGTGCCTGAACCTAAAACAATTGCTTTTCCTTTCATCGTTACGAAGATATATTTTTTTTATCGCTAAAGCTCAATAATTTTAGCCCACTCATTTTTTCTAAGAAATAAATTAAGAATCGTTTTTATATCTCTATCCTCCTTCTGTTTATTAATATATCGTTTGAAAGCATCGGGACCTTTTCCATGAAAGTGATAGGGAGCAAAGCCATATCCTTGATACACTCCATTTTCAATCCAAACAATACTTTTCTCCACTTTCTCTCGTCCCTTATCGATTATGTAAAAGGATCGACCTTCAAAAGTTAAGGCATCAATGCATTGATTTACACGTTTATTGTAGTCATCTGGATGCTCTATATTAACGCAAGCCCCTGCACATTTTTTTATGGTATAATGAAAGCATGCTTCTTGGCTTTTATACAAATGACTTAGTTTTTGGCAAAGTTGGTAATGGTCTACTTTTGCGTTCAAAAATTCAATTCCATCTTTTTTGCTGTTAAAATGAATCAATGGATAGGCATCAATTTTACTCAAAGATTCCACTTTTAAGGTAATGTATCCATCCTCGTTTTGCTGATCAAAAAGTCCGAAGGAAAAAATACTATTTCTCAACGTCCTATTATATAAGGGTTTGTGAGTCTTAATTAATTCACTTTCTCTCAACATAGCTATAAGGTCAGATCCTGTAATTTCGTATTCAACGCGAACAATATCTTGAATCATTTTTATTGCCTTAGCCGTTTTCGTATTGTTTAAGTGCTGTTCTACTCTTTTCTTTATGGAAATACTTTTTCCGATGTAAATTATTTTATTGAACTCATTATAAAATAGGTAAACCCCTGCTTTTTGAGGTAGTCCATCAATGGTTTCTATGGAAAGATTGGGGTGAATTTTTTTTGGATTTATCTCCGTTTGAATTAATCCAATTAATCTTTCTTGATCTTTTTCATGCATAATTTGGAAAAGTTCAGTGGTCGCTAATGCATCACCGCCTGCTCTGTGTCTTCCATTTATGCTAATTCCGAGTGCGCGAGTTAGTTTTCCTAAGCTATACGATTCATGTCCCGGTATGATTAATCGGGCTGCTTTTACAGTGCAAAGGTGTGGAAATCGAAAATCATAGCCAAGCGTTTTATATTCACTTCTAAACATTCCATAATCGAAAGCTACATTGTGCGCCACGAAGACACAGCCCTCACAAAATTCAATTACTTGTTTGGCTATTTCATAAAATTTGGGAGCATTCGTCACCATTTGATCGCTTATGCCAGTTAATCGAACAATAAATTCAGGAATGGGTATTTCAGGATTTAAAAGTGTAACAAATTCGTCGATTATCTTTTCACCATCAAATTTATAAATAGCTAACTCTGTTATCTTTGAGTTATTTACGCTCCCCCCAGTCGTTTCAACGTCGATGATTACAAAATTCATGCAGCGAAAGTATTCAAAAGTCCATTTACAAGTGTGAAAAAAGCAATATATTTAACAAAAAAATAAACCATGAAGATCTTTACCTTATTAGTAACACTTGCCTTATTAAATTCTGCTTATTTACAAACTAATGTTTCTGGTGCCGTTTCTGGTGTTTGGACGATGGCAGGATCTCCATATAATGTCATAGGAAATATTGGAATAAATGGAAATCAATCGCTGGAAATACAAGCAGGGGTTCAAGTGGTTTTTCAAGGGTTTTATGGCTTAGCTGTTACAGGCGAATTAAAAGCACAAGGTACGCTCGCCAATCCAGTGGTATTTAAAATGCAAGATACAACTGGATGGTACAATGATCAAAGTTCAATTGGTGGTTGGCGTGGGATTCGCTTCAATAGTTTTAGCGGAAATTTTGTTGATTCTACCAACCTAACGCATTGTATTATTAAAGATGTAAAACATGGTGTTAATGGTCTAGCAAATGGCTTTGCTACTGTTTATATTTTTTACCGCGATTTAACGATTGATAATTGTGAATTCACCCACAATCAAAGTCGCGCGAATCAAAGTAATGGAAAAATCATTGATGCTAATATGCAAGGAAGTCAAAAATTGTACTTGAAAAATTGCAATATTCATGATAACAGAGCTCGTGTTTCGATAGCGTATGTATATGGAATTGCCGATATTGAAAACAATGAAATGCATAACAACATCGGGGGCTGCACTTTCTTCTCTATTTTTGGGTATTTGAATTTTTTAAATAATAACATTCATCATAATTCACATAATAATGACTTGGCTGCCGTTCGAATTGATGGTGGGGTTAGCTTGGTGAAAAACAATATTATTCATCATAATACCTCGGATAGAATGGGGGCAATTATGTGCACGATGGGTAAAACTACCATTGAATCTAATTTAATTTGCAACAATAATACAATGAATGGCAGTTGCGGGATTACAGACGGAGGAGGAGGGTTGCATTTATCACATAACAATAGTGGTGTTTGGGACAGTACAGAATACATTGTTCGAAATAATGTAATCGCAAATAATCATTGCGCTTTTTATGGGGGAGGACTTTATATTTATGATTGTAAAGTGAAATTAATGAACAACCATTTTATCAATAATTCTGCTCAGCTTGGTGGAGGAGCCTTCTATAATATTGGTGCATCTTCTCAAATTCAAGCCAAGAATAATTTATTTTATGGTAATGATAATGCGACAACTCATACGAGTTCACAAATTCAAATTTTAACCTGTAATGTGTTTAATTTTGATAAGAATTGGATTCAAGAGCCTATGGCCAATTTTATTATTTTTAATACACCTGTCACCAGTTTAGGAGATACCACGCATAATCATCTGGGAATTAATCCGAATTTGGTCAATCCATCCACCCAATTAGGACTGAACGATGACGCCTTATTGTTTGATTTTAATTTGAGTACTTCATCCATTGATTGTATCAATAAAGGGGATTCAGTGGGTGCTTTTTTGTCTGCGACTGATTACCTCGGAAATGCAAGATTTGTTGGTAGTTCAGTGGATATCGGGGCATTTGAAAACAACGATCCGATTTCTAATCTTGAGAACAAAAAAGTGGATGATTTTGGAATTTATCCTAATCCTTGTGAAATTGGTTTTAAGGTGAGAACACCAGACTTTACGCCTTATCAATTAGCGATTTATAATTTAAACGGGGCATTACTTTCTAGTCAAACTTGTCAAAACAATGATTTTATTTACACATCTAATTTCGTTGATGGGATATATCTTATTGAAATAAGCAGTAATTTTAACCGGTATTTAGAAAAATTAATCATCAAAAATCATTGAAAATGAAATTAGCCTTCTGTTTTTGTATTTTAAGTTCTTGTTTTTTTGCTCAATCAAATTTTACTGTTTTCAACAATAATGGTCAAACATTTTATGTCATATTAAATGGCGTAAAACAAAATTCGTTGCCACAAACTAATGTGGTGGTAAGTGGATTAGTAAATTCCGCTTATTCAGTGAAATTGATCTTTTCAGATGGTAAAACAGCCGACATTGATAAAAACTTTTTCATTGATTCTCCAAGTGATATCACCACACGCATTGTCTTTAAAAAAGGAAAGGGTAAATTACAATTGATAAGTCAAACCCCGACGGTAGGTGCATCTACTGGTGAAACGGTAATTAATTATCGACCAGATAACAATGCTTCCTTTTCAGATGGCTCTGTTGGTATTGGGTTTGTTGGAAATTCTACCACCACAACGGTAGTTACAGAAACTACGACTCAACAATCGGGAAATGGATCGGTTAACATTCAAGCAACTCCAACTCCAACCCCAACACCTTCTAATTCTTCAAATGGTAATGTGGGCATCAATGTGAATGTAAACGGGCAAACTACTGGTGGAAATGTAAACATCACAAATTCAGCAACTCCTGCTAATGGTGCTGCGGGTATACAGATGAATATTGTAGATTCTACTTCTGGTCAAAATATGGGCGTAAACATGAGTATTAACATCAATGGTCAAGTGGTGGATCCGAATGCTCAAATTAATACCAATGTGCTTGTTCCTGCTAATGTTACTATTTCGGGAAATGCTCCAGCTAATACAAATAGTGCAACGGTTATTACAACAACAACAACAACTACAACCAATTCATCTAATTCTTCGATTAATTCTTCTAATAACGTTGTCACTAATACATCATCTCCGAATAATTCCAACGTAAACTGTTCTAGAACATTGAACAATACCGCTGTTTTTATTGAAGAATTAAAGGACCAAAGTTTTGAAGATGACCGTGTGGAAGCATTACAATTGGCCTTGGTTAATATGTGTCTTTATGCAGCAGATGCTGAAAAAATAATGCCCTTATTTACTTTTGATGCCAATCAATTAACGGTTGCTAAATTTATGTCCGATCGATTAGTGGATAAGGAGAATGCTTCTTCGCTTGCTAAACATTTTTCTTTCGATAGTACAAAAATGGAATACAGGAAATATATTAGTGGTAAAAATTGATTATTCGTTAACGCTAGCCTCGATACATTCCTCCTTCGTCGAAACACTTGGCTAGCTTTTATAAAGTTTATCGAGTGCATCTCGACTCCGCTCGATGCCCTGCTAGTGAATCGAGCGCCCTTTATGTGAATCGAGCGGAGTCGAGAGACACGGTAAGTCGAGAAACACGCCAAATCTAAGGTAAGAACTACGCCTTCAATTTTTCTTCGTAAAGATGCACCCAATCTTCTACACTAACTTTCTGAATTAGTGCGCCAATTAGCGTAAATGGTATATCACCTGACTTTTTAAAACGGACACAGCTTTTACCCATATCCAGTTTTAGCTTAGTGAATTTACTGTATTCGTCCTTGAACCAGCTTAGTAACTTTTCATCACTATATAGGCCCATGTGGTAAAGTGTGATAATATCCTTGCGCATTACAATATTTATAAAAGGCAAAGGAAGTTTAGGCGTACAATGATACCCCGCAGGGTAAATAGAATGAGGAACCACATATCCAATCATGCCATAACCAATAGTTTCTTCAAATCCTTGTGGGAGATTTTCGACAATAACTCTTCTTAATTCTAAGAATTCAGGTTTTCTAGGTCCCTCTAACTGTTCGATGAATAGTTGAACTTCCATTTATTAAATTCTGCCTGGGTAAATTTTAAGTGCTTCACGAAGACAAATAACTGCTTTTTTCAAGGCTTCTTGGTTTAGAACGTAAGCAATCCTTGCTTCTTGTTTTCCAGCACCAGGAGTAGCGTAAAATCCATTGGCCGGCGCCATCATAACGGTTTGGCCCTCGTAGGAAAATGATTCCAGTAACCATTGACAAAATTTTTCCGCATCATCAACTGGGAATTTTGCTATGCAATAGAATGCGCCCCTTGGCTTTGGACAAAATACGCCGTCTATCGAATTCAAGCCATCGACCATAATATTTCTTCTTTCAACATATTCTGCGACCACGTCTTCAAAATAAGAATCTGGGGTTTCTAAGGCAGCTTCTGCTGCTATTTGATCAATAGTTGGGGGAGATAACCTCGCTTGACCGAATTTCAATACCGATGAAATAAGACCTTCATTTTTTGAAATTAATGCCCCAATTCTTGCTCCACACATGGAGTAACGTTTTGATACGGAGTCTATCATCACTACATTTTGACTGATGCCTTCCAAATTCATTACAGAATGAGGACTTGCTCCATCGTAGCAAAATTCTCTGTACACCTCGTCGGCAAATAAATAGATGTCGTGTTTCTTTACTATTTCTGCTAATTGCTTCAACTCGTCCAATGAATACAAATAACCTGTCGGATTTCCTGGATTACAAATAACAATTCCTTTCGTTTTTGAAGTAATTTTTCGTTCAATTTCTTCAATGGGAGGTAAAGCAAAGCCGGTCTCAATGCTGGAAATTACAGGAACAACCTGTACCCCAGCCATCATAGCAAAACCATTGTAATTGGCATAGAACGGTTCAGGGATTATTACTTCGTCACCTGGATTACACGTCGCCATTAAGGCAAAAACTAAGGCCTCAGATCCACCGGTAGTTATTATAATATCTTCGGTTTTTACATCAATTCCATTTTTTTGATACTTAGCTGCAAGTTTAATTCGATAACTCTCGAATCCAGCCGAATGACTGTATTCAATCACTTTTTGATCAAAATTTCTTATGGCATTTAAAGCACTTTCAGGCGTGGCGATGTCAGGCTGTCCTATGTTTAGGTGGTAAACAACTAAACCCTTTTTTTTGGCTTTCTCTGCAAATGGTACTAATTTGCGTATAGGAGAAGCGGGCATTTCTATTGCTTTATTCGATAATTGTGGCATATTTTATTTTTTTTTACAAAAGTAATGAATCTTATACAGTTACTATTTTCATTTGTCCTTCTTGGTATAAAAAACAAATCCATTTTTTTCATATAAAACGGATAATTTGGGATAGGCTTTTAAATAACCTTCCTTACGATCAATTTTTGAAACGAAATACACCGGTTTATCAGTTGTTTCATTGCATAACCATGCTTCATCAAATCGCTTATTGTTTTTATGATTTTTTGTTTCCCCATAGAATAGATGCGCATATGATTTATAACCAAGCGGAATAAGGTAGCAGTTTTCATTTTTGTGTTTTTGAAAAAATTCAATGGCAGCAGCTTGCGATATCCCTTCAATTTTAGATAATGTATTGGCTTGAATGGTTAATATTCCTAAGGCCACTGTTAATAGTGATGCAATGATGGCTATTTTTAATTGCTTCCTAACTACTAATAATAAGGACAAAAGAGCACCCGTTAAAAATAAAATTCCCGGAAAATAATCCCAATTACTCCATGAAAGTTCCGCGTTTAAATTCGCTATTGCAAAGGGATCATTAATGTTAAATGTTTCGATTAGCCATTCTTTGTGCTGCAAAGCATAAGGTATAAATAGGAGTATGATTGAAAAAATAACTAAATAGCTAATCGTAAAAATAGAAACTGTTTTTATTTGTTTGGTACTTTTCAACTCTTGTACCCACCTTGCTGCAAAGTAGGTCAACGGAAAATAGCAAAGCGATGAATAATGTATAATTTTAGTACTCACGATCGAAAAGAGTAGTAATGTCAACCAAAAAACCACTTTCATCCATAAATCAAAGGATTCCTTTTTGTTTTTATGTTTATTTTGAAAGATAAAATAACCTATTGCATAAGAGGAGGCAGGGAAACAACCCAATAGAAGAATAACAAAATGGTAATAAAATGGCCCTCCATGTCCTGCATCTTGGGTTTGAAATAACCTAAGTTGGTAACTAATAAATTCTGAAATCATGTGCTTATTGCCCGTATTGATTAAAAGCATAAACCAAATTCCACCTATTAGAAACGTGAATACAAAAAATGTAATAAGTTGTTTTACCGATGGAAATTGTCGAAATCGGATTGAAATAAAGTAGATCAAAGCGGTTCCACCAACTAAAACCAACGCGACTGGTCCTTTTGTCATTATGGCTAAGCCCATAAAAACACCTGCAATTAGGTATGACCCAATTCCGTATTCATTTTTGTGACCTTTATACAAATGATAAATAGCAGTAATGATGAATAAATTAAACCATGGATCAATAATACCTGAATGAAAGTATAAATTGGGCAAAAAAGAACCTAAATAAAAGGCTACCCACCAATATCCAAAAGTTTCATTTTTAACTTTTTTTCCAGCTAGGTATAAAAAGTAAGCCGTTGCAATAGCAGCAATAAAATTAGGGAATCGTCCGGCAAATGCGGTAATTCCAAAAAGTTTCATTGAGTAAACTTGCATCCAGATAAAGAGCGGTGGCTTTTCCCAAAATGGAAGGTAATCTATTGTAACCGTCGAGTAATTGTTTGATGCAAGCATTTCTCGCGCACATTCCGCAAAATTGATCTCATCCCAATCGAAAAGGTGAACGGTTCCTAAAAAAGGAAGGAACAAAGCGATACACACCAATAAAACAAAACTAACACGATAACTATTCATGGTTGGACTTCAGTTTTACTAACGGTGAATTGAATTTTTCTAATTTTTTGTTTATAAGTTTAAAGACAAAATAAGCGGTACCTGTACCTATTAATGATCCTGCTAAAACATCGATTAGAAAATGTTGCGATAGATATATTCTTGAATAAGCAACTAGTAAGGCACACAGAAAAAATAAGATAACTATTCCTTTTGATTTATTATAGGCAAGTGCAAATAGGGTCATTAGTGCAAAAATACTCGTTGTGTGGCCAGAGGGAAAGGAATGTTCGATGAAATAGGTGAAGTCACTCATTGTATAAAAAGTAGGATCCGTTTTTAAATAGTAATAGGGGCGCTTACTTTCAGTAAAGACGCTGTGCTTCAAAACGATGCTTATAATACCTGAACTTGCATAACTTATGATCTGCAATAGTGAAATCCTTACGCTAACGAAGAGTAAGGTCACTGAAACAAATACGATCGTCCATCCATCTCCCAAGTGAGTAATTAGTTGAAAAAATGCATCAAGTCCTTTTGTATGAAATAGATTAAGGGACTTATGAATAGTGATTTTGTCTGCAAGGCAAATCCATCCTAAAGAAAAAGTCCAAAAAAGGACACTAAAGTAGAAAAAATAGGAGGAAGTGTTCTTTGTCATCGATAGTCAAAGGTAACAATTACTAATTTATTAATCATTTTCATGAATGATAAATGTAAAAAGTACGGCATCATATGAAAAGTGGGCAGCGATCGCGAAATACAATCCGAAATGAACATAACCGAAAGATAGAAGTAAAATAAAAGGCAGCGCAATGATACCGTAAAGAGAAAAGCGCCAATTAAATGGATTTAAGTAGCCATGAAGCGCAATGAATAGGATGGAGGTAGTGATTACACCCAAGAAGGGTTGTATTCCTGCTCTAAATAATAACTCTTCTCCAACTCCAGCGCAGAGAGATAGAAAAAGCCCCTGCCAAAGTTTTAATTTCAGCGATGAAATCAGTGTGTCAATTCTTGTTGATACATTATCAAACACGCTCGCATTCATTAGGAGGTAAGCGATAAAAGCATAGATGATTCCGAATTCAAGGCCATATCCAATTGAGATAGGATCTATTTTGTCCAATTCTAAGAAATCAAGGAGTGAAACTGATCCCGAAATTTGGCAAAGTAAATAACCAATTAGTGGAAAAATTAGCAAGGTTGCTAATCCCAAAATCATGATATTATTTCTCATATGGTATAAATATTCATTAAAAACCAACCAACGTTAATAAATTCCTTTTGCTTCAGAATATAAGCGTTATATTTAACGAAATTAAAAAATAAATCTGCCTATCGACTAACTTTACTTAACCGCCAATTTTTTTTGGACTAATTAGTAAATATGTCGTTACATCTCTTAGCAGATCAAGAATTAATCAATTTGTATTTATCGGGTAATGAAAATGCTTTCGCCCAATTATTAAAGCGTCATAAAGACCGAGTATATCGTTATATTAATTCTAAAGTCAGGGATACTGATTTAGCGAATGATATTTTCCAAGATGCTTTTATTAAAGTGATTACAACCATGAAAGAAGGTAATTATAATGAAGAGGGTAAATTTCTTCCGTGGATAATGCGTATTTCACACAATCTTATCATCGATCATTTTCGTAAAACTAATAGAGTTCGTTTTTTATCTGAATCGCGTACTTTGAATGAAGAGTTTACAATTTTTCACAAATTAGCTAATGATGATAGAAATTTTCTGCAAGAAACATGTAATACGGAGTTGGAATCACAAATGGTAGAACTTTTAGATCATTTGCCTCAAATGCAACGTGAAATTGTGCAGATGAGAATTTTTCAAGACATGTCGTTTAAAGAAATTGCTGAATTGGAAGATATTAGTATCAACACAGCGTTGGGTCGTATGCGTTATGCCTTAATCAATCTACGTAAACTGATTGATACCAATCAAATCGTTATGGAGTATTGATTCTTCTGACTCATCGCTTTTTTACCACGAAATCTTTTTGTCATGATTTTAAATAAAAATACATGCCAAAAAAGGGAACTATTTCATGTTTTTTCGCTGGATTACATCCAGCGTTAAAAATAGTTAACCCCTAAGGGGTTACGAAATAGTCTTATGGTATAAATAAGACTAGTCATTGATTTTAACGATTTTTAAGAGGAGTAGTGTCAAGACAAAAAAGGCAATTATACTCATGTATAGGTTACTATAATTGCTGTATCCTCTTTTCTTCCAAAAAAGAAAATTGATTGTCCCTAAACATACTCCTATTGCGATGGTTAAGACCCAAAAATTCATCAGATTAATTCAAATTGTTGGAAATGGTGCTTGAAATGTTTGACATGCAATTTCATCCATTTTTCAAAATCCAATGCACCATAATAAGGATGGATTTCAGTAACACCAGGATTTTCTTCGTAGTATTCAATAAAATTTAGCCACTCTATTGTAAATTCATCAATGGAAAGTGCTAATTCATTATGACGTAATTCAATTATATCTTTTGTGAAAGGAACAGCAATATTTCTTGCCATTTCTTTATCTGAATATAAAAATTGTTGCCTTCTTGCGATGGTCTCGTCATTTTCATTCAGGGTGAATTTTTTCACTCCTCTCGATATTATGAGCAGATCACTTAAATGTTCTACCATTTCTTGGGCTGACATTTTTCCCCAAACGGGTTTTTTTGAAATTGTTAGACGGTCTAATGCATCTAACATAGTAACTAAATCCATTTTAATATGATTGTGTTATTTTCCGACTAAAATATGGAGACTTTTCGGAACTACTTTAACATTAAGTGTTCCTTTTGTAGCCATTGATTCTCCGTCGTAATGGGCTATTTTCTCTGATACTCGAATGGTTGCTTTATCAAATGAGATCACTTCCATGAAAGAACTTTTGTCGGAACGTTTGAATAAAAATTGTAACGCGATGCCTGGGATTCTCCAGAAAGAGAAAGGCTTTAATAAAATTAATTCAACTTTTCCATCCGTAGCATCTGATTTTGGAGAAACCACTAATCCATTTCCCCATTCTCTTGTGTTTGCTAGTGTGCAAAGCATGACAGGTAATTTTTTTACTTGACCATTTGCATCAACAGATATGTTTATAGGATTGTATTTGAAAAATTCCCTAAAGACTATTTTCAAATAGGACATAAAGCCTCTTTTACTACCAACAAATTTTTTCGCTACTAAAGCATCAAATCCATAACCGCTAATACCTAAAAATGCCTGTTCGTTAACAAGGACAGTATCCATTGTTATTTCATGCTGATTATTAATACAGTGAATAGCTTTTTTTATGGTAAGTGGAATATGCATGTGACGTGCCAAACCATTTCCTGAGCCAATAGGAATAATGGCTAATAAAACTTTAGAACCAATTAGAGTGGTGCCAATTTCATGAACTGAACCATCCCCACCAACAGCACAAACGATATCAATGTTTGCTGAAATCGCCTCTTTCGCTAATTCTTGGGCATGACCTTTATAGTTCGTGTATTGAATTTCAAAGTCAAATAAATCGTGATTCAAATTTTCGCGCACTAAAGCGGGAATATCGTCTTTCCGACGAACGCCTGCAATAGGATTAATAATGAACCAAATGCGCTTTTTCACTTTATTTTGCTTTTGTTTGATTTCGCCGTAAATCATTTCGATACCTTTCTATCATTGATTTTAGACGAAACAACATACCTCTATATTTCAAAGTTAACGATTTATTTTCAGAACGGATACTTTTATTTGTGATTTTATCAATAAAAATAGCTGCATTAGTTGACTCATTGAATATAATTTCAGTATCATTTGATAATAAATAAAAGCTACCGTTCAGATAAAGGAGACTTTCATGATTAGCGGCACCCTTCCCAAAGGCATAATACGTTGTATTAATGGCAAGATAATTCAGAATATATGGTTCGATATCTATTTGTTGAAAATAGGATGATTTTTTCTCAATGGGAATTGATTTATCTGGAGTAAAAAAGGCAATGGGTATGTGAAATTTATCAAAAATAGTTTTTGAAGTCTTATCCAGCTGTTGCGGGATATGGTCAGCGCAAATTACAAATACTGTGTTTTTATACCAGGGTTCTTTTTGCGCTTTACTAAAAAAGTCGCGCAAGCTTTCATCTGCATAATGAAATGAGAGCTGTTCCTTGCTTAAGGCACCACTAATTTTCTTATTGTATGTCTTTGGGATTTGGTAGGGATGGTGCGAGGAGATGGTAAATAAACTGACAAAAAATGGCGGCTTTATTTTACTTATTTTTTGAATAGTCCAAGGATTGAAATACCCATCAGAAATACCCCAGAAGCCATTATCGTGCTTTTTATTTGGGTATTCATCTTTGCCGTAATAGCGATCAAATCCTAGTTTTTTGGAAAAACTATCGAAGCGCATGGATCCATTTTTTGCCCCATGAAAAAATGCGGTTGAATAGCCATGAGATTTAAGAATGGATGGGAGGGCATTCAGTTTATTATTGCAGAAAGAACTTAAAATATAAGGGGTGTTCATTAGGTGTGGCATCGATGCAAAAATAGCTGGCAAAGCTTCGATCGATTGCTTGGCATTGGCTATTCCATTTTCGTAGTAACATGATTGGCTGAGTAATGAATCTGTGAAAGGGGTAATTTTAATTCCATTGATTGTTTGATGGATCATTTTATCACTAAAACTTTCTAGGATGATGATGACTACATTTTTTTTATTTTCTTTTTTTGATGAAGAACTTATTTCCTTTATGGGATTGAAATATTTTTTGCTTTCTTCCAATGAAATCAATGATGTAGTAGGCAATTTTTCTGATTGAATGGTTTTAAGGGTCACAAAAGCGGTATTTAATAGGAAGGGTACGTTTTTAGCGCTCGTGTACTTATTGGCATCTAAAACACCAAGTGGTTTTGGACCAAAACTCCATCGTCCGATTGAAAAAAATAAGAGGGACCCAATGGCAAAATACAGGACTTGATATTTTATTGAAACATATTGTTTATTTCGTTTCTTAGCTAAACGAAGATCTAGCATAATGATTGAATTTATTAAGAGAATGGATGTTAAGGATACCCACCAGTAATCTAGAATGAAATAGTTGATTAATCCTTTGTCGGGACTTTGAATTAAAAAGGAAAAGGTATCAAATGTGCTTAATCGTTGACTAAACTGAAAATAGGCTACATCCCACATATTTAGCAAAACAATGATCGTTATGGTTACATAAAAAAGGAAACCAGCCAATGTTTCTTTAACCGCTTGTAGCGATTTATTGATGGGTAATAAATAGAAAAATAAGTGCGGTAATGAATAAAGTGCGATGGTAGATAAGTCAAATGGGATGGCGTGAATAAAGTCATGCGCGCTTATATTTAAAAAGGAAAAATTAGCTGCTAGAAATAGCATTTTAGTGCTAATTATTGCTCCCCAAGTCATCAAAAAACGAATGATTATAGGGCTCCAATGATGCATGCTTGTATTCATTGATGCCAAATTACAAAAAAGTAAGTGGGAATCCTTATCTTTGAATAAATAGAAAAACATGAAGAATAATCCTACTGAAAATAATCGAGCTCAAATTTTACAAGTATTACTCGATAAATCTGTTTTGAAACAAGACATCTCTAATGACTCGGAGAAAGTTTTTGCTTTATTGAAGGCCCATATCAAAATTGAGTTAGCAGAACTTCAAAAGAGTGTGACTGATAAAAGGGTACGTTTGTCTTTTCATGAAAAAGGAGAGGCCGAAATTCATGTATATGTGGGAAGTGATGTATTAGTTTTTACGCTTCACAGCAATGTATTTAGGTTACCAGATTCTAATGCTTTATGGGGAACCTCTTATTTTAAAGAAGATGAAAATCACGGATATTTTGGGGTTATTTATATTTATAATTTTCTAGCGCAATCATTTCTTCAAAATAGATTAAATGATTCAGGATACTTAATAGGGCGGATCTTAATTAATCATGAGCGTCATTTCTTGGTGGAGGGAAAAGGAACCTTAGGAAGGTTATTTCAAGACCCACAAAATATGGAATTAAACGAGCAAATAATTGGGTTGATTGTGCAACTTTCATTTCATTATGCCTTAACTTTTGATTTATTAGTACCTCCATTTGAAGTCATGGAAGAATTATCTGTTTCACAGATTCAGCAGATCGGCGATGAATTGAAATTGAAAACTGCCAAACGTTTAGGTTTTAAAAGGTCGTCGGAAGAATCAGAAAATATATAAAAAAAACACAATTTTCGTTTGTCATTATTGTTTTTAACTGTATATTTGCACTCCAAAATTAACCTTTTGAATGATTTGGCCCATTCATCTAGTGGTTAGGATATCAGGTTTTCATCCTGGAAACAGGAGTTCGATTCTCCTATGGGCTACAAGAATTAACTAGTTGCTTTGAGCAATTAGTAGAATAAATAAAAAAGTAAAATAAAGTTATAGATTATGGCAAATCATAAATCATCAATCAAAAGGATTCGTACTAACGAAACTAGACGTGTATTGAATAAATATCAGCACAAAACGGCAAGAAACGCTACCAAAAGATTGCGCGAAATGAAAGACCGTGTTGAAGCTGAGAAATTATTCCCTACTGTTGTTGCGATGCTTGATAAGCTGGCTAAGAGACACATTATACACAAAAACAAAGCAGCTAACTTAAAATCAGGTTTACAAGTATTGGTAAACGCTTTGTAATACTTGATTGAAAAATATTGAAAAGGGGCCTCAAGCCCCTTTTTTTATTAAGTTTGTTTATCATGAAATACTTTTTTCAGGTAATTTTCTTTTTTAGTTTCACTGCCTATTCGCAGCTCAATTTGGGGGTGGTAACTTTTGATACGCTATCATATGCGCACAAAACAAACGGAAGTTTAGATTCCATAGATCAGCAAAGCCAATCTTCATCTAGGGTGTTTCCTTTAAATTCCCCTTTGTCATTAGGGTCTTTTTTAGATCCATTTTCGATGCTTTCGCCTGCAGGGAATGTATTTCACGTCCCGTATAATAAGCGTTCAATCTTGCACTATACCGCGCTTCCTCATATTGGAGTAGCTTATTCTTTCGGAAGTCAAGGAGCGCAACATTTGACATTTACCTATAGCCAGGTATTTAGAAAAGATTGGGTGGTCAATTTGAAGGCTGCTAATAATGCTTCAACTGGATTTTATCGTAATTCGGCATGGAAATCTTCAGATTATACTTTGGCCATTGCTAAAAATTCAAGGATTTATAGTTTTCGTTTCGATGCAGGTTTTTCACAGGAAAGTCGGAATTTATCCAATGGAATTGTCGCTGATTCTTTAGCACCGCTTTATTCATTAACCCTCATTCCTGTAAAAAAAGAAAATGCTTATTCAAATTCTACTTTACGAACTATTCAGTTAGCCAATTTTATCGATTTTTCTGCTAAAGATTCTTCGCGATTTTTTGGCTTGACTTTTCATACTAAATTAAGCTCCTTGGATCGTTATTATCATGAAGAAGATCAATTAGATATGCTGTATTCATTGATTCAATATGATAGCTCCTCGACCTCGGATCATTATGGCGTGGTTGATTTGACAAATAAACTTGGAATTGGGTACAAGACAAGGACACTATTTTTCAATATGGGTGTTAATTCCAATTATTGGCGCTATACCAATCAAGGCCCCATGCGCGATACCTTAGAACTGGGTTTGTTTTATAACGGAACTTTAAAATTTGGGAATTGGAGAATAACTAATGACGCTTCGTATAATCTTATCGGCGCAAAAAATGCTTGGTCTGTCATTTCTTCTGCTAGTTGGCAAAAAGAGCGACATTATTTGTTCATAGAGAATTCAAATGGTCAGATAGCTCCTCGCGCTTTTCAACGCTTTTATCAAGCCAATAATTGCAGTTATTCACTTTCAGATTTTTCCCTGCAAAAGGTTTATTCCATTCAGGGATTAGTTAGAGAAAAGTTAGGTAAACATTTCTTAGCATTAAGTTATAATTGGCAAGCATCACGACAGGTTTATGTTTATGACGGACAATCATGGGTCAATAATGCAAATTTGAGTCAACAGGTACTTGGCCAAGTTGGATTAAATGGGACGATTAAATTAGGTACTGTTGAGGTATCACCCTCTTATCTACTAACACTTATGGATAAGGAGTATCAGTTTTATCCAATGCACATGATTTCTGCTCGAACCATGGTGAATGGGGGAATCTTTAAAGCGAAAAAGTTAAAGGCGCTTGCTGCGCTAGATATCATGTATTCAAGTAGTTATAGAGCCGCAAGACTTATTCCAACTATGACCATTATTGACTTCTCCAACTTGCCGAATTCAGTCGTTCAGAAACCGTTATTAAATGCGGGTGTATTGATTGGTTTAGAGATCGAAACATTCCGGTTTTTTGCTCGCTTGGATAATATCGCTTACTTCATAAGCGATCGAAGTCAGTTATTCATGGAAGGCTATACGCTGCCTACATGGCAAATAAAATTCGGAATCACTTGGGATTTTTGGAATTGATTTCAAAAAAAAAGCGACCTAAGTCGCTTTGATTACTGTTATTTTTAAGTAGTTATTTTTAAGCAGTGATTTTTAAAATCTCCGCCATTTTTTTTCCTATTTCTGCTGGTGAATCCACCACATGAATTCCACATTCTCTTAAGATTCTTTTCTTTGCTTCTGCCGTATCATCATCACCACCAACAATTGCACCTGCATGGCCCATTGTTCTTCCTTTTGGTGCTGTTTCACCAGCAATAAATCCAACTACAGGTTTTGTTCCATTTTCTTTAATCCAGCGAGCTGCGATTGCTTCAAGATTCCCACCTATTTCACCAATCATTACAATTCCTTCTGTTTCTGGGTCATTCATTAACAGTTCAACGGCTTCTTTCGTTGTGGTTCCAATTATTGGATCACCTCCAATTCCAATAGCGGTAGAAATTCCCATTCCTGCTTTTGATACTTGGTCCGCTGCTTCGTAGGTGAGTGTTCCAGATTTTGAAACGATTCCTATTTTCCCTTCTTTAAAAACAAATCCTGGCATGATGCCTATTTTTGCTTCACCAGCAGTAATAACACCTGGACAATTAGGGCCTATTAATCGGCAATTAAATCCTTTAATATATTCTTTTGCTTTTATCATGTCATTAACTGGGATCCCTTCCGTTATGCAAACAATCAGTCCAATTCCTGCTTCTGCGGCTTCCATGATGGCATCAGCTGCGAATGCAGGTGGCACAAAAATAATTGAAACATCGGCTGCCGTTTTATCAACTGCTTCTTTTACCGTATTAAATACAGGTTTCTCCAAATGTATTGAACCACCTTTGCCTGGCGTTACGCCTCCAACAACATCGGTTCCATACTCCAACATTTGGCCTGCATGAAATGTCCCTTCACTTCCTGTAAAGCCTTGAACAATAACTTTTGATTTTTTATTTACTAGAACGCTCATATTATTATAGATAACTTTTTTATTCTTGCAAATGTAATTAATGAGTTTTGATTGAGTGTTAAATCCTTGTTTATTTTACATCCCAAACCTTCAAATCAAAGCTTAAGATTGCATTTTGAGGTATTTGTTCTAATTTATGGTCGCCATATCCTAAGCTTGGGGGAATAATCATAGAAATTTCACTTCCTTTTTGAGACATTATCAATGCTTCTTTCCACCCCATGATTAAATCTTTAACTGCAAATGTGATTGGTTTCGTTTGAATGTCAACTAATTTACCACTCAATAATTTTCCCGTATACGAGATGCTTACACTATCTTGATACCGAATATTTCGTCCAGAACCCATTTTTGTTATTTTGAAATATAATCCTGAATCCGTTTTGATCAACTTTAATTTATTTTTAGCGACGTGCGCTTGTATAGTTTTGTCAAACGAAGTAAGATCTTGGTCAGAATAGGTTGTGCAAGCTCCCATCATTAATGGTAATAGTAGTAATATTATGTTTTTCATAATTGTATTGGAGTTATAGTAAAACCTTCTTTTTCTAGGAGTTTTAGCACACCTTTTTCACCTCCTAAATGTCCTGCACCTACTGCAAATAGTATTGATTGGTTGGCGGTTAATTTCTTTATTTTTTCTATCCAATTGGCATTTCTTTCATCAATGAATTTAAAGTTGAAGTAGGGGTCTGTTATGTCTTTCATAAGTTCTTCATGAATTTTGTCGACGTCCTGCATGAGATAGTTTTCTTGCGTGAGATTAAAATTAGTTAGCACATTTGATACATCTGCTAATTCTGTCATTATTAAATTTATTTGGCTATTCACAGGAAGGCTATCAAACAGGGCTAATTGACTTTCAATCGTTTCTAATCCTATAGTTGTTTTTTTCTTCTTTGTCGCCAACATCTCCTCCATTTTTATTTCTTGCGATTGAAGAGAATTGGGTAATTCATTTTGTAGTATGAGTTGAAAGATGAGGAAAGGCTTTGCTTTTGAAAAATTAGCGATAAATTGATCTTTTTCCATTAATAGCTGTATTTTGGCCCAACTGCATAATGAATCGATTTGCGTTTCGGAGAGTTTTGCTAAAAAACTCCCTTCTTTCAGCATTAATAGTGCTGGATTTATAAGTGCATGCTGTACATCTCCTATTTCTAGGCAAACTACATCGACTGTTGAAACTAATTTTTCTAGCTTCTTTGGAAAATAAAAATGGGCTTCATCCATGAGGTGCATGGTCCCAAAAATATAAGAACTCTCTGTTTGTTGTGGTCCTTTAATTTCCCATAAAAGCGATGATTTAGTGGATTGGGAATAGGAATATATAGATAAAAAGAGAAGGGCAACCAGGCATTTCATTTAGGAAAGAATAAGATGTGCAAGGTAATGGTGATCTTGATCTGCAATTTTACTGCTTTTAAAACCACATTTTTTGGCCACCTTGTGAAGATTGTCATAATCAATGTATAACCAATTGAACCAGGGACCTTCTATTTTTTTATAATTCATTTTAAACTTAAATTCTCCATAATAGGCAGCATTCAAATTCATCCAAAAAGAACCATCTTCTTCTTCGTATAAAAATTTAACGTCAGATGAATCACAAATTAATTGACCTCCAGGCTTTAAAAGTGATTTTGCTTTTTCTAATGTTCGTTCTATATTGTCTATGGTTCCGGCGATTCCAATACCATTCATAAGCATAAGAATGGTGTCAAATTGTTCTTTGGGATTAAATTCAAAAAAGTCTACTTGATGTGCATTGATCCCGATTTCGTTTAAGTATAATATAGCACCCGGTGAGGTATCGATTGCTGTAACATTAAAACCGGAATCGCTAAGATATCTGCTATGAGGACCAGCACAGGCACCCACATCTAGAATTTTTCCGCGACATAGCTGCATGGCATCTTGTTCCATGGGTGGCATTTCTTCAAAGCTCCGGAATAAGGTTTCAATTGGGATAATATCGTCATCGCACATATCCGCATTAACGATAATATCAAATGGTTTTTTAGATTTCGTAAAATCTAGAATGGCTTGTCCAATTGGATCTTGTTGTTTAATATTCATATTCATTGAAACCGTTTAAATCATCCTCTTCATAACCATCTTCAAAATCGTCGTCATCGTCATCAACGTCGCCTTCATCATCAAGATTTTGATTATCTATGAAGAGGTTTTCATCCATAATATCTTTTGATTGCTCACTAGGTGGTTTTCCAACGCTTAGGAGTATGCTAGGTTTTTCGGGGTCATTTTTATCGAAGCCGATTAATTCGATAAGAAAAATCCACATGCGCATAAAATCATATACCAAAATGAATTTTTGATCGGGTTCTTCTAAAAAATTCTTGATGATGGCATCTTTCATTACTGCAGCTGGTGCATCGATGGCATCATCGTCATAAGACATGTCTAGCAAATTAATTTCATGGCCCTTGTCCCAATCGTCATTTGAGACATAGAAACTACCAATTTCTTTTCCTTTAAATTCAAAGGCAGTAAGAATAGTGTGGAAAAAATTCTCAAAATTGTCTAAATCTGAAATCAGGATATCTCTAAAAATTTCCTCTTGATTATCCGAATCGAGTAAAACTCTAAATTTAAGTCCTGGCATGTTTTCGTTTATTAAATTAAATGTGGGTAATTTTTAGTCCCAATGATTTTCCTAAAATTAGCATTTCTTCTTTAGCTTCCTCAAAATTATTTTTGATTTTGCCTTCTAGTATCGCTTCTTTAATTAGACTTTTTATGGTACCAATCTCAGCGCAGGGTTTTAATCCATAGGTTTTCATTATGAAATCGCCCGTAATTGGTGGTTGAAAATTCCTGATTCGATCTTTTTCTTCTACTAGCTTTAATTTTTCAGCAACTAATTCAAAATTGTTTTTATATTTTTTTACTTTAAACTCATTCTTTGAGGTAATGTCAGCGTTGCAAAGTAGCATTAAATCATCAATGTCATCACCGGCTTCACTTAGCAATCTTCTAATGGCAGAATCTGTCACGGTTCCTTTTATTAAAGAAATGGGACGGAGGTGCAATCGCACTAATTTCTGTACATACTTCATTTTTTGATCTAGTGGCAATTTAAGGGCCTTAAATATTTTAGGAACCATCTTTGCGCCTAAATCTTCGTGGCCATGAAAAGTCCATCCGACTATTTTGTCAAATCTTTTTGTGGGTGGTTTAGCGATATCATGTAAAATGGCCGCCCATCTAAGCCACAAATTATCAGTAGTTTCAGAAATATTATCTAATACTTCCAGCGTATGTAGGAAATTGTCTTTGTGACTTTTGTTATCAATGGTCTCAATCCCTTGAAGGGCTAATAATTCTGGGAATATATGTCCTAGTAAATTACAAGATCTTAGTAATTTGAATCCTCTAGAAGGTTGATTGGATAAAATAATTTTGTTTAATTCTTCGCAGATTCTTTCTTTCGTAATGATATTTATTCTATCTGAATTTCTATGAATTGCTTCTAAGCAGTTGCTGTCAATTTTAAAATTTAACTGAGTCGCAAATCGAATGGCCCTAATCATACGCAAGGGGTCATCATTAAATGTTATATCTGGATCTAATGGTGACTTAAGTATTTTATTGTTGAGATCAGTCATACCATCAAAGGGATCTACTAGATCGCCAAATTGTGGTCCATTAAGATTCAGTGCCATGGCATTCACCGTAAAATCTCTTCTATTTTGATCATCTTGAAGGCTGCCTGAAATGGTAGTGGGGTTTCTGGATTCGGCTGAATAAGATTCCTTTCGTGCCCCGACAAATTCAACATCTAAGTCTTTATAGGTAAAATGCGCTGTACCATATGTTTTAAAAATAGACACTTTTTTTACGCGCATTATTTTTGCAATTTCACTTGCAAATGCAGGGCCATCACCTACAATGACGATGTCTATATCTTTGGAAGGTCTATTCAATAGTAAATCTCGAACATACCCTCCGATTACAAAAGCGGGAATCCCATTTTCGGTCGCGTATTTAGAAACTACTTTAAATACTGGATGATTTAATTGATTGGCGTAATTCATGCTCATGTAGCTACAAAATTACTATTTAAGCCGAAATGGAAGCGATGAATTTTTTAATCGTCATTATCTTCGTCCTCATCTGAACGTTTATAATTAAGTAGATCATCATCGATGTCGTCTTCATCGTCATTAAAAAACGATGATTTCTTGCCAGATTTTTTATAGGCATCCATTTTAGGCTTCTTGCTACGATTATCTGATTCTTTATCTATCGATGATTTTTTATCCTTATTGACTTTTTTTCTTGGTTCTGGTTTTAAACCTTCAATAATCGGTGGTGAGAAACTTGGCTTATTATCAAATTTGTCAGCGCCTGCATCATCGTTAGTGCGATTACCTGGCACGAAAGGTTTGGCTGGTCTTGTATCTCCTCGTTGTTCGGCCTCCTTTACTGCAATCGGCCTTCCGTTTACTAAGTAGCCATCTAAAGCACGAATAGCGGTGTTTGCTTCACCAGCATCCGGCATTTCAACGAAACCAAAACCACGGGATTTACCTGTTTCTCGATCGGTAGCAACATTTGCTTTGAGTACTGTTCCGTGTTGCTCGAACAATTCTTTTAATTGCTCACTGTTAACACCAAAATCTAATTTGGCAACAAAAATAGTAGTCATAAAGTATTCACCGATCTAAAGAGTTTAGTAATGTGTAAGTTAATTACAGGTCGAAATTAAAACATTTATATTATTCTCACAATAATTTTAAAAAAATTAATTTCTTTTTCTATTAAATAAATAGAAACGAATTGTTGATTTTTTATTATTTATTTACAAAAAGGCTTCCCTTGATGCAACAAATACCCACATTTAGGCGTAAATTTGCCCCGAATAAAATACTACTTATGTCAGATTTATTTATTGTAGCTACGGAAAATAGTCCTGAAATTAATTTTAAAATTAATGGGGTGTTGCAGATCAATGGTCGAGTTCTCCTTGACCAAGAGGCAACTTTCTGGATAAGGGCACATGAATGGCTTTCTAATTATGTTGCAAGCAACCCAGTTCATACTTCCTTAAGTTTGCAATTTGATTGCGTGAATACCACCTCTTCCTTAGAGATATTAAAGCTGCTTTATTTACTGAATGAATTAGCTGAAAATAAAAATCACTTGGAGGTTCATTGGACGTATCCAGATCATGATGTGCAATTAGAGGAAATGGGCAAAGATTTTGAAGAATTGTTATCCTATAAGTTTATTTTCGATGCGATTAAAGACAAAGAGGCTGTTTCTTTTTAATTACGCTGCTTAGTTAGAATTAAAGAGTTATTTTTGTTCACTATGCGTTTGGTTAAAGAAATCTCACATCCAAGGTATTTAATTCAGATTCATGAATACAATTCAAAGTATTTATTGAAAATCACGCTTGATTCATACGAGCAAATATTCAAATTTGACAAAGATCAATTTCCCAATTTAGATGATATCGAAGCATTACTTTCCGATAATTTTTTTTCTAATTGCTTAAGTCGTTTTATTAGCATGCGTAATGATATTTTAGAATTTAAAAAACCAAAAGAATGAAGACACTTACTTATATTATTTTACTCGCTCCATTTTTAATGATTAGTTGTACAACGAAAGAACCTAAAGTTTCTTCAGTACCGAAAGTGGTTGCCCATGATAGTAAAGGATTAACGATCGTATATTATTCAAACGATAGTATAAAAGAAAACTTTTTATTTTACAAGCAACAAGATGCTATTGTAACAAAAAAGCAGCAGGTATTTCAAGCAGAATTGGAACGAAGAACGAACGAATTAAAAGGTTATATCCAACGAAACTCAGAAAAAGAGCGAAGTGGTCTACTTTCTCAGAATGAAGTGGTTCAAATTCAGCAAAAAGCTCAACAAATGGAGCAGGCTGTTATGCAGTACCAGCAAGTAGAAGGAGCGAAATTGGAAGAGGAAACGATGAAGAAATTAGAAGAAATTAGTAAGAAAATAGAAGTGTTAGGTAAAAAATATTGTGAATTACATCATATTGATTTAATGATGATTCATGGTGAAGGAGGTCAAATTAATTATATTAATCCTTCCATGGATGTTACCAAGGAGTTTATTGCTTTCTTGAATGAAAATCAAAAATCAATAGAAAATGATATAAAGAAATAATGCAAACTGCCGCCCAAAAGAAAGTTGAAAATATTGCGGAATATGTTCTCTATATGTATCATGTTGAAGATACAATCCGGAAATTTTTATTCGATATTCCTTTATTAATGGAGAAATACGTGAAATTACAATTACCTGATGCTTCTTTTTTAGGGCAATATGAGAATTGGTATTCTTCCATAGCGCATGAATTGCAACAAACTGGTAAGGAAACGAGCGGACATATTAGTGAAGTAGATGAAGTAATGTTAGAATTAGTCTATTTACATCAAACACTGTTAACTGTTGTAAATGATACCAAATACCAAGAGTTGGTCGATAGGTCGCTTGTTTATATGGAAGAATTTAGAAAAAAAGCAGAAATGCCCAAAAGTCAAGATGTTGAATTACTCTTTCACGCCATGCATATGAAGCTTCAATTAAAGATCCGAGGAAAAGAGATTACACAGGAAACGGAGGAAGCATTTGATGCTATGCGTATCCAATTAGCTTATCTATCGCGCGAATTTCACAAAATGAAATCTGGGAATTGGGAAACGAATCAAAATTAGTAGTTCCCTATTGCTTGTAGGTCGTTTAGAACCTCCTCCTTCTTCTTGATATTATAACAAATTGTTTCTTTTCCATTGGTCAGTAGGATATTCTCTGACTGAATAATTTTCTGGTACGTGGCAGCTTGTAAGAATGTATCGATTCCAATCTTTATGTTTGGTTGTTTGCATTCTACCAGAAGTTGTGGATTAAATCCTTCATTGTACGCAACAATATCCCAACGTTTTGTTAAGCCATTATAATTGATGGATTTTTCTACTGATAATCTTGAAAGGGGATAGTTTTTATGAATTATTAAAAAATGGAGGACATGTTGTCTTACCCATTCTTCGGGCGTCAAAACCAATAATTTCTTTCGAATTATGCAATTAACATAAATCAGCTCATTTTTCTTTGTTAGTTCTAAGGCTGCTTTTGGAAAGATTAAAGGAACAAAATGCGCCATTACATTCCAGGTAGAATCAAATTAATATCCTTGTAATTCAAATTAAATACTTTTCCGAGTACTTCATTAGTCAAGATTCCTCTATAAATATAAACTCCATTTCTAAATCCTGAATGGTATTTTATTAATTCTGATGCGCCACCATTATTCCCAATTTCTAGGAGTAGTGGTGAAAATATATTTGAAAGGGCAAAAGAAGCCGTTCTAGCTACTCGAGATGCAATATTTGGAACACAATAATGAATGACACCGTGTTTAATAAATGTTGGGTCATTGTGATTGGTGACTTCAGAAGTAGCGAAACAGCCACCTTGATCAATACTAACATCAATTATTACTGAGCCAGCTTTCATTTGTCGAACCATATCTTCGGAAACGACACAAGGAGATTTACCTACATCAGAACGCAGAGCCCCAATCACAACATCTGCTCGTCGTATGGCTTTTTCTAATACTTTAGGTTGAATAACAGAGGTAAATACACGACTTCCAATGTCATTTTGTAGTCTACGTAAGCGAGTCAAGGAATTATCAAAAACTTTTACGGTTGCTCCGAGTCCGATGGCAGCCCTGGAGGCAAATTCACCTACAGTTCCCGCTCCAATAACAACCACTTCTGTAGGCTGTACCCCAGCGATTCCACCAAGCATCAATCCTTTGCCAGAAGAAAAAGAAGAAAGTAATTCACCCGCAATTAATATGGAAGTGGTACCTGCAATTTCTCCCAATGTTCTCACCACCGAATAAACGCCTTCCTCATCTTTTATATAATCCCAAGCGATGGCTGTAATTTTCTTTCTTATTAATTTTTCAAGGATTTCCTTGGGCTGCGAGGAGATTTGTAAGGCAGAAATAAATGTTTGGTTTCCTGGCATTAGGTCCACCTCTTCTTCCGACGGGGGAGCTACTTTTAAAATTAAATTACATTGATAAATGGCACTTCTGCTTTGTGAAATTTCTGCTCCAGCTTCACTATAATCATTGTCTGTAAAATTAGATCCTTCACCTGCCAATGTTTCTATCATGACATGATGACCATTTGCAACAAGAAGTGCAACCGCTTCTGGGACTAATGCCACCCGTCTTTCTTGGAAAGATAATTCTTTAGGAATGCCTATTATTAAGCTTCCTTTTTTTCTTTCAATTTCCAGCATTTCCTCTTTTGGCAGAAATTTACCTTGTTGCATTAGGGTCTTTAATATATCAGGATCAGTAATCATCTTAGAAAGTTATCAGACGTTTATTTTGCTCAATTTCACGAATATACAGCCAAATTGTGTTAATAGGAAGAAATTCTTTTATTTTTTCAGGCCATTCCACAAAGAAGTAGGCATCTTCTTCAAAAAGTTCTTCTAATCCTATTTGATATGCCTCCTGTGAGTTTTCTATTCTGTAGGCATCTATATGGTAGCAATTCTGATTGCTGGGTAATGAATACGATTGAATAATAGAGTAGGTAGGGGATCCTTGCGGATTATCAATTCCCATTGCTTTTAAGATTTCTGAAATAAGGGTAGTTTTTCCGCTTCCCATTTCACCAGAGAAAGCTACACAAGTTGTTTGGCTTATTTTTTTTAAAAACACGTCTACGAATGTTTTTAAATCGTCGGTCCCTTCAAGGGTATACTGATTTGATTCCTTAGTTGTTTTCATTGAAAATAAAAGGCTGTACTTTACCATCTACCCAACTCTTCATGTGAAAGTCTTCCCCATCAAATTGTGCAAAGGTGCAATAGCTTATCCACTCACCTAAATTATAATAGGTTGATTGATCTATAGGAAGTTCAATAGGTAAATGGCGATGACCAAAAACAAAATAATCTATTTTTTCTTTTTTAGCAATTTCTTTCGAGTAGAGGTAGAGCCATTCATTTTCTTTCCCTAGGAATTTCTCATCATTTTTTCCATTGGTAGCGCGGCTTTTTCTAGAAAAATAGTTGGCAATACCGATTCCAAAATTAGGGTGAAATCGTGCAAAGGTCCATTGACAAACTTTACTTCTGAAGAATTTTTTAATGATTTTATATTTGAGGTCTCCGGGGCCTAATCCATCACCATGCCCAATAAAAAATACTTTCTGATTTATTTTTCGCAGCATAGGTTGGTGATATATTTGGGCATTGAATTCCTTTTTAAAGTAATCAAAAATCCACATATCATGATTTCCGGTAAAAAAATGAAGTTTAATGCCTGCATCGCTGAGGCTCGCGAACTTCCCTAATAAACGGATGAATCCTTTTGGCACCACTTCTTTGTACTCGAACCAAAAATCGAAGACGTCGCCAAGAAAATAAATTTCAGCGGCATCTTTTTCAATCTCATTTAGCCAAGCAATTATTTTTTTTTCACGACGAAGGCTGCTTTCCCAATCGGGTGCACCTAGATGAAAATCCGATGCAAAATAGATTTGGGTTTTTGTTGCACTCAATTTTTAATTTTTAAAAATATTTTCAAGTTCTTTTTCAAGTTCTTCACCGCGAAGATTAGTTTTGATAATATTTCCTTCCTTGTCAATAAGGACCGTAAATGGCACGCTATTAACCTGATACATTTTGCTAACGCGGCTGTTCCACCCACCTAAATCACTCACATGATTTGGCCAAGTAAGTTTGTCTTGATTGATAGCAGCTATCCATTTGTCTTTATCCGTATCTAAGGAAACACTCATGATGGTAAAGCCTTTGTCTTTATATTTTTCATAGATGCGAACTACATTCGGATTTTCTTTACGACAAGGTCCACACCACGATGCCCAAAAATCAATCAATACTACTTTCCCTTTTAAACTAGCTAAACTAATTTTTGTCTTTCGATCGATCCCTAGCTCCTCAAAATCTGGCGAAACTTTCCCTGGAGAGAGAAGTGCTGCTTCATTTAATTTTCTTGCCTCTTCTATCTTTTTATCCTTAATACCTTGGATATATTTAAGGTACTCTTTAACTGTCGGACTTTCAGCAAAGCTCGTTGCTACCTGATTCATAATTCCTTCATAGGCTTCAAACTCTGTTTCAATATTCATGGATATTAAGGCAATGATTAAGGCCGGAGAGTTTTGATTACTTGCAATAAATTCTTGTCGATCGTTTTGGTATTGCAAAAATTCTTTACTCATGTAATCATTAATCGCTTTTGCTTTTGAAGTATCTGCTTTAAGTGCCGTCATGGCAGAATCGCTTTTAATATTCCAACGATCCATTAGGTTGGAGAATTGGTTCATGGCATGTGATTCATCCGATCCAACGATGTTACAAAATTTACTAATTTTCTTTCCATCGCCATAAATTTTTATATCGCTTTTATCGCGTAAAATTAAATGTGCTTGACTTTTTCCCATTCTCAGCACGTAATAATCCGTTGACGGTAAATTACCCTTAATGGTAAAATTCCCTTTTTTATCGATAGGTACTGCGATATAATCTTTATAGTATTTTCCGTAAAAATGAGAAATTTTCACGGAGTCGAAGTCAGCGTTAAATATATTGCCTGAAACGGTAACATTAATGCTGTTTTGTGCAAATGCCATACTATTTAAAATAGTAATCAGAAGTAAAATAGGTAGATTTTTCATACGTTAAATTTATAAAATACTTTTTATTTTTTGCTCTAATAATTCACCCCGTAAGCCAACGCCTAAAATTTTTCCGTCTTTTGAAACTAACACCGTATGTGGTATAGCATCAAATCCATAAACTTGGGTCATTGGGGATTGCCAACCTTTTAGATCACTAACATGATTTGGCCAAACGAGCCCGTCTTGTTCAATTGCCGTTTTCCATGCTGTTTCTTTGTCATCTAAAGAAACAGATAAAATGGTAAATCCTTTATTTTTATATTTTTCATAAAGCTTAACAAGGTTCGGGTTCTCTTTTCTACATGGTCCGCACCACGATGCCCAAAAATCTATTAATACCACTTTCCCTTGGAGCGAAGATAGGGTGAGCGCTTTTCCATCAGGAGTTGTAAGTGTGAAATCTGGCGCTGGCATGGTGCCATTCTCAATTGTTTTATATTGCTCGTATCCAGCAGCAATTTGTTCATATTGAAAAGCAACCGAATTACTTGCCGGTGAATCACCGTATTTCATTTGGAAAGCTTTGGCAATTGTTTCCAGCGCCTTTAAATTGTCAATGTTCCACGTTTCAAAACCACTCGAAGGAAATAATTCCATGCCGAGAATGATATTGTAAGGATTATCAGGTGATGTATTAATTTTATTTCTAGCATACATCTCAATTTCTTCCTTCGTTTGATTTATTATTTTGGAAAAATCTGATTCGCTTAGTGTTTTTTGTTGACCAGCAATTTCATCCATTTTGAGGTCTACTTTACGTCGCAATTTTAAATAATTATTCATCGTTAAGGACCAAGGAGTGCCGCTTGCATTAGGAAGCTCCGTAAATGTTCCTAATGAGGTATTAATCTTAAGATGATCTTGGGGCTTTAGCGGTAAAGCAAGGCTCTTTTTTTCATCATTACCAATGGTCATTATGTAGTAGCCTAGACCAGGAACATTACCATCTATAGAAAAAGTGCCATCGGGTTTTATCGTGCTGCTGGCAACAATAACGTTCCCATTCTCACTAGGAGCATTGATAGCGATCGTAAGTCCATCGGCATCGAGTACTTTTCCGGATACATGAAAATTTATGGCTAACTCTTCTTCGCTCTCCGAATCGTTACAAGCGAGTAAAATTGATAGTAATGGGAAAAGCGCTAATAATAAATACTTCATAATGCATCGAGTGTTGAGCGTAATAAACCATTTGATTTCTTTGGGTCAGCTTTCCCTCCAGAAACTTTCATAAGTTTTCCCATAAAAAATCCAATGAGTTGCTTGTCTCCATTTCTATATCTTTCCACTTCAGCAGGATTTTCTTCAATGACGCGTTTAATGTAACCATCAATAATGGATTCATTTGCTTCTTGGAACAAGTTTAATTCTTGCGCAATATCTAGTGATGACTTTTCAGAGGTTAACAGTAAAGGAAAAATCCGTTGTGCAGCGATTGTGGTAGAAACTTTTCCTTCATCAATCAATTGAATCAATCCCGCAATTCGTTCAGGGGTAATAGGAAAAGTGCTTATTTCCACTCCATTTTCGTTTAAAAATGATTTTATTTCTCCCATTAACCAATTGGCCGCTGCTTTGGCATTTTTTGTATGTTGTAGTAATTCCTCAAAATATAGGGCGATGGCTTTGTTGTCGGTGATGTTCATTGCATCGTAGTCCGTTAGGCCAAGCTCGTTGGTATATTTTAAGTACAGTGTTCTAGGTAAAGGAGGCATTTCGGCTGCTACTTCATCAATTTCTTGTTGCGTTATAAAAAGTGGTTGCAGATCCGGTTCCGGAAAGTAGCGATAATCATTCGCTGCTTCTTTTGCTCTCATTGCAATGGTTATTCCTTTAAAGGCATCAAAAGAGCGAGTTTCTTGACGAATATGTTCTTGCTTTTCAATACATTCAATTTGTCTTATTATTTCAAATTCAATGGCTCTTTGAACATTGCGAATAGAATTCATGTTTTTAACCTCAACTTTCGTCCCAAAAGAAGTTGCTCCTTTCAAATTGACTGAAATATTAGCATCACAACGGAGGGAACCTTCTTCCATATTTCCATCACAAATTTCTAGATAGCGGACTAACTTCCGAACCTCAGAAACGAAATAATACGCTTCGCTGGAGGAGCGCATATCTGGTTCAGAAACAATTTCAAGGAGAGGTACACCAGCTCTATTTAAATCTACCAAGGTATCGTACACATCGACATCATGGATACTTTTTCCAGCATCTTCCTCCATGTGTATGCGTGTAATGCCTATGGTTTTTTCATTGCCATTATCATCTTTGATGATTAAATGACCACCTACACAAATAGGTGTTTTATCTTGCGTGATTTGGTAGCCCTTTGGCAAATCGGGGTAAAAATAATTTTTTCTTGCAAAATATTGGGATCTAGCAATATCGCTTTGACAAGATAGGCCTAAACGAATCGCAAATTCAATGGTTTTTTTATTCATCACCGGCAATGTGCCAGGGTGCCCAAGTGTTATGACACTCACATTTGTATTGGGAGTCGCACCAAATTCATTACAATCATCTGAATAAGCTTTTGATTGTGTTAACATTTGGGCATGGACTTCCAAACCAATAACTACTTCGTATTTATCACGAATTTTTTGATCCATATTAAATCCGAGCGATTAATTCTTTCATGATGATGGTCATCTTTGGTTCTTGCTTGCTTGCAACATTAATGACATCTTGAACACTTACTTTTTCAATTTTTCCAGGTACTCCTAAATCAGTTATGATTGAAACTGCAAAACAAGGAATTTCCATGTGTCGAGCAACAATAACTTCAGGAACGGTAGACATTCCAACCGCATCAGCGCCGATTATACGAACGTACTTATATTCGGATGGTGTTTCAAGCGTAGGGCCAGTCATTCCAGCATAGCAACCAACGGCTACACGAATATTATTTTCTTTTGCAATTTGAACAGCAAGCTCAATCATTTGCTCATCATAAGCATCTGACATATCTGGAAATCTAGGACCTAGTTCATCGATATTTTTTCCAATCAGGGGATTGCCAGGAAATAAATTAATGTGATCATTCATTATCATGATTTCACCTACTTCATAATCAGGATTCACTCCACCAGAGGCATTTGACAAAAACAGTTTTTCGATACCTAATAATTTCATTACACGAACGGGGAAGGTAACTTGTTGCAATGTATAACCTTCATAGTAATGAAAACGACCTTGCATTGCCACTACATGTTTTCCGCCTAATTCACCAAAAATTAATTTTCCAGAATGACTTTCAACCGTTGAAACAGGGAAATTAGGAATGTTTTCGTAGGGAATTTCATCAATGATATTTATTTCCTTTACCAATCCTCCGAGGCCAGTTCCGAGAATAATACCAATGGTTGGATTTACTTTTGTTTGGCTTTTGATGTAAGCTACAGATTCATTAAATTTTTCTAACATAATTTCTTATTAATTGATTAAATTCATTTTCATTTTCTATCGTAACAGTCATTGGTAAAATATACCATGGATAATTTTCTAGATGTAATTCACTAAGTACGTTTTTCAATCGCATAAAATCTTTGTGAGTGGTAACGATAATACTATTTCTATTAGCAAAGGTATCAAATTTTTTATGAATTATTTCGATGTCTTTTTGGCTAAAATCGTGATGGTCTGAAAAATTAATATGCTCCGTTGTATAGATTGCTGAAAGATGATTCAATATTGCTTGAGGATTGGCAATACCACTTACAATCAGCACTTTTTCAATATCCTTTACCACCAACTTACTTATTGGGGTCAGCGCTGCATAATTAATTTTTGAAAAAAAGATTTTTTTCTGGTATTTCGCTAATTTCTTAGTCACCGCATCTTTTTGTTCGTTGCTAATGTCATTTGGACATTTGGTAATAACAATGATATCGGCTCTATTTGCCCCTGATTTGGCTTCTCTTAAATTGCCTGTCGGCAATAAAAAATCATTGTAAAAGGGAGCATCGAATGTGCTTAGAAGGATTGTCAGCCCTGCTTTTATTTGACGATGTTGCAAAGCATCATCTAGCAATAAAACAGCATTAGTTGGAAAAGGTAGCAGTTGTTGAATTCCATTCCTTCTATTTTCAGAAACGGCAACATTTATAGTATCTAGGTGTTCAAGCTTGTACGCTAAAGGCTCATCACCAACATCCAGGCTACTGTCTGTATGCCTCACTAAATGGAATCCAGTTGTTTTTCGACCGTATCCTCTTGAAAGCACCGTTAGGGGATGCTCCATTTTTAATAGCGAAATCAAATAATTGGTCATCGGTGATTTTCCAGTACCTCCAACTCGTAAGTTTCCAATACAAATAGAGGGAATTTCTGGGGCGTACGATTTAAGTAAATGGTTATTATACAAAGCATTTCGAACAATGCCAATGAGCCAAAAGATGATGGAAATAGGAAATAAAAGCCAACGCAAAAGGAGCATGCTCAAAAGTAAGGCAATCTTTTAAAAGAAATAAAAATTAAGGGCATTAAGTTTAGCTGGTATGATAATCAGATAACGCTTGATCATCAGCATAATAATAAATTCGAATTTGTGCGGTATCGTTAAGAAAATCAATTTTACCCACCTCAAACCTATTTATCACTAAGCCGGTTCTATTTTCAAGATCGTTTTTCATTTCTTCATAACGATCAACGTGAATTAAATCAATGCGTTCGTAGTTAATGGTTTTTCTCGTTTCGTGTTTTACCAACCAAATGTATTCCAAGACAAAAATGATCAATACAATGGATATATTAATCAAGCCCATTTCTACTAAGTTAATCTGAAAGGCATCTTTAACTAGAATAGATGGTGTAGCTAAAAGAGCATTGACAACACTGAGGCCAATAATCACAAAGAGATAGGTCATTTCTTTAATTTCAATGGCATCTGTACGATAACGGATAATACCGAAAATAGCAAATAATCCAAGTCCCATTCCGGTATCTATGTCTAATTTCTTTAAACCGAAACAAAGGAAAAAAGTAATAAATCCGATTAAATAATACGTAAATAAATAATCTTTTCTTTTTGTTTTTGGGTAATAAAGAAATCGAATAATTATGGTAAGGATTACAGTATTGATAGCTAAACGAACAAGCAAGGTATAAATATCTGAATTATTCCATGTGAAAATGGAATCTACAACGTTTGTATTTATTGGATTGGTTCCTTTTAATAATGTGATAAAATTAGCAAGCATGATTTTCTATATTTTGAAGGTAAAGGTATTTTCTTTTAAAGCGATTCATTTTAATTTTTTCTTGTTTGTAAAGTTCGATAGCACCTAAACAATATTTACTTAAGCGATACGGACGAATAATTCTATTTTTCATCATTACAAAAAAGGGTGATAAACGGTCAATTTTTTCTTGTTTTAATTCGGCAATAACTAAATTTTTATATTCTTTTGTTGAGTCCTCTCTGGTAAATTTTAAATCAAAATCAAAGGTGAGGCGCTCATTTCTGGTTTTATTAACTAAGGTGATTCGATGAAAAGAATTTTCTAAAGTTGGTAGTAAAGTTGATTTTGTAATGCTATTGTCAGCAATAAATTTATTCATTTCACTCGAGAAGGTAGACTTGAAATCATCTACAGTGATTCTTTTTTTGTTGGTCCGTCCTTTAAATTTATGTTTGATCTCAAGGAATAATAGATTGGACTCCACATATTTTCGAATTCGAATTTTAAATCGATTGGGTCTGCCACTGTGATGATCGCAGTAAAAGCTCAGTTTGTTATCATCAAAATATTGACTTTGATAACTAGGGATTCTTATAGTATTAATTTCTAATACAAAGTAGTTTTCAGCTAAGTCAGGAAGGATTTCCGCCAGCACTTTTATATCAAAAGCAAATTTTGTATCTACTCGATTCATTAATTTAACTCTTTCCATTTGTTCTAAATGAATAGGTTCAAAAGTGCCCAATAAATTAACAAATTGTTTACTAAACATTAAGCCAAAGTTACCATTTAGAATTGTTTTTTCTAATTTATGCTAAAATAATAAATTTTAACGAACATTGAGTTTTATCTTTGTCACATGAGAAAACGTATCTTGTTATTGGGTTCAGGGGAGCTAGGTAAAGAGTTTGCTATTGCTTGCCAACGGCTTGGTCAATTTGTTATTGCTGTGGATAGTTATCCAAATGCACCTGCTATGCAGGTTGCGCATGAATGTGCCGTCATCAATATGCTTGATGCGAATGCGCTTGATTCCTTAGTAGCATCCTATAAGCCGGATATTATTGTTCCCGAGATCGAGGCGATTCGCACAGAACGGTTTTATGATTACGAAAAACAAGGTATTCATGTTGTTCCGAGTGCGAAAGCAGCCAATTTCACCATGAATCGGAAAGCAATTCGAGATCTTGCTTCCAAGGAGCTTGGAATAAAGACGGCTACTTATCGCTATGCAACTAGTTTAGAAGAGTTGACAGCCGGCGTTGCTGTATGTGGTATGCCTTGCGTGGTAAAGCCTTTAATGTCAAGTTCAGGTAAGGGGCAAAGTGTCATTCGTTCAACTGACGATATCGAAAAATCGTGGCTGTATGCTATGGAGGGGTCTCGCGGTGACCTAAAGGAAATAATTGTAGAATCTTTTGTCGATTTCGACTATGAAATAACCCTTTTAACGCTTACTCAAAAAAATGGTAATACCTTATTTTGCCCACCCATTGGACATCGGCAGGAGCGAGGGGATTACCAAGAAAGTTGGCAGCCTATGCCGATGAATCCGGCTCATCTCCAAGAAGCTCAAGAAATGGCGGCGCTAGTAACGGCTGCTTTGGGGGGGCAAGGAATTTGGGGAGTAGAGTTTTTTATTACAAAAACGGGTGCGGTTTTTTCTGAATTATCGCCAAGGCCCCACGATACAGGTATGGTTACGCTTGGGGGCACACAAAATTTTTCTGAGTTTGAATTACATGCCAGGGCGATTTTAGGAATTCCCGTAACCGAAATTACCTTAGCAAAAAATGGCGCAAGCGCAGTAATTTTAGCTAAAGATAACAAGGAGGATTTTCCGATAATTACAGGACTTGAGGAGGCTGCTCAATTTCCGAATTCAGATTTTCGTATTTTTGGTAAACCTTCTACGCGGGTAAATAGAAGGATGGGTGTTGCTTTGGCATATGGAAATGAACCTGTTGAAGCCTTAGTAGAATCAGCAAAAAAGATTGCTAACATGATTAATATTAATTAAATGAAACTAATTTTAGGATTATTATTTACAATAACTTCTTTTCTTTCTTGGTCGATTGAAATAGCTTATTCTGTTCACATGTCTAAACCTCAAAATCATTATTTTGAAGTGGAGATGTCAATAAGTCAAATCAATCAAAAGTCGTTAGTCGTTAAGTTGCCAGTATGGGCTCCAGGATCTTACTTGGTGAGGGAATTCTCTAAAAATATTAACCTTGTTCGTGCTTTTAATGAGCAGGGTAAGGAATTGGAGATTACAAAAAATGCAAAAAATGCTTGGCAAATTAATACAACTGGCGTTAAATCGTTGAAGGTTCGCTACGAAGTTTATTCATTTGAATTATCTGTCCGCACTTCTTTTTTAGATTTAACACACGGTTACATTAGTGCTCCTGGCATATTTATGTACGTCGATAATTTTAAGGATACAAAAGGAATTCTCATGGTTTTTCCTTTCGAAACATTTAAAAAAATAAATACGGCCTTGCCGATTGCACCTCTTGAATTACAGGGTAATGCATACCAAGC
>JAIPAL010000015.1 GCA_021740085.1 Crocinitomicaceae bacterium
ATAAAAATATAAGCAGCGATATGTTTTTCATTTTACACTTTATTTTAGATCTGAAAAAACGTTTTGCAAACAGGCGCTTGGCGGCTTACACATGAGAACGTTTGCCGCTTGCGCTTGTTTGTTGTTATGTATATTAATTCCTACCATATAAGCTGATATAATTTACATTCTCCAGCATTAATTGTCATAGTTTGGCTCCAATTGCGGATTTCAACGTTCGCACCATCTAAAGCCTTAGCTGTAATGGAAACCGTTTTGCTCTTAGTTCCTTCCATTATTATCCAATTACCTATAGTTGTTGAGTAATTACATTCAGGCGCGTTTGACCATAAAATGAAATTTGGATAGAAATTCTGAATAACCTCATTATCTACATAAATGGAAACTGATGCGATGTTATTGGCAAGCAAACTATCACGCGTGGTTGTGTCAAACCAATTAGTTAAATTTCCATGGTAACGGCAACTACCGTTGTCAACATTGGCTTCAACATTATAGTTGTCAGACGAAGGGTCGGTACATCCATGGATATTTTTTTTACACGAAAAATTGATCATTGATAAAATGACAATTAATAAAAAGGCTTTAATTTGTTTCATATTCTCTTTAATAATTACACATAACGTTTTGCGTATTGGCGATGTTGCCTTGTGTTGCGCCTGCGGCAAGGCAATATTGCTTAAACGCTGTTATGGGTATACTAATCTAAATTTAATACATCTTTATTTACCAAAATACTTACTGTCTTGTATTTGACATAATCTTCCGACAAATACATATAACCTCCGCACATATTTTCAGTACCCCACGAATTTTTTGTAATGTAATAGTTTTTTCCATCAATTCCTTTTGCAATTCCAATTATATGCATGACATGATCAACTGTAGTGGAACCTGATTCGAATAGATCTTGTCTGCTAGACACATCGGTATTTTTATTTAGGGTAAGTGTAGCTTTTCCATTTTTAAAATCAAATCCTTGTTCACTTACATCTCCATTGAAAATCACTGAGTATCCATTCATAATGGCATTATTAATTATGGACATAAACTTTGTCAATTCCACATTATAATATAAATCTAGCGACCAATTGAATCTAGATTCCAGGCAAAAAAAATGATTGTAGGGGTGGTGGTTATATGAGGTGATTTGAATGTAATTGTCTGCCTCTAATCCTAAAAAAATCTTTGTAAAAGTTAAGGGTGTATAGGTTATATTATCATATTCAAATTCTAATGGTGGAATACCAAAATGAATATTGAGTAAAGTTTCAAAATCCGTTAACCAGTTATTTGATATTATTTCTTCTTCATTTTTTCTATAATTCTTAATAAAAGAGTTGGCTGCCGTATCTATTTTAGCTGTATTATAACCAAATATTTTATCCGTCTTTTGTTTGTAATTTGATTCAGGAACAAGGCCGTTATTTTTCATTACTCTCAAAACATCTTGGGGTTGACCACCGGCAGTAAAATAACTATTCCCTTGAGTTCTAAAATAGTTCTTTGCTTTTTCTGGATAGATATTTCTAGCAATATACATTTCAGATAAGTCAATACTTATTTTTTTTGTTCTAAGTATTTCTGTCTCCAAAAATGATATTGTCGCAAAGCTCCAACAAGTTCCAGAATATCCCTGATCCTTTACATCAGTGGTCGGAATTATTTTTTTTATTTGATAACCATTTAGTTTTTGGCTAAAAGTAATTTTAAAGAAGAATATTGAACAAATAATAAAAATTAAATATTTCATAATTAAGTCTTTTTATATTTACCCATAACTTATATATAACCCCCATTTTTTGAGGCTTAGCTCGCAAATGGCTTGGCTAACCCTCATTTTAGGAGGATTATCAAATATAATCATTACTATTTAATTTGACAGCATGTAAACTCACCTAAAAAAGAAGAGAAAATTAATAAAATAGCTTCTAGCGAAACAACACACCTTGATAATGATTATTTTCGCTTCCTAAATGATCCATTTCTTCGAATGATACGAACTGAAGACATTGCCTTTTTTAAATCAATAGTAGGTGACCAACTATCGCTCTTGGATGCTGATTTAAAGCACTACGGCCACGATGAAACAGAAGATTTATCGTTTCCACCGCATATTGTTTTAAAGCCTTCCGATCCAAAGCAAATAAGCGCGATTCTCGCCTATTGCCATTTAAATAAAATTCCAGTAACTCCAGCTGGTGCTAGAACAGGACTAAGTGGTGGTGCACTACCCATTTTCGGTGGTGTGTTGCTTTCGATGGAAAAATTCAATAAAATTTTGCACATTGATGAGGAAAATCATCAAGTAATTACCGAGCCAGGCGTGATTACGCAGGTGCTACAAGATGCCGTGAAGGAAAAAGGCTTGTTTTATCCGCCAGATCCTGCCAGTAAAGGTTCTTGTTCGATAGGTGGAAATATTGCTGAAAATTCCGGCGGACCTAAAGCGGTAAAATACGGCGTAACGAACGAATATGTGCTCAATTTAGAAGTGGTGCTTCCGACAGGGGAAATCATTTGGACAGGCGCCAACGTGCTAAAAAATGCCACAGGATATAATCTTACCCAGTTAATAGTTGGGTCGGAAGGAACGCTTGCCGTGGTTACCAAAATTGTACTCAAATTAATTCCTCATCCAACGCATGATTTATTAATGCTCGTTCCATTTTACAATGCAGAAGAAGCTTGTAAAGCGGTTTCCGCCATCTTTATGGCTGGAATTACACCAAGTGGTTTAGAGTTCATGGAAAGAGATGCATTGATCTGGACGCAAAGATTCATCGGGGAAGTAAGCATTCCAATAGCCGACAATCATGCTGCACACTTATTGATCGAAGTGGATGGATTTGATCCTGAATTATTGATGATCGATTGTGAGAAAATCATGACTGTTCTGGAGACATTTGAACACGATGAAATTTTATTTGCAGATTCAGCAGCTCAAAAACAAACCCTTTGGACCTTACGAAGAAAAGCGGGCGAAGCAGTAAAAGCACAATCCATTTACAAAGAAGAAGATACGGTAGTGCCGCGATACCAGCTTCCTGAATTGCTGCACCACATCAAGCGAATCGGTAAGAAATATGGTTTTCAATCCGTTTGTTATGGCCATGCAGGTGATGGAAATTTACATGTCAATATTCTTAAAGGAGACCTAAGTGATGAGTTTTGGGACAAGGAATTAACCATCGCCATTCGAGAGTTATTCACCGAGGTGGTACGTTTGGGAGGAACAATTTCCGGAGAACATGGAATAGGTCTAGTTCAAAAAAGTTATATGGATATTGCCTTTTCTTCAGTAAGCATTGACTTAATGCGTTCGATAAAAAAAGTATTTGATCCACATGGAATCTTGAATCCAGGAAAAATATTTTAACCTATTTCGTTAACCACTTCAAATTACGGGAATACATAAAGACAAATAATCCAGACAGGATTGTATTCGCAACAATCAGAATCGTTGGGACATTATATGGGGCAACAAATGCGTAAACAGACAAAATTGATAGGAAGGAGTAAATGATGTAACAATGAAAACCAAGTTTCATTCTTTTAAACATCATAACCGCTGAAAGTATTCCAGTTGCTGCCACAAAAGTTGCCAACAGGTTGTACATCAAAAAATTAGCATACATAGCATCGGTAATTCCTTCAATCTTTTGCAATAAGTCTACAAAATACTCCAAATTAGCTTTCTTCAGCTCAACGATGGATTTTGCCATTTGTACTTTCGATGCGAGAATTTCTTTTTCAGATGGTTTACCCATTAAAAGCCCGGTGATACCTCCTAAAATTGCTAAACCTGTGTTTACTAAAGTTAAAATTCCTAAAACACGTAAAAATTTTGGCATTTTATCTTGGATGATTGGCTCATCAAAATTTACATTTTTGTCTACTTCGTTCATATTTTCATTTTATTAATTACAAAATCTCTAGCTAATTGCATATCAGGATAACTTGTTCTATCCAACTCTAATTTCGCTACATCCACACGAAAATCAGCCATTAAAAGCTCCAAAGAAATCGACGTTTTCAATGGTTTTCTAAATTCCATGGCTTGTGTAGCATTTATCAATTCTATCCCCATTATGGAATAGCAATTCTCTATGATTCGGAATAATTTAGTAGCTGCGTTGGCTCCCATGCTCACGTGATCCTCTTGGCCATTACTTGAATCTATAGTATCTACCGAAGCAGGAGTGCACAATTGCTTATTTTGGCTAACAATGGAGGCACACGTATAATGAACGATCATCAATCCTGAGTTCAAGCCAGGATTAGCGATAAGAAAGGCCGGAAGCCCCCTATTTCCTGATATCAATTTATACGTCCTACGTTCAGAAATACTTCCTAATTCCGAAAGCGCAATTGCTAAATAGTCCAAAATCAAGGCTAAAGGTTGTCCATGAAAATTTCCTGCACTCACAATTTCGTCTGTTTCATGCAACACCATTGGATTATCAGTTACGGCATTTATTTCGCGTTCTACAATACTTGAACAATGATCAATCGTGTCCTTTGTTGCGCCATGTACTTGTGGGATACATCGAAATGAATAAGGGTCTTGAACGTGTATTTTCGGCTGATTTATAAGTTGGCTTCCTGCTAAAAGCTCCCTAACAACTTTCGCCGTTTCTATTTGACCAAGCTGGTGTCTTAAAGCATGCACACCCGGATTAAAAGGATCTATTTTCGCATCAAATCCCTCAAGGGAAAGTGCAGCAATATGATTCCATTTATTCCATAAATCATAACTTTTATGAATGGCATAAGTAGCGTAGGCAGACATGAATTGCGTCCCATTTAAAAGCGCTAATCCTTCTTTTGGATGCAGCGTAATAGGCGCTAAATTAAATTTCTTGTTGATCGCTTCGCCGGAATAACGGGTGTTTTCAAATTCAACTTCCCCCTCACCTATTAACGGCAATGATAGATGGGCCAAAGGCGCTAAATCACCCGAAGCACCAAGACTTCCTTGCTGGTAAATAACAGGATAGATACCCTTGTTGTAAAAAAACAGTAAGCGTTGAATGGTTTCCACTTGCACCCCTGAATATCCTTGCGACAAGCCCATCACTTTCAATAAAAGCATCCTCCGGACAATTTCTTTAGGCACTTCTTCCCCCATACCACAGGCATGAGAAACAAGCAAATTTCGTTGTAAGGTAAGAAGATCGCTTTTTGAAATCATCGTATCACACAAGGAACCAAATCCCGTATTGATTCCATAAAATATAGCCGCTGAATCTTCTATCTTTTCAGCTAAATAATCGTGGCATTGTTGAACGCCTAGCATTGCCTTATCAGACAAATAAACCGAACAATTAGATGCTAGAATTTCTTCGAATAATTTTAAACCTATCCATTGTTTATCAATATAATAGCTTGTCATATATAAATAATTACTTTCTATTAAATTGCGCAAAATCCTTTGCGAAATAAGTCAAAATTCCATCTGCCCCAGCCCGTCGAATACTAAGTAATATTTCCGACACAGCCAACTCATAATTTAACCAGCCTTTTTGAGCTGCTGCAATTACCATGGCACATTCGCCACTTACATTATACGCGGTAATTGGAAGCGGAAAGTTTTCTTTCATCACATGAATAATATCTAAATAACTCAATGCCGGTTTAACCATCAACATATCGGCTCCTTCATCCATATCTAGCTGCCCTTCAATTAACGCTTCCCTTTTATTGGCAGGATTCATTTGGTAGGATTTTTTGTCGCCTGATTTAGGCGCTGAGTTGAGCGCATCTCTAAAAGGTCCGTAAAAAGCACTAGCATATTTTGCTGTATAAGACATAATACTGGTGTCCGTATACCCAGCTAAATCGAGCGCTTCCCTAATATAAGCAACACGACCGTCCATCATATCCGATGGACCAATGATATCCACACCAGCTTGCGCTTGCGCGACAGCCATTCTAGCTAAGATTGGCAAACTAATGTCATTTATTATTTTTCCATCCTCCACGTATCCATCGTGCCCATCGGAAGAATAAGGATCCATGGCGACATCACTCATGATAACAATTTCAGGAAATCTTTCTTTTAGTTCGCGAATTGCGTGGAGGTAAAAATTTTCCTCCGCATAACTGTACGAAGCAATTTTATCTTTCAGGGAATCATCAACAGCTGGAAAAATATCATAGGAAAAGATTCCTAAGTTCATACATTCTTCAATTTCAGGAATCAACCTATCCAAGGACCAGCGATAATTAGTTGGAAGCGAAGCTATTTCCTCCTTTATATTTTTTCCATCCTTTAAAAAAATTGGATAAATTAGATGTTGCACACCCAAATTAGTTTCTTCAAGCATATTTCGAATGGCTTGCGACTTTCTATTTCTCCGAGGTCTTATATTCATAGTTTCTATTACATTAACATACCACCGCAAACGTGAATGGTTTGACCAGTGATGTAAGCAGACATATCTGAGGCAAGGAATACTGTAGCATTTGCGACATCAATGGGCTGTCCACCTCTTTTCAAAGGAATACCTTTACGCCAACCTTCCACCACTGCTTGATCCAATACCTCCGTCATTTCCGTTTCAATAAATCCAGGTGCAATGGCATTACATCGTATGTTTCTCGAACCTAATTCTGCAGCAATTGATTTAGTAAAACCAATTAATCCAGCTTTAGAAGCCGCATAATTTGATTGACCAGCATTTCCCTTTACCCCAACAACAGAGGTCATATTGATAATCGAACCTTTACGTGCTCTCAACATCGGTTGTTGAACAGCTTTCGTTAAATTAAAAGCGGATTTAAGATTGGTATTTATCACTTCGTCCCATTGCTCTTCAGACATTCGCATTAATAGCGTATCACGTGTAATACCAGCGTTATTAACGAGAACATCAATTGTTCCAAATTCAGCGACTATATCCTCCACTAATTTCTGTGCTTCATTGAAATTGGAAGCATCAGAACGAAATCCTTTCGCAGTAACTCCTGAAGCGCTTAATTCCGCGGCCAAAGCATTTGCCTTTTCTTCGGATGATAAATAAGTAAAAATAACCGTTGCACCTTGATTCGCACATTCTTGTGCAATCGCCTTACCAATTCCCCTTGAAGCGCCAGTAATTAGTACAATTTTGTTTTCTAATAGTTTCATAATATTAATTTACGGCGTAAAGATAAGGATAATGTTTTTTAGTGAAAGGAATTCGTTATTTACAGGGTTAATAATATTTTAATGTGCTTTACTTATCCATTTTTTAAAAATAGAATAATGTTTACTATGGCTGATAACCCTGAAATACCACAAGAATATTATATACCCCCTGAGGGGTTAACTATATTTAACGCTGGATGCAATCCAGCGAAAAAACATGAACTAGTTTGCTTTTTGGTATGTATTTTTAGTTAAAATCATGACAAAAAGATTTTGTGGTGAGAAAGCGACCAGTCAGATTGGTTTTATAGATTCCAGCACAACAATATAAAATAATCCCTATTTTTGAACAAATGAATTTTAAATTAAAATATCTAAACCGCAGCATTTACAGATTTTTTTTCTTTGTAATTATAGCAAGTGGATTTATTTTTACTGTTTCTTTTTCACTAAAAAATACAAAACAAAAACAAGACAAAGTTGCCAAGGGAAGCGCCAACGCTATTCCTGAGGTAAAAGATGGAGATATCATTTTTCAATCTTCCAAATCACAGCAAAGTAAAGCGGTTGAATTGGCAACCAATTCCGTTTTTTCGCATTGCGGAATTATTTTTATTGAAAATGGAGTTCCCTATGTGTATGAAGCAGTGCAGCCCGTTGGAAAACGACCTTTAATCGATTGGATAAAAAGTGGCGTCGGAAAGAAATATAAAATTCGTAGACTCATCGATCGTGGTATTTTAATGCGTGAAAGTTTGGAATCTATGCGGGATTATGCGCTAAAACAAGTTGGGAAAAATTATGATATTTATTTTTCATGGTCAGATAAGGAAATGTATTGTTCTGAATATGTATGGAAAATATACCATGAAATAGCAAAGATTACGCTAGTAAAACCAAAAGAATTGAGGGAATTTAATATCGATGCACCGCTAATTCGAAAAACCATGTTCGAGCGTTATGGCAATGACATCCCCTACAACGAACTAATGGTTTCACCAGGGCAACTTTATGATTCCAATCTATTAATGGATGTTAATTAATTTCAATAAATGATGGAAAAAACCGCTCCTAAATCAATAACTGTATGGCTTACAGGTCTATCTGGATCTGGTAAAACAACCTTAGCCAAACAATTAAAAGCGGAATTAGAAACAACAAGTTGGCCTATCATTAATTTAGATGGAGATGAATTACGCAAAGGGATTCACAAAGACCTCGATTTTACCGACGCGAGTAGAAAAGAAAATATACGACGTACAGCAGAGCTTTCCAACTTATTAAATGACTCTAAAATATCCGTTATTGCTTCCCTTATTTCCCCATTTGAAGCAGACAGGCAACTCGCAAAGGAAATTATTGGGAGCGATCGATTTATCGAAGTGTTTTGTGACTGCCCATTGTCCATTTGTCAGCAAAGAGACGTAAAAGGCTTGTACCAGCAAGTGGATAATGGAGAAATCAAGCAATTTACTGGCATTAGTAGCGCGTATGAAATCCCCTTGAATCCTACTCTACATCTTAAAACTGCGGAGCTAAGTATTTCAGATTGCTTGGATCTTATTAAAAAAGAAATTCGTAATCGATTGCGGTAAATACTATCATTCTATTAATTTTGCTACCCATATGAAATTAGTTAGCCCAGAAGCAGCACAAACATTTATTCAATCACAGAACCCGATTCAATTAATTGATGTACGTGAAACCTATGAATTTGATTATGGAAACAATGGTTTTGTGAATATACCAATGGCGGAAATGGCTGATAAAGTAACCGTTTTAGATAATAAGCTCCCTACCGTTCTAATTTGCAGATCCGGGAAAAGAGCGGAAGCAGTAGCTATTTTTTTAGAAAAATGTTATGGATTTACCAATCTATTTGTCATAGACGGAGGCATGATAGCATGGAAAGAAATAATTGATCCTCAAATTCAACTAGATTAACATGGAATTTTTTAACGAACTTTTTACCATCTTTCAGCACATCATCAAATTAGATTTTAGTTGGTTTTTTGAAAATTATTCATCCGCCATTTACATTATTTTATTCTTAGTCATTTTTATTGAAACAGGCTTGGTAGCCATGCCTTTTCTACCTGGCGATTCACTTTTATTTACCGCTGGTATTTTTGCCGCTTCAGGTCAATTAAATTTATCTTACTTGCTTATATTATTACTTATTGCAGCCGTTCTAGGTGATAATTGTAATTATTGGATAGGTAGAAAAATTGGTTTGCGCGTTTTTCAATTAAAATTTCGAGGAAAACCAATAGTAAATAAAAAATACCTCGATCAAACAGAATTATTTTTTGCTAAAAATGGGGTAAAAGCCATTATCATGGCACGCTTTGTCCCTTTTGTTCGCACATTCGCTCCTTTCGCAGCTGGAATTGGCAAAATGAATTATAATCGTTTTTTCTTATTTGATTTATTGGGTGGTTTTTTATGGATTTTCAGTCTTACTCTTGCTGGTTATCTTCTTGGCGAAGTAGAATGGATTAGAAAACACATTGATTTAGTGTGTCTTGGAATTATATTTCTCTCTATTTTACCCATGTTATTCGAAGTAATTAAAAGCAAATTAAAGGCACGTAATAAAGAATAACACTCTCATAAAATTGTCCTTCACCCGATATTAAAAATTTGACTGGTGTTAATTATACCACAAGACTATTCCATAACCCCGTTGAGGGGTTAACTATTTTTAACGCTGGATGAAATCCAGCGAAAAAATATGAATTAGCTCCCTTTTTGGCGTGTATTTTTAGTTAAAATCATGACAAAAAGATGTTGTGGTAAAAAAGCGATCAGTGAGTAATAAAAATGTAACTTTTTATTTATTTTGACTTGTGTGCAATTTTATTTAATTTTATAACGTCTTAGGACAGTAAAAAAACAAAAAAAATGAAAAAATTCTTACCCCTGTTTATTTTTAGTGCTATTTTATTTTCGCAAAATCAAGTGTTTTCTCAGGTATCCGGATGCCCAAATGCAGATTTCTCACAAAATTCTTTTGTAAACTGGACTGGTTCTACTGGTAGTTGCTGCGGTATTAATACGCCTAATATTGGTATTCAACCAGGACAACACGATATTATGACTGGTGGTTTTGATCCAGCTGTTGGTTGTATCCAATTACCAACGGTTCCTCCGGGAGCTGCATTTTCAGCACGAGTTGGTGATGGGACAGGTACTGGCGCACAAGCTGCTAGACTGCAATACAATTTCACGGTAACCCCAACATCCAACTTAATCATCGTACAATATGCCGTTGTTTTGCAAGATGCAGGTCACTCAGTAATGTCCCAACCTCGTTTTGAAATTCAATTATATGATCAAGCAGGAAATCCAATACCATGCACCTTTTATCAAGAAGCAGCTGCCCAAGGAATTCCAGGGTGGGGATCTTGTGGTTCAGTTGCCTATAAAAATTGGACGACTTTCGGAGTGGAAGTAACCAATTATGTTGGGCAAACAGTTACCCTAGATGTAGCAACAGGTGACTGCTCTTTAGGTGGACATTATGGATATGCCTATGTTTCTGCTGCGTGTAGTTCACTTAACTTATCAGCGCTCTATTGTGAAAATGGCAACAGCAACTCTGCCACCCTATCTGCTCCCGCGGGATTTGCTAACTACGTTTGGACAGATGCAGCTCCACCTTATACGCAATTGGGAGTAGGTCAGACTGTTTACATTCCAAATATCACCCAAGATTCAGTAAACTGTGCCATTACCTCCTCAAATGGATGTGTTGCCAATTTAACTACACAAGTTTTACCCGCAGAAGTAATTGGAAGCATCGTGGATTCAAACGTGTGCGCTGGTAACCAAACGCTGTTATTTAATACAACATCCTTTGCTAACTCAGCTGTAGATAGTGTTCATTGGTCTTCTTCTGATGGCTACACCGATACTACTTTTAACTTTAATCACACTTTTCCTGCCCCAGGAGTTTACAATGTTGAACTCATTGTTCAGAATTCAGCAAATTGTATTGATACCGTTACTACCACAGTCGAGGTTTTCGAAAATCCAACGGCATCATTTGGATTTGACGATGTTTGTCTCGGGCAAACGGCGATTTTTAATGCTAGTAGTAGCTTACTTGGAAACGATACCATCACCAATTATTGGTACGTAAATAATGATACCTTGGTAGGAGATACCGTTACCGTCAATTTCAATGGTCCTAATAATTACCAAGTAGATTTGGTTGCCATAACAGAAAACGGCTGTTCAGATACTATTTCTCAGCAATTCACTGTATTTAATAATCCAACAGCAAACTTTACCATTACCGAATCTTGTTTAGACGATCCTGTTTTATTCAATAATACAACCGCTAGTATTTCAGCATTTACGCAGTTTGGATGGTACTATAACAATCAATTATTAGATACCACGATGGATCTCAGTTATATCTTTAATACACCAGGAACTAATACCATGACCCTAGTAGCGGTTGATTCATTTTCAGCAACTGTATTTTGCGATGATACCATCAGTTTCAACTTCTTTGTTCATGATTACCCTGTTTTAGCGTACACAGCAGATACCATTGTTTGTGAAGACATCCCTTTTGTATTTACCAATCAAACTACTGTCTCAACAAATGAAACGCTAAGTTATACTTGGGAATCAGGTGGCGCTACCATTGGTACAAACGAAGATTTATCCTACACTATGAACACGCCAGGTTCGTACCAAATCACGATGACATCTACCTCTTCTTTTGGATGCGAAAATGATACGGTCTTTAACCTAGATGTTAAACAAACCCCAGTTGAGCCTGTACTATCAGTTACTACTCCAGATTGTCCTGGTGATCCAATTTTCTTAACGGCAACAGCTGAGCCATTTTCAACGATTTCATGGGTTGGTCCTAATAATTTCTCTTCGGATCAGTTTACTGTAACGATGCCAATTATGCCTAACGGTATGGGTTCTTACATTGCTTTTGTTGTTTCTGAGTTCGGATGTATTTCCGACACAAGTAGTATTGTAGCATCTATTGCAAATATTGGTAGCCTAAATGATTTCGACTTTCCCAATGTAATAACTGCTAACGGAGACAATACGAACGACATACTTGATATTAAAACTTATTTTAGTTCTTGTGATGAATATACCTTATACATCTTTAATAGATGGGGGCAATTAATCTTCGAACAAGGACAAGATACAGACCAATTCCAAGGAAAAGATATGAAAGGAAATGAAATTTCTGATGGCGTTCTTTTCTACAAATTACTCTTTCAAAACTATGAGAAGTCTGGATATATCCATTTAATTAGATAATCAAAAAAGACTTTGAATTTCTTTTTTAAGAAAATCAATAGCAATTTCAGTTGGTAACTGATCAAGTTCACCAGCTAACGATAAAATAAAGGAAGAGAGCGCTAAGGAATCAGCGCTCTCTTCCATTTTACCACTAGCTATATTTATCAATTTAATCGTTTCTTCTTTAGAATCTTGCAATATTTTCCAGCCCATAGTAGAAATAAATAATTGTTGCGCCACATTATGATCGTATTCCTCACGTATAGTTTTTAATAATAATGCTTGAAACATGGGAGCTGGAAGTCCAGGATTTTGCATACGCATTACTAGACTATTAGGATTTATTCTCTCTAAAAACAAAATGGCACGTTGATAGGCCTCTACCCTATTTGGCAAGAAAAATTCCTGACGTTGTTTTTTCAATTCGGTTATCAAAATGGCTTGTTCTACGCTTTGATTTTTTTTAACAAAAAAAACGACAACAAATAGTATCGATAAGCTTGAAATAAGCAGCGCGATTAAATAAATAACTTCAGTCATAAGGGTTAGTTTTTGTGCAAATATAATAGCATGTGTACAAAGTTTAGTTACTATTTAATTTTTTATCCATTGCTTTAATATCTTTACAAGATAAATTTTAACCATGGCTTCGACAATTATTACCATTGTACTTTTCGCATATTTTGGCTTACTCCTTCTAATTGCTTACCTCACTTCACGTAATGCAACCGCTAAAAGTTTTTTTACAGGCGACAAAAAAAGCCGTTGGTATTTAGTGGCATTTGGAATGATTGGCACTTCATTGTCTGGTGTAACATTCATTTCAGTTCCCGGAGGCGTTCTTGATGGTGGCTGGTATTATTACCAGATGGTTATTGGATTTTTTCTAGGTTATTTTGTGGTGGCTTTCGTCTTACTTCCAATCTATTACAAATACAATCTCACCTCAATCTACCGTTATTTAGAACACCGACTAGGTTTCAGCGCTTATCAATGGGGTGCGGGTTATTTCATTTTATCACGGACACTTGGAGCAACCGTACGCTTGTATTTAGTGATTAACGTACTACAGCTTTTTGTTTTCGATTCAATTGGTATTCCTTTTTGGTTGTCAAGTGTAATAATAATCGCCATGATCATTGCTTATACCTTGCAAGGCGGCGTAAAAACAATCGTTTGGACAGATACCCTACAAACCATTTTTATGCTCTTAGCCTTGGTGGTTTGCATTTTTTCGATTCAAACTGAGCTCAATTGGAGTTGGAGTCATATTTGGGATCAATTGGAAAAAACAAATATGACAAAACTTTGGAGTACCGATTATCTCCGAAAAGATTTCTTTCTTAAGCATATAATTGGCGGGGCTTTTATTACCATTGCCATGACAGGATTAGATCAAGAAATGATGCAAAAAAATATCAGCGTCAAATCTTTAAAAGATGCCCAAAAGAACATGGTTGTATTTAGTTTTGTATTGTTATTAGTGAATGCCTTATTCTTATTCCTAGGTGGGATTTTATATCTCTATGCGAGTCAGCAAGGGCTAAACTTTAAACCCGACGATGTTTTTCCAACGATTGTCCAACAACATTTACCGTTAGGAATCTTTATTATATTTATTGTTGGGTTAATATCCGCCTTATTCCCATCTGTTGATGGAGCAATAACAGCACTCACCTCCTCATTCTGCATAGATATTTTGGGCTTCGAACGAAGTGATGCATGGAATCAACATCAACAAATTAGAGTTAGAAAAATAATACATCTTTCATTCGCGGTCCTCTTCTTATTGCTTGTGTTTTACTTCAAATGGATGGATAATAAAAGTATAGTTGATCTTATCTTTTTAATTGCAGGATATACCTATGGCCCTTTACTCGGTCTATTTGCTTTTGGTATTTTGACAAAACGTACCATAAAAAATATTATGGTACCAATCGTTTGTCTTGCCTCGCCAATCATTTGTTATTTATTGCAAACTAATTCAACCAGCCTTTTTAATGGCTATGTATTTGGGCATGAATTATTATTATTAAACGGAAGTATTACCTTTGGCTTACTATTTATTAGGAGTACTCAATCAGCAGATGCAATAAAAAATAACCTATGAAGATAATTTTAGCTGACCTCAACGCACATTTAAGATTTGCTCCCCTTTCTTTAACTCGACCAATTGGTGACATTCGATTAGGTATGTTCACTAATTTTGAACGCTGGACGATCTTATTACCTGAATATGAAATAGGATTTCATACGGAAAGTTACTTAAGTGATGAATTTGAACAGTTGGAAAATGGTGTGATAGTCAATGCATGTGTTATTCCAAATGAAGACTTTGTTGCTGCAGTGGTTCACTTAGAAAATGATTGCCGTTTAGTATTGAACGATATCACACTTGCTATCCATGGAAATGGCGATAATGCAATCACATTTACAGGTGAAACACCCCTTATTGTACACCAAAGATGGGACCTATTATCAGTAAATGAAGCTGCAATTATCCATGATATTTCACTCATAAAAGAAAGTGTTTCCTTCCAGAATATACCAAAAAGTATTACTGTAATTGGTTCTAAAGATGACATATATATTGAAGAAGGCGCATCGTTAGAAGCTTGTACTTTAAACACAACGGAAGGGCCAATATACATTAGTAATGGTGCAGAAATAATGGAAGGATCTAACATACGTGGACCTTTTGTGATGTGTGAAAATTCGGTCGTTAAAATGGGCGCAAAAATATACGGCGCAACTACAATCGGCCCTTCTTGTAAAGTTGGTGGTGAAGTAAGCAATGTCATATTTCAAGGGTTCTCCAATAAAGGCCACGATGGATTTCTAGGCAATTCCTACATTGGCGAATGGTGTAATTTAGGTGCAGACACCAATGTTTCCAATTTAAAAAATAATTATGGAGCCGTTAGTACCTATTGTTATGAAAAGGATGAGCAAGTAAAAACCGATAGGCAATTTCTAGGATTATTTATGGGGGATCATTCTAAAACTGGTATTAATACTATGTTTAATACCGGATCTGTTGTAGGAGTTTCTTGTAACCTATACGGAGCAGGATTTTTTCCAAAAAACACCCCTTCTTTTTCTTGGGGAGAGCCAAACTCCTTGGTTCCATTTCGTATTGAAAAAGCCACTGAATACGCCAATAGAATGATGGAAAGAAGAGCGGAAAAACTATCTGAATCAGAGGAAAATATATTAGCACATCTCAAAGATACTTACGGACTAAAATAGTTTCGTTAATCAATAAAATAGATAGGTAATCGCATATAACTTTGCTCAAAGTAAGGACTGTTTTGATACAAATAATGTAACTGTTGTGCTTCTGAATTTCTAAATTCAACATCCTTCAGCTTTCGTTCTTCAAATGACAACTTTAATGTAGGGTCAGCAGCCAAAATCTCGTCGATTTTATCGATAAAAACGTAGGCTGAAAAATATTCTTTTTGCTGTAAATAAGAATCAAAGAAATTCCAAGAAAAATAGCTATCTTCTGTAAGTGGTTGCAAGGCAGCATGGATAAATTGACTTTTAAATTGATGTGCCTCTATAAATAAATCGCCACGATTGATCATTAGTTGTTCCTGAACGAAATCCACTTTAGTATTACTGTGTTTGTAATGTCCTTCCCATGGCTTAGTTAAACTTGAGAAATCACGAACAATAGCTACCCTCCCGTTTACCTGGTAACTTGAATCAACGGTTTTATAAGTAATTTCATTCGCCTTCAAGCGTTTAATCACTTCTATTTCTTTTCCTGAAACGACATAATACCTTGGGGTTTTTACTGAATCTAATGCCTGATAATGATTGAAATAAGGAACTTTTTTCTGGTATGGTTTTGTTCGATCATAAAAAAGTCGAGCCACTTCTGTCGTAGGATGAATAGGTGTTGATGCTTCATAACCTAAAAATGTAATTGAATCGGAAAGGTCACTCATTGCATAATTAAATTTCAAATATTCTTGATCGAGCGCCCAATTTCCTGCATCCATTCTAGCTTTCTCAATCTTTTCACTGTTATTCCTAGTCCACTTGTATAAGACATTAATAAATTCCTCCGTCACTTTTACCCGTTCAGGAAATGGTTTCAACATGTGCGTTTCAACAGTAAAACTAATCGAATGGAATAAACTTGCGTATCCCATAGCATATCGAGGTAAATCATTGAAGGCAACAATTCCTGATTCAGGAGTTTCTCCCTTTAATTCAACATAGGGAATCATTTGTAATTCCTTGTTCATAAAAGGAAGAAGTTTGTCATATGTCAAGCTGGCAATAGATGGCGCTAACCTTTCTTTCAGAGAAGAAATATATGTCAAGGTGTATTGATAATCAGCCCCATTTGAAACATGTGTATCAATAAAGACATCCGGATTTAAAGCATGAAATATTTTTGAAAAAGTAAAAGAATTTTCCGTGTCCATTTTTATAAAATCACGGTTCAGGTCATAATTTCGAGCGCTCCCTCTAAATCCATATTCTACCGGACCATTTTGATTAGCTCGACTTGTACCGTTTCTATTCATCATCCCACCCACATTGTACGCTGGAATTATAGCAACAACTGGACTGTTAGCAGTATACTTTAATTCGAGTTCCTTTTCAATCCAACTAGCACAAGCATTCACACCATCTGGCTCACCAGGATGAATGGCATTGTTGATTAAAATGGTCGTTTGTTTTTTTGCTTTGTTGAAGGTGGCCAATGAATCCCCTGCCCCATTGATGATACAAACAAAAATAGGCAAACCATAGTCCGAATTACCCATGCAATATAATTCAACACGTTTATTGCTTTTCGCTAATTGTTTGTAATAATTGATTAGGCTAATATAATCAGGTGAGGTGTTTCCTGACCAATCTATTTTTTGAGCAATAGATGAATTAAAAAGTAAAAATACAAAAGAGCAAAGTAAAGTAAAACGCATAAGTGGTTTTTAGAGTGTTAAAACTAGCTATTTTGAATTAAAATCAGTGTATTTTTGCAATATGAGAATCGATATTCTAACCGTTTTACCGAAACTATTGGAAAGCCCCTTTTCCATTTCCATCATGCAACGTGCACAAGATAAAGGCCATGTCACGATTCAGATTCACAACATACGAGATTATTCGACCAACAAGCATAAAAATGTAGACGATTACCAATACGGTGGTGGTGCAGGAATGGTAATGAGTATTGAGCCAATTGCAACGATCATTGAAAAATTAAAAAGTGAACGAACCTACGATGAAATAATTTATATGTCGCCCGATGGGGAAGTATTGGAACAAGCGACGGCTAATAAAATGTCATTGCTAAAAAACGTCATTATTCTTTGTGGGCACTATAAAGGAGTAGACAATAGAATTCGGGAACATTATATTACGAAGGAAATTTCCATTGGGTCGTACGTACTTTCTGGAGGAGAATTAGCCGCGGCCGTTTTAGTTGATTCCATTGTTCGATTACTCCCTGGCGTTTTAAATGATGAAACCTCTGCCCTCACCGATTGCTTTCAAGACGATTTACTAGCGCCACCAGTTTACACTCGTCCATCGGAATTTAATGGATGGAAAGTCCCTGAAGTATTGTTATCAGGAAACGATGATTTAATTGAAAAATGGCGAGAAGAGCAAGCACTTATCAGAACCCAAGAACGCCGTCCAGACCTATTGAAAAAAGGAAGGGAGAATTAAAAATCCCTATCATTTCAATTATATTGGTTAAATTTGCATTTGCTAATTTCAAATAAAATGATCGGATTATCAAATAGATTGAATGCTATGGAGGAGTCTGCGACGCTTGCCATGTCAAGGATCAGTCGTGAATTAAAAGCACAGGGAAAAGATATTATTTCACTGTCGTTGGGAGAGCCCGATTTTAACACGCCTCAATTTATTAAGGATGCGGCGCTTGTGGCCATGGATAAAAATTTTACCACCTATTCACCTGTTCCGGGATATGATGATTTGAGGGAAAGTATTTCAGCAAAATTTTTGCGAGACAATAACTTAAGCTATCCAAAAGAAAACATAGTCGTTTCAACTGGAGCGAAGCAATCTATTGCCAATGTTGTGTTGAGTTTAATTAATCCAGGTGATGAAGTGATTATTCCTGCGCCATACTGGGTTTCGTATATCGAAATCGTAAAAATGGCCGAGGGCGTTCCCGTTGTAATTGATGCAAGTTTAGAAAATGACTTTAAAATAACACCAGAACAATTTTCCAATGCTATTACCTCAAAAACAAAGCTCTTTATTTTCTCTACACCATGTAATCCAACTGGATCTGTTTATTCAAAAAGCGAATTACAAGGTCTTGCAATGGTATTAAAAGCAAATCCATCTGTTATCGCGATGAGCGATGAAATATATGAGCACATTAATTTTCTTGGTAAGCATGAAAGCTTGGCCCAATTTAGTGAAATAGCAGATCAAGTAGTTACAGTCAATGGCGTTTCAAAAGCTTGGGCAATGACTGGTTGGCGACTTGGATATATTGGAGCTCCAAAAATAATTGCGGATGCCTGCAATAAGATTCAAGGTCAATTTACATCAGGAACCTGTTCAATAACTCAAAAAGCTACTATTTCAGCTATGAATGCTGACCCAAGTATCTTAAAAGAAATGGTACAAGCCTTTCACTCAAGAAGAGATTTAGTCATAAAAAAACTCAGGGAAATGACAGGCGTTGTTTGTAATGTTCCCGAAGGTGCGTTTTATGTTTTTCCTGATGTTTCTTCCTTTTTTGGTAGTTCATATAATGATTATAAAATCAATTCAGCGCAGGATTTATGTATGTTTTTACTAGCAGAAGGACAAATTGCATTAGTGAGCGGTGAAGGTTTTGGAAGCCCAAGTTGTATACGTATTTCCTATGCCGCATCGGAAGAAACGCTAACAGAAGCTATGCGAAGAATGAAAGAAGCGCTACTAAAATTAAGCGTATGAATTATAATGATGTCTTTAATTCATTCTCCAATTTCCGAGTTGTCGTTATTGGCGACGTGATGCTGGATAATTACAAGATTGGAAAGGTTCATCGTATGAGTCCTGAAGCTCCCGTTCCAGTAGTCCTTTTTGAGAAAGAGGAAAATAGAATTGGTGGCGCCGGAAATGTAGCGTTAAATTTAATTGCACTTGGCGCTAAACCCATCGTTTGTTCCGTAATTGGTAATGACGATGGAGGAAAGATTCTCATCGACAAGTTCATCGAAAGTAATATCTCCACAGCAGGTATCTTCCAAAGTAATGATCGTCAAACTACCGTAAAATCTAGAATAATTTCTAATAAGCAACAATTACTTAGAATTGATACTGAAACCACTGATCCCATTACGGTCGAGGAATCACAACAAGTAATGCATCGCTTAGAAGTACTCCTCAATGATGGAATTGATGCCATAATTTTTGAAGATTACAACAAAGGAGTACTTACCGAAGAATTGATTCAAGGTATTCTGTCATTTGCTAAAAAAAATAATATTGTTACTTGTGTCGATCCAAAATTCGATAATTTCCTTGCTTTCAAATCGGTTGATTTATTCAAACCCAACTTAAAAGAATTAAAGGAAGGATTGAAATGCGACATAAATATGCATACATCTCCTGATAAATTGATAGAAGTAGTTACGCTGTTGGAAAGTAAACTAAACAATAAAATATCCTTGATTACACTTTCTGAATTTGGTGTTTTTATAAAAATGGGAGACCAAATGCATACCGCTAAAGCGCACATTCGAAATATCAGTGATGTAAGTGGAGCAGGAGATACTGTTATTGCTGTTGCTTGCTTGTGCTTACTGGCAGATTTGCCGTATGATAAAATATCAGAGATAGCCAATATAGCAGGAGGTTTGGTATGTGAATATGCAGGAGTGGTCAGTATTGACAAAGATGCATTACTCGAAGAGGTGAATAAACTATTGACTCAATAAATTGTTAAAATAGTATGTCAAAAATCGAAGTAAAACCTTATAATCAAGCAAACAAATCTAAAAAGGAAGAAGTTGCCGAAATGTTTGATAACATATCAGCGCGTTACGATTTCTTGAATCATTTTCTATCCTTGGGAATTGATAAAATATGGCGTCGGAAAGCAATCAAACAACTTAAATCTATTCAGCCAAAAAAAATAATTGATATTGCTACTGGAACAGGTGATTTTGCCATTGCAGCACTAAAACTCAAGCCTGAAGAAGTTGTTGGCTTGGATATTTCTGCAGGAATGTTGGCAGTTGGTGAGCAAAAAATGATTAAAAGAAAATTCAATAATATCATCAAGATGCAGCTTGGTGACTCCGAAAACATTCCTTACGAAACCAATTATTTTGATGCATTAACCGTTGGATTTGGGGTACGAAATTTTGAAAATCTAGAGCTAGGATTAGCGGAGATGTTGCGTGTTTTAAAACCAGGTGGAAAAGCGATAATTCTAGAGTTTTCGAAACCAAAAGCATTTCCGATAAAACAAGTATTTGGTTTTTACTCCAACTATATAATTCCTTTCTTCGGAAAAAAATTATCGAAAGATGCAAAAGCATACACCTATTTACCCGAAAGCGTCGCAGCATTTCCTGAAGGAAAGGATTTTGAAGATATCTTATTAAAAATTGGGTACAAGGATATTCAATCAACAACCGTAAGTGGTGGCATCGCAACAATATATACTGGTTTAAAATAAAGTTGCAACTTTCAAGTTACCTTTGCGTTTAATGAATTGCATGAATCGTTTTCTAATCCTTTCTATTTTTCTTGTAATGGGAATTTCTTCCCAAGCCCAAAAATTTAAACAAGAACGCTATAAAAATTTTGATAAACGAACTTTCCACTTTGGATTTATGCTCGGATTCAACTCCTCAGACTTTACCGTTTATCAAAATGTAAATGCCTACGAGCAATATGGTTTGAAATTATTGGAAAATGATGCCCAGCCTGGTGGGCAACTAGGCATATTAACGACTATGAAATTAGGAACTCCGGTTTTACGGCTACGCTTTATTCCAACCTTATCCTTTCAAGAGAAATTATTGCGCTATACTTTTGAAGATACCTTGCTAAATACTGATCAAATAGGTGAAGAAAGAGTCAACTCAACTAATCTTGACTTTCCCCTGATGCTACAATTTAGAACAAAGAGATACAATAATTTCACCGCTTATGCCTTGGTTGGCGGACAATACTCTATTGATTTACAATCTCAAGAAAAAGCTTCTCAAAATTATATTGATCCATACATAAAAATTAAACGGAATGATATTCAGGGTCAAATTGGTGGTGGGGTGGAATTTTTTGCTCCTTACTTCAAATTTGGCATTGAATTAAAATATTCTCATGGATTTATTAATAGTTTTATCCAAGACAATACGAACATAGCTGATCCTATTAATAAGCTATACAATAAAGTGTGGTCGCTGTCACTTATCTTTGAGGGATAATGGAAACAATCTCTTTTCAATGTTCACCTGAACAAGCCCAAGACAATCAATTTATTGAAAATACTTTACGCGAAAATGCAGGAATTCATTACCCTAAGGGAATTTATTTCCGTTGGAAGAAAAAAAGCATTGATGCCAGAGGTAGAAATATTAAGATTAATTGCACATTCGATATTTCTGCAAGTGAACTTCCCTCCCACTTGCAATCGTTTAATTTTTTAACGGTCACCCATTCAAAACCTGTCATCATAATTGGCGCCGGCCCTGCTGGATTATTTGCTGCATTGCGTTGCTTGGAACTTAATCTTAAACCAATCATTTATGAACGTGGAAAAGATGTTCGCGCCAGAAGATTTGATTTAGCACAACTTAACAAAGAAGGTATCTTAAATCCTGAATCCAACTACTGTTTTGGAGAAGGAGGCGCGGGAACCTATTCCGATGGAAAATTATATACACGTTCTAAAAAACGTGGTGATGTGGAAAGAGTCTTACAATTGTTAGTTCATTTTGGAGCAGACGATGCTATTCTTGTTGATGCACATCCTCACATTGGGACCAATAAACTCCCACAAATTATCGAGGCAATTCGCGAGAAAATTATTGAATGTGGCGGAGAGGTTCACTTTAACAGCAAATTAACAGATATAAAGCACGAAGAGAAAAAGCTAAGATCCATTCAAATTAATAATGAACATTGGATAGATACAAAAAATATGATTCTTGCTACTGGTCATTCGGCAAGGGATATCTTTTCATTATTTCATAAAAGACAAATTCGAATAGAATCAAAGCCTTTTGCTTTGGGGGTTAGAATTGAGCATCAGCAATCTTTTATTGATAAATTACAATACCACAATCGTTTAAGTGATCAATACCTTCCACCTGCTTCCTACAGTTTAGTGGCTCAAATTGATGGAAAAGGTGTTTATTCTTTCTGTATGTGTCCTGGTGGAATTATTGCGCCCTGTGCAACAAGCAAAGAAGAAGTTGTTACCAATGGTTGGTCGCCCAGTAAAAGAAATAATCCCTATGCAAACTCAGGATTCGTGGTGAGCATAGATCCCTCCGATTTTAAAGAATACAAAAGCGATCCTTTTGTTTGCTTAGATTTTCAAAAATCTATTGAAAAAAAATGCTGGGAACTCGCGGGTAAAAATCAAAAAGTTCCTGCACAATGTTTAGCGGATTTCGTTGATCGCAAAAAGTCCGAAGCTTTTCCTAAAACATCCTATTTTATTGGCGTAACAAGTGTAGAAATGGATGAAGTATTCCCTGAATTTGTCATTGAAAGAATTAGAAAGGCGTGCATAGAATTTGAAAATAAAATGCCAGGGTTTATTACTAATGAAGCGGTAATTCATGCCCCTGAATCTCGAACATCCTCCCCTATTCTGATTCCTAGAGATTCTTCAACCTTACAACATGTTGAAATTGAAGGAATTTATCCTTGTGCAGAAGGTGCGGGATATGCTGGAGGAATTGTCTCTGCAGCCATTGACGGAATGAGGTGTATAGAAGTAATCCCCGCTACATTAACTGTCTAAAAAAATATTGTATTTTAGCTTAAAAAAAAATGTCTTGTCTTCAAGTATTATTGTGTATCATCTTTCCACCATTAGCTGTTATGGATAAAGGCTGTGGATCAATAATTATTGTTTTTCTATTAACAGGTGCAGGATGGATCCCTGGAGTGATTGCTGCCATGATAATTATTAATAGTAAAAAATAGATTCTCATCTGCATTTAGCTATTTACTTTGTTTAATTTTACCGAATGAAACGCGTTGTAGTTGGTCTTTCTGGTGGTGTTGATTCAAGTGTAGCAGCTTATCTATTAATTCAACAAGGATACGAAGTAATTGGTATTTTCATGCGAAATTGGCACGATGAGAGTGTAACCATTTCTGATGAATGTCCATGGATAGAAGATTCAAATGATGCTTTATTAGTCGCTGAACATCTTGGTATACCTTTTCAAGTAATTGATTTGAGCGAAGCATACAAATCCCGGATTGTGGACTATATGTTCGATGAATATCAGCGTGGAAGAACCCCGAATCCAGATGTCTTGTGCAACCGGGAAATAAAATTCGACGTGTTTCTGGAAGCTGCGTTACAACTGGGAGCTGATTACGTAGCAACTGGTCATTATTGTCGTAAAGCTGAAAATAACGACGGGACATTTTCCTTATTAGCCGGCATCGATAAAACAAAGGATCAATCTTATTTTCTTTGCCAAATTACACAATATCAACTTTCTAAAGCCCTTTTTCCAATTGGTGATTTAGAAAAAAAAGAAGTGCGTGAAATTGCTAAGAAATTAGCACTTGTTACCGCTGAAAAGAAAGATTCCCAAGGACTTTGCTTTGTTGGAAAAATAAGTTTACCCTTATTTCTACAACAAAAATTGAAGGCTAAAACAGGACCAATCATAGAAATACCAGATAATTTATCTCCATTCCTCGCATATGATGAAATTCCCGTGATTTCAGAAAATGTGGTCAAATTATCCACCCCTTTTTCGTATAATTCATCGATGGGCGACGTGGTTGGGCAACATCAGGGTGCGCAATTTTACACCATTGGTCAACGGAAAGGACTTAATATTGGAGGAAAACCAATGCCTAGTTTTATTATTGGACTTGATACCAACGAAAATATTATTTACACAGGACAATCAGAGGTGCACCCTGGTCTTAATAGATATGCATTAAAACTTGAATCAAATAGCATTAATTGTCTTATTAACAATGATTTAATTAGTAATAATACTGAATTACGTTGTCAGGTAAGAATCCGTTATAGACAAGCGTTACAAGAAGCGAAGTTGATTAAATTAGAAGGCGAATTATATATATTGTTTGACAAAAAACAAAAAGGAATTACACCGGGACAATTCGCTGCTTGGTATCTTGGAGAAGAGTTAGTAGGCTCAGGCGTAATAAGCGCTTAATTCATACCAACGGAAAAGAAAACAGAATGATTTTCCTCTGCCTTCTTGCTTGCGTTATGAATCCTATCCATTAAATCTGCCACCTGAAATATATTTAAGCTAGATTGCTCGCCTAAATCTCGGTGCTTGGATAACTTAATTTTTGCTTGATGAATAGTCTTTGTTCTTAATGATTGCATATAGGTTGTCATAGTTACTATTTTAAAACTGTGAAGTAATACGCTAGGTATTTCCGCAAGGTTTCAATTTTCGTAGTTAAACGCTAAAATACATTTAATTGAACCAGTCAACTATAACATCAACAATAAGTTATCTTTATCAAATTTGAACTTTAAGGTTAACAAGTATCTCGTTTTAATGGTGCTGAGAACAGTATCCACTCGGGTCTAACGTTTTTCTTTTGCACTGTGCACCTTTTTGTGTAATTCCTTTACATTGAACCGATACAATTGTATTTGACGAATTATTATTGCTATTGGAGGAATTAGTTGCTTGCCATGACCAACAAGAAATACATACTGAACTTTCCAGTGACATTTCTTGCTGATCAGGTAGATTAGGGAAAAAGTTCAAGCCAGTTAACTGTTCCACTTTATCAATCGAAACAGCAAAACTACTTAAATCAGCCTTCGACCCTTGATTAGGGATGATAAAACCAATCGCTTTAAATTCTGGTTGACTATAGTCTAATAAAACTTTATAATAATATGCTGGAATTGAAACCTTGTTTGGACCAATACTAGGTAAATTACTACTTAATATTGGCCCAGTAACGACATACAAAGATTTATTTTCCCTTGCCCAAGTTCTAACTAACTCCTCCAGTCTTTTCCAAATTCCCCTGTTAAAACTTGGATCTTGAGGACTCATATTGCTGTAATAAAAGGATTCCAGCATGGTTTGGTTGGACCAAGACATATCAGCAGCCGGCGCTAAATGCCCACGATCATACCCAGATCCTTTATAATCACCATCATTAGCCGAAGCTGTTTTGATGGCATCGTCGACCAAAAATTTATCCGAGCGTTCAAACTTACGATCTGTTTCCTCACTTGTTAACTCATATGCGATCCAAAATGCTTGCTCATGTTCCTCACTATATAAAAGACTATATGCAGTATGGTGAACAATTAACTTTTCATTTTCCGTTGCCGGAATCTCCATTTTTGGCGATGCAACAGCATGTTCCTCCGAAATAACAACACTATCATTTATCGATGCATAAACCTGTTCGGTTGTAACATTCTCATTACGAGCTACCTCTACAGGTGCAGTCTTAACATAATTACAACTAGAGAAGAAAGCTCCAATTAAAAAAATAAATCCAAAAAATACCCCCTTGTTTTTCATCATAATTATTTCACTAATAAATTAGCATTAATAGCATCAGCGCTACCAATTTTCAAAGAACAAATATAGATCCCACAAGCCAATTGATTAGTTTTAATGGCAATTTGACTCACTCCCTGTTCAGTAACATTAACAACTTTTTTACCTGAAAAATCAACTACTGACAATTCTACTAATTCTTTTGCTTCATTATTAAACGTAATGAAAGCATAACTATCAGAAGGATTCGGATAAATAAGAAGCTCATTATCTTCTTCTTGATACAAGGGGAAGGTAACTTTCCACAAATCTCCACCACGTTCAATTACGTATAATTCATTTCCCACTAACATTGCGTCCACAGGCAAATAAAAGCCACTTACTAAATCCAATGTTGTCATTTTATAATTATCAATACCGGCATCATAAACAAGTTTAAGTTGCCTTAATTCACGCGATGGGTCTACAAAAGGACAAGGAGTTCCCCACGGTGAAATAGGTGAAAAACCAGTACTATCACCCCCGGGCATAAAACTCAAAACAAAACCATCACCTCTAAAAGGATTTGCCAGCAAACTATCTTTATCGAAAACCAATCCCAAAGGAGATGCATGTGGCGTAAATGTAGAAACATACGTTCCTTCCTCGCTTGCTTTCATTACCATTCCTGTGTTTGCATCACGGTAATAATCAGCAGAAACGCCATAATTCCTGACCGGCTCCATAAATGTAATATTCGAAGGTAAGGCAGGAAAAGTAGGGTCATCCAAAAACCACCCTGCCGCAACTCCCCCACAATTCGGATTCACCAAAGGATCATTTAAATAATTATAAGGTGAATTAACCAATGGATTGATGTTTCCACCCATATTCCATGGAAAGCCATAGTTTTTTCCTTGCCGAATCCAATTCAATTCTTCAGGATCATCACGCTCCCCCGAATTATCAATCGAAAAAAGTGTGTCATTGCCATCCCACGCAAAATCATATGCATTCCTTGTACCTGAAACGTAAATAAAACCGCTATTTTCCAACCACAATGAATCATTTACTAAATGAATGGGTAAGGAAGAAATAGGAAAACGAAAAATACGGCAAGTCATTGGTGTTTCTCTGCAATTTGGCCATGCCCCGTTATTATCATCCATTTCACCTAGATGTGTACGTGCACCACTACTAACGAATAAGAAATCACCAGATGGATCGATGGAAACACCAGAAAATCCATGGTCACCCGTCGGACTAGCGCTAGGATATGGATCACTTGAAACGAGAGTTTCCCATAAACGAGTTCCATTCGTTTGAGGTGTGCCCTTTGAAATTATAGCAACGCCTGTAGTACTCGTCCAATTATTTCCCGATAGATAAAGAATTCCTTCACGGAAATACAATCCCTGCAAGGAAGAAATTCCATGATCACCTGCAGAATAACGCAATGAATCCGATGCGCCGCCAGCAGAATTCATAAAAACTTCATAAATATCACCGGTAATCACCGAATAAAAAAGATGGCCTGATTTTTCATCGTATGATATTTTTGTAGCGTAGGGCTTCACTTCGAAAATTGAATCAACTATTAGCTTATTCGTTAGAGGATAAACCCGCTGTTGGGCAAAAGAATAATTCTGAAAAAATAAACAATAAAAAAATAAGTACCACCCTACTTTCTTATTTCCATGCCCAGAAACAAACAAAAAATCATTAAATATAAGTTGAAACATCCCTTATCCAATATTATCGAAATCGTTTTAGCTATTATGTAAACATAATCAATTACTATCAAATTTAATAATTACTTGGTACATTAATAAATTCAATACCTACAACTGAAATTGTAGACCTTGGATTATAGAGAATTTGTTTAACTAGATTTCTTTTTTCTGAGTAAAATCCCAGCCATGTTCTTCCATGAAGATTTTTATTTCAGTATTAAAAGATTTTTTAGAATGATGTACTTCTTGATTATGAATATATTTTCGAACTGACTTGAGAGCTCCCTCACTTACACCTACAGCCCAATAATCATCTTGCCAATAAAATTTTTGTTTTGTTAAATTATTTTTATTTATCCAATAGGAAGATTCTCCTTTTATGAGTTGGGCTACTTTGCTAATACTTTGCTCTCTTCCTATCGATATCAAACAATGCGCATGATCTTGATAACCATTTACACAATCAAGCCAAATCCCTTTTTCTGCTGCATTTTCTTTGATATGTTGAAATACTTGCTTTCTCAAATCCGAGGAATTTAAAAAGGGCGCCCTGTTTTTTGTTGAAAAGACCATGTGTATGTAAACTCTGACCCAACTCATACTTTTTATATTTGATTATTTCTTTTTGCATTTGCTTAAAGGAAATTTTACAGCATTTATTGTCTATAAATTGTTCTTAGTAAACATTTTCTAATGTGGCTAAAGCCACTATTTTTAAGATCTCCTTATAGCTGTTGCTTAAAAGCAACAGCTATAATTGTTTTTTATTAATCAAATTCAGTTGGCTGCTTTTTCATAATGCATCCATTTCAGTTGGGCCTTAGCTAAAAATCATTCGCTTTTTTTCATAATGCATCCATTTCAGTTGGGCTTTAGCGAAAAATCATTCGCTTTTTTTCATAATGCATCCATTTCATTTGGACTTTAGCTAAAAATCATTCGCTTTTTTTTTCATAATGCATCCATTTCAGTTGTGCTTTAGCTAAAAATCATCTGCTTTTTCATAATGCATCCATTTCAGTTGGGCTTTAGCTAAAAATCATTCGCTTTTTTTCATAATGCATCCATTTCAGTTGGGCTTTAGCGAAAAATCATCTGCTTTTTCATAATGCATCCATTTCAGTTGGGCTTTATCTAAAAATCATTCGCTTTTTTTTTCATAATGCATCTATTTCATTTGGGCATTAACTAAAAATCATTCGTTTTTTTTCATAATGCATCCATTTCAGTTGGGCTTTAGCCAACTGAAAATCCTTTTTGTTATCCGTTATATTCTCCAATCAAAAAAATCATCTGACTTTTTTTGATTGGAGAATATTTATAAAATGAAATCCTTTCGGACTATATCCTTCATTATAAAAAAACTTATGAGCGTTGAAATTAGTGGTATAAGAATCCAATGAAAGCATGGTGCAATCATATTCCATCGCTTTTTTATGAAGAAAGTCAAAAATCAATTTGCCTATTCCTTGGCTCCTATATTTCTCAACAACCACAATATTATCTAACTCCAAGTATTTACCGCACCATAATTTAGTACCTATCCAAAAGCCACTGATTCCAAGGCAGATTTCTCCGTCAAAAACCCCAACTTGTCCATAATTATGGGGCAACATTTGTTCCAATTCATCCTCGTATTCTTCTAAGGTTAAACTTGGATACAACACTTGAAGAACTGATATATTATTGATCATTTCTTGCTTATCTACTAATTCTCTAACTGTTAACATCTATGCTATTTTTTTAAATTCTTTTCGAATAATTCTAAAATCCTTCTGTATTCATCTTGCCAAGAATAGGTATTTTTAAATCCATGTGCCTCTACAGGATATACCGCTAGTTCCCAGTCCTTTTTTCCCAATTCAATAAACCGCTGACTTAATCGAACGACATCTTGAAATTGCACATTATCATCCACCATTCCATGAAGCATAATTAATGGTTTACTTAGATTTTGAGCAAAATAAATAGGTGAACTTTTTTCATACGCCCCTGGATCCGTTGTTGGATAGTTAAGAATATTACTCGTGTACTCGTGATTGTAATGTGCCCAATCTGTTACAGAACGCAAAGCAGCACCACAAGCGAATTCAGTTGGGCTGGTCAATAATCCCATTAGTGTAATAAATCCACCGTAGGATCCACCGTAAATTCCAACACGATTGGAATCAATTCCATGTTGTTTTACCAAGAAATCTTTCGCGTCAATGAAATCGTTCAAATCTCTTCCTCCCATATGTCGATAGATGGCGGTTCGATAATCTCTCCCATAACCTTCACTAGCGCGATAATCTAAATCCAATACCGTGTATCCTAAATCGCACAATAAATTATGGAACATGTATTCTCGGTAGTAATTACTCCAATATTTGTGGGCATTTTGTAAATATCCTGCACCATGCACAAACAAAACAGCTGCCCCATTTTTCTTTGATGAATCAGGCTCATAAATCCTCGAGGCAACCTGAATTCCATCGCTTGCTGTAAATTGAATAACTGGAGGCTTTCGCCAAGAATAAGCGAGAAATTCAGGCCTTGTTGAATGGGTAATCCGGACCATTTTCGTGTTTATTGTATTACTTGCCAAATACAATTCCCATGGCGTGTTTGAATTGGAGTATCGAACCAGCAATGACTTTTCATCCGGAGAAACTTTCACATCGTGAAAACCATCTTCTGTTAGGATAGGGGTCCAAAGTAAACTTTTGATATCCAAGTGATAAAAATCGCGGTTTCCAGGATGCGTTTTGTTGGCTGTGATAAAAAATCGATTTTTATCTTTCGACAATTGCACCGAATGAATTTCGAAATTACCAGATGTTAATGCCGTTTTTTTACCTGATACTAAATCATAAGAATAGAGATGAGAATAGCCTGTTTCTTCGGATTGAAAATAAAATGATTTACCATCTTCTAACCAATCCAAAATGGCTTCTTCTTCATTCCATGAAGAGATTCCGGGACCACCAATCCATGCCTCATCGTGTTGATGCTCCAACTCTTTAATAGTTGCATTTTGCAAATCAATTAGTACGATCCAACGATCTTTATTATCAGCGCTTCGAATATCGCACAATCCTACATTTGATGTATTTGATAATTTTAATGGGTGTATGAAAAGTGAGCGATCTTTATCGTAGTTGGAAGATTTAAGTGTGTCTAAATAAGCTGGTTTTTTTCGGATAGCGGAAAGCACCGATAAATCAATCCATTTTAAAGAATCTGAACGTAAGTTTAAAATAGCCAATCGCTGACTAGGTTCCAATTCACTTACTTTTGATCGTGCCGTATTCACAGTCACCTTCCCGTTCAACGTAATAAATGCAGGGACATTAGTCTCTTCTTGAGCTGCATCATTGTTCATTACCACTGACACAAAATTCCCAGATGGCGCTATTTGTAAGGAGGAAAGGTTACCCGATCCAAGATAATTGACTTTAGGTCTTGGAAAAAGATGGAAATCACCTTGCAGCTTATCCCACTCTTTCTTTTTGTTTTTGTCCTTATAAAATACAAACAACTCCTCCTGCTGTTTGTCCAAAAAGCTTGAATCTTTAGTTTTTGTTTTCGCTTCTCCCAGTACAAAATTTGTACGAGTACGAAAGGTAGATTTTCCCTCCTTATTTTCCCATTCAACTAAATTCAATGCTTGTTGAAAAACGATTCTATTTGGATCTACTAAACGTTGCACGTTACTGACCGATTCAACGCCCTGATAACACGACGAAATATCTCCATTAATTTTATAAAGTGAGGCAAGAGCGCCCTCCTTTTCAAAATACATGACCTTAAATCCGCTCTGAAGTGGATCGTGCCCTACTATCATTTCTGACTGAATAGAATCTAGCTTTTGAATTATTTTAGTCTTGCAATTATATTGATAAAAAGAGGTGCCTAGCTCCTTTTCTTGTTGCCAATCAAAATAAATAGTACTGCCATCGTAGGACCAAAAGGGATTCTCTGGCAGGTGCCCGATAAAACTTGGGCCGCTCATTATTTCCTTCAAATTAAGTTGAGAAAAACAAGCCAATGGCAGACAAGAAACAATAATAAATAAGAAAAATTTCATAAAAAAAAGTGAAGTATAAAATTACATTTTTATGCGAATACAAACGTTTTTTTTCTTCATTATTCGTTAGGTTTAAGGCCTAGTTCGTACCTTCGTACACTATGATAAGTTTTGTTAAGCGGATACTATTTAAATTACTTACGCAACGTGCCTACCTTAAAGCAATGCACAGAGGATTTTATTTTCTATTTGATCTGGGATTACTGAAAAATGATAGGCGATTTAAATTCCATTACATCGCCAAACAACTTATCAAAAAGGATTTTACAGTGATTGATATCGGTGCCAACCTTGGTTATTTCGCAAAAACATTTGCTCGATTAACCCCGCAAGGAAAAGTAATTTGCATTGAGCCTATCCTACCCTTTTACCAAATTTTACAAAAGTTTTTATCCCTCTATCCTCAGGTAGTTATTCATAATATTGCTTTGGGAGAGGAAGAGGGAATTGTTGAAATGGTATTGCCAGAATCTAATGGAATGATTCGAACAGGCTTACCACACATCGTAGATAAATCGGAAGATATCGGTGGACAAAAAACAGCGCAAGTTAAAGTAAAAAAGGGAAGTGAGTTGTTTGGTTCACTTTCTAAAATAGATTATATCAAATGTGATATTGAGGGCTACGAATGGATTGTTTTCAATGAATTACTTCCTGTAATTTCTAAATACAGGCCGATTATTCAAGTAGAAATTTCAGAGACCAATATTGATCATTTAGTTAATTATTTTGATCAATTAGAATATTGTCAATATGGAATATGCGATTTTAAAATTATAAGGGAAAAGGGTCGACAGAAGGAGATTGGTGATTTTTTATTTATTCCAATCGAACAAAAAGAGGCATTTGAAACCAACTTTAAACTAAACTAACATGCGATTTATCATTAGTTGTTTCTTAATTGGATTACTTTTTTCATGTGAAAAAGGAACAGGAAATTTCACGATAAAAGGCACTATCACCGATGCTACGAATCAAACAGGCTTGGTAGGTGCAGAAATAAAAATATACAAGGTTCCTATTGCAAGTACCCAAGAAATTCTAATTGGAACAACGATTCTTGGTTCAGATGGGAGCTATACATTTACATTTCCTAGAGAAAAAATGGAACGATATACCCTGCATATCAAGAAAGAAAATTATTTTGATCTAACAGAAGACGTCTATTATTCAAGCTTATCACTTAACAATGACAATATCCGTAACTATTCCACCAAAGCGAAAGCTTGGATAGCACTACATTTTGTAAATAATAATCCCCAAGCTACCGATCATTTACAATACATTAAACAAGCCGGTTTGCAGGGTTGTACAGCTTGTTGCCCAAATACAGAACAAAATTATTTTGGAGCCTTAGACACCACCATTTATTGCATTAACAATGGCAATGAGATTTATTCAGTTTATTATTGGGTCTTAAATTCGAGCAACCAAGGATTATTATCTGCTGTAACTACTGCATTTGATACGACAGAAATAATATTGAATTATTGATTTTCAACAAAGACAATCACGCCTTTTAATATCAAATAACAATATTGAACAAAAGGATTCTCCCCTAAATAATTTTTTATTTAGTCTAAAAGGTGCTAATTTTACTAAAAAAAAAATAAAAAACACTAACCACTACTACGATAAGTCAGTATTAAAAATCCAAAAAAACCACAATGCAATTTTTAGAAAAATCTCCACGATTAAAAAAATTCTTACGTTATTTTTATTTTATTTCTTTACACATACTTGCAGCAATTGCAGGGTTCTTGATCTTAACAGCCCTTGCAGTCCAATTCAAGTGGACGAATCAAAAAGGTTCCGTAGATATTAATAGTCGTTATTTTTCATCCATGGCTGATAAATACAATCAAGGATTTAAAACAGATAGTTTATCGATTGCAAAAGATGAATACATTATGTTCCGAACCATTGGTATACTGGCTAGATATTATCCGAGTAACGCTAAAACCATCATGAAGGCATATTATAAAAGTAATAATGTACAAGTTGCACTTCGTATGTTAGATGCCATTAAATTAAAATTAAAAGATAATAAAGAATACCAAGAGGAAATAGCAAACATTCAGATAAAAGCTGATTTAAAAACACTTTCAATTTACCCTTGGGCTAACTGCCTTGAATGGAAACAATTTTGCAACGCTGTTAAAGCAGATAAACGAGCTATCGACTCGGTTTCAAAATTAACAGGGGTAGAATCACGTTTCATTGTGATGTGTTTAGTTGGAGAACAAGTTCGTATGTTTAATTCTGGCCGTGAAGCATTCAAAAAGTACGTAACACCATTTAACCATTTAATTCTTCCTACCAATAGAGGGTACGGAGTAACTGGAATATTAGAACATACTGCTCTAAAAATTGAACAGAATTTATTTGACAAGAAAAGCAATTTTTATGCAGGCGACTATTTTCAAAACGTCGTTAATCTTAGAGATTCCTTTCCAGAATTAGTAAATGACACAATTGCCTCCCACAAACATTTAACCATCCAGCGCCTTATTAAAGGAGGTGATCATTACTACTCCTATCTTTACACGGCATTTTTCTTACGACAATTTCAGGCTCATTGGGTGAAAGAAGGATTCAGTCTTGAGAATCGTCCCGAAATATTAGGCACCTTATTTAATTTAGGTTATCAGAAAAGTAAACCTAAAAAGAATCCGGAAGTGGGGGGATCTAATTTCAATGTTGGTGGAATTGAATACACCTTTGGTGGTATTTGTTATGAATTTTATTATAGCGGTGAGTTGCAAGACTATTTCCCTTTAACCGGCGTAGGATTTGTCCCTGTTTCGGAATTAGCAGTAAAAAACAAAGAGTTTTTGGCGCAAATTAAAGCAAAGATTCTTAAAGATGAACAGGAAGATAAAAAGAAGAAGAAAAAAGAGGACGAATTAAAGGCAAGAGAATTGTTAAATGAAGAACAAAACTTGTAGTTCTATTTTTCTAATCAGCGAGCCTCTTTAAAGCAATGAACGGCTATCATATTAAAATTCTATTTTGGTAAAAGCGCTTATTAAGGCAGGAGTGAAATTTTCTTTTTTCATTCTCCTATTATCTCTTTCTGGCACAAGTATTTTTATTAGTTGTGACTTTAAAAAATCGAAAAACGCGGGTGGTACATACGTTAAGCCTTCCATTGACTACAAAGGAAGAATGCGAAAAGGCTATGTTCGAAAGAAAGTCAGCACGAATAAAAATGCCATAAAAAATCAAAATAGGTCAAGGTACTATTATCACACACGCGGAAAATATCGCCGTAAAAAGCATTGATTTATTTCGCCATTCCATCCAATGAGAAGGTACACGATTTAGAAAGGCCTTGGGATAAACGTATCAAGAAATCATCTCTGTCTATTTCAATCGCGCCATAGCGAAGCACATTATCGTTAATAAATTGAGTATCTAACAATTCAAACTTATTCGCTTTTAAAAGCTGAATCAAAGAATGGAATGCCACTTTCGAGGAATTTGAAACATCGGAGAACATCGACTCTCCAAAAAATACGCCACCCAAACAAACACCATAAAGACCACCAACCAACACATTATCTTGGAATGCTTCTACAGAATGTGCGAAACCTAATTGGTGTAACTCACAATAAACGGTTATCATTTCCTCAGAGATCCAAACGCCATCTATATCGGTCCGTGGTTTTGAACATGAGCGCATAACCTGTTCAAATTGTTCATTTATCCTTATTTCAAAAAGCTGTTTATTCAAAGTTGATCGTAGTGATTTAGAAGGCTTATAGGTTTCTAAAGGGATAATGGCGCGAGGATCGGGACAATACCAACTTATTCGACCCTTCTCATCTGACATAGGAAAAATTCCTTGTGAGTAAGCTGATAATAAGTGGGATACCGTTATTTTTTTTTTCAAATTAGTAAAGCTATTAACGTGCTATTTGCGAAATACTACTTCATCAAAAGGAACTCTAAATCGAGGTCCCCATATTCCCTCTTCAGTTGCCATGCCAACAGATATTATCATATTAATTTCAGCACCGTAAGGCAACTTCAACATTCTCTTCACTCGAACTTCATCAAATCCTTCCATCGGACAAGAATGAAATCCTTCAGCAGCGATAGACAACATAAAAGTTTGCGCAGCAAGAGCACATGATTTGTGCACCACAATTCGTTGGTTGGAAGGACCACCAGTTCTGTAAAAAGGCTTACGTAATCCTGCGATAAAACTTAGTGTTCTTCTTATTGAAGCCATAATATAAAATGGATCATTAAAATACAAAAAAGGCATCAATTTACCATAGTAACCTAATCCTCTTTTTTGAAGTTTTGTAGGCTCACCTTCTACCGTTTCTTTAATTTTTGAAAGATTCCATTTTGCACGCTCCCGCCATTTATCTTTTCTTGTAACAAAAACTACCATCTGCTTGGCTGTTTTTGCGGCAGATTGACCTAAACAAAGTGGAATTAATTCTTCTAATTTTTCAGGTGAGCTAATCCAATAAAACTCCCACAATTGCATATTGCTACTATTTGGAGATAATATAGCAGCATCTAAGCTCCGTTTAATTACTTCGTCTGGCACCGAAATAGTTGCGTCAAATTTTCTATTGGACCTTCTTAAATTAACGATGGCTTGGAATTCTTTTTGATACATTTAATTAAAATTAGTCTGCAAATATCCAATAATTTCATTGTATTTCTTAACATTTCTAAGCTAGCCACCAAAAATTATTTTGAGTACCTTTACACCCGAATAAAAATAAGTAAGGATGAATGACAAAAGGAAACGCGTAGAGGTTTGTTTCACGCCGGGAGAATACACTTATTACAAAGATGAATTTGAAATCGTAGTGGTTATTGATGTACTAAGAGCAACCTCCGCAATGTGTACTGCCTTAGATTATGGAATTGCAGCAATAATTCCAGTTCCAACAGTAGATGAGGCGTGGGCATACAAAAAGAAAGGCTATTTAGCTGGAGCAGAAAGAAACGGTAAAATTGTGGAGGGCTTTGATTTCGGAAATTCACCATTTTCCTATATGAAAGATGAATTTATTGGAAAAGAAGTAGTCCTTACTACAACAAACGGAACGAAATCTTTAGAGGTGGCAAAAAATGCTGAAACAGTTGTTGTTGGTTCATTTCTAAACTTAACAGCCCTTAGTATATGGTTGTCAAAACAAGATAAAAACATCCTGTGCCTTTGTTCGGGATGGCAAGATAAATTTAATTTGGAAGATTCTATTTGTGCAGGAGCGATATCAGATCACTTGATTTCAACAGGAAACTTTATCTCCATTGAAGACTCCTCTATTGCAGCAAAATATTTGTTTCAGTCCGCAAGACATAGTTTTTTAGGATATTTAAAATCTAGTTCACATAGAAGACGATTAAAAAACTTAAATTTGAATGACGATATAAAATATTGTCTTACGCCTGACCAAACTGATGTAATACCCATATTGAAAGATGGAAAACTTGTTAAAATTTAGAAGGTTATATCCCTTACTATTATTACTACCACTGGCATTTTCAACTGCTTACAAAGAAAATAATTCACCTGATTGGGGATTTTTTGGACACAAGCGCATTAATCGAATTGCCATTTTCACCTTGCCTCGTGAAATGATTGGATTTTATAAAGAAAATATAGAATATATCACAGAACATTCGGTCGACCCAGATAAAAGAAGATACGCTGTTGAGGGAGAGGCACAATGCCATTACATCGACTTAGATCATTACTATAAGCCTGGTGAAAATCCTTTTATGTTGGTTCCCAAAAAATGGACCGAAGCTGTCGCAAAATATACAGAAGATACCTTACAAGCCTATGGCATAGTTCCTTGGCACATTCAAGTGGTTAAGTATAAATTACAAAAGGCTTTCGAATCAAAAAATGTTGAATTGATTCTTAAATATTCCGCTGATATTGGACACTATATTGGAGATGCTCACGTGCCACTTCATACCACTGAAAATTACAATGGACAGAAAACGGGACAACGAGGTATTCATGGCCTTTGGGAAAGTAGACTGGTTGAAATTAATGCCGAAGATTACGACTATTTTGTTGGTAAAGCAGCTTATAAATCGAGTGTCTTAGATTTTATTTGGAATGCGGTTCAAGGTTCGCACAATGCGCTGGATTCGGTATTAAGAATCGAAAAGGAATTGTCGCTAACTTTTCCAAGTGATTTAAAATATAGCTTTGAGCAGCGAGGCAATACAACTGTTTCCGTTTATTCTAGAGATTATAGTCAGGCGTATCACAGTCTTTTAAATAACATGGTAGAAAGACGTTTACGTGCGGCAATAATCGCTGTTGGTTCGATTTGGTATTCAGCATGGGTGGATGCAGGACAACCTGATCTAAGTAAACTTCAACGTTTACCTCCTTCGGAATCTTTATTATTAGAAATGCAAGAATTGGATGCTCATTTTCACAATGACAAGCATTTTGGTCGAATTTGCGATTAGTCCGTTTTTACGAATTTTCCGTTGATCGTCATTTTAGAATTTCGAAGTCGTATAAAGTATAATCCACAAACAAGATTTTGAATTGAAATATCGAACGAAGTGACGCCCAACTTTTGCCATCCCTCTTTCACTATGTTACCGTAACTATCAAGTATGGTAAAACTCATCAAATCTGTAAGTGCTTCTTCAGGAATAAGAACGTTGATGTTTTCATTAGCGGGATTGGGATAGATATTAAGAAACTGATTATCAACTTCATAAATACTAATTCCTGAAGTATTATCACAAGCACATTTATTTTTCACTACATTACTTTGAATAACTGAGGGTGCTGTATAATTCACTTTAACAAAACATTTTTGTCCAACTTGATTATCGGAAGTATTTCGAATTCGTATGGTATGCCAACCATCATAATTTGCCGAGATAGAGAAATTAAAATTGCCTTTATTGGCAATCGTATCTATTACATTGCATGATTTATCAAGCCATTCTATGGTAATTGAATCAAGTGAATTTTGAGGATAAATATCGATGCTAACCGATGTCGCTGAGTCGGTAAAAATTCTCCCTACCACGCGACAATCTCTACTATCAGTTGGTAATCTTCCTCCCTGTTGCAAAGAAGCTACTCCACTATCGCCCAAATCGTCTTCCATTTCCCATTCTTGAGTAATACTCTCTGATGGCCGTAAATAATTGGTTACAATGCCCTGTGGTGCCCAAATAGAATAACCTTTTCTTCCAGCTGCAGCTGTTCCATTGCATGGCGGAATTGATATGTTAACCAAGCCGCCACCATAAACAGTTTGGGTGGTAGCCCCGTTGGCTCCAGAATAATCCGCTAAAATAGTTCCATCTGAAAAAGAAGTTTGAATTCCTGATAAGTTTTGCCAATTTGTGAAGTGATCGTTAACACCAATCAATGCCTTACCTTGTCGCTCAATCACCAAAGCATCTTGCAGTTGAGAACGCACCATGTATGCCCCCTCTTTAAAATGTAAATTTTGATGGCACCAAATAATATTTTGCACATCACTAAATGTGGTTAATTCAATGTTGTTGGTTGGGTTATGATTAAAACGATTGCCGAGGTAACCAATATTAAATAAATCTTCAAAAAATATTTCAGGTGCACCATCAACCGACATAGCAATTGCATACGCAATACTCGACCTAGGGTCATTTGGTTCAATCTGCGTTCCAATTTGCGATCCGGCATTCCAACCGGTATAATTACCTAAAGCATCTAATTGAGGACGATATGTGTCGTGATTATTTACAAATGGAACGGTGCGCAAACGATTTGTTTGTTGTGCGGCAGGGATGCTTCCTAAGTCGAAATTTCCATTACCGGTAATTATATCTGATAAGGCAAAGCGCAAGCTAAAATCAAATGTTCCTGCCCTATTTTGAACATTATCGGCCCATGCATCCAATTGAGCTGAATTACCTATCCACTCTCCAACAGCAAACATTTCGTTCGTTCCATTGGCCCAAAGTGCATTATTCTGAAGATTCCATAAAAAATCTTCCGCTGCATAGGTTGGAAAATGCTTTACTGCATCAATTCGCACACCATCCCATCCGACTTGTTTTTTATACCAAATCAACCAATTTCTAATTCCTGACCGCATGTAATCATTGGATTGACTTGGATTAAATATGGCATTTCCACTAATCCCAAAAGCATTGCTTTCATATGAAATATCAGGGCCCCAAAAAGGTGAATTAATATCGTTTGTGCAACAGATATTGTTATTATTAGGATAGAAATTCTGCCAATTTTTAGAAAATCGACCAGCTCGATTTAGGTAATTTGTGGCAGTTTCATTGAAAGCTGGAGTAGCAAAGCAAGCATAGCGAAAATTTTTAAATTTATTGGTTGTTCCGTCATCCATCGCTGTGGCGTCCTGGCCCCCTCCACCATTGCTTGCAGAACCTGCACCAGTGATATGATTTAATACAATATCTTGAATAACATCAATTCCATTTGCTTTCATTACTGCCACCATTCGAAGAAGCTCATCTTTATCACCCATTCTAGTTTTGATACCGTTTTTTTGGTATTTGTCCCCTAAATCGTAGTGGTCAAAGGG
>JAIPAL010000016.1 GCA_021740085.1 Crocinitomicaceae bacterium
GATTTAATTGGGAGTTCAAACACCTCCAAGTCGCTTCCTCCTATTCGGTCCATCCAACTAATTCATCGAGCACATAAAGATGCATGCAAAGCACTTGTGATTAAAGACTTGAAATTTGACTTGTCATCATTTGCCTATAAAAAAGAAAGTGGCAGTGCAATTTACCTTCAACTAGATGGATGGGAAGACAAATTATTATACATCTACCCATAAGAATATGGAAATTAGGTTAGACAAATTATTAGTTGATCGAAACCTGGTTCAAAATAGAACCATGGCGGAAGAAATTATTAGAAAATACGGTGTTCTTGTCAACGGGAAACTTTTCAATAAGATTGGAAAGAAGTTTCCCGAAGATGCCGAAATCAAGTTGTTAATTTCGGATGAGCGTTGGTCATCCATTCATGCGCAAAAAATCATTGAAGCCCTTTCAAAATGGAAAATTAATGTGAAAGAGACGTCTTGGTTAGAAATCGGAATTGATGCCTGTGCCGCTTCAGAAGTACTATTAAGTGAAGGCGCGAAACAAACACGTTGTATTGTTGAAGAGAATGCGCTAGTAAAGGAACGATTTAAGGATAACAAACAAATTACTATTGTCCAAACCTCCATTAGAAATCTAAATGAGCAACATATTCCAATCCAAGTGGATGGGATGATCATTGATACAATGGCGCCTTTAGAAGAGGTGTTGCCCTTTATTACAACCTTTTTGAAAGCAAATGGTTTGGCAATTTTGGTTATTAAACCACAAATTGAACTTGACAAAACAAAATTAAATAAAGCAGGGACGAACGCTGAAAGCAAGTATTTTCCGTTTTTAAAATTACAATGCATTGATTTAGGAGAAAGAAACCAACTGGTTTATAAAGACTTCAAACTTTCGCCAATGCTTGGTGAACATTCCAATAAAGAATTTCTTGGGTTATTTTTCAAAAAAAGCAATGAATGAGCAACAGCTACTTTCTTACCGGAATAGGAACTGATGTAGGAAAAACGGTTGTTTCAGCCATTTTATGTGAATTACTACAAGCCACTTATTGGAAACCAATACAATCCGGTGACCTTCAAAACAGCGATAGTAAAAAGATACAAGAATGGTTAAATAATACTATTGAAATCATACCCGAAGCCCACCTTTTTTCCGAAGCTCTTTCGCCACATGTAGCATCTAAAATTGATAGTGTTTCAATAAATCCAGCCATGTTAAATTTACCAAAGACAACTGGAAATCTTATTGTCGAAGGTGCAGGAGGCTGGCTAGTGCCAATTAACGACGCCGGTATTACATTTGCTGACTTAGCAGAACAATGGAACATTGCCATAATTTTAGTTTCAAGACACTATTTGGGGAGTATTAATCATACGCTACTATCAATCGAATCTATTCGATCGCGAAACGTGAAAATACATGGGATCATTTATGTGGGAGAACCATTACCTGATACTTGCGAAATCATTGAAAAAATTTCGGGTGTAAAAACACTGTTTTCGGTTCCTATATTCGATAAGGTCGATACGGATACTATAAAATTATTTGTAAAGGAATTAGTTAGCAATGGAATACTAAAATTACTCGTTTGATGTCGTATTTACAAAAAGACCGTAACTATATTTGGCACCCTTTTACACAAGCTCAAACGGCGCCTGACCCCATTGTGGTGCTACGGGCAAAGGATGCCACACTGTATACTGAAAGTCATGGGGAATTACTAGATGGCAATTCATCGTGGTGGGTAAATACACACGGACATTCAAATGATCATTTAGTAAACGCAATAATTGAACAAGCAAACACACTAGACCATTGTATTTTTGCGGGTGCTACTCACCCAAAAGCCATAGAGCTTGCTGAGCGAATCATTGATAAATTAGGAAGTCCTTTTCAAAAAGTATTTTTTTCAGACAATGGCTCAACAGCGGTGGAAGTGGCCATCAAAATGGCCATCCAATATTGGAAAAATTGTAATCAGCCAAAAACAAACTTTTTAGCGCTAGATGGTGCCTACCACGGTGATACTTTTGGAGCGATGTCTCTCGGTCAACGCGGCTATTTTAATGAGCCCTTTGAACAGTTGTTTTTCGATGTTGATTTTCTTGACTTCCCAACTAATTCGAATTTGAATGAAATATTGGAAAATGCGGAGGTGTTAATGGCCTCAAATACCTTTGCGGCAATCATTCTTGAACCATTAATCCAAGGATCGGCTGGAATGCGTATTTATTCAATCGAGTTTCTTGAAGCACTCGTTGAGATGGCAAGAAAGTACGATGTTATCGTAATTTTTGACGAAGTAATGACCGCTTTTGGTCGAACTGGAAAGTTATTCGCGTTCGAACATACGAGTGTTAAACCAGATATTATTTGTCTATCGAAAGGATTAACCGGAGGTGTTTTACCATTAGGATTAACAGTCAGCACACAAAAAATTTACGATGCTTTCTTATCTGATGAAAAAGCAAAAGCATTGTTGCACGGGCATAGCTTTACAGGAAATGCTATCTCTTGTGCGCTTGCATGCGCGAGTTTAGATTTATTTGAAGACGAAAAAACTTGGAAATCCATTTCAAAAATCACCGAGCGGAACATTGATTTTGTCGAGAAATACAAAAATGCTAAAGGTATTGCACCAATCAATGGAATACGCTCTTTTGGAACAATATTAGCAATCGATCTTGACGTAAAAGAGGGCGAAAACGATTATTTTTCAAAAATCGCTTCCGAAATAACCCCCTATTTCATTCAAAAAGGCCTTTTAATAAGACCTTTGGGGAATACACTCTTTATCAATCCACCATATTGTTTGACAGAAGCAGAACAAAACACTATTTTTGCAAGTTTACTATCTTTCCTTAAAGACAAATATGACCATTGATCAATTATTTAGAGGTATTTCAGATATAGAATTTCAATATAAAAGATTCATAAAAACAAAAGAATTTGACGATGAGTCTTTAATCAGATTTGACATCATTTCTGCAGAAATATGCCAGCAAATCATTAGTATGTCATTAAGTGAAATAATCACAACGGAAGCGGAAAGAATGGGTCGAATTGATATTAACTTCACGCCTACATTTGGTCTTGGAAAAAGAATAATAAACGCCCTAACTTTTGGATATTCGATCAAACAATATATAAAAAGAGAACGACTTGCCTATTTTTATGAGGCAATCAATGCGCGTCATCGCTTATTTCAATTGGTTGAATTACACTTGAAAGAAGAATAAAACTTTTTCTTAGAATTTCACAATCGAATGAGTGGTTTGAATGCCATTTTGTTCAATCGATAAAAAATAAATCCCACTCTCCCAAGAAGAGGCATCTACCGTATATTTATTAGAAACAACTTGATCCGCTAAGATCAAACGTCCTTGTATGTCGATTATTGAAAATCCCATTTCACCATCCGACCCAGGCTCAATAATAAAATAGTCTTGGAAAGGAATCGGATATACTTTAGCGACATTATTTAGCTCATTAATACCAGCAAAACAATCATTTGATGCATCAAATGTTGGTGTGGCTGCAGCAAAAGCCAAAGAACCATCGGGGCATCTCGCGTACGATACATCGGTCGTTTGAAAACTAAATCCTACGGCATCATACATATTTATTCCATTACTAAAATAAACGGTCTCCCCTGTTGAGCTTAACTTGAAATTCGTATGCAAACCAATTTGAGCAGAATCATCATCAGCCCAAACAATTAAATAATCGTTGGGAAGAATAATACTACCGGCGGGAAACGTCCATTTCATATAATTTATAGCATTATCGGATAAATAAAGTCCAGATAAATCAAAAGCCGTCCCTGTAGTATTAAACAACTCAATCCAATCATCACTTTCGCCATAATTGTCAAATGCAGTGTTCAAATTGGATGCTAACACTTCATTTACTAACACATCACCTATTTGCGGTGAAGGAATAGTTAGCGCAAGAGAATGGAACTCATGTTCTGCTCTTTGAGGACTAAATAATCCGGCCACATTATTATCAGCATAAATATAATATTCAAAAACAGTTCCATCTGCTGAAACTTGGTATCCATAAACATGATCACCTGCCATGCCATCTCCATGCGCTCCGTCATCAAACATTGATACACGATTAAATTTCAATGGATGAGAAGTACGATAACCCAAATAAACTTCTGTTTCGTTTGAACACGTTGCTGTAATGAAAAACGTAGAATTAATCGCAGGAGAAAGGACACTCGAAGTATAACTTGTGATCACTGGAGCAACAAGTACAAAGTTTGCATTAGCTGATAAGTAAGCAACTCGTGGGGTCATCAGTTCTTGAATGCCAGGAATGGAGCCGCCACCACCTCCACCTCCTCCACCACTCGCTACTGAGGTAGTCAAAGAATTAGTGAATTGGGCAAATGTGTAGAACTTATAAGGATCTGCTTGAACAGATGAATTAATGGTAGTACGAATAGTATTAGCCGTAGTTAAATAATCTCCAGACATAAAAATTTCTTGGGTAATTGTCCGCAAGTGTGCCATATACATTCTTTTATACATAGGATTACCTAGGATTTTCTTTATTAATGGATGAATCGCAGAAGTGCTATTAGACATTGGGTCTAGCGTAGTGGAAACGGTAGCTCCCGAACCTGTTCCACCTGGGAAACCGCCAAAACTCATATTTAAATCCCAAACAGTGGTCACAAAACGATCGTTTAAATCTTTATACAGATAATAGTTTTGGCGAAAAGCTCCATTGTATGAATCTAAATTCACAAGCACATTATTGAAGGCTAACATCCAAATAGCGCGGTCGATGTCTAACTTTGTTTCTATTTGAGTGAAATTATTATTCAAAACAGTAATCATATCCACTAAGTCGGACCAACCATAAGTAGATTTTAACTCATACCCTTGAACATAAGAAGCTGTATCGCTATTAATGTAATTTAGATCAGGACTAATAGTACTGCCTGGGCCAGCACCTCCAACGGGATTACATTTAAAAAAAGAACCGTCGGAACTATAAAAATGAGCCGCATTAAAATCATCTGAAATATCTTCTGCGTTGGAATATAACCCACGCAAAGCACCATTTATATATACATTTGCAAAATTCGCTCTAGGACAATCCATGTACTGCTCTAAGATGGCATACGACAAAACCTCACGTATCATAGAAGGATCTCGGTAGCCATTTTGCAATTTAATATCTTCAAACCCCTGATAATCCTGATTTGACTTAATGTAATCTAACTTAATATGAAACGGATTTTTGTTGTTCGTTGGATTATAGGTACTGTTTCCTTTGTATTTAACCCCAACGCTATCGTAAACTATTCCATTAATTCTTACCGAATCCGCAATTATATAAGATTCTGTGGTCGCAGCAGCATCTAACTGCGCGTCCCAATTCGCAAAAGAAAAAAACAGTTCTATATTTTGAACTACACTTCTATCATAAAAGTTCTGAGAAATAGAATTGAAAGAAAGTAAGAGGGAGAAATATATTATTTTAGATTTCATATAAATAGATTTAGTCACCTATAAATTAAAGGATCGATTGTATCTTTAGATGCTCAAATTTACAAAAACCATCGTATTAGTTAATATTAATTTAACATTGGGCGATTTTTACCAATAATAAAAAAGCCGTGAAGCAACTTTTAATGGCTAAATTTAGATATTGACACGGTTTTTGTGAATAATTGCCGGCTCATAAAACTTTATGATCAAAATTTACATTTACATTTGAAATCTAATTTATTGTATGCCTAAGATATACCTTTCAACCATTATTGCCTTATTCGTTGTTTATGGCTGTGCGCAGTCACCAAATGGGCACACTAAAATTCAATTTAATACCAAAATTGAATTTAAACTCAGCGATTATTTATCCGAAAATAAATCCTTAGATACAGAAGTGGACCGCGCCTTTTTAATGATGGACGATACAGCAATTGTGGCGCAATTACTTATGCCAGCAGTGGGGCGTTTAGGATTAAGTAAGGATACCATCTTAAGCCAAATTAATAAACGATTGATTGGAGGCGTATTAATGCTGAATGGTACAAAAGAAGAATTTACTTCTTGGATTAAATCATTTGAAAAAGAAAATAAGACAATTGGAAATTTACCTTTTCTATATAGTGCTGATGCAGAACCAAGTTTAGTCAATCGAAAAATAATTGGATCCAAACCGGTCAAAAAAGCCAATGAATTATTGACTATTCAAGAAGTGATGAACGTAACGGATATCATATCAGGCGACTTAAATGATATTGGTATTAATTATAACTTTTCTCCAGTGGTAGATATGTCACCCAATAAAACAGTAGGATTTAGAAGCTTTGGAGCCATCCCAGAAAATATAATTCCATGGTCGAATGCCTTTATTCAACATACGCAGCAAAACAACATCCTAGCGACCGCAAAACATTTTCCAGGACATGGATTAGTGAGTGGGGACACGCATAAAGAATTACAAACGATTGATGGTGAAATGCTAGAAATAAAAAATTATCCTTCACTTATCGCTAACGGTGTATTATCCATTATGATTGCTCATATTGCTGTAATGAATAATAAGAGATATAATACTGATGGATTACCTTCTACCTTATCAGAAAAAATCGTGACTCAATTACTTCGAGATAGTTTAGGCTTTAAAGGTTTAATCGTCACTGATGCCATGAACATGGGTGGTGTAGTAAGCGTACCAATGTCAGCGAGTAAAGCAGTGAAAGCGGGCTGTGATATTATCTTGATGCCAGTTGACGTTGTAAAAACACATTCCGAGATACTTAACTTATATCGAACAGACCCCGCATTTAAAAAGCGAGTTGATGAGTCAGCGAAGCGAATCATCCGAATGAAATTAGCATTGGGTTTATTAAAGTCTAATTGATATACAAATCGATTAAACCTTCTGGCGCTTTTATTTCTAAAATACGATCATTTCGCCTTACGCGATGAATCAAGCCATCAAATATTGGAATTAATAGTTCTATTCCATTATAATCTAACTGCAACAAAGGATTGGCAGCATGATCGATTACTTCGGTAATTATTCCTATGGCTCCCTTTTTCAAATCAATTACTTGAAAACCAATTACCTCATGATCGTAAAAAGAATCTTCACCTAATACAGGCAAGGACTTTTCAGGAACATAGATGTTCTTTTTTAAGAGCCGTTTAGCCGAAGCCTCATCATCGACACCTTTAAATTTTACGGTGATAAAACCCTTGTTTTTTAACTTAACATGTTCGATAAAAAACGGAGTAAGGCAAGCATCTATATCTAGCACAAACATAGAACTATCAATATATTCACTTGGATCAGAAACGTCTAAAAACAAAGAGACTTCACCTTTGAATCCGTGAAGTCTCGCTACTTGTCCTATATAAATACAATCGTCTTTTTGCATATTTTATTCAGCGGCAGGTGCTTCTTCAGCACTTGAATCTTCCACTGCTGGTGCTTCTTCAGTTGCTGGCGCTTCTTCTGCTACCACTTCTTCAGCTACTGGAGCTTCTTCCGCAACCACTTCTTCTGCAACCACCTCTTCCGCTACTGGAGCTTCTTCCGCTTCTGGCGCTTCTTCTGCAACTACTTCTTCTGCAACTTCCACTTCAGCACTTGAATCATCCGATGCTGGCGCTTCTTCTGAAGCTGCCTCTTCAGCTATCTCTTCCTCTACTGGAGCATTTTTAGCTTCGATTGCAGCTGCTTTGGCAATATTTGCTTCTGCTTCTGCCTTCATTCTAGCATTCTTTTCTTTCGTTGCTGTATTTGATAAAGAATCCTTTTTACCTTCTATTTTACTGTCTTTCTCTATTAACCACTTTGCAAATTTCTCTTCAGCTTGCTCCAATGTTAATGCACCTTTTGCAACACCTTTTAATAAGTGGTTCTTGTGAAGAACACCCTTGTAAGCTAAAATTGCACGAGCTGTTTCAGACATTTCAGCACCTTTTTGCAACCAGGCAAGCGTATTGTCAAAATTAATTTCAATCACAGCAGGATTAGCTACTGGATTATACGTTCCTAATTTCTCGATGAATTTACCATCTCTTTTCGATCTGCTATCCGCTGCTACTAAGTGAAAAAATGCTTTTCCTTTTTTACCGTGTCTTTGTAATCTAAGTCTTGTTGCCATAAGTTAATTTTTTACAATTTGAGGTCCGAAACCTCGGTTTATAATTTATTTTAAGGGTGCAAAGATAAGCTATTTATTTGATTTTTATTCATCCCTTATCAGTTTTTAATAAAAAAGAATGACAGCAACAACTAGATTCAAAATCAAAGTTAAATGAAAAAGAAAATTCGTAAGGCGTTGAAAGAATAAAGTTTATTAATTCCTATCCAATTTATAGGTGTATTGAAGCATCACGCAACGAGGCTGTTCTATTTTTAAAGGGCGTAATGAATAACTCCGATTTAAGATATTACTAGCGATTAATGCTACCTTATGTGATGGACTAAAAGCATACGATAAACGGGTATCAAAAATCCAATTTCCGAAGCGATGTGCATAAAAATAATCCATGTAGCGAATATTTTGCTTATCGCCGCCTGAATTAGCAGTGGTTTCCTCAAAATCCTTAATAATCGCATCCATATTTACAATTTTACTAAAATATTTAGCACTTACACCGACTGAAAACTTGGTAAACAAGATTACTTCTGCATCAAATTTAAGATTATGCAAAAAGCGATATTTCAATATTTGACTTGCCGAATCCATTGAGGTTGAATTGTAGCTATACTTTCGATTAATGTCATCAACTGCATATACATAATCAGGATTTAAGGTCTTAGGAACGATGTAATTGTAGCCGGTCAAAAAATTCAATTCAACATTTTTTGAAAATTTAGCCGTCCCAACAAATGAAACATCTAAGCCAATAACTCGTGAAGCACCAGTATTTAGAAATTTGAATCCAGCAAAAGAGGCCGGAGCGTTGTCAACATCCCAAATTCCGAACATGTATTCAATTGTATTTTGATATTCTTGCCAAAAAGCTGCCACATCAAAATAAGCCAATATTTTACCAATCTTTACACCTTGTTTCAAACCTATTTCGGCATTCCAACTGCTCTCAGGTTTCAAGGTCGGATTCGGGAATACACCAAAGTTACCCACGCCAGTTTTTATAAATCGCTCTGTAATGGTTGGAAACCTAAATCCTTGACCAAACGATGCTCTTAAATAGGTTTCTTGGTAAATTTTTAGATTAGCCCCTGCTCTGAAAATTGGTTTAAATGCCTTGATTGTATCGTTTAATTGAAAATATTCTAAACGTGCACCTGCAGAGAGTGTTAATAATTTTTCCACTTTATGTTCCACCTGCGTGTAAGCAGAGAGGTTTAATAATTGATTGTTTGGTGAACCAGACCCAATATAAATATCGGCAAATGAATTGGTAAATGTGGAGGTTATCCCTCCAATAAAATCTATCCCCTTTAATTGAGCAAAAGATTTCTGGAACATATAATCAGCATAATAAGTAGTAGCAGAATTAGATTGGTTAGCTGATCGTTTGTTGTCAGCATGTAAGATTCGAGTTCTTAAATAATGACGACCATCCGTTTCCGTTAAGAATTGAACAAAAGGATCTAGGTTAAAGATAAATTGATCTTGTAAAAAAACAGCCCCAGGATAGGCTCTGTACAGACCGGACGAATCATCTAACCAGGCAAATGACATATTACTTCTCGCCACCATGACATTCCCATTGACACCATAATTTAATCCTTTAATTTTCTTGGAACGATAACGCAAATTAAAATTCAAACGTGCGCGCTGAGAAGCCATTTGTTTATCGGTAAAATTAGTGATGGTATCTATTACGTATGGTCCTGGTTTTGGAGCACCAATATAACCGTGGTCATAATTTAAATTTGCACCAAGAACAACATCTAAGTTTCCTTTTTTCTCTGAATGTAAAACGTTCACTCCTGAAATTAAAGGAATACTCGAACCCGACCACCATGCAGCACCTTCAATAGATGGCTCGGAATAAAACCCTGAATATAAATTAACTTTCGTTAATGGTTTAGCCTTAGGATACGCAGTGCGAATATGAATAGAACCGGAAAGGGCAGAACTGCCTGACAATACAGATGCAGCGCCTTTAATTACTTCAATCTGGCTAATATTCTCTACGGGAATAAAACCCCACTCAGGTCTTCCCGCGTCACCTGAAAGCATCGGCATATCATCAACCATAACAGCTACCTTCGAACCAACACCAAAAGTAAACCCACTCCCCCCTCTGATTTGAGGTTCACCATCCAAAATATTTAACCCTGGCGTTTGGTCTAATGCCGTTTCAATACTTCGTGTATTTTTATTTTCTATTAGTTCCGGCTTCAGCACAATCATAGTAACTGTCTGCTCTTCAAGCGGCTTATCGAATTTGCCAACACTCACCTTAATTTGCTCAAATTCCAAGACAAATGGTTGTAAAACTATATTATAGTCGAGTGTTTTGCCCTCGACTATAAGATGAGAAGACGTGTCTGACTTCATTCCAGAATAGCGACAAACTATTCGTACTTGACCGGCAGGAAGGGTTAAACTATATTTTCCTTTCTCATTGGTCACCGAACCAATGGTGACATCGGTCTTGAAAATAACCGATGCACCAAAAATTACATTTCCTTTACTATCCGAAACAGTACCTTGTAGCGTTCCATTTTGAGTGAAACACACAAAGACATTTAGGAATGATATTAATATAGCTAATCTAAAAACCATTATTGAACTAGTCTACTAGAAATTTAATAGTTCCTGATTTTCCTGATACTAGTTGATACTTAGCGAAATGAACACCTGAAGAAAGTTTTACCTTCGTATATTCGGTCATTTCACCTTTAAATTCTTGTGCACCTAAAGAATTAAAAACTAAAAGATTTCCATTAATCGCTTCATTGGAGAAAAAATGGATGCCAGTAATATCGGAATAATTAGCTCTTAAATCAGCGTTTTTATTTTCATTCAAGTTAGCACCACTATTGTAAATTAAGGAAACATCATCAATTAACACCTCATCATTGGCAGCACCACCGCCAGGCGTAGCATTTGTAGCAAAAGTTACTAGAATAAATGCGGGCGTTGTAGCAGGACCACTGTAAACAAAAGGAACACTTTTTCTTACCCAAGCCCCTCCAGTTTGAGGATAATTTAATTGAGCACTTGCGACAATGTGCGGCATTGAATTTGCGTCTTCCGGATCTCTTACATCAAAGGCATCATGAATTGACGCTTTCATTCTTGCTTCTTGAGTTCCTCCACCTGCTTGCGTATACTTTACCCAAAACACGATAGAATCAGGAGCACCTGTACAAGTCTCAGAAAAGTTTGCATCAGCGGTGGAAGAATAGTTATAGTTTGCTGCGTTTGCAGGCGTTGTACTCCCCATGTTGATTCGACCGCAGGTCATAGTTCCGTTGGCAACAATTCCTAGTACACTGGTAGACCATATACGAGCACTATACATGCCTGAAGCACCTGCACGGACATTTGCAGATCGCTCTATTTGCTTATTCGCAAATCCAGCGAAATTTCCCGATCCTGTTTTGAAACTATTCCAGTTTACTGGTTCTTCAGTTGGAGCTGCAACATTTTCCCATTGCTCCAAATCACCATTGCCAATTTGCTGGCTAAAAAGTGGCGTAAAAAACAAAGAAAAAGAAAAGATAGTAACTATTTTTAGCATAATATTAAGTTTAAGATTAGTAACAAATATAGCAAAAAAAATAATTGCTTAACATAAATTAATTATGGGCTTAATTTTTCTTATCGTTACATTTGTGGTATTACTAAATTAATATGCAAGAGATAAATTACCCGATCATGGAGCACTTTTTCACCATTCAAGGGGAAGGTAAGTATTCAGGTAAAGCAGCCTATTTTATTCGAATAGCAGGTTGCGACGTTGGTTGTGTTTGGTGTGATGTCAAAGAAAGTTGGGATAAAGAGCAACATGCCCTTTTATCGATAAGCGAAATAATTGAAAACGTAGTTAAAAGCAACGCAGATTTTGTGGTACTCACCGGAGGTGAACCTGCCATGTATGACTTACGTCCTTTGGTTGATCAATTGAAATCGTTGGGGATAATGGTCGCCATTGAAACTTCCGGTTGCTATCCATTAAAAGGGGAAGTTGATTGGTATTGTTTTTCTCCAAAAAAATTCAAAGCTCCCTGCGATGAAGCCTACATCAAGGCAAATGAGCTAAAAGTAATTATAAGTCACCCATCTGATTTAGAATGGGCGACGACACATGCCTTAAAAGTTTCAACTAACTGTCAATTATACCTTCAACCTGAATGGTCAAAATCCGAAAAATTATTACCTTTAATTATTGACTTTGTAAAAAGTAACCAGCTGTGGAAAATTTCGTTACAGACACACAAATTTATGAACATACCTTAACTAATCTCCATGCCTAAATTTCTACTAGTTTTTTTTTCACTTGTTTTTTTAAATTTTTCATTTTATTCTCAATTTAGGTATTCTACGAAAAGTAAAAAAGCTATAAAACTTCTAGAAGCTGCTCAAAAGGCACCCGGACAAACACTTGATCCAAAAACTAGACAACCTAATTACAGAGAAGGTATTTTACTTTTAGAGCAGTCGTTAAAAAAAGATCCGAATTTTTGGGAAGCGCATATACTTTCTGCCCAATTCAACGAAAATCTAAACAATTATAAACAAGCAATTTTCCATTACGAAAGTGCTTTACAAATCAATCCTGAACATTCCAGGTATGGTTCAACGCATTATTATTTATCAGCGCTTTACCTAGCAGAAGCTGAATATGAAAAAGCGTTAAAATACGCAGATGTATTTATGAAAAATCCGAATGCAAGCGAGGAATTTTTAAGAAATGCCAAGGAAATAAAACAACATGCGAGTTTTGCTATAAACGCCTTGAAAAACCCCAAAAACTTCAATCCTATCAATGCTGGAAATGGAATTAACACGGCAGACCCAGAATATTACCCAACCATAACAGTGGACGGAAAAACATTGTTGTTTACTCGCAGTATCGCTGATAATAGAGTGAAAGGATACCAGGAACAAGAAGACTTTTTTGTTTCCAACTGGGATAAAATCAACAATTGGCAAAAAGCAATTCCAATGGCTTCGAATGTAAATACGATAAACAATGAAGGAGCACCGACAATTTCAGCAGATGGTAAAAGTTTGATTTTTGTAGCATGTTCGGATGAAACAGGCACCTATTATGGTGAAAATAGATATGGAAAAGGAAGCTGTGATTTATTTTACACGAAAAAAATAGGTGGAAAATGGATCAATCCTATTAATTTGCCCGGCGGTGTAAATTCTTCCCATTGGGAATCTCAACCTTCCCTTTCTGCTGATGGTCAAACACTTTATTTTGTAAGAGGATTAAGAGGTAAAAATACCAATGGAAATAGCGATATATATGTTTCGCATTTGCAAAGCGATGGCAATTGGGGAAGCGCTTTACGCTTATCAGATGTAATAAATACCGCATTTGCAGAAGAATCCGTTTGCATACACCCTGATGGAAAAACATTATACTTTGCATCACGAGGTCATATTGGAATGGGTGGGTCTGATTTATTTATCAGTAAAATGGATGCGAATGGCAATTGGGGCAAACCTGTTAATTTAGGCTACCCAATTAACACAAAATTTGATGAAAATTCATTGTTGGTATCCCCCATCGGTGATGTGGCATTTTTTGCATCCGATAGAACAGGGGGATTTGGTGACCTAGATATTTATTATTTTGAGTTGCCTTTAGAATACCGCCCTACCAAAACCTTATATTTTGATGGTAATGTCTTCGATCAAGTAAGTAAATCAGCTTTACCGGGACATTTTCAACTTACGGATATTGAAAGTGGTGAAATAGTGATTATTTCTGATGCTGATAAAATCGATGGTTCATTTATGGTGGCTTTACCGGTTAACAAAGAATATGCGATACAAGTAACACATGCAGGTTATGCCCCTTATTCCATTAATTTTAATTTAAAAATTCCAGATGGCTCTGATCATTATCACATAGACATCCCAATGAACCCATTGACGAGTTCCACAGAAAATGTACTCGCTAATATATTCTTTGACCTAGGGAAATCGACTTTACGTAAAGAATCTGCCATTGAATTAAAAACCTTAGCTTCCTTTTTGAGTCGAAATCCTACCATTAAAATAGAATTAGGAGGTCATACGGATTCTCGAGGAAATGAGGCAGATAATTTATTACTTTCTACAGAACGAGCAAAAGCTGTTTATGATTACCTAATAGCGAATGAACGAATTTCGAAAGAACGATTAAGTTTTAAAGGTTACGGTAAAACACAGCCTATTTTTAGCGACAAAATAATAGAAACAATGAAAACATCAGAAGAGAAAGAAATCGCACATCAAAAAAATAGAAGGACGGTATATAAAATTATTAAATAATGAATTTTATTAAACTTTTACGTCCAATCAATTTATTAATCATTGTCTTTACGATGATTGGTGGCGCATACCACCTTAGTGCTACCAATTCTTTTCAATTTATTCGATTTAATGCTATTGATTTTGGCCTATTAATTTTCGCTACCCTATTAATTGCTGGAGCTGGGAATATTATTAATGATTATTTCGACATTAAAGCAGACAGAATCAATAAACCAAAAAAAATAATAATTGGAAAATACATCAAAAAAAGATGGGCTATTTTATTGCATTGGATTTTTAATGGATTAGCAGTCGCAATATCAATTTATCTGAGTGTAAAATATCAATCTTTATGGTTTGTATTTATTTATATCCTTACGGGTAATTTTCTTTGGTATTACAGCATAAAATTGAAGAAACGTGTTTTTATCGGCAACCTAATTATTGCCTTAATGACCGCATTAATTCCGATATTAATCGTCCAATTTTTCAAAGTAAGTAACGAACCAAGCGAGGTGTTTTCTCCCTATCATTTAACTACTTGGGGAGTTATTATTAATTATAATTTACTGTATTTACTTGCCTTATGTGCCTTTCTTACCAATATATCCAGAGAGATTATTAAAGATATCCAAGATATGAAAGGCGATCAGGAAATCCAAGTTCGCTCCCTACCTATGCTGGTAGGCGAAATAAAAGCATATTGGATCGCGACGTTCATTGCACAATTAAGTTTGCTTAGCTGTACTATTTCATATGTATTTTTTAGGGAGGCATTTTCCATTTCGAATCAAGCATGGGGAATCATATTTGTTAGCGCATCACTTAATTTACTGTTAGTAATTCTTCCTTTTGTAAGAACATCCGATATGAAACAAAGTAGTCTTTTATTAAAAATAAGCCTATTCATAGGTATTTGCTCACTTTATTTTTCTTAATCTCGTGGAAATTATACTTGGGTCTCAATCCCCTAGAAGAAAAGAATTGTTGAGTTCCTTAGGGTATAATTTCAAGGTTGAAATTGCAGCCATAGAGGAAGATTATCCATCGGACCTTCCCCTTGAAGAAGTTGCATTATATATTGCCAAGGCCAAATCAACGGCATTACTCCCAGCGATAAAAAAAAATCAATTATTAATTTGCGCAGATACCATTGTAATTCAAGAAGGTGTCATTTTAGGCAAGCCAAAAGATGCAAGTCAGGCAAGAGAAATGCTTCAATGTCTTTCGGGAAAAACACACAAAGTCATCACAGCATATTGTATTGTAAAAGATGGAATCTATTACACAGACTCCATAGAGACATTGGTCACATTTAAAGTATTATCAGAAGGTGAAATATTGTATTACCTTGAAAATGGGAATCCTTACGACAAAGCAGGTGGCTATGGCATACAGGATTGGATTGGATGTGTTGCCGTAAGTAAAATTATGGGTTCCTATACAAATGTGATGGGCTTTCCAACGGTAGAAATTTTTGAACAACTCAAAAAATTAGGCGCATAAAAAAAGGCGAAAAATCGCCTTTTTTTATTTATGATTTGAATGCCTATTATGGAATAACTTTAAACATCACGCGACGACTTTTAGCATCACGCACTTCTTTATCATCATCACTTTGAATTTCAAGACTTGGTTCAGCAGAACTATTTGATAAGACAACAATTCGTGTTTCATCGATTCCTTGTTTAACAAAATAGGACTTAATAGCTTCCGCCCTTTTCCTTGCCATATTGGTTAATTCTTGATTTTGCTCAGCAACTTCGTCTTCTTTTTTATCATTATGCCCTGTAATTTCTATACGCATCGAAGGATTCGCATTCATTTCTGCAATAATGAAATTAAATGCTTCCTTGCCAGATTCGGTATATGATTTTTTACCGAAACCAAAATAAGCAACTTGCTCCTGAATTTTTTGAGCGGAGGTCATTTTATCCGTAAGAATTGGTGTTTTATCATAAATTAATGTTGAGTAAACTTCAGCAATTTCAGTTGTGTCAGCAGCATAGCAATTACATTGTTCTTTGCTATTCACCTCTTTAATTCGAACATTATCAATAAAATAATAGGCATGAGGTAAAACTTCCGTTTCAGAGTCTTTCGGCTTTTTTTGCTGCTCAACTTTCGTCTCTTCATTGGTCTCAAAATTTCCAATTACCAAACAAACCTCATCGCCTTTAGCCTCATACATAGCACAAACTTTTTCCCAACCAAAAAACCCAGCATAAACTCTGTTTTTATAATTACTTAATGTCCTTCCAGCTTCTTTAGCAACAAGACCATCAGTTGCTTCTTCCATCAAATCTTTAGAGAACAGCATTTGAATATTATTTGTCGCATATTTAGAAGATTCGCCTAAAGAAACAGAAAATTCAATACAATACTTCATTCCTTTAGTCATTTTAAGTTTTTCCTTACCACTAATAAAAGGAATGGTAATATAAGAACGCTCCTTTGACAATTTACCAGGTTTATAAGTAACGATACCTGCATAACCATCGCCCCCACCTTTTAGATTTTTATCAAATAAGTTTTTGTCAACTTCACCAAGTCTTTCGTAGGACGCTTCAATAGGCAATGCCAAGCCATATAAATTTTGACCGACACCGAAATCTCCGGGAGAATTTAAATTAAAAAGATCGGCACCAATAGTTGTTGGTGAATAAACATTTTTTAACATGCCTATTTGAGATGGTTCTGAAATAGTACCTTCTTCGGTGAAATCTTCAAATGTAAAATTCAAAAATGCTTTTGTTTTGTCACCCTTTCCAGTTCTCTGAGCTTCTAAAGAGAAACCCAGTAGTATGAACATACCTGACAAAAGAAATAGTTTGCTACTTGTAGAATTAATTTTCATAATTTTTAACGGTTTTAATTAATACTTTTACCTTTTCAGGGTCAATATCTGGATAAACTCCATGACCCAAATTTACAATATGTCTTTGACTTTTAAAAGATTTTAATAATATTAATGTCTCTTTCTCAATTATTTCGTTGGAGGCGTACAAAAGACAAGGGTCTAAATTACCTTGCAATGTTTTCGTTTCACCAACCAAATCTCGAACTATGCCCATATCCATGTTCCAATCCAAGCCAATTGTTGTACAATTAACCTTTGTTATATCTGGTAAAGAAGCAACTGCCCCTTTAGAAAATACGGTAAATGGAATATTCGGAAATTCATCAACAATCTTTTTTATATAGTGTAATCCAAAAACAGCGTATTGCTCTTTACCCAAAATACCGGCCCATGAATCAAATAATTGGAGGGCGTCGGCTCCGGCTTCAACTTGCAATTTCAAATAAGCAATCGTAACTTCAGTGATCCGGCTTAGCAATTCGTGTGCCAAGGCTGTTTCGGTATATAATAATTTTCTAGATTCTGAAAACGTTTTTGAGCCACTCCCCTCTACCATGTAACATAATATTGTCCAAGGAGCACCAGCAAAACCAATTAATGGCACCCGTCCGTTTAGTTCTCTTTTTGTAATCTTTAGTGCTTCGAAAACGTAGGAAAGACGGTCCGCAACATCGATATTTTTATCCAACAAATCCAATTGTTGTTTTGAGCGAATGGTCTTTTCAAACCAAGGTCCTTTTTGTTCGAGCATCTGATAAGGCAAACCCATAGCTTCCGGCACTACGAGAATATCAGAAAAAATTATGGCAGCATCTACATCTAAATGATCAACAGGTTGAATAGTTACCTCTGCTGCCAACGCTGGAGTTTCCACCAATTCTTTAAATCCAGATAACGTGGCGCGCAAAGCTCTATATTCGGGCAATATACGGCCAGCTTGACGCATTAACCAAACAGGATAGCGTTCAATAGCTTCTCCTCTTGCAGCACGTAAAAATAAATCATTTTTTAATTCCATGTTGTGCAAAGTTAAGGTTTCGAATCAATAGCTCAATTATTGACATGAATTATTATAAAAATTTATACGAGGATTTCAATTCTACCAACTAATAATTGGTTTTCCCTTCGATAAAAGAAAGGTATTTGTTTTGCTAAAATGCCTGCAACCAAAAAAACCTCTGTAAGCGGAAAGCGGGGAAGGATGAGGGGCTGTTAAAACGAGGTGTTTATTTTCATCGATCAATACTCGTTTCTTTTCAGCTTTTGCACCCCATAATAAAAAAACCAAGTTGCTATTTCGAAAGGAAAGAAGCTGAATTATGGCATCAGTGAATTCTTCCCACCCAATTTTTACATGACTTTCGGGCTTTCCATTTTCGACAGTTAAAATCGTATTTAACAAAAAAACGCCTTGATTTGCCCATTTCGATAAGTCACCATTCAATGGATTCTCGATTCCAATATCATCCTTTAATTCAATAAAGATATTTTTCAAACTTTTCGGTATTTTATTATCCGGATTTACTGAAAAACAAAATCCATTCGCATACCCGACAGTAGGGTATGGATCTTGTCCAAGGATTACAACCTTAATATCGGTAACAGCCATCAAGTTAAAGGCTGCAAAGACCTGATTTTTAGGTGGAAAAATATGTCCGGGGTTCTGTTCATACAAAAGATCCATTTTTTGGCAGACAGCCACAAAATTTACTTTTATTTTTTCATCCAGCAACGCGAACCAATCCGAATGGAGAAGCTTTTTAAGTTCTGACATGTCAGATTGAATTTGCCGAATCAATAAGCTTTGAAGCCATAGAATTAACTGATGATAAATTCAATTTTCGAGATTTAAAATACCTGTAAAGGTAAGTGGCATCATTTTTCCAGATGTAAGCAATTAAGCCATAAAACCAAATAAATAAATAGTATGAAATACCGATCAAATAAGCACTTCCTGAACCTAGATAAGAAAAGTAATTAGCGATCAAAAATAGCACAGGGATGTTACATAATCCAACAAAAGTTAAGAGCAATAACAGTTTAGTAGACCCCCAAAAAACTGGGCGTTTGAACTTTTTTTCCACGAAGCGCTTTACGAGTAAATATAATATTCCAGCATGAACCAAACCTAAGAGGGCTATTGGGAACATAAGTAACATTTTCAGGCATCTCACTGATATTTTCCAAGTCTTATTTTCATGTAAAAACCGTTCGTTTTCAGTAATTCCCATGGAATCTAGCAAAGAAAAATAGGAATTAAGTTCGTTTTTCAAACTTTCTATATTAGCTAATTGATCTTCTGTTTTCTCATTTAATTTAATCGCCAAATTCTTTGAATAATTATGTCTTTGTTCCAATGAATAACTTGGGTCATACGAAATAGGATGCATACCTTTTCGTGTCAAAGCCATAACCTGTTCATGGAATTCTAAGTAATCCACATTTTCAACATGAGTGATCTGATTTATAAGATCCAACTCTAACTTTTTAGTGAGTGCAGCAATCGTACGCGACGAATTTTCCTCGTAATCAACACGAAAATCATTCAAGCAAATGGGCGTTCCAGTAGAAATTAGTAATTCACTTCTCGCCATATTCGGTGATGAATAGTTACATCCTACACTAGTAACAAATACCTTATGCTCCCAATTCATCGCTTCAAGTGCTGAAAACCCTATTCTAAAAGCCCCTTTTTTAATAGGCTTGAGTCGTCGGATAAATTCCTCATCGGTAAAACCTTCTCCAAAAATCAAAATATTTTTGTTGTTTCGTAATATTTCAGAGGTTTTAACAAATACTAATTTATTTTTTTCTTGTGTATCACCTCCATCTAATTGTCGATAAATTGGCAACATGTGAGCAGCCCAAAAAAACGGTTTTAAAAAGGGTTTAAAAACATCCGCGCGAGCCATAAAGTGCACAGCGTTTCCACCATACAATGCTACAACAAGTGGGTCCATAAAAGCAGCAGGATGGTTGCATACAAATATCGTTCTGCCAACGCCTTTCTTACAATTTACAGTCTTAACACGCTTAAAAAAAATGCGTAAGCCAACATTAAGAAATAAATAAAGAAATAAATATAAAATTCTCATAGTCTAAACCAAAAGTAACAAAAGCCTTCCATAAAAGAAAGGAAGATTAATAAATACAAATTATACAAAGAAAAATAATCGAATTAACAATTGCCTTGGCATAACTTTCAAGTAATTGCACATTAGAATAAATCGTTAATTATACCTTCGTGTTACAAGTAAGAAAAAAATGAAAACAATTGGTATTTTTTGTGGTGGATTTTCCTCGGAATTTGAGATTTCAATTAAAAGTGCAAGTACTATTCTGCAGCATATTCCGAGCTCTTTCAGCGCATATAAAATAATTGTATCAAGAGAAAAATGGGAAGTTGAAACGGAAGAAGGCAGAAAAGTATTTAATTTAAATGATTGCAGTTTTATCAAAGGTGATTATAAAATAACACTTGACGCCGCGATTGTCTATATACATGGAGACCCAGGAGAAAATGGGAAAATACAGGCCATGTTGGATCTCCATAAAATAAAGTACATTAATTCAGGCCCCTTAGCTTCGGCTTTATCATTCGACAAATGGTACTGCAACCAGTTTTTGAAATCCTTTAATATCCCGGTAGCAAAATCATTATTTTTAACAAGTAAAGAACAATTTACCCCAACTGAAATAGTTGAGAGTTTAGGATTGCCCCTCTTCATTAAGCCTTCCGATTCTGGATCTTCCTACGGTATTTCTAAAGTAAAAGTAATGGAGGATATTCCAAACGCATTGGATTTTGCCTTCCAAGAAGGCGGCACCATTGTCATCGAATCATTTTTAGATGGGATTGAGGTTACATGTGGCGTTTACAGGTCATCGACAGGGATTTCCGCTTTGCCCTTGACAGAAATTGTGTCGGAGAATGACTTTTTTGATTACGACGCGAAATACAATGGAAAATCGAATGAAATAACTCCAGCAAGAGTCGATGATGCTATCACCAAAGAAGTACAATCGATGGCAAAAGACATTTATTCAATTTTGCAGTTACGATCGATCGCTAGGGTTGATTTTATGCTGGTAAATAATAAGCCCTACGTAATTGAAGTCAATACCACTCCTGGGTTCTCTGCTGCCTCGATCGTCCCACAAATGCTAAAGGTGGCAGCTATTTCCTTAGATACCTTTTGGGAAGATATAATTTCTGTGGAGTTGGATTAATATTCAGCTAGTGCATTCAATACAACCTCCATTTTTGATACCAATTGTGATGAAGTGCAAGAGAAATCATTGACACAAAAAGAAAATGCTATTTTTTTTCCAGAAATCGTTTCTACATAACCCGCATATCCTTTTACGTTATTAAGCGTTCCGCTTTTAGCCATTACACGACCTTCTCCCAACTGACCTTTACACAAACTCTTTATTGTTCCAGATACACCAGCAATCGGCAATGTCGATCTAAAATTTAGGTAATTGGGAGAAGTATACATGTACCTCAGCAAATCACAAAAATGACTTGCAGAAATGGCATTTGCTCGTGACAAGCCACTTCCATCATTAATAATCATTGTTTCCAATGAAAGTTTGCCTGTCCAATATTTCTTTAATATTCCAAGACTTGCAACGCTTGAACCATCTCCAAGTTTTGCATACCCAAGATAATCCAATAATCCTTCAGCAAAAAGATTAACACTCTTAAGATTTGTCCAGTGAGCAATTTCTTTCACGCTTTTACCAGCATGAGAAAATAGTAATTTGAAATTATCGGAATAATTATTAACTAATTTTGGAGATAATAAGCGATACGACTTCGCTCCCTTAGAAACAAGAATCCCCTTTTGCTTTAAAATACTTAGCCATTCCTTTGCCAATTGACATTCAGGATCAGGCATACTTCCTTTCACTTCAAATCCCTTTCTATTAGCTGGTATTTGCCCCGTTGCTTTTCTATTTAATGAAAATGGTGAACCAAAGACATTACAATCATCCCCTTTAGATGAACCAGCCACAACATTACAAGTCATGACTAAATTATCCACTTTAGGATAAACGCTTGTCAGTTTTGCTTTAGTCCCTATTTTGCCCGAATTAAAAATTAGTTTAATTGTATTATCATATACACATATGCCAGCATGAGGAGCGCCATAATAATTTCCTAAATCATTGACTGACCATCCTTTTGGTGCACCATTATAACCAAATTCTGATCCGTCAGCGATAATTGAACCGTCGATACCTTTTATTCCTAATGAAATTATGGTATCCGTCCATTGATGTAAAAAATCAAATTCATGCCCTGCAGTGTTAAAATACTTACTGCCTAAGGAAACATCACCCGCCCCTCTGATCCATAAATTCCCATGCAAAATGCCTTTATCATCGATGGGGCCATCTGCATAAATTCTAGTGTGCGGAGCATAATTTTCACCCAAGACTTCAAAAGCAGTGGTGGTAGAAAATAACTTTGTTAAAGAGGCGCTTATCAAGGCATTATTCTGCGAATAGGAAGCAACCGTAGTACCTGAATCCAAATCAATCGCTAAAAAAGATATGCTTCCTGACTTTAAAACAGGATCTTTAGCGAAGCTATTAATGGCATTCTGAGCTTTTTGAGCATGAGTGACAAAAATCAAAAACAGAAACAGGAATAAAATGTACCTTTGCATCGCTTTATTTTAATGTAAAATTGGATATTTAAAATGAATAAGACTATCTAATTTTTACATATTAGTAAATACACATGCTTACTATTTCTTATGTCTAAAAATAGAAAGATCAAAGTATTAAGGATTATTAATCGCTTTAACATTGGTGGCCCAATATATAATGCCGTGTTATTAAGTGCCTTTATGCCGGAAGAATATGAGACACTGCTTATTGGTGGAATGCCCGAAGAAAACGAAGCTAATTCACTTTACATTGCAGAAAAGTATGGTGTAAGTCCTGTATTGATTTCAGAAATGCAACGGGAACCTAATTTAATAAATGATAACAAAGCCTTAAAAAAAATAAAGGAAATCATTCGAACATTCCAACCAGATATTGTTCACACCCATGCATCGAAAGCAGGGGCTTTAGGAAGAAAAGCAGCCTTTGATTGTGGCGTTCCAATTGTGATACATACATTTCATGGACATATTTTTCATTCTTATTTCAGTTGGTGGAAAACTAGTTTATACCAGCTGATTGAACGAAGACTTTCAAAAAAAACGACCGGAATAATTGCTATTTCAGCCATTCAAAAAAACGAGCTTTCCTTAAAATATAAAATTTGTCATCCATCGAAAATTCAACTAATTCCATTAGGGTTTGATTTAAGTCCATTTAACGAAAATCTAAAAGAAAAGCGAGAACTTACAAGAAACAGTTACGCATTGGAAGAGTCAGACATTGCTGTAGCCATAATTGGACGATTAGTTGCCATAAAGAATCATCAAATGTTTTTAGATATTATTGATAAAGTAAATCAAAAGACGAGTAAAAAGGTAGTCTATTTTATTGTTGGAGACGGCGAAGAATCATTAACAATCCAAGAATCGATAAAGCCTTTAAAAGAAAAAGGCATGGACATCAGAATGACTTCATGGATTAAAGATATCGCTACCTTTAATGCAGGCATGGATATAATTTGTTTAACTTCAAAAAATGAAGGTACGCCAGTGAGTTTGATAGAAGCACAAGCCACTGGAATTCCCATTATTGCCACCAATGTAGGTGGAATTAAAGATATTATTTTGGAGGATAAGACCGGATATATTGTTGATAAGGATGATATTGATGGATTCTCTGAAAAATTATGGGAATTAATCGAAAATGAAAATAAACGTCAATTAATGTCACAAAATGGTTGGTCATTCGTAGAAGAAAAATTTCAATATCCAAATTTGATAAAAAACATGGATGAATACTACAAATCACTCCTTAAAGAGATGGAAATATGGCCTTAAATAAAGTGATGAAATCAGTTGGATTTATTGGATTAGTTATATTACTACTATCGTCTTGTGCGCAAATAACTACTAACGAAATGTTTCACATTTCAAAAGACAGCAATTTTACATATGATTCTATTCCCCTAGGTCCTTTAGATGAGCATAAGATAAGCGCTGGGGACCGATTTAGTTTTTTATTTTCAACCAACAATGGAGAAAAAATAATATTTGGTTCTTCAGGCCTCACCAACCCATCAAATACCATCCAATCAAACAACACTACTATTGCACAAGATTATTTAGTGCAACAAGATGGAAGTGTTGAATTACCTCTTATTGGTATACTTCAAGTGGCAGGAATGACAACAAGAGCGCTAGAAGAAAAGCTCGAATTATTACTATCAAAAGACTATTTACTTCCTTTTGTACAAATAAAAGTAACTAACCAGCGAGTCATAATATTTCCTGGTAAAAATAGTGCCCAAGTAATTATTTTACAGAATACGAACACCTCTTTAATAGAAGTAATCGCATTAGCAAATGGAATTCGAGAAGATGGATTTGCTAATTCGATTAAGCTAATGCGTAAAACAGGAAACAAAAGAGCGGTTTATAAAATTGATCTATCTACCATAGAAGGATTAAAACAAGGAGAAATGCTAGTACAAAGTAATGACTACATTTACATTAACTCTAAGAAAAGAATTGGCAGAGAAATATTAAAAGATGTTACACCTTGGTTGAGTGTTTTCTCAAGCTCATTAGCCATTTTTGCCCTTATTACTAAATAGATATTAAAAAAATGGGATCAATAATACTTAATAAAGAATTTAACCCTATCATTTTTAAAAATGTAATAAAAAGGCATTGGTATAAACCATTGGTTTTATTGTGCATTGGTCTAATTACATCCTTTATTTACTTAAGATATACGAAGCAAACCTTTGAATCTACCTCTACCATTCAAGTGGTTGAAGAAGATCGAGTAAAAGATGTATTAGGCGAGCAAGGTATTTCTCAACAATCAACTGATATATCGAAAGAAGTTGAATTATTGCGATCAGATGTCCTGTTTAGTCAAATGCTAAAGAAATTAAATCTAAACATTAGTATTTTTTCGGAAGGCCAATTACTTTCAAATGATCTTTATGGCTTCTCCCCTTTTACAATTATAGCCTACGAATTAAAAGATTCCTCGTTATGCGGTTCTAGAATAGATCTTAGAATAGAAAATAATAATAAACTGAAATTAAGTTACCAGCTTCAAGGTAAAAAGTATGATGTTTTTGGAGATTTCAATCAAAAAATTAACAATAAACATTTTGAAATTGTGCTACGCACGACTGATTTTTCTGAGGCAAAAGCAGCCATAGAGAATAACAAGATCCATTTCAACTTTAACAATCAATACACGCTTCTCAATGAGATGAAAAGTGGACTGACCGTTAATCCTTTAGATCCCAATGCAAAAACAATTCAAATCTCCTATTCCCATAACAACCCAAAGATTTGCTTAAATGTTGTTCAAAATTTAATGGCTGTCTACCTAAACTTTGATAAAAGAAATAAACAATCAAAAACGGACCTCACCATTAATTTTATAGATCAGCAATTAGATTCACTTTCGCGAATTTTAAAAAATTCAAAAGATAGCCTTAGCGATTTTCAACGAAATGAGCGATTACCGAATATCGAAAATGTTGAAACCCAATTATCGAATAACATCAATGAACTAACTCAACGATTGTTGGAAATAAATGAGGAGATTTCAACCTTAGCCATGGTAAATAATAAGATAAGTGTTGATCCAAATCGCTTGGAAATTTACCGCCTCATCCCAGAAATGGTTGGTAAAAAAAGTTTCGAAGGGACCATTTTGCGACAGATTGAAGATTTAAATAAATTACTTGAAACTCAGGAAGACTTATTGAGGGATGTGACGCAAGAAAACAAACAAAATAAAGTCATAAACGAACGAATAAGTAATCGAATAACCTCTATAAAAAGAAGCCTCAAAATTATTGATGACCGCCTTAAAAACGACAAGGCAATGGTTCAAGGGAAAATCAATGAAATTGAAGGAAAATACTACGGTTTACCAGAAAAGAAAATGGAATTTGATCGTTTAAAATACATGGAAGAATTAAACAATAGGTATTTTTCATTATTTACTGAAAAGAAAATTGAATACGAGTTATCCAACGCCGGTTATTCTTCATCCAATAGGATTTTAAATGAAGCAACATTACCGATAGTACCGGTGTATCCAAAGTCTAAGTTTATCTACTTCTTTTGTTGTTTGTTTGGCCTATTAGTAGGTCTCGGATTCATCGTATTTAAGTACTTAAGTTATAATGATATCACCACTGTTCAAGACCTTCAAACACTACTTCCTGAAAAAGCCAACATACTTGGATCAGTTCCCATTTACAATAAAAAATTAAAGTATTCGGAAATTGTCGTGAATGAATCTTCCAAATCTAGATTGGCAGAATCAATCCGAAATATTAGGTCTAATATGAGTTTCATTAATAAAGATTCCAAAGTAATTGCCGTATCGTCTTCTATATCAGGCGAAGGAAAAACATTTGTAATACTTAATCTTGCCGGCCTAATTGCAGCAAGTGGAAAAAAGACGCTCGTTATCGATTTAGATTTACGAAAGCCCAAGATTCATCATGGCTTTAAAGCAAGTAATGAAAATGGAATGAGTAATTACATTTCTGGATTAGCAAGCTTTGAAGAAGTAATTAACCATTCATCCATAACTAATTTAGATTTTATTACCGCCGGATTAATACCTCCTAATCCATCCGAATTGATTCAAAGTGAAAATTTTCAAGCGATACTCTCCAGTTTAAAAGAAAAATACGACGTAATTCTTATTGACAATCCTCCAGTTGGGATTGTTTCGGATGGCATCCATATTTTAGCACAGGCAGACATACCGATTTATGTATTTAAAGCTAATTATTCAAAACGAGTTTTTGCTGAACGTGTAGAAGAGTTATTTAATGTTCAAAAATTAAAAAGCCTGAACGTAATTTTAAACGGAGTGCAAACCCACCAATCTATTTACGGATATGGCTACCAATATGGCTATACCTATTCTGGCTATTACTCGGATGATGAAAGTGACTTTTTTCTATACAAATGGATAAAAAAAATAAAAAATAAATGGAAAAAATAACCGTGGGAATAGAAGGACTGTTGCTATTTAATCCTAAAATTTTCAAGGATGAAAGAGGTGAATTTTATGAAACATATAATTATGAAAAATATGCTTCACAACTTCCCGATGTGAATTTTGTTCAGGACAATCTATCAAAATCACATAAAAATGTTTTACGCGGCCTTCATTTTCAACTGCCACCATTTGATCAAGGTAAATTAGTTCAAGTAATTAAAGGCCGTGCTTTAGACGTAGCTGTTGATATTAGAAAAAACAGTAAAACCTACGGACACTATTTTAGCGTTGAACTTAGCGAAATAAACAAGATTCAATTTTGGATACCACCCGGATTTGCGCATGGATTTTTATCACTGGAAAACGATACCCTATTCGCCTATAAATGCACCAATAATTATTCTCCCGGCCATGAAAAAACAATTCTATGGAATGATTCACAACTGGCCATAGATTGGAAAGAAACTGAACCAATCGTGTCATCTAAAGATACACAAGGAATTAAATTTTCTGATTTTAACAGTCCTTTTTAATTCATGGAAAATCCAATTCACTTTCTTTTATTTTTTTCACTTGGATTAATGTGTTGCTTAGTAATAAATCAGCTATTGCTAAGTTTTTCAGAATCATTAGGGATTAGAATAAAAAATGACATAACAGTAAGATGGAGCAATAGTTCCAAACCTTCTTTAGGAGGTATCAGTATTTTTATTGGTTTTTTTGCAGCGATAATATTTTACATGATTATTACGCCAGAAGTTAATTTATTTAGCCAAAAAGAATTTGTTTATTTATTTATTGCTGGATCGCTAGGTTTTTTAATGGGATTAGCAGACGATGCATATAATACAAAGCCCATTCTTAAATTAATTATTCAAATCACTTGTGGCCTCCTAATTTCATTCGGTGGGACATACATTAAAATTACAGATGTATTATCGATTAACATACTTTTTACGACTCTATGGGTGGTAATTCTAATGAACTCATTAAATATGCTTGACAATATGGATGGAATAACAAGCATCGTTTGTTTCTTTATTTTATCAACATGTCTCGTAGCGAATTTTGTTTTTAAAATTGATAATCACGGAGCACTGAATTTAATTTTGATCTCAATGATTGGTTCGCTAATAGGGTTCTTATTCTTTAATGTCCCACCAGCAAAGATGTTTATGGGTGATTCTGGTAGCCAGTTCATAGGGCTAATGATTGCCTTCTTTTCAATTAAATTTCTTTGGGGAATTAATAATGCAATAGAAGGATTGAATTTTTGGCAAATAACATTAGCCGTATTAATTTGTTTCACAGCACCGTGTATTGATACATTTACGGTAGTATTGAATCGAATAAGAAACAAAAAATCTCCTTTAATTGGTGGAAAGGATCATACAACCCATCATTTAGTATATGCAGGTTACTCTGAAAAAAAAGTCTTTCTTATCTTTCTACTAATTAGTTTCTTCTCATGCATACTAACCATTTTATTACTTTGTTCTTATCAAGCAAAAATGTTTTGGGTAGCAATCCTTGGTTCGATCTGGTTTATTTTTATCTTTTATTTCCTTTACAGAAATACCATAAAATACAAACAAAAAAGCTCGAATTAACTAGAAATCTTATATGATGAAAAATTGGTGCCTACTTCTATTAATATTTGTTTTAGTAAGCTGCAAAGAGGAAAAGGAAAAGAGTGCAAGTCATTATTCAGCTAAAGAATACAACCAGCTCCCTCCTATTCCTTCAACAATGGAACTTTTTGGAGAAACAATTGACCTTAGAGATGAAGATATTAGAGAGCGTTTAGACAACGAACTAATTGTAAATGCATACCTTCATAGTTCTACCACCTTAATAATAAAAAGAGCAAATAGGTATTTTCCTGTTTTAGATCAATTGTTAAAAGACGAACAAATTCCTAGTGATTTTAAATACCTATGTGTTATTGAAAGCAATTTAACTCAAGCGATAAGTCCTGCAGGAGCAAGAGGATTTTGGCAATTTATGCCAGAAACAGCAAAAGAATATAACTTACTTATAAATCAAGAAATAGATGAGCGTTTGGATGTTCAGAGAAGCACATTGGCCGCTTGTGCTTATTTAAAAAAGGCACACGCAGAATTCAAGAACTGGATTTTAGCAGCCGCTTCCTACAATAGAGGAATGGGAGGAGTTCGTTCCGATATGAAGTCACAATACACCAATAATTATTTTGACACTGAAATGAACAATGAAACCGGTCGCTATGTTTTTAGAATTATGGCAATGAAGTTAATTCTAGAAAATCCTAAAGCTTATGGTTTTAACATTAAAGCTGCTGATTTATACCCGATTAGAAACACAAAAATAAAAACGATTAACGCACCAATACCTGATTTGGCACTATGGGCGAAGAACAATAAAGTGAATTTAAAAATTCTCAGAAGATTAAATCCTTGGTTGCTGACTAACTCACTTACAATAAAACCAATAAACTATATCATCACCCTTCCCAATCCATCCTATAAATTAAAAAATTACGTCGAATATAAACAATGAAAACGAACGAAGAAGAAGACGATTTTATTTCTATTTATGGTGCAAAAGAACATAATCTTAAAAACATAGATTTACATATTCCAAGGAATAAACTAGTGGTTTTTACCGGCTTAAGTGGTAGCGGGAAATCATCACTCGCCTTTGACACCATATTTGCTGAAGGGCAACGCCGCTATATTGAAACATTCTCTTCCTACGTCCGTCAATTTATAGGAGGACTTGAACGCCCGGATGTAGAAAAGATTGATGGGCTTAGCCCCGTTATCGCCATAGAACAAAAAACAGTTTCAAGGTCACCAAGATCTACCGTAGGTACAATCACTGAACTTTATGATTTCTTTCGACTTTTATTTGCCAGGGCCTCCACGGCTTATTCCTTTTCCAGCGGCGAAAAAATGGTCAAATATTCTGATGACGATATTACAGATAGCATTCTAAAAGTCTACAACGGGAAGAAAATTGCACTTTTAGCCCCTAAAGTGAGAGGGAGAAAAGGGCATTACAGGGAATTATTCGAACAAATACTTAGAATTGGTTTTACGAAAGTAAGGGTGAATGGAATCGTGCAAGATATTGTGAAAGGTATGCGCTTGGATCGCTATAAAATTCATGATATTGAGTTGGTGGTTGACCGAATAATTGTCAATGAAAAAGACAGACAACGACTAAAAGATGCCGTACAAGTCGCGATGAAACACGGAGATGCCAGCATGATGGTGCTTGACTTAGAAACGAATAAAAGCAAGTTTTTTAGTCGCTCCTTAATGTGCCCAACAAGTGGGATTAGTTACCCGGAGCCGGAACCAAATTTATTCTCATTTAATTCCCATTATGGCGCATGCCCAACCTGCAGCGGTTTAGGAGAAGTTAGCGCAGCTTCCATGGAAAAGATAATCCCTGATCCTTCGAAATCAATTCGAAAAGGAGGACTAGTACCATTAGGAGAATATAAAAAAAGCTGGATCTACGATAAAATAGAGCAGCTTGTTATTACAAACGGACTGACACTTTCCACGCCACTTGCTGACTTTGACGAGGAATTATTAAAATTAATTCTTTATGGTAATGAGGACATGGAGCTACCTGGTGACGATACTAATCTTCGATTTGAAGGTGTCATTAACTTTTTATCCAGGCATTCAGAAGAAAGTACTGCAGGAATTCAACGTTGGGCAAATACCTTCATGTACAAAAAACCTTGCGACGCCTGTAACGGATTTCGTTTAAGAAAAGAAGCCCTACAATTTAAAATTGGGGAGCTTCACATCGGGCAAATAGCATCGATGGATTTAAAAGAACTAGCCTTATGGATAGGAAATATTGAAGCGCATTTATCAAATGAACAAAATATCATTGCGCATGAAATTGTCAAAGAAATTCGCGCTCGTTTACAATTCATTTTAGAGGTAGGACTTGAATACCTTACCCTGAATCGTTCCTCCAAAGGTTTATCAGGAGGTGAGGCACAACGAATAAGGTTAGCTACTCAAATTGGATCTGAGTTAATCAACGTACTCTATATTTTGGATGAACCTTCCATCGGATTACACCAAAGAGACAATTCAAAATTAATATCCTCTCTAAAAAAATTGCGAGATGCCGGAAATAGTGTTTTAGTAGTAGAACATGATAAAGAAATGATGGAAGAAGCGGATTTCGTCGTTGATATTGGTCCCGAAGCAGGCATAAATGGCGGGAAAATAATGTATGCTGGCAATTATGCCGGAATGTTAACATCGAATAGTCTTACCTCTTCTTATCTAAACGGAGAAAAGAAAATTGACATTCCCATTAAGCGACGCGCTGGAAATGGAAAAAAAATAATTCTCAGAAAGACAACTGGCCACAACTTAAAAAATGTAACACTAACCTTACCTTTGGGCACATTTACTTGTATTACTGGAGTATCAGGAAGCGGTAAATCATCCTTAATTAGCCATACTCTCTACCCTATTTTACTAAAACATATCTATAATGGCGTTCGTGAGCCACTACCCTTTGAAAGTATTGAAGGATTAGAAAATATAGACAAAGTTATTGAAATAGACCAAAGTCCCATTGGAAGAACCCCGCGCTCGAATCCAGTAACTTACACAAAAGTATTTGATGACATTCGCAGTTTATTTGCCTCCTTGCCAGAATCACAGATAAGGGGCTATAAGCCAGGTCGATTTTCATTTAACGTTTCGGGAGGTAAATGCGAAACTTGCAATGGAGGAGGCATGCGTTTAATCGAAATGAATTTTTTGCCGGATGTTTACGTTAATTGTGAAAACTGCCAAGGACAACGCTACAATAGAGAAACCATTGAAATAAAATATAAAGGCAAATCCATTGCAGATGTATTAAACATGAACATAGGCGAAGCTGTTGGTTTCTTTGAGAATTTACCAAAAATCCATAAAGTACTTAGCACATTGAACAGTGTTGGTCTAGGGTATGTCACATTGGGACAGTCATCTACTACACTCTCAGGAGGAGAAGCACAGCGCATAAAATTGGCTAGTGAATTAACAAAAAAAGGAACGGGTAAAACCATTTATTTACTTGATGAACCATCAACAGGTCTGCACTTTGAAGACATCAAAATGTTATTAAAAGTACTCCAACGATTAGTTGATGAAGGAAATACAGTTGTGGTGATTGAGCATAATTTGGATATAATAAAAACGGCTGATTACATAATTGACCTAGGACCTGAAGGAGGAAAAGGGGGCGGTAAAATTTGCTGTGAAGGCACGCCAGAAATGATTGTAAAAAAACATGCGGCTACATCGCATACCGCTTACTACTTAAAAAAAGAAATGCCGAATAAAAAATAATTTTTAAAAACTGCCTTCAATTATATGTTAGACAAAAAATTGAAGTAATTTTACACTACAAATAAAAAAATAAATCTTTATATCATGGCATTAGAAATTACAGATCAGAATTTTGATGAGTTAGTAATGAATTCAACGCAACCAGTTGTTGTAGATTTTTGGGCAGAATGGTGTGGACCATGTCGAATGATTGGACCAGTTATTGAAGACATGGCAAAGGAATTTGAAGGAAGAGCTATCATAGGTAAAGTAGACGTAGATGCTAATTCTGAAGTTTCTGCCAAGTTTGGTGTAAGAAGTATTCCTACTGTTCTTTTTATTCAAAATGGCGTTGTGGTTGATAAATCAGTTGGAGCAGTTCCAAAAGCTACACTTACTGAAAAATTAAATGCCTTGTTGTCTTAACAACCCATTAGCAATTAAAAATTGCTTATTTTTTCTTCAAAATGGATAATTTCTTTCGCCGCTTAAAACTTTATGGGATTGGCTTTGGCATTGGTTTAGTTTGCGTATTTCTTTTTTTTCGCAACAGGGGCTGTAATTGGCTTCCTGAAAACCGGGTAAAATCATCCATCATTGAGCGTGTAATTATTGTTCATGAAGATGAAATTTTAGCTTATAAAGCATTAGGGATAACGGATGTGCAGCTCAATAAGGTTATTCAAAATGCTTCCGTATCTTTCTCAGATAGCAAAAAAAAAGGCGAACCTAAAGCTTATAAATTAACTGGTGAATTACCAAACGGTAAAGCAATTAATTTCATCTTAACATTACCCGATAGGAGTTTTGTATCTGAATTAAAAATTAAACCCACTAAAATTGGTCAAGTAAAAAATTCTATCAAAGGAAAAGGGTATCCAGTTCTTTTTCAAAACAACAAAGAACTTTTCTATTTAGGAACCGACAAAGAAATACTTACGAGCTTAAAAAAAATCGGAATTATTAAAAGCGAACAATTGCTGAAGTTGATTAAGAAAAATGGCTACATTGATTATGCGAATACTACCTTTAATAGTGAAAAATCATCGCATTGTTGGGTCATTGACCAGCCAATAAATAAATTTTCAATTCAAACATCTTGGTACAAAGAAAAAATCGCATTAACATCTTTCGATTTAGAAACGCCAAAAGAAAATCCATAGTTAAACAAACCAATTCATGTTAATAAATTAATGCGTTGAGCGATCACTACGTTTCATTAATTAATACTTTTGTGACATGGAATTTTCGGCTGAACAAATCGCAGGTATATTAAATGGCGAGATCATTGGTAACCCGGCCATTATTGTAAACGGTTTAGCTAAGATAGAAGAAGGAAAAATAGGCACCTTGTCTTTTTTGTCCAATCCAAAATACGAAAGTTTTATTTATACCACCGAATCTAGTATTTGTATCGTTAATGCAAGCTTTCAACCAAGTAAATCGCTACCAAAAACATTAACCATTATTAAAGTGGCTGATGCTTATGCTTGTTTTGCTAAACTTTTGGAAGTTTATAATAGTCTCTCCAAGAAACAAGCGCTTATTGAACAACCTTCCTATATTGATACAAGCGCTAAATTAGGAGAAGGAATCTACTTAGGAGCCTTCACTTATGTGGGAAAAAACGTAGAAATTGGTGATAACTGCACCATCTATCCAAATGTATATTTAGGAGATAATGTAAAAATTGGAAAAAACACTACCCTTCATCCTAGCGTTAGTATTTATGATTCCTGCATTATTGGAGATGATTGTATCATTCATGCTGGGGTGGTAATTGGTTCCGATGGATTTGGTTTTGCGCCAGATGAAAACGGTGCCTATCAAAAAGTACCGCAAATTGGCAATGTAGTTATTGAAGATCAGGTAGAAATCGGTTCCAACTCAACGATCGATAGAGCCACCATGGGCTCAACTATTATTCGAAAAGGAGTGAAAATTGATAATCTTTGTCAATTGGCGCATAATGTTGAAGTGGGAGAAAATACGGCAATTGCTGCCCAAGTTGGTGTGGCGGGATCTGCAAAAATAGGACGACGTGTAATGATTGGTGGACAAGCAGGAATAAGTGGACACCTCCACATTGCAGATGAAACGAAAATTGTAGCGCAATCAGGTGTACCTTCAACCGTAAAAAGAGCCACCACCTTAATGGGGTCGCCTAGTTTTCCAATTGATGATTTCAAACGATCGTTTATTGGATTTCGGAAGTTGCCCCAACTAATGAATAGAATTAGTGAATTAGAAGCAAAAATAGAAACGCTTATTTCAAAAAAAGAATAGCATGATAGAAAGACAATGCACCTTGCAAACATCAGTAATTTTTAAAGGAATTGGCTTGCATTCTGGCCAATTAGTAACACTGGAAGTTTGTCCTGCAGATGAAAATCATGGGTATGTTTTTCAACGAATAGACTTGCCCGGAGAACCAAAAATTAATGCTGATGTAGACTTAGTGGTCGAAACAAATCGTGGCACAACTTTAGAATCAAAGGGGGCGAGAATTTATACACCCGAGCATCTATTAGCCGCATTATGTGGCTGTCAGATCGACAATGCGTTAATAAAATTAAATGCGCCCGAAATTCCGATTATGGACGGTAGCTCAAAGTTATTTGTTGAGGGCTTTTTATCCGCAGGAAAAGTGGAGCAAAATGCAGAAAGGGTGTATTTTGAATTAAGTGAGAATATTCCTTGGGAAGACACTGAAAAAGGCTTGGAATTTTTGGCCATCCCAGATAAAGAATATCGACTTACTGTAATGGTGGATTACAATTCTCCTGTGCTTGGCACTCAACATGCTAGCATGTATCACATCGGAGAATTTAATGAGTCAATTGCTAAATGCAGAACATTTGTATTTTTAAGAGAATTAGAATATTTAGCTAGTAACAATCTTATTAAAGGTGGGGATTTAGACAATGCCATTGTATTAGTAGATAAGTTGGATGTTGATCAATCTGAACTTGACCGCTTGGCAAAGCTTCTTGGGAAAGAAGAATTAAAAATTTCCATTGAAGGATTGGGTGTTTTAAATAGCATTAAGCTACAATATGAAAATGAACCGGCAAGACATAAACTATTAGATATTGTTGGTGATTTAGCTTTAGTGGGTATGCCAATAAAGGCACACATTTTAGCCGCTAGGCCCGGACATTCAGGCAATGTACGTTTCGCGAAAGTGTTAAAAGATCAAATTAAAAAACAACAAAATAAAGGACGGGTATTTGATCTAACAAAACCGCCATTGTTCGATAGCATTGCGATTGAAAAAATGCTACCCCATCGTTACCCATTTTTAATGATTGATAAAATCATGGAAATAAATGAAAATTCTATTGTTGGTGTCAAAAACATCACGATGAATGAACCCATTTTTACTGGCCATTTTCCTGGCAACCCAGTATTCCCAGGTGTATTACAAATTGAAGCTATGGCCCAAACTGGGGGTGTTTTTGCTTTGAACCAAGTAGAAGAACCACATTTATACACCACCTACTTTATGAAAATTGATAAAGTAAAGTTCAAACAAAAAGTGGTGCCCGGTGATACCGTTGTTTTTGAGTTACATTTGCTCTCACCTATTCGCAGAGGACTGGTAGAAATGGGGGGCAAAGCGTATGTGAATGGCAACATGGTAATGGAGGCGGAAATGCTTGCCCTTGTAACGAAAGATAAAGAATAAATGAAGCATCCCCAATCGGTTATCTCTCCAAAAGCTCAATTACACGAAAGCGTAGAAGTGGGTCCTTTTACAATCATTCATGACAATGTTATCATTGGAGAAGGAACTAAAATTCACTCGAATGTTGCTTTATATCCAGGGACAATCATCGGAAATAATTGTGAAGTATATCCCGGAGCTGTAATTGGAGTTATTCCCCAGGATTTAAAATTTGAGGGCGAAAACACTACCGTAGAGATTGGGAATAATACAATAATTCGCGAATGTGTTACGATTCATAGAGCAACAAAAGACAAATGGAAAACAAGTATTGGGAACAATTGCTTGCTAATGACCTATGTTCATGTTGCCCATGATTGTCAAATTGGGAACAATGTGATTCTAGCGAGTTACACTGGCTTATCAGGGCACGTAACAATCGGTGACTTCGCCATATTGGAAGGAAAAGTGGCCGCGCAACAATTCGCACACATAGGTAGACACGCCTTTGTGGGTGGAGCATCGCTAGTGAGAAAAAATATACCACCCTTTATTAAAGCGGCTCGTGAACCATTAACGTTTGCAGGAGTAAATTCAGTGGGTTTGAGAAGACGTGGATTTTCGGATGAGGAAATAAAAACAATCGAAGATATTTACCGAATCATTTACATTCAAAATAGCAATGTTTCTAAAGCCTTGGAAATTGTAAAAGAGAGTATTGATCCGAGCGAAATAAGAGATGAGATTATCCATTTTATCGAAAGTTCAGATAAAGGTGTCATTAGAGGCATGATATAACATGTTTAGCAAAGGAGAAATTGTAGAATTACAAATTACTGCGTACGCTTTTGGTGGACGCGGTATCGCCAAAATTCCCGTTGATGATTCGCATTTTATTGTATTTGTAGATAATACCTTTCCAGGGCAATTAGTTCGAGCAAAAATCGATGTGAAACGTAAAAATCATGCGGAGGCAAAATTAATTGATGTCATCACTCGATCCAAGGAAGAAATGGTATCCGAATACCAAGAAATTTCTGGTGGGCCCTACATTTACGTTCCACCTGCATTGCAAGAAGATGTTAAAGAATCTTCGACATTGGAAACATTTTCTAGGATTTCAGGCCTAAAAAACATTAAAGAAAAGTACGACGGATTTATTTCCTCTCCCCATCATTACTTCTATCGGAATAAAATGGAATATAGTTTCTCGTGCATTGAACATTGTGTACTAACCAATGAAGAAAAAGACAATGCTTTTGCCTTAGGATTCAAGCGTAGAGGGACTTGGTGGAAAGTAGAAAGCCTAAATAAACCGAGTGGTTTATTTGATGAGGAATGGGAACGAAAATTAATTAACATTCGAGAATTCCTTTTTAAAACTAATTTACCGGCTTGGCATCCACCCAAAAAGGAAGGTTTTTTTAGACATATCGTCATCAGGAAATCCTTTCAATCGAATTTATTATTAGTTAACTTAGTTACCTCGTCTGTAGGATTAAAGAAATTTGACCGTAGTGCTTTTGTAGCGTTCATGCTCGAACAATTTGGGGAACGAATCGCTGGAATTCAACATACCGTTAATGACAATGTGGCTGACCGTGCCAAAATTGAAAATGGCGATTCAAAATTACTATACGGCAACGCTAAGATTGAAGAGAAAATCAATGATTTACGCTTTGAAATCAGCATGGAAAGCTTTTTTCAAACGAATCCACTTTGCGCCGAACTACTGTATAATCGAGCGATAGATTACTTGTTATCAGACGCCATTGATCCCGACAGCGTCGTGTTAGATTTATTTTGTGGAACTGGCACTATCGCGCAGTTAATCGCAAAAAGAAACACTAAATTTTCTATCATTGGTGTCGATATTGTTCAAGAAGCAATTGAAGATGCGCGGCGGAATACATCGATTAATAAATTAAAAAATGTTCAATTTATCGCACTGGATGTAGGAAAATTCCTAAAAGAAAATCCTGATTTAGAAGGAAAAATAGCCGCGTTAATTTTAGATCCCCCAAGAGCAGGGATTGCACCGAAAACATTACAGAAAGTAATAAATTTGGGATCAAAAGTTATAGTTTATATATCATGTAATCCTTCCACCCAAGCGCGCGACACTTCCTTACTAATTGATGCGGGCTATAGCTTAGAAAATTATACCTTAGTAGACCAATTCCCGCATACAGGACATATTGAAGCCATTGCCAAATTTGTAAAAAAATGAAAGTAGAATTAATTTCCATTGGAGATGAATTACTAATAGGACAAACTATAAATACGAATGCAGCGTGGCTAGGCCAAACACTAACTCTTTTTGGTGGAAGAATAATTAAAACAAGTACCATTTCAGATCAGGATTCAGAAATAACAAGTGCGCTAGATGCCATTTCCGAAGAAATAGATTGTGTTATAATTACCGGTGGATTAGGTCCAACTAAAGATGACATAACCAAACATACCCTTGCGGCTTATTATGGATTAAAACTCGCGATGCACTATGAAACGCTCGCGCATATTGAAAATTACTTTGAGAAAAGAAATCGCCCAATGCTCGAAGCGAATCAACTGCAAGCCATGTTACCAGAAGGTTGTATTGTATTACCGAATAAAAATGGAACAGCTGCAGGCATGTGGTTCAATCATAACAAGCAAATCATAATAAGTTTACCAGGAGTGCCATATGAAATGAAAAGAATCGTTGAAGAGGAACTACTACCATTATTAGCTAATCGATTTAAGGTATCCTCACATTATCATAAAACAGCACATACCCAAGGAATTGGAGAATCTTTTTTGGCAATAAAAATTAAATCATGGGAAGATGCACTTCGAAAAGACGAACTTCAATTAGCCTATTTGCCCTCCCCAGGATATGTCAAGTTAAGAATTAATTCCTACAAAGGAAACCATGATAAAGCTAAAATAGACCGCTATTTTGAACAACTGGAAGAACTTATTCCCGAGGCGCTTTTTGGATACGAAGGCGACACTTTGGTTAGCGTAATTGCAAAAAGCTTATTGGAACAAAAATTAAGTATAGGAACTGTAGAAAGCTGTACCGCAGGATTATTAGCGCAACAACTTTCATCTCTTTCTGGTGCATCGGATTATTTTGAAGGATCCATTCTAAGTTACAGTAATGAGCTAAAAATAAAACTGGGGAACGTTGATGAAAAACTCATTATCGAAAATGGAGCAGTAAGCGAAGAAGTAGCGCGTTCAATGGCAGAAGAAGGAAGAAAAATACTCGGTGTTGATATTTGCATTTCTACGACTGGAATTGCAGGCCCAACAGGAGGAACGACCGAGAAACCAGTTGGCTTGATTTGGATAGCTATTGCAACAAAAAACAAAACCTTGGTGAAATCATTTCATTTCGGTGATAACAGGGAAAGGAACCAACAAATGATGGTTGCAACGGCCCTAAATTTCTTACGCTTTGATGTTTTGAAAAACCCGATAAGTCCCTCGATTTAAAACTAATTACAGAATAATTACACAGGCGCTATTTAGTTTAAGGAATAGCAAGATGTTGATTGGAAAAAGCAAAATCAAAAAAAGATTAAAATTAAGTTGTATAAATTGTAAAAAATTCTTTTCTTTGCACCCGCTTATAATAATACAAGTAAAAAATAATACATGTCTCGAGTTTGTCAATTAACAGGAAAGTCAGTTATGGTAGGAAACAATGTTTCCCACTCTAAACGCAGAACGAAGCGTCGCTTCTTCCCAAATCTTATCACAAAAAAATTCTTTATTCCGGAAGAAGATAGATATGTTACCTTGAAAATATCAACCTCTGCGTTGCGTACGATCAATAAAAATGGTCTAGTTGCTTGCTTGAAAAAAGCAAAACAAAAAGGGTATTTAAAATAAATCCTAATAAAATAGCATTAAGTAAATAGAAATGGCAAAGAAAGCAAAAGGTAATAGAATCCAAGTTATACTAGAGTGCACAGAGCACAAAACAACTGGTATGGCTGGAACATCTCGCTACATTACCACTAAGAATCGTAAAAACACACCTGATAGATTGGAAATAA
>JAIPAL010000017.1 GCA_021740085.1 Crocinitomicaceae bacterium
CAACTTTTCCTTTTGGAATGGCTGAGAATCAATTAAGGATTTAAATGCCGCCAACAAACCCGCTTCGTCTTTAGCTTGAATTAGAATACCATTCGATTCAATTACATATTCAGGAATCCCATTTACGGCGGTAGCAATTACTGGAATTCCAGCCATAAAAGCTTCAGGGATGACGCAGGGGAAATTTTCAAAGTTGCTAAATAAGATAAGGGCTCGGCATGTCTTTAAAAAATTAGCAATTTCCTGAGTTGTCATCGTTGGATAAAAGAAAACAAAGGAGTTTAACACGCCTAATTCACGCGCCAATTGATGTGCTTTGGAAACATCGCCGTCGCTGATAATATGAAATGAAAAATTAGCATTTTCACTACTCAATTGCTTTACGGTTCTGATGATACCCAAGAGATTTTTCGCAGGCTCAAAAGCATTTGAAATATGAACAAATTTATTGGTGACATCAAGTTCTTCAGAAGGAATAAAAATACTTTCATTAACCACATTTGGAATCACCTTAATCGTACTATTTGGAGATAGCTTTTTTAATCTATTACCTAAATCGTTGCTTACTGGCATCACGCAATCTGAAGCATTAAGGACTTTCTTCGCCATCCAAATGACTTTTCGAGAATAAGAATTTGATCCGTTTTGGAAGCCACTTGCATGTTCACTTATGACGAAAGGAGTTCCTGTTTTTCTTTTGAATTTCAAAGCAAAATACCCAAGCGGATAAATAACATTCAGATGAACAATATCAGGGGGACCAACTAGTTGATTAACTCTCTTCATCCCAACGTCAAATGCCTTTCTGTAAGATAAAAATGACCTTAACTTGGAGAATGATAAAAAGCCAGCCTTCTTTTTTGGAAAGTAAACTAAGACCTCGTTCATTTCTCCCCTCCTATTTTCAACAATTTCAATTGAATGAATTGTTTCGTCTGCAACAATTGCTAATACTACGACTTCATTTAATAGGGAAGCCGCCTCTGCATGTTTCTGAACGAAATTACCAAGCGTTGTATTCCTACGGTTGGGATACCAAGAGCATAAAAACAGGACTTTTTTTCCTTGATTTGACATTTACTTAAACCAAGATGGTTTGAAATACAATTTTAACCTGCGCAAGGGTGTAATCTATCTCTTCTTTCGTAGTATAATGGGAAAATGAAAAACGGACATTTGGTCGTGTCATGTCTGCTTTTATACCGCTTAATACATGAGACCCTGTCGAGGCGCCTGATGAACAAGCACTACCACCACTTACGGCAATCCCTTTCAAGTCTAAGGTAAATAATACCATGGACGCTTTTTCTGTTGGTGGGAAGCAAACGTTTAGTACCGTGTAAAGCGATTTATCATTAGCCGTTTCTCCATGAAATGAGACACCTGGTATCGTAGCCGTCAATTGTTCGATCATATACGATTTTAAACCTTGTACATGGGCCTGATGAGCGGCTAGATTCTCGTAAGCTAAGTCAAATGCTTTTGATAAACCTACAATTCCAGCGATGTTTTCTGTGCCTCCTCGTAAACCTCGTTCTTGAGCACCCCCATAAATAAAAGGGGCTACTTTGGTCGCTTTATTGACATAAAGAAAACCCACTCCTTTTGGCCCATGAAATTTATGTGCCGCACAGGTGATAAAGTCAATGCCCAACTCATTCAAATCAAACGAATAATGACCCATTGTTTGAACCGTATCCGAATGGAAATAAGCACCATGTTTACGGCAAATCAATCCAATTTCTTTCAATGGAATCATTGTTGATATTTCATTGTTGGCGTGCATCAAGGAAACCAAGGTGGGAGTAGTATCAGCCAATAAGTCGGAAAGCTCATTTAGATCAATGTTACCCTTTTCATCTACTGAAAGATTAGTAATAATGGTGCCGAACTTTACATACAATGATTCTGCAGTATGCCCTACCGCATGGTGTTCAATGTGGGTTGTTATGATACGCTTTACTCCTAGTTTCTCAACAGCAGCATAAAGCGCCATGTTGTCCGCTTCCGTACCTCCCGAAGTAAAAATGAGTTCTGAAGATTGGCAATTTAACCAGCGAGCGATGGAACGCCTGGAGTTTTCTAATAATGCTTTCGAATTGCGACCAAAATAATGGGCAGAAGACGCATTTCCAAAATTTTCTTGATAAACATCAACCATTGCCGCTATAACTTCTGGCGCCATCGGTGTAGTTGCTGCATTATCTAAATAAACACGCATGGTTATCGTTTAGGAAGCGAAGATACACATTTTATTCCTTAAGATTGAGTTGAGGCGCAAGCGACTGTTACTTTCGGAAGGTCAGTTTTCGCCAAAGCAGCATAACCGCCAATAACGTCTTTTATTCCTTCGAAACCACGAGCTTTTAAAATCGAGGCCGCAATCATGCTCCTGTAACCACCGCCGCAAAGCAGCACAAGTTCTTTATCCTTAGGGAATTCGGCCATACGTTCGTTAATAAAATCAAGAGGAATACTAGGCACATCTGCCAAATGCTCCGATTCGTATTCACCTGGTTTCCGTACATCGATCAAAAGTTCATTGACAGCTAATCCTTGCTCCACCTGGCTGGCCTCTAACCTACCGATGCTGTCAAGACTATCGTTCCACACACGAATCCCTCCATCCAAATATCCCCTTACGTTGTCGTATCCAACGCGAGCCAAACGACGTACCGTTTCTTCCTCCTTGCCATCTGGTGTAACTAAAATAATTTCCTGTGCAACATCGGGAATCAAAGCCCCAACCCAAGGAGCAAATTGACCTTCCAAGCCAATAAAAATACTTCCCGGAATAAATCCTTGAGCAAATTCGGCAGCAGGGCGCGTATCCAAAATCAATGCTTCAGGAGCCAAAGAGGTGAATTGATCCCGACTCAAGGCCTTTAATCCACGAGCCATTACGTCATGAATGGAATCATATCCCTTTTTATTCATTGCTACGTTCATCCCAAAATAACTGGGTGGTGGCAATAAACCGTCTGTCAATTCTTTAATGAAAGTACTTCGGTCCATGTCTGACCTCAAGGCATAATTGACCTTTTTTTGATTCCCGAGGGTATCAAAGGTTTCTTTAGACATATTTTTACCACAAGCACTCCCCGCTCCATGTGCTGGATACACAGTAACTGAATCCGGAAGTATCATAATTTTAGACCGTAGGGAATCATATAGTAAACCCGCCAAATCTTCCTGTGTCATAGTCGCTGCTTTTTGCGCTAAGTCTGGTCGACCCACATCACCAATAAACAAGGTGTCACCGGAGAATAAAGCTTCGGGATCTTCTTCCGCATTATACAACAAAAAACAGGTGCTTTCCATGGTATGACCAGGCGTATGCAACACTTCCATTTTTAAAGCTCCGAAGTGTAAAAATTCACCGTCTTTAGCGCTATGGAAATCAAAACTAGGACTTGCATTTGGACCATAAACAATAGTAGCGCCCGTTGCTTTCGCTAAATCAACATGACCACTTACAAAATCAGCGTGGAAATGCGTTTCCAAAATATATTTAATTTGAACGCCGTCTCTTTCTGCGCGTGCTAAATATGGTTCAATTTCTCTTAATGGATCAATTATTACAGCCTCATTATCGGAAACCAAATAATAAGCACCTTGTGCTAAACATCCTGTATAAATTTGTTCGATTTTCATGTTCTGAGGTTTTTTTACAAAGTTAAAAAATTAGTGGGTTTTTATCAAAAAGGCAGCTAAAACTATATAAACTGCCATCAATAAAACAAAATAGCCAAAGTACTTTTTCAGTTTGGAACCTTCTATTTTGGTGCCTAAAAGCAGCCCAATAAAAATACCAATTATTGAAGCGCCCGATACATAGAAGAGAAGTGCCCAATCTATTTTAGGATACTGTTGAAAATTACCTAAAAATCCTACAGAAGCATTTAAGGCGATAATCAATAAAGAGGTTCCCACCGCTTTCTTCATAGGCAAACGCATGAGATTAATTAAAACAGGAATAATAACAAATCCTCCACCAGCGCCAATTAAGCCAGCTAACAGACCCACAAGAAGTCCTTGAATTATTAATTTTGTCACTAAAGGAAACCAATGGGTGTTTTGAGAAAGCGGGAGCTCCTTTGGGGAATCACTTCTAATCATCTTATAAGCTGCCATCAACATGACCAAAGAAAATAGTAACAAGAGATAAATGTCTTTTGAAAACGAAAACCCACCTAACGAAAACAATTCATTGGGCAACAAAGGCATGATATAATTCCTCGTTAAATAAATACTAATAATGGAAGGAACTCCAAAAAGAAAAGCAGCCCGATAATCGATATTTCTATGATAAGCAGCCTTCCCCGCTCCAACTACCGAAGTAATACCTACAATAAATAAAGAATACAAAATGGCCAATTCTGTTGGAACATGAAAAATGTATACCAATATGGGTAAGGTCAAAATTGACCCTCCGCTTCCGATCAAGCCCAAGGTTAAACCAATAAAAAGCGCAGCAATGATTCCAAATACAAATGCCATCTATAGTATTTTCAACAAAGGTGACTATAATTTGAGGATTAGTATGTAATGAATGTTACACAGGGGGAGTAATTCACTTTTCAAGAGTTTTGGGCCATTACATGGGATTTGTTGAATAATGTTGTACTTTTGTACTTTAAATACAGTTCTTTTGATTAAAAAGTTGTCCCAGGAATTGTAGATCACTTAAACAATTCGAATGAATTTTGAACAACTTGGGGTCATTCCCACGATTTTAACCGCAATCGAAAAACAAGGTTACACACAAGCAACTCCTATCCAAGAAAAATCTATTCCTATCGTCTTAAATCGCAGTGACTTAATTGGTTGCGCACAAACAGGCACAGGAAAAACAGCCGCTTTTTCGATTCCAATTTTACAATTATTATACGAAAGTCCTGAAAGAAAAAAACATGGGAAAATTCGTTCCTTGATTGTAACACCAACCAGAGAATTAGCCATACAAATTGGAGAAAGCATTAAACTTTACGGACAAGGACTCAATATTCGTCATGCCGTTATTTTTGGTGGAGTATCACAACACAATCAAGTCAATCAATTAAAATCTCATGTAGATATTCTTATCGCTACACCAGGACGTTTATTGGATCTCATTCAACAAGGTTTTGTGAAATTGAGCGATTTGGAAATCTTTGTTTTGGATGAAGCAGACAGAATGCTAGACATGGGTTTTATTCATGACATTAAAAAAATCATCAAATTACTACCACAAAAAAGACAAAATTTATTTTTCTCAGCAACCATGCCGAAAGAAATTATTGGTCTAGCGAATACTATCTTAACGGATCCAAAAATGGTAGAAGTTACTCCAATTGCCTCTACTTCAGATTTAATTGAGCAACACATTTATCACGTTGATGCAGATGAAAAGAAAAATCTTTTAATCGAGTTAGTAAAAGCACAACCAACTGAGGCAAGGGTTTTAGTATTCACTAGAACGAAACACGGTGCTGATAAAGTGGTGAAGTTTCTCCAAAAAGTGCAAATAAAATCGGCAGCAATTCATGGAAATAAATCGCAAAATGCACGTCAAAATGCATTAAATGATTTTAAAAACAACAACCTAAAAGTATTGGTTGCCACAGACATCGCAGCACGCGGTATCGATATCGATGATTTAGAGATGGTATTGAATTATGAAATTCCTAATATTCCAGAAACGTATGTTCATCGCATCGGTAGAACAGGACGTGCAGGCGTTAAAGGCGTGGCGATATCATTCTGTGATCAAACGGAAAAGAATTATGTTAAGCTCATCCAGAAACTTACTAAAAAAGACCTTGTCGTAAAAAAGGCTTAATACAAAACTTTTTTAGTTTGATTTTGTTTTGGTTTTATGGATGTAAAATCATTTGATAAATCAGATTTCTTAAATTTCGAGAATCGATACAATGCAGTTTTTTTTAATTCCTTATCAGGGATTAAGAATGTCTGTCTTATTGGTACGAAAGATGAGGCAGGTCAGAGTAATCTTGCGATATTTAATTCACTAATTCATATCGGGTCAAATCCTCCGCTTCTAGGTTTTATGACTCGCCCAGACCTTGTTGATCGACATACTTTACAAAATATTTTGAGCACAAAAGAGTATACGATTAATCTATTGGTAAAAGGTATGGAGGAAAAGGCACACCAAACCTCAGCGCGCTACCCCAAAAATATTTCAGAGTTTGATGCTTGTGGATTAACCGAAACCTATTTAGACGATTGTAAAGCGCCATTTGTTGAAGAATCCTCTGTAAAAATTGGAATGACATTCCGTGAAAAAATAGACATCCAAAGCAATGGAACGCATCTTATAGTTGGAGAAATCACTAAGATTCAATTTCCGGAGTTAATTCTTAAAAAAGACGGATTCATTGACTTAGCAGCAGTTGAAACAATAGCTTCAAGTGGTGTTGATGCCTATTACTCGGTAAAACTACTTGCTAGATATCAGTATGCAAAAGCAAATCAAGCACTTAAAAAACTAGAAAATGATTGATAACTATTGTCATTATAGCGATTTACCTTCCGTTGAAGCCTACAGAAAACCAGAAGCACTTGCGTCTCCGACCCTATTAACAGAGGTTGATATAGATCGAATTATCGAAATGGCATGGGAAGACCGCACCCCTTTTGATGCCATTAAAATACAGTTCGGTTTGAATGAACAAGGTGTGAGGAACCTTATGCGGAAAGAACTAAAAGCAAGTAGTTACCGACGATGGAGAGAACGCGTAGAAAGTTGTAAAACCAAACACAATAAAACAAGAGTAGAGCAAATTGATAGATTTAAATCTTCCTCGCAACGCACAATTAGCAATAATAAAATCTCGAAACGCTAATTAGCAGCGTCCTTTGGTAATTATTGAATAAAATCAAAAGATTCGCCTGTTTTTAGGAATTTAATCTGGGGATGATTTTCCACATATTCCTTATTTGCAAAAAGTTCTACAACACCAGTTCCCAATTTTGCTTCATCGTGCGTATTGAGTATCCACTTAGCGTGACAACTTTGAGCGAGCGTCAATAAATTTTTTAATCCTAAATTAACTGTTCCCCCTAACCAAAAAGGGAGTTTAAATAGCGTGCTTGTGCCAATGAGAACATCAACTTCAGCGGGTAACTTTTTGTTTTTTGTGCCATGGGGTGCAAACAGCACACTGGCATTTTTTGTTTTAAGGAAATAGGCATTATGCACCAAATCTAGTAATCCACTAGGTTTATATCGTTGTATTTTAAATGGTGCTTGTTCTATTGGAATTACCTGCGAAAAATATCCCCAAGATTTTACTTTCCTTAATATAGAAGAGGTAGCGATAATGGTAGTAGTCGCTGGAAACTGTAATAATGTTTCTTTATTACAATGATCACTAAAGGAATGCGAAATAAAAATAGCATCAAAATATGGTAAATCTCCGATTTTTGGTTGACTCGTAACATGTCGTTGTGTCGAAAACCAAGGTGCTACGTCTACTTGTTGTGGAGTAAACCACGGATCAACCAAAAGTGAATATGAATCAAATTCCCATAACCAAGAATTATCATCATTCAACTTGGTGAATTTCATCAATTCTTAAAAAACTTTAATGACATAGCTAACTTTTCTCTAATCTCAGTTCGATCAATAATGAAATCAAGAAAACCGTGTTCTAATAAAAACTCAGAGGTTTGAAAGCCACTTGGCAAGTCTCTTCCTATTGTTTCTTTAACAACACGAGGTCCTGCAAATGCAATTAATGCACCTGGTTCAGCGATGTTGATGTCTCCTAACATAGCGAAAGAAGCGGTCACTCCCCCCGTTGTTGGGTCTGTTAAATAGGAAATGTAAGGCAATCCAGCATCGGCTAATTGACCTAATTTACCAGAAACTTTTGCCATTTGCATCAGCGAGAAACCCGCTTCCATCATTCTTGCTCCACCGGATTTAGAAATAATCATAAAGGGCGCCTTTATCTTTATCGCTTCATCAATCGCTCGTGCGATTTTTTCTCCCATAACACTCCCCATGGACCCACCAATAAAAGCAAAATCCATCGCTGCAATAACAAAATCATGATTATCCAACTTGCCTTTGGCTGTGCGAATGGCATCTTTTAAACCTGTTGCTTTTTGAGAAGCGGCAACTCGCTCCTTGTAATTTTTAGTATCTGTAAATCCTAAGGGATCAGCAGAGCTTAAATTTTTATCTAATTCTGTGTATTTTCCATTATCAAAAATAACATCGAAATATTGTCCAGCACTTAAGCGTTCATGGTGAGAACAACGTGAACACACCCCATTGTTTTTAGCTAAATCTTCGGATGTAAAAAGTGTTTTACAGTTCGAACATTTCACCCAATACCCTTCCGGTGTTTCTTTTTTATCACTTGTAGAAGTGGTAATCCCTTCTTTTTTTCTTGTAAACCAGCTCATATTTTTACAGCTATATTAAAGTGTATTTACATTATTTAAATCGCTAAAAGCTTTTTCCATTCGGGCCATAAACGTTTGTTCGCCTTCACGTAGCCATTTTCTCGGATCGTAATATTTTTTATTAGGGATATCCATCCCGTCTGGATTTCCTATTTGAGTTCTAAGGTAAGGAAGATTGGTCTCAATATAGTCTCGCGCGCCTTCTGTAAAAGCAAATTGTAAATCAGTATCAAGATTCATTTTAATGACCCCATATTCAATTGCTTCCCTAATTTCTTCTAAGGTAGAACCTGATCCACCATGAAAAACAAAGTCAATGGGGTTATGTCCTGTATTGAATTTTTGCTGCACATAATCTTGCGAAGACTTAAGAATTTTAGGAGTTAAAAATACATTGCCAGGTTTGTAAACACCGTGGACATTTCCAAAGGCTGCTGCGATTGTAAATCGAGGAGAAACCTTTAACAGTTCTTCGTATGCGTAGGCAACTTCTTCCGGTTGAGTATATAATTTTGAATTATCTACATTCGTATTATCAACTCCGTCTTCTTCTCCACCTGTGATGCCCAATTCAATTTCTAGTGTCATGCCGATTTTTGACATTCGCGCTAAATACGTTTTACAAATGGCAATATTCTCTTCAATTGGTTCCTCAGACAAATCGATCATGTGAGAACTATACAAAGGTTTTCCATGCTGCTTAAAAAACTTTTCGCCTTCATCTAAAAGTCCATCTAACCAAGGCAATATATTCTTAGCACAATGGTCGGTATGTAAAATAACAGTGGCACCGTATGCTTGTGCAACACGATGAACATGCATTGCCCCACTTATTCCTCCTAAAATGGCAGCTTGCTCATTCTTATTTGACAAGCCTTTTCCAGCAAAAAATTGTGAACCTCCATTAGAAAATTGAATAATTACCGGAGAATTATTTTTTGCTGCTGCTTCAATCACGGCGTTTACAGTCGAAGTACTCGTTACGTTAACAGCTGGTAGTGCAAAGCCTTTCGATTTAGCAAAACGAAATAGCGCTTGAACTTCATCACCTGTTACAACACCTGGAATAAAAGAATGGGACATGCCTTAATTTTTATATTTAGCAAAGTTAGAAAAAATTCAGCGCTTAAAATAAAAACAAAAGTATTTCGTTACTAATTAAACTTCTAAAATTGCCTATGGTCCAAAAGTACATTCTACCCGAAAACGTGTCTAAAAAATCAAAAGAAACAGTTTCAAACGACACATTAAATTTTATTCTAAACTTTAGTAAATCAATTGAATCGAAAAAGTTGAAGAAAAAAACAATTATTTTACATAAGAATTAATGAAACGCCGAAAGGCGTTTTTTTGTTTTAATTCCGTTCGTTTTTTTCTGTCTCGATTGGCAGAGAGAGGAGGAAGAAAATTTCGAGGAGTAAGCGATACCGAAAAGTACCGACGTTTCGGTATGACGTTTGATTGAAGTGTCTCTCGGCTCCGCTCGATTCACTTAAAGAGCATCGAGCGGAGTCGAGATGCACGGCTTCAATCGAGAATTGATTTTTTCGTTCTTTTGTATCAAGACAAAAGGACAAAGAAAAGGAAGTTCGATTTTTTCCGCCGGGTCGGAGGACAATAGTTAAAAAACATTTTTTTTCTTTTCGCCTCTTCCTACTTTTTTTTCCGCAAAAAAAGTAGAAAAAAACTCGAAAGTGGCATGCATTCATTCTCTCCAATCCTAAGACTTGACCGTTTCGGTGATTTCTAACGAACTACCTCACGGTACCCAAGTCTTAGTTCAATACAATCATTCTCTTATGCAAGCTTTCAATATAAAATAAATAACTTACTATTCATTTTTTTCTGTCTCGATTGGCAAAAGAGAGGATGAATAAAATTTCGAGGCGTAAGCGATACCGAAAAGCGCTTGACGTTTGACAAGCGCAGCTTGTCACTCTTTTCGTGTATCGGTCGACGAGAAATTTTAGCCGAACGGCTTCAATCGAGAATTGATTTTTTCGTTCTTTTGTATCAAGACAAAAGGACAAAGAAAAGGAAGTTCGATTTTTTCCGCCGGGTCGGAGGACTAAAGTGATTTCAATACTAACTCAGTTAAGTAATCGCTCTTTTCATAAATCAGTTACGGGGGGTCCAAACAGCTTCATTGAGACTTGATTTTTTCGCTCTTTTATCTGAAGTCAATAGTGCAAAAGAATTAAAGTTCTATTTTTATCAAAAAATAGCAAATAAAAGCCCTATGAAAAAACTATTCTGTCTGCTACTGCTATTTCCGATGGTATTTACAGCGCAGCAAAACACCATCTTGCCTCACCCCGTTGTTTTCAAAAGTATGCCGGGCTCTATTCAACTTGATGGATCGCTATCGATGGATTTTAGCAGTCTCAGTTCAACGATTATTCAACAACTAAAAACAACAGGGGCATTTTATCATAACCTACAAGTAATTGATTCCAAAGACAAACCGCTTATTATTTTTAAAAAATCAGTAAATGTTCCATTGGATAGTTATTCGATTAATGTAAATGGACAAATAATAATAACGTATTCGTCAGCTAAAGCGTGCTATTTCGCATTTCACTCTTTAATGCAACTCATCCATAAGGATACGGAAGGTTATAGCATTAACAATTGCTTCGTAGATGATTACCCCAAATTCCAATGGCGTGGAATGCACCTTGATGTCGCAAGACATTTTTTTCAACTAGATGAAATAAAACAATTCCTTGATGTCATGGCCGTATATAAATTCACCACTTTTCATTGGCATCTTACTGATGATCAAGGCTGGCGAATTGAAATAAAGAAATATCCAAAATTAACGGAGATTGGGGCTTGGAGGGATAGCACGCTTGAAAATCATTATGCCACTTCGCCTAGAACCTATAAAGCTGAACGCTATGGGGGATTTTACACCCAAGAACAAATAAAGGAAATTGTCCAATACGCTGCTCAAAGGAACATTACGGTTGTACCTGAAATTGAAATGCCCGGTCATGCCCGAGCTGCATTGGCAGCCTATCCAAATTACTCTTGCACAGGTATACAACAAGAAGTACCCGGACTTTGGGGGATTTTTGATGATATTTTCTGCTCGAAAGAAGAAAGTATACTTTTTCTACAAGATATACTTTCTGAAATAATCCCTTTATTTCCATCAAAATACATACATATTGGTGGGGATGAGGCACCCAAAACAAGATGGAAGGAATGCAATCAATGTCAAGCCATCATGAAAGAAAATGAACTGAAAGATGAGCATGAATTGCAAAGTTATTTTATTCAACGCATGGATAAGTATTTAATGTCGCAAGGAAAAAAATTGATTGGTTGGGATGAAATTCTTGAAGGTGGACTCTCACCAAATGCCGCGGTGATGTCTTGGCGAGGTTTTGAAGGTGGAATTGAAGCGGCAAAACTTGGGCACGAGGTCGTTATGTCGCCTGGATCTCATTGTTATTTTGATCATTACCAAGGCAAAGGAAACGATGAACCGCTGGCCATTGGTGGCTTTACCAATCTGGAAAAAGTATTTGACTTTAATCCTGTATCTCCAAAAATGTCGAGAGAAGAAGCAAATTATGTACTAGGTGGACAAGCTAATTTGTGGACGGAATACATCCCTTCGTTTGATCAACTCATGTACATGGCTTTTCCCAGAGCAATCGCTTTAAGTGAGGCGCTGTGGTGTACAGAAAAAACGACGTATGATGCCTTCGAAAAAACACTAATCGATTCACATTTTCCGCTTTTAAAGAAGAAAGGAATCAATTTCTCACAAACAATTCTCAAACCTAAAATCACCTTCAAACGTACGCCAAAAGGTGTTGCCCTAAAAATCGCATCAAACTCAGCAACTGAAGCATTTACACTAAATCAGAATAATGAATTTATTGGGGCTGCCGAATTCAACATTGATCGTGTGGACAAAACAAATCCTATTAGGTATCAATTTGTTTCAAATGAAACAGGAATAGACAGAACAATTGTTATTCTTAAGAATCCCTGCTTGGGAGTGCCAATACATTTTGTAACGAAACCAAGTGATCGTTATAACAGCGGAGATTTAACCCTTGTTGATGGGCAGTTTGGCGCAAGCCCATGGAAAGGTCACGAATGGATAGGCTACGACACCTCCCATGTTGTTATTGAAATAGACTTACTTAAAAAACAAAAAATTGACACCCTGCAAATCTCATTTTTAAAGGATGAGAATTCGTGGATTCATTTGCCTTACGCAATTGAATTTAAAAATTTAAAAACAAACTTAGGCTTTGGCATTGCACAAAACAATAATTTCGAGAATGAAAAGCAAGTGCTATTTATTGGAAAAAAAGTGCAAAAATTTAGAATCACCATCAAAACCTTAGATAAAATTCCACTAGGAATGCCAGGCGAAGGAACGCAACCTTGGCTATTTATTGACGAGATTTCGATTAAAAATAAATAATGTAATTGATGGCAGAACAAAAAAAAAAGTAACTTGGCATATGAAAAAAATAATATTTCTATTACTTCTCACCTTTTTTCAAACACCCCTTTTCGCTCAGGTAAATTCGCAATTCGATACAGATCCCGGCGTGTTTAGTTTGGGAGTTCGTTCTACATTTTCTGCTTTTAATGATGGGGAGGAAAATAAAGTTGGAAGTGGTGTTGGTGGACAATTTAGATTGAGGTTTTCAGAAAAAGTAAATAGCGACTGGTTTTTTGATTATTTGACGAGTGATATTGGTAATTATGCCCACCGAACTGATTATCACATCGGATGGAGCGTGCTCTATTATCCATTGAAAAAGGATATTCATTCGTTTAAGCCCTATATGCTTGCCGGACATTGTTTTGATTACTCAAAAATCCAAGCGAATTCCAACCAATTTAACTTTGCAGAGCGCTGGAGTTCGGCAGTTCAAGCTGGATTGGGTACGCATATCCGTTTAACGGAACGACTAGATCTTTCTTTGACAGTGCAATATATGTTTCACCTAGGGAAACACTTTCATGCGCAATGGGTAAATAATGAAGTGAATTATGTGGAGGAGAAAGGTTCAAGTTTAGAAGGTCATCTGTTAATGAATGCTAGTATAAATTACAAAATAGGGAAATTATGGGGAAGAAAATAAGCCTTGTTTTAGCGATCGTCTGCTCCACTTTAGTTTTTGGACAATCTAAAGTCAGTTACTATCCGATGCTTAATTTTTCTGGAACCATCAGTCCTGGGAAGTTTGTAACCCTAAAGGGATCTGCCATTCATCTTAATGGTTTTCTAGAGTATACCTTGGATCGAAAATATAGTGTGAGAGGTGATATTTATAAATTTATTCAAGGTGCGGTAAGCTCGAGTAATTTGGTTTTACCTTATAAATTGAATCAACTGTATGTTGGCGCTTTTAGAAGTTTTGGCAAGCACAATTGGAGACAATACATCGGATTTCAACCCGGTATTACAGTGAGTCGTGACATGCTTTCAAGTTACAACAAACCGCAAATTAGTCCTTCTTTTGGCTTGAAAGTCGGGAGTTCTTTTTCATTTTACAAATACTTCAATTTCTATATTGATGTAAGTTTCAATAAAACTCAACTTAGGGGGGTACTTTCGAGCACAAATAATTTGAATGAATTTCTTTTTTCTGGAGGATTAGGGTTTCAACTACCTAGAAAGATTAAAAGAGTACTTATCCCTCACTGGATGTAATCCAGATGGATTTAATGCCACGACTCGATTTTTGGGCAGACTAGTAATACTCCATATTGATAGTCAATTACTCGAACAAAAAGATTCAAAAAAGTCCTCACCATGTTTAGCGGACGAATTAATGCAACTTCTAATGAACAACACAAATTTTATCGTGCTTTTAACGCTGTTCTTCTTATTTTTGTAGCAAAATAATTCGTATGTCAACAAGAAATTGGATTTCAATAAAAACATTTACAGATATTAAATTTGAATTTTTTGAAGGTATTGCAAAAATAACCATCAACCGTCCGCAAGTTTACAATGCGTTCCGACCGGAAACGAACATGGAAATGTTAGAAGCCATGCATATTTGTAGAGAAAGAAATGATATTAATGTGGTTGTCCTCACAGGAGCTGGAGACAAAGCATTCTGCTCTGGCGGTGATCAAAATGTGAAAGGAATTGGTGGTTACATTTCAGAAAATGGGGTTCCAAGACTGAATGTCCTTGATCTTCATAAAGCCATTCGTTCCCTTCCTAAACCGGTCATTGCCATGGTAAATGGTTATGCTATCGGTGGTGGACATGTACTACACGTGGTATGTGACCTAACAATTGCTTCCGATAATGCTAAATTCGGACAAACTGGTCCGAAAGTGGGCAGTTTTGACGGGGGATTTGGATCCTCCTTTCTTGCAAGACATGTTGGACAGAAAAAAGCACGAGAAATTTGGTTTCTATGCAATCAATATACGGCGGATGAAGCAGAAAAAATGGGCATGGTCAATAAAGTCGTTCCCTTTGAACAATTAGAAAATACGGTTGTTGATTGGTGTAATATTATTATGAAAAGAAGTCCATTAGCATTACGAATGATTAAAAGATCCATGAATGCCGAATTGGATGGACAACATGGTTTAATGGAATTGGCTGGCGATGCCACCCTACTCTATTACTTAACCCAAGAAGCCCAAGAAGGAAAAAATGCCTTTTTAGAAAAAAGAGATCCTGATTTTCAACAATTTCCAAAATTCCCTTAAACATGAATAAATTATCACAACTGGAGCCTATGGCTCTATGGAAGTATTTCGAACAACTAAACGCGGTACCGCGCCCCTCCAAAAAAGAAGAAAGGGTTAGGCAATTTATGGTGGATTTCGGAAATAAGCACGGACTAGAAACAATGGTAGATGCCATCGGAAATGTTATCATAAAAAAAGTAGCCAGTTCGGGAATGGAGAAAGCAAAAACTGTGATTCTTCAATCTCATTTAGACATGGTGCATCAAAAGAACAATGCGACGGTTTTTGATTTCGATCAACAAGGAATTGACATGATCGTTGAAGGCGATTGGATTCGAGCGAATGGCACTACGCTAGGAGCTGATAACGGTATTGGAGTGGCCGCAATAATGGCAGTTTTGGCCTCAGATAATATAAAACATCCAGCCCTTGAAGCACTTTTTACCATCGATGAAGAAACTGGAATGACCGGCGCAAAAGAATTAGATGGCAGTTTACTCAGCGGAGAAATATTACTGAATCTTGACACTGAAGATGATGATGAGTTATCAGTTGGTTGCGCGGGAGGAATTGATACAAATACTTCTTACGCTTACCAAGAAATCGCTGTTAAAAGTGGGTCACATATCGTTGAAATTACAATAAACGGCTTACTCGGAGGACACTCAGGAATGGATATCGATAAAGGCAGAGGAAATGCCAATAAGTTGATGGCTAGATTAATCTGGAAATTAGCAAAACAAGTACCGCTGCAATTAATTTCGTTTGATGGTGGAAGTCTTAGAAACGCCATACCTAGAGAAGCCGTGGCAGTAATTGCTGTAGCTGAAGGACAAGAAACGATCGCAAAAGAAGCACTTCATAAAGAGACAGCTATCTTTTTAGAGGAATATAAAGCCATTGAAAGGTTCTTTAAAATTAGCGTAAATTCAATAAAAAATGATGAGAAAGCTATGTCAGATAGTGATTTCAATAATGTCATTAATTGCCTATGTTCTATTCAAAATGGAGTTTTCAGAATGAGTCCAGACATCATTGGATTAGTAGAAGCATCGTCTAGTCTTGCACGCGTAATTATAAAGAATGGCTCATTTACCACCCAATCATTACAGCGAAGTAGCGTAGAAAGTACAAAAGATGAAGTAGCTATGAGTATCCGTGCAAATTTTGAACTTATTGGAGCCACGGTTACACAAGGCGGAGATTACCCTGGATGGAAACCAAATACCGATTCAAAAGTACTTCAGGTAATGCGAGAAATATACCTTGAATTATTCCACGAAGAACCCAAAGTTAAAGCCTGTCATGCAGGATTAGAATGTGGTATTTTAGGCTTACATTTACCATCGGTCGATATGATTTCATTCGGTCCAAATATTCGGGCAGCACACTCGCCTGACGAAAAAGTGCAACTATCCTCCGTACAAAAATTTTGGGGCTTTTATCTAAAAACATTAGCTCAAATACCAGAAAAAGCATAATATGAATATTGAATTGAATAGTATCGAAGAGGCAATCACAGCAATTAAAAACGGAGAAGTAATAATTGTTGTAGATGATGAAGATAGAGAAAATGAAGGTGATTTTTTGACCGCAGCAAGAAATGCAACGCCTGAAGTCATCAACTTTATGGCAACGCATGGACGTGGACTAATCTGTGCACCTATTAGTGAAGAAAGATGCGATAAATTAGGACTAGAAATGATGGTGAGCAATAATTCTGCTGCCTACGAAACCCCATTTACTGTAAGTATCGACCTAATTGGTCACGGATGTACAACGGGTATTTCTGCAAGCGATCGTGCAAAAACAGTTTTAGCAATGATTGATCCTACAACACGACCAGAAGAATTAGGGAAACCTGGACATATATTTCCGCTAAGAGCAAGAAAAGGAGGCGTCCTTAGACGAGCTGGACATACCGAAGCAGCAGTTGATTTATCGCGGATGGCAGGTTTCGAAGAGGCAGGAATTATTGTGGAAATCCTCAATGAAGATGGAAGCATGGCACGACTTCCAGAATTAATTTTAATCGCAAAAAAGTTCGATCTTAAAATAATTTCAATCGAAGAATTGATTAAATATAGAATTGCACATGAATCTTTAGTTGAAAAAGTGGTTGATGTGCATATGCCAACCGAATGGGGCGAATTTCAATTACATGCTTTTAAAGATAAAAGTAATGACATGGATCACCTCGCATTGGTGAAAGGAACTTGGGAAAAGGACGAAGCTATATTAGTGCGCGTTCATTCCTCTTGCTTAACAGGAGACATCTTCGGTTCGTGTCGCTGCGATTGTGGATCACAATTACACAGCGCGATGGAACAAATTGAAAAAGAAGGAAAGGGCGTAATCGTATATATGAATCAGGAAGGAAGAGGAATTGGATTAGTAAACAAACTTAAGGCATACAAACTTCAAGAAGGTGGCATGGACACCATGGAGGCAAATATTGAATTAGGTTTCAAGGCCGACGGTAGAGACTATGGAATTGGCGCTCAAATTTTGCGCGAATTGAAAGTGAGTAAAATGAAACTAATGTCAAATAATCCCCAAAAAAGGACCGGATTAATTGGTTATGGACTTGAAATTGTTGAAAATATCTCCCTAGAAATTCCAAGTAATGTTCACAATGCAAATTACCTGAGAACCAAAAGAGATAAAATGGGACACAGTTTAAAAATTGATAAATAATGCTACTTGCAACAGGAATCCATAAGAATTATGGCGAGTTACAAATCCTAAAAGGAGTTGATCTGCACGTCAAAGAAAGCGAAATTGTATCCATTGTTGGCTCCTCAGGTGCAGGAAAAACAACCTTACTACAAATACTCGGTACTTTAGATAAACCTGACAGCGGAAAGATGAGTATTAATGGTATAGATCCATTCTCCTTATCTAGCAACAAAATGGCTGCATTTAGGAACAAGCAAATTGGATTTATTTTTCAATTTCATCAACTTTTACCTGAATTTAATGCCTTTGAAAATGTTATGTTACCCGCCTTAATAATGGGCTTAAGTAAAAAAGAAGCCGCCGATAAAGCAAAAGAAATCTTAGCAAAAATTGGACTTGAATCGCGGTTTAATCATCGACCATCAGAATTATCAGGTGGAGAACAACAACGGGTTGCCGTTTGCAGATCCCTGATAAATAATCCCGCCATAATTTTTGCCGATGAGCCTTCTGGAAATCTAGATTCAAAAAATGCAGCAGAATTGCACGATTTATTTTTTCAGTTAAGAGAAGACTTTAAACAAACTTTTGTGATTGTTACCCACAACGAAAACTTAGCTAAAATGGCCGATCGGACCTTGGTCATGAAAGACGGCAATTTCATTGGGTAAAATGGAACAAAACGAACTAAAAGAATTTCTTGATTTTAAAGCAGATCAATATGAAAACCCTTTATTTTTAGAATACGATCCCATACAAATTCCTCATCGCTTTATACGGAAAGAAGACATAGAAATTAGTGCTTTTTTAATTGCCATGTTAGCGTGGGGAAATCGAAAAAGTATCATTAATAGTGGAAACAAATTAATGCAAATCATGGGTGAATCGCCCTACGATTTTATCATGAATTATCAATCATCTCGCATAGAAACGAAATTTGTTCACCGGACATTCAATTCAAGCGATTTAGATTTTTTCTTGCAAAGTCTAAAAAACATATACCAACATAAAGGAGGGCTAGAGCAGGTATTCAATCCAGTGAGTGAGAAGAACTGTAAAGTTAGAATTGAACACTTCAGGAAGAATTTTATGGAAATTCAACACGATATCCGAAGTGAAAAGCACCTATCAAATCCTCAAAAAAATTCTGCTTGTAAAAGAATTGTAATGTTTTTAAGATGGATGGTGAGGGATGAAAAAAAAGGGGTGGATTTTGGTTTATGGAAATCTATTTCAACAAGTGAATTGTATATTCCATTAGATGTACATACCGCCACAATTTCCAGGAAACTTAATATGATAAATCGAATTCAAAATGATTGGAAAACGAGCGAGGAACTCATTGAAATTTGTAGGGAATTCGACGCCAATGACCCGGCTAAATATGATTTTGCGCTTTTTGGTTTAGGCGCTTTTGAAAAGTTTTAATTCAAAATAATAAACTGAGAAAGTATTAAAATAATTAGTATCCGCTAAAAAAAAATGATTAAATTATAAGTATAAACTTATTATTCGTTTTTTTCTCCGTCTCGATGTGCGAAGAGAGGATAAAGAAAATTTCGAAAAGTAAGCGATACCGAAAAGTACCGATGTTTCGGTATGTCGTTTGATAAGCCTAGCTTATCACTCTTTTCGTGTATCGGTCGATGAGAAATTTTAGCCGAACGTCTTGCATCGAGAATTGATTTTTTCGTTCTTTTGTGTCAAGACAAAAGGACAAGGAAAAGAAAGTCCGATTTTTTCCGCCGGGGCGGAGGACAATAGTTAGTTAGAAAATAAGTTTTTTATCTTGTAAATAACCATAAACTACCTTAGAAACAGAATCCAATTTATCTTTTTTGACTTTTTGATCATTAATTTCTTCGCAATTTACATAGTTATAAGTACCCTTATCCCAAGTAAACAAACAATGGTAAAAATATTTTTGTCGATCGTAGCGTTCAAAAAATCGAACAACAATATCATCATAATCGGTATTTGTTTTTCGACGCTCGATTAAATACCCATTAAAGCCATTCACCTTCACTAATTGTTTGCCTTCACGTTGATAAATCAGTAGAAGTCGCGTTGGAAAAGCGTGTACACCTGACCTTACCAATAACATAAATCCATTTTGAAAATCAGTATTGTTTTTTAAAGGGAAAAATCTAAAAAACTTTGGACTACAAGCGGGAATATCAAGATTATTATTAATCACCGTTAAAGTATCACAGATACCCAACTCATGAAGTAATTGGCGTTCATTTCCTTGGGTGAATTTATTCAAATTAAAATCCGTTGAAATCTCCTTTCCAGGTAAACTGATTTTAGGCAATTTAGGAGGAACTACGGGTTTCTCCGTATTCGAAGTGAAATAATACAAAAGACCTACCCCAATTAAACTTATCAATAGGATAATTCCTCTTCGATAGAGTAGCTTAGGTGACTTTACTTTTCCAGTATCTTTATTATGTGTCATAGAATAATCGTATTAATTCATCTCAAATAATCGTCTCGCTGCTACTTCCGCAGTTGAAAAGGCCATCTTGTCAAGCCCGTTATCTAAATTATTTACTGTCATCCAATCAAGCAATTCTTCCGTACCTAAATTCCCAGTTAACTCATCTTTTGCCATTGGACAACCACCCATGCCCTTAAAAGCGACATCAAATCTCCTACAACCAGCTCCAAATGCAGCATCTAACAACGAAAAAGAATGATTAGGTTTCACATGGAAATGAGCACCTAATTCAGTTCCTGGTAATTCGCTACTAAAAACTTCAAATAATCCACGAACACTTTCAGCAGTGGCGCAACCAATCGTATCGGAAAGAGCCAAGGTACTTATTCCAAGTTCATTAACAAGTTTTTCTGCCCAAGTAAGCGCCAATGTAGGGCTCCATTCATCTCCGTATGGATTTCCAAAACCCATCGATAAATAGACGATAAGTGTTTTATTCTTTTTAGTGACTAAGTCTTGAATTCGAGATACCGTTTCAAATGCCGCTGATATTGAGCTGTTCGTATTTCTCAATTGAAATTGTTCAGAGATTGAAAATGGAAATCCAATACAATTTATTTCATCATATTCTAATGCTTCATTCGCGCCTCTTTCGTTGGCAACAATAGCCAATAATTTAGTCTTTTCGGTCAATTCTAAGCCTTTTAAGACAAGGGCAGTATCTCGCAGTTGAGGAATTGCCTTCGGAGAAACAAAGCTTCCAAAATCAATGGTATCAAATCCACATTTAAGTAAACTATTTATATAATCAATTTTAGCGGACGTTGGAATAAACTCAACAATCCCTTGCATAGCATCTCTTGGACATTCAATGATTTTTATGCTAGTGCTCATTGTTCAATCTAGTTAAAATTGCCTTATTAATTCGCTTATTCAACATGGGCCCTTCGTAGATAAAACCTGTATAAATTTGCAATAAAGTTGCTCCCGCATCTAATTTCTCTAATGCATCTTCCACAGAATCAATGCCCCCAACGCCCATAATTGGAAATGCCCCCTTCGATTTTTGGTGAATATAACGAATAACTTCCGTAGACCTTTGCGATAATGGTTTACCAGAAAGACCACCAGCTCCAATTTTCTCAACTTGTAGATCATCAGCCACAAGCCCAGTTCGTTGAATTGTTGTATTCGTAGCAACAATGCCATCCATTTTGAGTTCCAACATAATTTCAACAATATCGTCTAATTGCTCGTTAGACAAATCAGGTGCAATTTTTAATAATAGTGGCTTTTTCGTTGGGTAGGATTCATTTACAAGCTGCAGGGCTGCAAGGATTTTTTTTAAGGGTTCTTTTTCTTGTAATGCTCTTAAATCAGGCGTGTTGGGGGAAGATACATTGACAACAAAATAGTCTACATAATCAAATAAAGCCTTAAAAGAAACAATATAATCATCGATGGCATTTTCATTGGAAGTGATTTTATTTTTTCCAATATTGCCTCCAATAATCAACTTAGAACCTGGAGATTTCCTTTTTAAATTCTCCACGGCCTCTGCCATACCATTATTATTAAATCCCATTCGATTAATAATAGCTTTATCTTTTTTCAACCTGAATAAGCGTGGCTTATCATTACCATCTTGAGCTAATGGTGTAACGGTCCCGATTTCTACGAATCCAAAACCGCAATATTCCATTTCATTAAAACAGGTTGCATTTTTATCAAAACCTGCGGCTAAACCAATCGGATTAGGAAAGTCAATACCAAAAACAGTTCGCTGGATTAAGGGTGATTCCAAGCAAAACAACTTTTTAAATAGTAGCTTAGAAAAAGGAACTTTTAAACTTAATTTAAGAAGATTTACGGTAAAATAATGGGCTTTTTCAGCAGGAAGTAAAAAAACTAGTGACCTAAAAAGGTTATATAAAATCATATAACTTTAAGAAAGGATAAAAAATAAATAAAAGATTAAACTTTGTATTTACCGGAAGATTTTGAAATCGCTTTTGAACGCTGACGTCCGTAATCTTTATAAGTAATATTGCGCGTAATCACGATATTTAAGTGGTAGAAAGCATCTTTATCCTTAGAGTCTCCTCTTTTATATCCCGCAGAATAGGCTGGATTACCACCGGAACCATCAGCAACAGCAGCAGCTATAGGAGATAAATTTGCAGGATCAGCATAAACAGTACTAACATCATCCATATAATCCGTAAATGTCTTTACATATGAAACTTCCATTCCAATTCTCCACATTTTAGAAATACCCATTCTAAACCCAACACCCGCTGGAATTGTTAATACAAAAGGACTATATGCTTTATCTTGCCCTTCCGTCATCAATGGCCTTAATGCTACCCAATCACCTTGGTATAGTGCTTTTGGATTATGATAAGCAACGCCTAAACCTCCAAAAATGTAATATTGTTGGTTTCTATTTTTAACTGATTGTGAACCTGGTGAATTATAGGTAGGACTAAATTGTTCTTTAGAAAAAACTATGAATTCTAGTTTTTGCTGTAACTCGATAACACCGCTTTTGAAATGTAAATTTCGATCTTTTCTTGATGTTTCTTGAGAATATTTGTCATCACCTTTAAGGGTAGAGAAACTCAATGAAGAGGTGGTAGAAAAAAGAGGGTGAAAACGGTAACGAAAACCAATCATTCCTGAAATTCCAGTTGACTTCCAATCGATATCTTTCGGGCTATGATCAATTCCTTCAGTTGGTCCACCACCAAGATCGCCATTAAATTGAGTAGCACCGATACCAAATTGTAATTCTTTTTTGTTCAGCGACCAATTTTTCTGAGAATTAAAATTTACATGCTGCGCACACAGCGAAGAAACAAGGAAAAATGAGGAGATGATGGCTAAATTTTTCATTTCTAAAATATTATTCTTCAAATATAAATAAAAAAACCAACATAGGCCTTAATTACTAAAAAATTTAGTTCTTGGCTCATGTTGGTTTTAATATGATTTTCATGGTCTACATCAACAGAAAGTATAAAGAAATGGTGCCTATTACTGAGGATAAACCTACTGCTCCATAGAACCATGGATTTTTCCAATTTTTCTTTTCTGGTAACGAGGCCAAAATTTTCTTAAAATCTTGACGTGAATTAATTTCAGCTGATGTTACCTCTTTTCTGTCGATATAAATTTTTATCATAATCGTTTATTTAGACTTGTTAAAAAATTCTTTTAGTTTTACTAATGCCCTAAAAGTTTTCACTTTCGCATTATTTTCTGTTAATCCAATGATTTCTCCAATTTCCTTGAATGACCGCTTTTCAAAAAAACGCATTTCAATTAATTGCAATTGATTTTCTTTAAGCATTGGCAAACATTTAAGCAATTTCGCTTTATTTTCTTCAGAATACTCTTCAATAAAATCTTCAATCAGTTGAGCTACTTGAATGGTATCAATTTTTACAGTTCGTTGTGATTTTTGATCACGGAAAGATTGATATAACTCACTTTTTGCAATTCGGAACAACCAAGAAGAAAAAGGAACGCCACGAAATTCGTATCGGCTAAGATTGGTTAAAGCTTTTACAAAAACACAAGAGGTGATATCGTAAGCTGTTTCTTCCTCATCTACTCTTTTATTTACATACCTGAAAATAGATTCATAGTACTTTTTGTACAAAGGAGCAAAATGAGAAGGATTTAACTTCGCCTTTTCAATAATTTGGTGTTCTTCTTCGAGACGTAAACTGTCTTGGAAATACATCATGTTCATAGCCATAGTACTTAGTTTTAATTTAATTAAACCTGGAGAAAGTAAAGCTTGCAGTCCTTACAATTCGATAACGCACTACTTAAACAGATGTTACAAACAAAATTGAAATTAAATTGAAAAAAAAATATTTATTAAACTAAATATTTGATTATCAACACAATAAATTATGTGAATTTTAACCTACAGAAGAAAAAACAGAGTTGTTTATAAGGTAATTCGTAATTGAACGATAAGATCAGACTTTCGACTTCCCATAATTCCCTCAGCACCAGAACTTATCGAGCTTCGATTATTATATAAAAATACGCCGTATCTCACCCATAAATCACAATGACGTAAGAAAGAATAGCGGATTAAAACGTACGCCCTACTTCCCTGATAGTAGTATGCTGGTACAGCAAAGGCATACAAGGCATTATTTTCAAATGAATACAACCTAGTATCATAATCTTCTGTATCAAATAAGGCATATCGCAAAGAAAAGTCCAAGGGGAAACTTTTCGGCTTATACAATAAATCTTGAGAAATTAACATCCCTGTTTTATGTCCTGCACTCTCTCGATCGATGGTAACAAATTCAATTCTAGATTTGAAAGTAAAAGATTCGTTAATTACGTAAGAGAGGTTTAATCGATAGTTCCTCTGTAAAACATCCTCCAATGGGGTAACGTTTCCGTTATAATCCCGACTATTTTTTTGACGTAACTGCTGCCTAAATCGAAAGTAAATTTCAAATATTTTGTTTGGCTTATAGCTCTGTTGGATTAAGAATTCGTGACCGTGAGACGGAGCGTCCACACCATATTTCATCCAAGGAAATTGAAAAATATCCGCATAAGCAACTAGCGAAAAGGCGGAAGCGAGTTTTAGTTTCAAACCAGTGTAAAGCCCTTTTTCATTTTGTGTATTACTTCCCTCAGAAAATCCAGCATTATAAAAGGTTTGATAATCTTTTTGGTAATCGCGGTATAAGATGCCAATACTTGCTTTAGGATCTAAGGCAATCATCGCCCCATGAACCATTGCCCATCCAGATTTGAATTGAGCAAGATCGCTATTCCAAACTTTTGAAACCTCGCCAAAAACATTAATATTTTTAATATTATAGGAATAATCAGCACTGTAAGAAAAATTTTGTTTGCCTCGAAAATCGAATTGATTGTATAATTGAACGGACTTTTCATAAGGCTTATCATATCCCTGGTAAACTGCAGCTACACCTACTTTCAATCCCGCTATACTATATTTAACGTTTAAACCAGCAAGATTTTCACGCAGCAAGTTCATTTTTTCTATCTCCCTATTGGTACGATGTAAGCCCGATAAATCAATCGTTGATATAAACTCAAGATCGTCCAGTGTAGAATCAGCAATCGAAGAGGCATCAACTCGTTTTGAAGAAACAAATGCAAGAACTGAGAAATTTCTTATACCATAATCTACAGCAAAGCCACGTAAAAATCGTGCTTCATCAACAGAGGTGTAAGGGCGGATAGGTATAGCCGTCTTCTTCATGGTGGCGAAATCTGAAGATTTACCAAATGCATAACTAGACCAAAGATTTAATCCCTGACCAACTTGTATTTGATAGTCACCAATAACCGCAGATCGAAGGTATTTACCTCCTTTAAAAAAAGCATGCGCTGAATAGAAGTCAAAACCATTTTTTTGTGCTCCTTTAAAAAATTGCTCTCCCGCATCCTTTTCAGCTGTTACACCAACACTAATATTCGTTTTGTAGGTATAGCGAAACCTAGTATAATAGCGATCCCCGTTTCCTTTGTAATAATTATTTGAATTCGCCATTATTGAATCAGAAACTTTTACATAGCCCCCCTTTTGTTCAAGCATAGGCTGATAACGCAAAAAGGTCTCATATTTACCTCCTTTCAATGCTTCTTTAAGTGAAATGTGAAGATTATCTAATTTATCGTCAATACGAATGAATGGCATAATTAATTGGATCGTTGATAAATCCCAATAAGTTAAACTTTGTAATTCATAAATAGAAATAAACTTGCCAAATAATTTTCGATGAAGAAGTAAGTCATTAATCTGAATACTTGTCAACAAACCTAATTCATCCAAGTCTTCGCCGCTCGTCTCATTTAAATTTATTGGGTGATCAAAGAAATAATTGAGCTGCTCTATATAATTGGTTAAATCTAACTCCTCCGATTGTAATTGCTCAGAAATAAACTCTATTCGCTGCTGCACCACTTCACTTTTCACCTGACTGAAAAAAGAGCTGGTAGAAACAAAAACAAAAAACGCCCAAAGGAAGCCTCTATTCATTTTTATTTCAATTGATAGGTAAATGAGAAATTAGGCGACCATCCCAAGACTTGGTGAAAAGAGGTTCCCATATCAATCTGAAATTGATCTTTAAAAAGATAGCCAATACCAGCAGTCAATTCGATTGGATTCGTAGCTAAGCCACCACGCAAAAATAATTTTTTCATTGGACTGTACTCAATGCCGGTTTTAAGTCTAATTGGATACTCGATGTTTTTCTCAAGTTCAGCGACCACCATTACTTTTTTAGAAAAATTATATTGTGTGCCTAAGCGCATCAAAGTGGTCAATCTGTCCTCGTTATAATCAGAAATCTTAGTTCGGGTAATATTAAAGACACTAAAAGCAACTTTCCAATTTTCAGTAATTCTTGCCTTTAAACCCAATTCAGCTGTCAACGTATTCTTTCGACCATAGGGCTCGTTTAAGCGAATTTGGTGGTAATTGAGCTGAACCCCACACGACAAAAAATCAGCTAATTTCATACTGTATCCAAGTCCAATTCTATTAGTTCGAAAATTTTTATACCCAAAAGTTTGAGCACCAACAGAAATAACTCCTACCTTCATTGGCATGGCAAAAACGAAACCTTGAGACTGAAGCTCTTTAAGCAAAAATCTATTCTCGTATGAAAGTCCGAAAGAAATCTTATCGATAGAAACTAAATTTGCCGGATTGTGGTGATAGGCCCAAATGTCGTCTATTGCTACACTTGCATTACCCAATGCATGAGAACGACTACCCATCGGCAACCATCCTTGAGCTTGAAAAAATTGACAAGAAAAGAAAAAAGCAAGAACTAGAGGAATATTTTTTCTAGCGGAATAAAATGAAGGTAAAACAAAAATCATCCAACGGTTTAAAATAAATAAAAATAAAATTACATCATTTAAATAGTATTTAGCAAAATAAACATTCAAAAAGCTCGAATAATAATAATCATTTATTATTAAAAGAAATCTCAAATGACAATTTTACGAATCTTTAATTAATTACGCTCATCAAACATTACCACAACTATCGTATATTTGAAAAATAAATTTTGGACATGTCAACCATTGAATCTACCCATTCTACTAATGAAATATTTGCTTGGAAACAAAAGGTTCTTGATGAACTAAGTAAGCAGCATATTACAGAGGAATTTTACAATGAAATTGAAGACTTAAGTATATCACTTGACGATGGATTAACCCATTCTTATCAATCAACTAGCGTTCTTACACAAGGGATTTCAAATGATTGGAAGATTTGTGCGGAAAACGAAGTGTTAGATGAAGTAGAAAGCAATAAAAAATTATTGGAAGTATTAATGAATGGTGCAGACACTTTAATTATTACCACTTTAAAATATGAGCTAAATTGGGATGAATTATTCAAAGATATAGCGTTCAATTACATCACTACATTTATTCAAATAACGAATCAAAAATTACTAGATTCACTCGAAAAATGGTATTCAAACCAACCCAATTTTTTCATTACCCTTGAGTTTTCATCGAATGAAAATACCGACGAAATAGTAGGCATGATTGCCACAACGAAAATCCCAATCAAGCTAAAAATTAATGGCTTTGCACTTCAACAATGTGGCGCAAATTCTCAACAAGAGCTGGCTTTTGTTGCCAACCAACTACATGAGGTTATATTACTATTAGAAAATAGAAAAAATATATGTTTCCAATTTAACATAGGAGTTGGATCCAATTTCATGATTGAAATTGCAAAATTCAGAGCATTAAAAGGTCAAGTACAAACTATTTTAAAACAATATGATATTCCAAGTATTTCATTTGAAATAATTGGTGAAATAGGCTGGACAAACAAATCACTAAAAGATCCAACAACGAATCAACTTAGGCAGACGACCGAGGCACTTTCTGCTATTATTGGTGGAGTAGATTATCTTCAAATTCATCCCTACGATACGAGAAGCGTGAAAGGAAATTCAACTTTTACGCAACGAATGGCACTCAACATCTCTTCGATATTAAAAGAAGAAAGCTATCTTAAATTAGTTAAAGATGCTTATCGCGGAAGCTATTATTTGGAACATTTGACCGATAAAATTGGAGACGGGGCCTGGAATTTATTCAAAAAATTGGAAAGTTATCATGAAATACATTCACCAAAAAAAATAGAACTTATAGTGTCTATGGTAAATAAAACAGTCAAAATTCGTACAGAAAATTTTGAGAAAAAGGCTATCAAACTAATTGGTCTGAATGTATTCAAAAATTCAAATCCGACAGATAATGAATGGATATTAGAACCAACATTCCTTGGTATGGAAACATTCAGATACGAAAAAATTGAGTGCAAATGAAAAGAATTGATTTCAACAACATACATTGGCAAGAAAAACATAACTGTTCGTTAAGTAACGAAAAATCATTTGTAGAAATCAATGATGGCATAGTAGTTCCTTCTGTATTCGATTATCCAAGTAATCCTTCCCTTGTAAACCAAGAATATTCAGGGAAATTCCCTTATAAAAGAGGCCCATATGCCTCCATGTACTTATCTAAGCCTTGGACAATTAGACAATATGCAGGATTTTCAACCGCTGAAGACTCCAATGCATTTTACAAAAAAAACCTTAAAGAAGGACAAAAGGGACTTTCAGTTGCATTTGATTTAGCGACACATCGCGGGTATGATTCTGATCATCCTCGTGTGATCGGCGACGTTGGAAAAGCAGGAGTTGCCATCGATTCAATTGAAGACATGAAAGTTCTTTTCCAGGATATACCCCTAGAAGAAATGTCTGTTTCAATGACAATGAATGGAGCCGTTTTACCAATATTAGCATTTTATATTGGTGCAGCCATCGAACAAGGCGTTGAAATAAAAAATCTATCCGGTACGATCCAAAACGATATATTGAAAGAATTCATGGTTCGTAATACATACATATATCCGCCTAAGCCATCCATGAATATCATTGCTGATATTTTCGCCTATTGCTCTTTAAATATGCCAAAATTCAATTCAATTTCAATTTCTGGGTATCACATGCATGAAGCAGGAGCGACAGCCGCAATTGAACTGGCTTATACCTTGGCAGATGGTTTAGAATATATTAGAACTGGAATAAAAGCGGGATTAACAATTGATGAATTTGCTCCTCGACTCAGTTTTTTCTGGGCTATTGGTATGAATTTTCAAGTAGAAATCGCCAAACTTAGAGCGGGAAGAAAACTTTGGGCTAAGCTGGTAGAGCAATTTAATCCAAGCAATTCTAAATCATTGATTTTACGAACTCATTGTCAAACATCGGGTTGGTCATTGACAGAACAAGATCCATTCAACAATATTACTCGAACATGTATTGAAGCATTGGCAGGCGTTCTTGGTGGGACACAATCATTACATACCAATGCCTTGGATGAAGCCATTGCATTACCCACCGATTTTTCAGCACGAATTGCGAGAAATACACAACTTTATTTACAACATGAAATTGGAATCACTCAATTTATTGATCCAACTGGCGGTAGTTTGTACATAGAATATTTGACAGAGGAACTCATACAGAAAGCAGAGTTGCTCATCCAAGAGGTAGAAAATTTAGGAGGAATGGCGCTAGCAATTGAAAAAGGAGTCCCAAAAATGAGAATTGAAGAATCTGCAGCAAAAAAACAAGCACAAATCGATTCAGTAATGGATGTTATTGTTGGCGTTAATCGATTCACGAATTTCGAAGAATCAACGCTTGAATTACGAGATGTTGACAATACCGAAGTACTCAAACAGCAATTGATAAAACTAAGAGAAATCAAGGGAAATAGAGACAATGATAAAGTAGATGAGTTATTAAAAACATTACAAGCTGCAGCAAAAGATGGAAAAGATAACTTACTCGAACTTGCCATAAAATGCGCTTTAGCAAGATGTACCCTTGGAGAAATATCTGATGCCCTTGAAAATGAATTTGGGCGATATCAAGCCAAAATAAATACCATAAGCGGCGTTTATGAAAAACTAGCTATGAAAAACGAACAATTTATTAAAGCAAAAGAATTGTGTGTTAATTTTGCTTCATTAGAAGGCAGAAGACCCCGCATATTAATAGCGAAAATGGGACAAGATGGCCATGACCGTGGCGCAAAAATAATAGCAACTGCCTTTGCCGATATTGGATTTGATGTTGACATGGGGCCATTATTTCAGACACCTGATGAAGTAGCCAAGCAAGCAATTGAAAACGATGTACACATTGTAGGCGTTTCATCATTAGCAGCTGGACATAAAACCTTAGTTCCTGCTTTGATTCAAGCATTAAAAGATAGAAATAGAAAAGATATTCTAGTCGTTGTTGGAGGGGTCATTCCTAAACAAGATTATGCCTTTTTAAAAGAAGAAGGGGTATTCGGAATATATGGCCCTGGAACAGTTTTAGCCGAAGCAGCGCAAGAAATATTATCCCTCTTATTATCAAGTCACAATTAATTTGTAAATTCGGCATAGAATTTGAATTAGTTGCCCCAAATTTTTACATATGAAAAAAATACTTTTACTCGCTATTTTATCACTTTTTGGTTCCCTATCTCTTAGTGCTCAAACAGCTGAAATAACCGCAGCAAAAAGACTCGTAGAACCTGTATTCGAAAGAGTTGTGAAGCCTGAAAATATTGTAGAATTGAAAAGTATTTTAAAAAATACCAAAGGAAAACCAAGTTATCTATGGGCTATAAGTGGCACCAAAGGAAAAGAATGGGATTTTGAAAAAGGATCGAGTGAAACCAACGAAAAAATCAAAGTTACTTTCAATAAATTAGGTAATTATACGATCACCTTAACTGTAATTTTCGATAAAAACACCGACAACGAAACCGAAATTGAAACCGAAATCGAGGATTATATTACAGTACGAAGTGTGTTCCCTGAATTAGCAGCGCTATACGCACAAAAACCTAAGCCAAATTATGAAAAATTAACGCTTAGAGCTTCTGATTTCATTGCAAAACCAAAATACGCAAATGACCCTACCCCCTACTTGTTTTTAGCTAAAGGTTTATACGGTCTTGTGAAAGAAGGCAATGCAGAACCAGAATTTGAAAGCGCCTTAGAAGAATCCATTTCAGCTTTACAATCAGCAGTGGAATTGGACAAAAATGGGGTTTTAAATGATGTAGAGCATCAAAATTTCATCAATGATTTAGAGGGCTATTTATTACGTGAATACCTAGAAGTTCATCTGGATGGTAAACTCCCAGATTTGGGTGAAGCGATTGATTTATACAAACAAACAACGCTAAATCCAATTTCAATAAATTTCCTAGAAGCCTATTATAAATACAAAATGAAAAATGCAAAAGCAGCAAACATAATATGGTCAACTGAAATACCCAAATTATTGAAATATGAACGCTTAGAGATAGATGGAAAATTCTCCAATAGTTTTAAAAATGAACTTGGTAATACTATTCAACTAACCGAATCAGATATAAAAGCTTTGAAATATGGAATAATGTATTCAGCCATTATCCTTAGAGAAAGAGATAAAAATGCTGAAAAAGCATGTGAGTTATTACGAAAAGTTGACCCATGGTTCCAATTCGACAAAGATTTTAGAGACTTATTTGAAGGGGACCTTTTCTCTAGCTGTGTAAAAAAATAAACACTCCATCATTCATAACTTTTTCTGCACTCAAGTTTTGTTCACTCCATCAATGCTATATTTGAACTATGGCGAAAATTCCTTCTTTCCTGAAAAATAAATATGTCTTAACCATATTTGTATTTATTATTTACGCTTTGTTTTTAGATGACACAGATGTTTTTTCATTGGTGCATAATCTAAATAAACGAAGCGAGTTAAGCACTCAAAATAATAGTATGAAAAAACAATTGACTGAAACCCAAAAAACCTTAAGGCAACTCCACAATATAAATTATTTAGAGACATATGCTCGTTCAAAGAAATTCTTCAAAAAAGAAAACGAAGAAATTTTTGTGATTACTTATAAATGATTTTAGAAATCGTAAAATCAGGGAAATAAAATCCAATTATTTGATCAAAAGAATAACTATTTCTAGCCATTTTCATGGCACCTTCTTGGCATAATCCAACACCATGACCAAAGCCATGGCCATTAAGCACCATGAACTCCCCTTCTTTTCTTGCATTGAAATACGTTGATTTAAGTTTAAATTCTTCCCGTAAATCCCTTAATGGAATTCCATACGCAGGATGCAAATAAAATGCCTGACGTTCCTCTTGTTTAAAATCATACAGTAATTGCATACTCAAGCTGTCATCTATCGGGAAATTATAATCGTTAACTAAGAAACTAATCCAATCCAGAAGTGGAATTGATTTAGTCCAAGTGGCTTGTTTCGTGTATATGCAGAATGTATCTTGGAATGAATGTAATCCTTCGATATTTTCATTCCATACTTGCGAAGGATTGCAGGTTTGACCTCCACAATTCGCTGAAAAAAAAGTGGGTGCGAAATCACCATTCTTTAAGCAAAGAATTTGCTGTTTTGTAGCACTGACTGCCGAATCAATTTGTGTATTATTTAATCGCTTATGATGATAGACCTGACAATGAACTCTATCACATAATTGATACCCATCGGTGGAATGCTTTAGCTCATTTTTTTTTGCGTAGGTCCTACTTATGATCGCTTGAACTTTATAATATTCATATTTCTGTCCATAACCTGCTTCTGATTCAATAACACCTTCAAGGTACGTTTCTAAATCGACCTCATTCACCACACGCATCGACGATTTCAATGCGGTAATTACAAAATTTCCTTCATACTGGCGGGCATTAAAAACTGGATTAATTCCCGTGAACTGAATAGATTGTTCTTCAAAAAGAGATAATAGAGATAACTTTCTGATCGCTGTATATTTATTTCCCTTAAAATTGACCGTTAAGTTACCGGACGATACATATATTACCTCAATGATATCGTTTGAATTTACCAAACCCAAATAAATTGAATCTGCCATTACGTGATAATTCCCAGATGCTTTATTGATTTTTATTTTCTTCAATTTGTAATCGGTCAAAACACCAATTTGCATAGTTTGCGCAAACCCATTTTGCAAAAGGAGCAAGACTAAAAGTATAAATAGATTTCTCAAGATATTATTAATTCCATTAAGTTATTGATTACCCTTTTTATCAAAAAAAGTTTCAATAATATCTACCGCAATTCTATTGCTAGCGCCAATCTCGCCCAACAGAGAAGATAACTCTTGATAATTTTTTATCATTTCAAGGCGTTTCGGCTGATTTTTTTCTATTAATAGTAATTCCATTTTCATGTTTTCAACAGAACAATCACCTTGAATTAGCTCAGTAACAACCTCCTTATCCATGATTAAATTAACCAATGAAATATATTTTATTTTCACTAATAATTTCGCAATACGATATGAAATCCCTGAGCTTTTATAGCAGACAACTTGAGGAACTTGAAACAAGGCCGTTTCTAAGGTAGCCGTACCAGAAGTTACCAAAGCAATACTCGCTTGATTTAATATCCCATACGTATCACCAACTACTAATTTAATTGAATCGTCCGCCCATTTACGGTAAAAAGATTCCTCTAGATTAGTAGAACAAGCAACGATAACTTGATAATTAGGAAAAGCTTTTGAAGCCTCGATCATTAATGGCAATTTTCTTTTGACTTCTTGCGATCTACTTCCTGGAAGCAATGCCAAAATTGGCTTCTCCGAATAAGAGCTTAGATTGTCCGCACTACTTCTATAGTTGCTAATCTCATCTAAGAGAGGATGACCCAAATAAGTCACCTGAAAATCAAGATTTGCATAGAACTCTTTCTCGAAAGGTAAAATACAATACATTTTTGAAATATCTCGTTTAATTAATTTGATTCTGGATTGCTTCCATGCCCAAATTTGTGGTGAAACATAAAAAATTACAGGGATGTTTTGCTCTTTCGCCCACTTAGCGATTCGTAAATTAAATCCCGGAAAATCAATAAGAATTAAAGCTGTTGGCTTAAACTCTAGTAGTTGTAATTTACAATGCTTAATATTTCGAAGAATGGTAGAAAGGTTTAATAGAACTTCTAAAAAACCCATGAAAGAAAGTTCTTTGATGTGTTTTTGAATGGTCATTCCTTCCTTCTCCATTCTATCCCCTCCCCAACCAGAGAATTCAATACCTGGCATTAATTTATTTAATTCTTTAAGTAGATTTGAACCATGTAAATCACCAGAGACTTCACCAGCAATAATAAATATTTTTGTCTTAGGCATTAAAAGAAATTAACATAAAGCATATATGGAATAAAACAAATCATGGCGAAAATTATTCCTCTAGCTATTTCATAATTTTCCTTGTTTAAGAAAACATAAAACCATACTAAGTTTGAAATCAAAGCTAAGGAGAAGTATTTACTTGTAAATTCAGGAAATGAGGTAAACTGCTCCCACATATACCCATAAGAAACGTGTTTGATAAAAGACAATATTAGTAATACGATTGGCAAAAAAACAATGGGAGAAAACAAGCCAATCCCCCAACCAATTATATGTGTTTTCTTAATTTTTATTTTCATAACTTCCAGTCCTCTAAAATTGAGATTGATTGATAATTTGTTAAGTCAAAATGCGTTGGAACGATACTAATGTAGCCATTTTTCAAAGCTTCTAAATCTGTATTTTCTTTTGGATTTACTTCTGCAAAATCTCCAGTCAACCAAAAATAAGGATTGCCAAATTGATCCAATCTTTTATCGAAACGATCTGCCCAGAAAGCATGTGCTTGGGTACAAATTCGTATACCTTTTATTTTATCGAGAGTTAAATTGGGGAAGTTAACATTCAAACAAGTATTAACTGCCAAACCTTTGTTTAGCGTTTGATTAATGATTTTTGTAATAAATGGTACACAATGGGAAAAATCGGCATCACTTGAATAATCGGCCAATGAAAAACCAATGGATGGAATCCCTTCCATCGCGCCTTCGATGGCGGCTGACATTGTTCCAGAATACAAAACATTAGTCGATGTGTTTTCGCCGTGATTAATTCCCGATAATAGTAAGTCTGGTTTACGTTTCAATATTTCATAAATGGCTAACTTCACACAATCGACCGGTGTTCCTGAGCAGGAATAAGCTTCTACATCCTCAAATAAATCAATCTTATTCATTCGTAAAGGATGATTTATAGTAATGGCATGCCCCATGCCTGATTGTGGCTTGTCAGGAGCAACTACCACGACTCGACCAATTAATTTAGCAGCGTTGATTAAGGTCCGAATTCCTTTCGCATTAACGCTATCATCGTTTGTAATTAAAATTAATTTTTCAGTCATATAATAAAATGCTACAGCACAAAATTAATCAATATTAAAAGACTTTGTTTACATTTGGTTACTACAACTTAAAAATGAAATTTCTATCTCCCGGTCAACGTAATGCATTTTGTTTGGTCAGTATTAGTCCAATCAGAAAAGAAGCTAAGGATAGCTCAGAAATGGTGAGTCAATTACTTTTTGGTGAAACAGTTAATGTCATTCAAATTATAGGTTCCTGGGTAGAGATTGAAACTATTTTTGATGCTTACAATGGATTTGTCGATTTCAAGCATCTACTTGCCATTTCAGAAAATGAATTGACTACCTGGTCATCCAATTTCGAATACCAGAAAATCGCAATAAACACCATCAAAACTCCTTGGGGTCAACAGTTGATTAGTTGCGGTAGTTTCATTGGAAAAGACAACTTTTTTACTATTGGGAACTATTCATTCGAAATTAATTCTTCTAAAAATGAGACGTCAAAAAATCCGATTGAAGATCAATTTTTAAATACGCCTTACTTATGGGGTGGAAAATCTATATTTGGTATTGATTGTTCTGGATTTACTCAGGTATTATTTCGTTTGAAAGGGATAAACCTACCTCGTGATGCTTATCAGCAAATGGAGATCGGTCAAACCATTGAATTCGTAAATCATAAAATAAATGACCTCGTCTTTTTTAAAAATAATGATGGAAAAATCATCCATGTAGGCTTGGTAGTGGCTCCAAACAAAATCCTTCATGCTTCAGGCATGGTGCGTATAGATGCACTAGATGAAACGGGTATATTTAACAACGATTTAAATAAATACACGCATTTTTTTTCTACCGTTAAAAGAATACAATAATCCTCCATCCTATTGCTTTATCGTGTCAATTATTATTTAGATATTTGTAACCATAAATTGAGTTCATGAAAATATTGGTAACAGGTGGTGCAGGATTTATTGGTAGTAATTTAGTGAAGAGATTACTAGAAGACAATCATGAAGTTGTAGTGGTAGATAGTCTTCTTCGCGGGAATAAAATTGACAGAGAATCTTTTCAAAAAATTACTTTTATAAAGGGAGATGTTCGTGATGCTAACCTGCTCATAAAAGCTTCTCAAGGATGTGATGCCATCTACCATTTCGCTGCTGTATTAGGGGTTGACATTGTCGCAGACCAACCAGTAGAAACAATGGATGTAGAAGTTATTGGGACTCGAAACGTAGTGGAAGCAGCAGAAATTAACAATGTGAAATTCTTGCTTTATGCCTCCACAAGTGGGATTTATAGTCACAGTGCCATAGTAAAAACAACCCTTTCAGAAGATGTTTTAGTCGATCCACGAACCTCTTATGCTATGGCGAAAAGGTACAATGAAATTTACCTTGCGTCTCATCATGAAGAAAGAGGTTTAAATGTTATTTCACTCCGATTTTTTAATGTTTATGGCTATAACCAAGATAATAGAATGGTTGTTCCCCGATTTTTCGAACAAGCAATGGCCAACGAAGCAATAACAGTTTACGGAAATGGAGAACAAACAAGAGACTTTACCTATATAGATGATACGATTGATGCCTGTATAAATTTACTTGGAATTCCGGGCTCATTTATCATCAATATTGCCAATGAAAAAGAATGGACTATTAAGGATTTAGCAGAGAATATTAAGGCAGTGACCCATTCTAACTCTGAAATCACTTACAATGATGCGCCAAAAAAGAGATACGATTACGAAGTAGAAAGAAGAGTAGGTAATTCTGGAAAATTAAAAAAAATAACAGGTTACCAACCACAAATAGATTTATTGACAGGACTAAAACAAATCTATACTATTAATTATTTAGCTTTAGAAAAAAATACAAAATGAGAGATACCCTACTATTCAATCTAATAAATGAAGAGAATCATCGCCAACTTAATGGTATTGAATTAATTGCATCTGAAAACTTTGTAAGTGATGATGTGATGAAAGCAATGGGAAGTGTCTTAACGAACAAATATGCGGAAGGTCTTCCGGGAAAGCGCTATTACGGAGGATGCGAAGTAGTTGATAAAGTGGAGCAACTTGCGATAGATCGCCTTTGCGAATTGTTTGGTGCCGAATGGGCGAATGTTCAACCACACTCTGGCGCCCAAGCGAATGCTGCTGTTTTTCTTGCTTGCCTAAATCCTGGTGATAAAATTTTAGGATTTGATTTGTCCCATGGTGGTCATTTGACACACGGATCTCCTGTGAATTTTTCAGGAAAACTTTACCAAGCTAATTTTTATGGGGTATCAAAAGAAACAGGACTAATTGATTATGATGCCCTTGAAGAAGTTGCTTTACGCGTTAAACCAAAAATGATTATTTGTGGTGCATCTGCTTATTCAAGAGATTGGGATTATGCTAAAATTCGTAAAGTTGCCGATCAAATCGGTGCACTCATTTTAGCTGACATTTCTCATCCGGCAGGATTAATTGCAACAAAATTACTAAATGATCCATTGGAACATTGCCATATCGTAACCTCTACTACCCATAAAACATTACGAGGTCCGAGAGGTGGAATCATCATGATGCGTAAGAATTTTGATAATCCATTTGGATTAAAATGGAATAATGGAAATCCTAAATCAATGGCCGCTTTATTAGATGCTGCTGTTTTTCCTGGGATTCAAGGCGGGCCATTAGAACACGTTATTGCTGCAAAAGCAGTTGCTTTTGGCGAAGCATTGGCACCTGAATTTACCACGTACATGAAGCAAGTGCAACTCAATGCACGCGTTATGGCAAATTCTTTTATTGAAAAGGGATACACCATTATTTCTGGAGGTACGGATAATCATAGTATGTTGATAGATTTACGTAGCAAAGGCATTAACGGAAAAGATGCTGAGAATAGCTTGGTAAAAGCAGATATTACGGTCAACAAAAACATGGTTCCTTTTGACACTGAATCACCATTTATCACTTCGGGAATAAGACTTGGGACGGCAGCGCTTACTTCAAGAGGGGTTAATGAAACTGAAATTGAAAAAATGGTTCAATTAATTGATGAGGCATTAATCCATAGAAATGATGATGCCCAATTGATAAGAATTAAAGGAGCTGTCAATCTATTGATGCAAGATCGACCATTATTTGCTTGGTGATAAGGTATTCATCAAAAGTAGATTGGGTTTACAAAGCTAGCGTAATCCTTATTGCTTCATTAGATCTACTAATTTCGCTAGCAACATTTTATCAAGAAGGCATTTATGATTCCCTCGTTATTTCAAGTATTTTTACCTTGACATTAGCCTATTTGATATCCTTATACTACTCCACAAGCTACCTTCTTCACCACGATTATTTGCGATGTTCAAGTGGGTGGATAATTAAAAAAATCGCCTACAAAGCAATTAAAAAAATTGAAAAAAATAAAGGATTGTATATCGGTTGGAAATTAAGTTTAGCACTTGATGGGCTTATCATATATTTCCATGACGGAAAAGAATTGTTTATTTCACCAGAAAATCTAGATCAATTTATTGACGATCTTGAACAAAGGATTTCAATATCGAATGATCATTCATAACCAATTAGAGCAAATACAGAGAAAGTAGATAGCCAGTGATCAATATCATAGTTTCCTTTGCCGATACTTTCCTGCGCATAATCCCACATTTCATTCATTGCGCTAACCCATTCTGATTTCGCCTCCTTGCTTAAGGCGTCAGCTGGAAGCGATTTAAGAATTCCATTTAAGCACCAAATTCTATTTAAGTGGAATCCATCCCAGTGCGATTCATAACCATCGTGTTTATCTACTCTATCTAACTTGAGAGGGATATTTACTTTTCCAGGAATAAATAATTCCGGGGAAAAGCGCTTTAACCAACTAACATAATCTTCAGGAGCTAAGACTTTTCGCATCAAATCTGTTACCAATAAACCAGCTGACATAAAATCATACTCGAAAGGCTCTGAATTTAAAGGCGCATTGGCGATATCACCATAAAAACGAATAGCTGCCTTTGAAACAATTCCCTTTAATTTTTTATTCTTTGAACTTACCGCATAATCGTAAGGAAAAGAAAGCCCCATTGCCGGACTATCATGACTACCTGACATTTTAACAGAATTAATAGACGGCCATACCTTTGTATGAACCATGACAATATAATCAGCGAGGGGCTGTAAATTTTTTAGCCATCTTTTAGCAGTAGGATTATCCCAACGAATTA